>NZ_DASYHE010000098.1:0-173148 GCF_035998965.1 Sphingopyxis sp.
TTGACAGGCAAGCCTCGTTTCGCCATTGGACCGCTTCCCAAAGCGGACCCCATGGACAGGTGGCCGAGTGGTTAAAGGCAGCAGACTGTAAATCTGCCCGGGTTTCCGTACGCTGGTTCGAATCCAGCCCTGTCCACCACCCTCCCATCCGAGGGTGTCCGCCGAACCCCCTAGAAATCCCGGAAAACCTAGCGTATCATCGACGCATCGTCCGCATGCGTCCGGTGCAATTTGCCTGCAGCCGGAGCGTAGTGTGGGGGAAGTGTGGGGGAAGATTGTCTTTCCCCCACAATCGTGTTCCCCAGAATGAGGGGAGAAAGTGTGGGGGAAGATTCCCATGGGCAAACTCACGGCGGTTGCAGTCAAAGCCGCTCTCGCGAATCCGGGCACGTACCAGGATGGTGACGGCTTGTTTTTGAAGGTCGACAAGCGGGGCGGGGCGTCGTGGACCCTCCGCCTGCAACGCGACGGCAAGCGTCAGGACATCGGGCTGGGCAGTGCGAAGTTGTTCACTTTGGCGCAGGTCCGCGAGAAGGCCGGCGAGCTTCGCAAGGCGGTCAAGGTCGACCGGCGCGACATATTGGCTGAGCGGAAGGACGAGGCGTCTGCCAAGGTGACGTTTCGCGAGGCGGCGCGGCAATATCACGCCGAGAACGAGGCGGGATGGAAGAGTGAGATCTACGCTCGTCAGTGGCTTTCCAGCCTTGAGAATTATGCCTTCCCTAAACTGGGCGACGAGCAGACCGGTGCGATTGTCGCGGCTGACATCATAAACGTGCTCACGCCGATCTGGCAGGAGATACCCGAGACCGCTCGTCAGGTGCGCAACCGGATCTGCACCGTGCTGGATTATGCGCATGCAAAGGGTTGGCGTTCACGAGAGGCTCCCTCAGGTAATAGCAGCCTGAAAGCGGGGCGTGGCTTGCCGCGGCAACTCAAGAAGACCGAGAATCGCAAAGCTATGCCATATGCGGCTTTGCCCGGTTTCATCACTGCATTGCAGCGAAAGCCATCCTACAGCAGGCTTGCCCTGGAACTACTCATCCTGACCGGTGCGCGCAGCCAGGAGGTGCGTCTGGCGACCTGGGACGAACTCGACATCGAAGCGCGGCTATGGACTGTGCCCGCCGATCATATGAAGCGTGGCAAGTCGCATATCGTGCCGCTGTCTGATGCCGCGCTGAAAGTGATTGCAAAAGCGCATGCTTTCAGGCTCCCGGACACAGACGTGATTTTCCCCGGTGCGAGTGGGAAGAATATGTCCGATATGACGCTGCTCAAAGTCCTTCGTGACATGGCTGAGCCTTTTCATGTCCACGGCTTCCGGTCGACATTCACCGATTGGGCGGCGAACGAGGGTTTCCCCGATGCCGTTGTGGAAGCGGCGCTTGCGCACAAGACGCCGGATGCAGTGCAGGCCGCTTACCGTCGGACGACCTACCTCGGGACTGCGGAAAAGCCTGGCGAGCGTGTCAGGCTCATGGGTGCGTGGGGCAGTTATTGCCTCGGCCGCAAAGTTGTTGCGGACGACGGGGAACAGACAGGAGGCGGAGACGCGGAGTAGACGAGCCGTTTTCCCTATCAAGCGACGAAACGTGATTATCATCGCGGGCCAAAAAGCAGTTCGCATCCTTGTTGTGAACGGTAGCTCACTTCCCTGCCTCCCCCCAACCGCGCGGGGGAGAGCAAGAGGGAAGGGGGCGCTTCGCGACGGTTCGAAGGCCGAGAGAGAGTCTCTTGGTCGGCCGTCGCGGAGATAAGTCATGGCTTCCAAGCAAAAAATCACGCTCGATCAACCGCAGGCCATCCCGCTCGACCGGTTGCGGCTTTCGGACGCAAATGTTCGGCGGATCAAGCCCGGCCAGTCAGTTGCCGAACTGGCCGACAGCATCGCACGGCGCGGGTTGCTGCATAACCTGAATGTCCGCCCGATCCTCGATAGCGAAGGCAACCCTACCGGTGACTTTGAGGTGCCGGCAGGCGGGCGACGCTACCGCGCGCTCCAACTGCTGGTGAAGCAGAAGCGGCTCGCCAACAATGCGCCGATCCCGTGCAGGGTACGGGTTGCGAACGACGATATCCTGGCCGAGGAGGACAGTCTCGCCGAGAATTCAGAGCGCGTAAATCTGCACCCGCTCGACCAGTTTCGCGGCATGCAGGCGCTCGCCGCCAAGGGGAATGCCGTCGAGGACATTGCCGCACATTTTTTCGTGACGCCGGCGGTGGTCAGGCAGCGCCTCAAGCTGGCGAGCGTCTCGCCAAAGCTGCTCGACATCTATGGTGACGACGGCATGTCGCTCGAGACCCTGATGGCCTTCACGTTGACGGACGATGAAGAGCGCCAGATTCAGGTCTGGGAGATGGTCGAGCACGACTTCCAGCCGTCCGCTTCGTTCATCCGCCAGAGGCTGACCGAGAACAGCGTCCGCGTATCCGACAAGCGTGTCCGCTTCGTCGGGCTCGACGCCTATGTCGAGGCGGGTGGCAGTGTCGTTCGCGACCTGTTCGAAGTCGATCACGGCGGCTGGCTCACCGACGTCGGCCTGCTCGACCGGCTCGTCGCCGAGAAGTTCGAAGCCGAAGCGGCGCGGATCGGCGAGGAAGGCTGGAAATGGATCGACGCCGCGATCGAGCATGTCTTCAATCCGGGGCGCGGCATGCGCGTCCTTGCCGGCGACGAAGTCCCACTGAGCGCGGAGGAGGAGAAGCTCGGCGCGGACCTCGAAGCGGAGGGCGAAGCGCTGAGCAACGAATGGAGCGATGCGGACGAGGTTCCCGACGAGGTCCACACCCGGCTCGAGGAGATCGACGCCGAGATCAGCCGCATCAACGACCGCCCGATCGTCTTCGATGCCGCCGAGATCGCCATTGCCGGCGCGTTCGTCTCGATCGATATCGACGGGAGGCTGAGCGTCGAGCGCGGCTATGTGAAGCCGGAGGATGAACCCGAAGCCGAGCCGGAGGAGGGCGATCAGGGCACGGACGAGGGCGCGAACGACGCAGGCGCCGGCGACGGCAGTTCCAAGTCCGTGTCTTCGGCTCCCGGCCAATCTGCGGCCGTGCCCGAGGACGATGAAGGAGCCTTGAAGCCGATGTCAGAGCGCCTCGTGTCCGACCTCACGGCGTGGAGAACGCTCGCGCTACAGGACGCCTTCGCGAAGTGCCCGGAGACGGCCTATATCGCCGTGCTCCATGCGTTCGTCCTGTCCTGCTTTTACGGTTACAGCCGCGAAAGCTGTCTGCAGACGTCGATCAACTCGGTCCATTTTTCCAACGCTCCGGCAGGTCTGCGTCACTGCGCCCCGGGGCAGGCGATCGCGGAACGCATCGACGAATGGCGTGGTCGCCTGCCGAAAAGCGACAAGGAGGTCTGGGACTGGCTGCTTGAACTCGGCGACGAGGACCGCGCGAGCCTTCTTGCGCATTGCGCCTCGCTCGGCGTCAATGCACAGGCGGAGATCGTCCGGGGCTATGACGGCCGCGTCTCGGCGCACGGGATCGCCCGGCGGCTGGCGCACAGCCATGTGCTCGCGCGGGCCGTGGGGCTGGATGTCGTGGAGGCCGGCTGGCGCCCGACCGCCGACGGCTATCTGAGCAGCGTTCCGAAGCCGCGGATTCTTGCCGACGTTGCCGAGGCACGCGGCGAGAATTTTGCTGGAATGATCGACCACTTGAAGAAGGGCGACATGGCACGCGAGGCCGAGCGCCTGCTCGAAGACGCTGGCTGGCTCCCCGAGCCGATGCGGACGCCCGAACTCGAGAGCGCTGCCATCCCGGCGCCGGAGGCAACGGCGCCGGCCAACGACGAGGCGGATGGCGAGCTTCCCGCCTTTCTCGCGGATGAGGGAGGTGAGGATGCAGGCGATCCCGAAGCGATCGGCGCCGAATGAATCTCCGCCGCGCATAGCGGCACCCTGAAGTCCCACCTCGAAAGCCCGGCCATCGCGCCGGGCTTTCGCTTTTTCACGGAGAATGAAAATGCGAAATGAAATTCAAGCAAACGCGCCGGCGATGCCGGTCCTCGTCGCGGGAGGTCATCATGGCTGACCGCGTCTCTATATCGTTCAAGCTCGGCGGCCATCTCACGCCCGAGACCTGGCTCGCACTCGCGGCGGTCATCGCGGGCGAGAGCCTTTCCATCGAATGGGACGGCCCTGCCTTTGAGCCTGCTCATCGCACGGTCGGCGAACCGCTCGAATTGTTCGCGAACGAAGTCGCCTGGGGGAAGGTGGAGCCGCTCGAAACCTTCTGCCAGGATCATGGCCTGCCTTACCGGTTCTGGGCGGGCGGCTTTTTCGCCGAATGGAGCGCCGAGCGGATCGTCTTCCGCGGAGAAGGCACGCCTGACAGCTTCATCGTCGACGAATCCGATCGCGTTCTGATCGACAGGCATGAAGTCGTGCGCCGCGGCAGTATCGAGGGCATTCTCCGCTATTTCGACGAGGCCGACTTCACCGTGCCGCCTCTCGTCGTCGAAGGCGATCCCGATATTCCCGCCGAGGCGGACGGGCAGGAGACGGCCCATGGCTGATTATCATTCGCCGACGATCGTACGCCCGGACATTCCGCGCGCCGCGATGACCTTGCTCGAGCATCGGCTTCTGATCGGGATGTTCAGCCACGAGGGAGGCGAGGACGAGGTCTATTTCTTCGCGGAGGAATATGTGAACGACCTGCTGCATCTCGACCTTGCCGAGGTGCATCAGCTGCTCGAGGTCGATCCCTTTCCGGACAGCTACGCCGTCACGGTGATCCGGGATCACCTGCGCAAGCTCGATCCGGCAGAGGGCGAGCTGGCCCTCGACATGTCGGTGATCGGCTATGAGGGCATCTTCCAGGACATCGTCAAACGCTGCGATGCGCTCGATGATGTAGAGGTCGTCGCTGCCTGGACCTGCACCAAGATGCGGCCCGACGGCTTTGGCGGGATGGCGACGCTGATCACCGCCGACGCGATCGAAACGATGTCGACGGCCTCCTTCCTCGACGAGGCACGGCACCGGCTGCGATCGGGAACGCAGGCCGGAGCCTAATCAATCGAACATTCCACTCTGGCCCGGCCTCAGCCCCGGGCCTTTTTCATTTCAGGAGATTGTCATGGCCGAGATTATCGAGACGACGGTCTTTGG
The DNA here is from genome assembly GCF_035998965.1 of Sphingopyxis sp. Classification (GTDB taxonomy): domain Bacteria; phylum Pseudomonadota; class Alphaproteobacteria; order Sphingomonadales; family Sphingomonadaceae; genus Sphingopyxis. Next base: position 5,130 of record NZ_DASYHE010000098.1, read on the forward strand.
GCTCGAGGAACTGTCGGACGACGCGAAGGAGAAGGCGCGGGACTGGTATCGCCAGGGCGCCTTCGATCACGACTGGTATTGGGCCGTCTATGAGGATTTCGAGCGGATTTGCGAGATCCTCGGGGTGAACCTCGCGACCTTGCCTGTGCGCCTGCACGGCGGCGGGTCTCGACGGAAGCCCTGCATCTGGTTCTCGGGCTTCGCAAGCCAGGGTGACGGCGCTTGCTTCGAGGGCGACTATCGCTACGCGCGGCGGTGCGCCTCGGCCATCCGCGACCATGCGCCGAAGGACGAAGAACTGCACCGGATCGCCGACGCATTGGCCGCGATCCAGTGGCGTAACTTCTTCCAGCTCAGCGCGCGCATCAGCCACCGCGGGCGCTATTATCATGAGTATAGCATGGAGATCGGCGTACAGCGGGACAGCCCTGCGTATCAGGATATGACCGTGACCGCCGAGGACGATCTCAGCGAAGCGCTGCGCGACCTCGCCCGCTGGCTCTATGGAAAACTCGAGGACGAGAGCGACTATCTGACCTCCGAGGCGGTGGTCGACGAGGCGATTGTCGCCAATGGCTACAGCTTCACCGAACAGGGTGAGCGGTTCGGATAGAGGAGAGGCGGGCCGGGAAGGGATGAGCCACCGGGTCCGAGAGAGAGCGGCCGGCGGCTTGTTCCTGCCCGCTCTCCCCGAGGAATTTCCGAAATGCAAAGCCTGCCTTCGCGCGCGGCGTCCGCCGCGGCGCTCCATTCTGCGCCCGTTCCAGCCAGCCCCATCGCCGCGCAACTACTTGCGGCGGGCGAGGCCATCGTTCCGCTGCTCGAAGCGGGCCATCCCTTCGACACGGTCGCGCTGCGCGCGGCGATGATCGGGGCTTTTGGCGCGAGCGACGCGGAGGGCGCTTGGGATTGGAAATCTGCCTATGACGCGTGCGAGGTCGCGCAGATCCTCCTGCTCCGGCGCTACGGCGCCACGCCCGCGGTTCGCAAACTCACCGCGATTGCGCAGCTCGCGATGTGGCAGCGGCTCGCGGGCCGCATTCCGACGCATACGCGCCGCTCGTCCGAAAGCCAGGCGATGCAGCAATTTTCGACCCCGCTGCCCTTGGCGTTCGTTGCCGCCCAAGCCGCCTCGATCCAGCGGGCTGACGTCGTGCTGGAGCCATCGGCCGGAACCGGCATGCTCGCCATTCACGCCGAACTCGCCGGCGCCCGTTTCGCGCTCAACGAGCTGGGCGAGAGCCGCGCCGACCTTCTCGATTTGCTGTTCGCGCCCTCCACGGTGACGCGTCACGACGCCGCGTCGATCGACGACAGGCTGGGTTCCGACGTTCGTCCGAGCGTCATCCTCATGAACCCGCCCTTTTCGGCGGTCGCGAAGGTCGAACGCACGATGCGCGATGCGGCCCTCCGGCATATCGCCTCGGCGCTTGCGCGACTGCAGGACGGCGGCCGCCTGATCGCGATCGTCGGCGCGAACTGCTCGCCCGATGCGCCTGCCTGGCGCGACGCGTTCGTGCGGCTGCAGGCACAGGGCACGATCCTTTTCTCGGCGGGGATCGCCGGCAAAGTCTATGCAAAGCACGGAACCACGACCAGCACGCGCCTTCTCGTGATCGACAAGATGCCTGCCGCCGATGCTGCGGTGATCGCGCCCTCGCGCGGCGAGGCGGATGACCTCGGTATCTTGCTTCAATGGGTACGTGCGGACGTGCCGTCGCGCTCGCCCCCGACACCTCCGGAAGCGCCGGCCCGTGATGAAGTTGCGGCCGTCGTCGGCCCTCGGGTTAAGGCCGGGAATGGTGCGGTCCGACCGACGTCGTCCTCCGCGGCTCCGGTCGCGGCACCCGAACTCGCCTATGAGCCTCGCGACTGGCAAGCGCCGGAGGGTCAGCTCGCCGAGGCGATCTATGAGCCCTACGCGCTTCAGTCGCTTGCGATCCCGTCTTCGAAACCGCATCCGACCGCGCTCGTCCAGTCGGCAGCAATGGCGTCGGTGGCGCCGCCCAAGCCCTCCTATCGGCCGCACCTTCCCGAAAATCTGATCGCCGACGGAGCGCTGTCCGATGCTCAGCTGGAGTCGATCATCTATGCGGGCGAAGCGCATGCCGGCCACCTTTCGGGCACGTGGACGGTCGACGAGACCTGGGACATGGTCACTGCTGCGAGCGAGGATAATGAAGCCGCCGTCCGCTTCCGCCGCGGCTGGTTCCTCGGCGACGGCACCGGCGCGGGGAAGGGGCGGCAGGTCGCGGGGATCGTCCTCGACAATATGCTCAAGGGTCGGAAGCGCGCCGTGTGGATATCGATCTCCGACCGGTTGCTCGAAGACGCGCAGCGCGACTGGTCGGCGCTCGGTCAAGAGCGGCTCCTCGTGACGCCGTTGTCGCGCTACCGGCAGGGAAATCCGATCAAGCTTCCCGAGGGCATCCTCTTCACCACCTATGCGACGCTGCGAAGCCAGGGGCGCGAAGGCAAGGCGAGCCGCGTCGACCAGATCGTCGAATGGCTGGGCGCTGACTTCGACGGGGTGATCATCTTCGACGAGGCCCATGCGATGGCGAATGCCGCCGGCGGGAAGGGCGACCGCGGCGACCAGAAGCCCTCGCAGCAGGGACGGGCGGGATTGCGGCTGCAGCACGCGCTGCCCGATGCGCGCATCGTCTATGTCTCGGCGACCGGCGCGACGACGGTGCAGAACCTCGCCTATGCACAGCGGCTCGGCCTCTGGGGCGGAAGCGATTTCCCGTTCGCGACGCGGAGCGAGTTTGTCGCGGCGATCGAGGATGGCGGCGTCGCGGCGATGGAAGTGCTCGCGCGCGACCTGAAAGCGCTCGGCCTTTACGCGGCCCGGTCGCTCTCGTTCGATGGCGTCGAATATGAGCTGCTCGAACATGCGCTGACCGACGAGCAGCGCCGCATCTACGACAGCTATGCCGCCGCCTTCCAGGTCATCCACAACAATCTCGACGCCGCGATGGAAGCGGCCGGGGTCACGAGCAGCCTCCACGGCACGCTCAACGCGCAGGCGAAATCGGCGGCGCGCTCGGCTTTCGAGAGCACCAAGCAGCGCTTCTTCAATCACCTCATCACCGCGATGCAGACGCCGGCGACGATCGCGAGCATCACCGCTGACCTCGACGCGGGCCATGCGGCGGTGGTGCAGATCGTTTCGACCGGCGAGGCGCTTCAGGAGCGGCGGCTCGCGGAGATCCCGACCGAGGAGTGGGGCGATGTGTCGGTCGACATCACGCCGCGCGAATATGTCCTCGACTATCTGGCGCACAGCTTTCCCGTGCAGCTTTTTGAGCCGTGCGAGGACAGCGAAGGCAATCTCTCGTCGCGGCCAGTATTCGACGGTGAGGGCAATCCGGTCGTCAACCGCGAAGCCGCCCGCCACCGCGACGCGATGATCGAGAAGCTCGCCTCGCTGCCGCCGGTCCCCGGCGCGCTCGACCAGATCGTGCAGCATTTCGGGACCGACCAGGTCGCAGAGGTGACCGGGCGGTCGCGGCGGATCGTGCCGGTCGGCGGCGAGGGCGAACCGGTGCGCTTCGCGGTGCAGAACCGTCCGGGCAGCGCGAACCTCGGCGAGACCCGCGCCTTCATGGGCGACGAGAAGCGCATCCTCATCTTCTCGGAAGCCGGCGGGACGGGGCGATCCTATCATGCCGATCTCGGGGTCCAGAACCAGCGGCGGCGGATCCACTATCTGCTCGAGGCGGGCTGGAAGGCCGACGCCGCGATCCAAGGGTTCGGGCGAACCAATCGCACCAACCAGAAGCAGCCGCCGCTCTTCCGTCCCGTCTCGACCGACGTGAAGGCGCAGAAGCGGTTCATCTCGACGATCGCGCGGCGGCTCGACACGCTTGGGGCGATCACGCGCGGCCAGCGCCAGACCGGCGGCCAGAATATGTTCCGTCCGCTCGACAATCTGGAATCGCCCTATGCCCGCGATGCGCTTCGCCAGCTCTACGGGCTGCTTGCGGACGGGAAGGTCGATGGCTGCTCGCTGCTTGCCTTCGAGGCGGCAACCGGCCTGTCGCTGCTCGACGATGGCGGTCTCAAGGACGAGCTTCCACCGATCACCACCTTCCTCAACCGCATGCTCGCGCTCACGATCGATCTCCAGAATATATTGTTCGAGGTGTTCGAGGGCCTGTTGTCGCAGCGGATCGAGGGTGCGATCGCGTCTGGGACTTATGAGATGGGTCTCGAAACGCTGCGTGCGGAAAGTTTCACGGTCGCCGCGCGCGAGACGATCTACACGCATCCCGGGACCCGCGCGGTGACGCAGCTCCTCACGATCGAGCGCAAGGACCGGGTGTCGCCGATCAGCCTTGCCGATGCGCTCGAGGTCGCGGCCTCGGGGATGGGCGTTCTCGTCATGAACAGCCGGTCTTGCCGCGCAGCGATCAAGTCGCGTGCGCGCAGCATCATCGATGACGATGGCGCGGTGCACCGGCGCATCCGGCTGCAGCGGCCACTCGAGAGGCTTCATATGCTCGCCAACGACTATGAGGGCACGAACTGGGAGAAGTGTTCCGAGGACAGCTTCGCCGCCGCCTGGACCAAGGAGCTCGGCGAGCTTCCCGAGTTCGAACATTCGACGTTGCACATGGTCGCGGGCCTCTTGCTGCCGATCTGGAAGCGGCTGCCGAAGGAATCGGCGCGCGTCTATCGGCTCCAGACCGATGCCGGCGAACGGCTGATCGGGCGCAAGGTCTCGCCTGCATGGGCGGCGGCGGTGACGGGCGAGGCGCCGACGAAGCTGCCGATTGCCGACGCCTGGCGCATGCTGCAGGCGGGCGAGGTCGTGCTCTCGCTCTCCGAGGGCCAAATATTGCGGCGGGTGCGCGCGATGAACGATTGGCGCGTAGAGCTTACGGGCTTCAACGACCTCGGCGTCGAGCGCTTGAAGGCAATGGGCTTGATCTCCGAGATCGTCTCGTGGAAACTGCGGCTCTACGTGCCGGCAGGGGCTGCTGGCGCCGACGTGTTCGCTGCGCTCGTCGATCGGTTTCCGATTGCGCGGGTCAGCGATCGCAAGGCCGCCTGAAGGAGCCCCGCATGTCGAGTCCAGCATCCGAAGTTGCGCGCCGTCTCGGGGAGAATGCCGAGGCGGTGTGTCGCCGTTATCTCTCGAACGGGCGCCGTGAAGGCCACTATTGGATGGTCGGCGACGTCCGCAATTCTCCGGGGCGAAGCCTCTATGTGCGGTTAGCCGCCAGTGCCGATGGTGGCGCGCCGGGGAAATGGACCGATGCTGCGAGCGGCGATCATGGAGATCTCCTCGACATCATCGCCGCGAGCTGCGGCCATCCAGGCTTTCGCGAAACCTTGGAGGAAGCGCGGCGATTTCTGAGTCTGCCACTGCCGCCCGAGGGACCGCGAAACCCGACACCCGCAAAAGCTCCTTCTGGGTCCCCGGAGTCGGCGCGGCGGCTGCTCGCGGCGACCAAGCCATTGAAGGCTAGTCTCGGCGAGGCCTATCTGGTCGGACGATCGATCACCGACCTTCTTCCGGACTATCCGCTGCACTTTCACCCGCACTGTTTCTACCGGGCCTCCAGCGACGATGCACCCGGGGGACGACCGGCGTGGCCGGCGATGATCGCGGCGGTGACTGACCTCGCCGGGACCGTCACGGGCGTGCATCGGACCTGGCTCGATCCCGAAACGAGCGATAAGGCGCCCATCGCCTGTCCGCGCCGCGCCATGGGACATCTTCTCGGCAATGGCGTCCGCTTCGGAGCATCAGGACGGGTCATGGCGGCCGGCGAAGGGATCGAGACCATCCTGTCCTTGCGCCAGGTCATACCGAACCTGCCGATGATCTCGGGCCTCTCGGGAGCGCATCTTGCCGCCATCGCCTTTCCCGAGAAGCTGAAGCGGCTCTACATCGCGCGCGACGATGATCCCGCCGGCGACGCTGCGCTCGCCACGCTCAGCGAGCGTGCGTCGCAAAGCGGCATCGAAGTCCACCCGCTCGAACCCCGGCATGGCGACTTCAACGGCGATCTCAGGGCCGTTGGCCGAGCCGCGATGGCCGCCTCGCTTCGCAGTCAGCTCGTTCATCCTGATCGCCTGACGTTTCTTTGATCTCTTCGGATCGGCCGGAAGGGACAGGGGGGAGGCGGGGCCGCGCGATTTCCGCTGCGGGCACGCGCCCGGCCTTCGCGAGAGGGCGACTGCGGCAGGCGGGCCGGGGCCGCAATGGCGGGCGCGCGACTATTTTCCGCCGGGGCCTTGCGGCCCCTTTGCATCGCGAAACAAAATAGCCGCACGCCCGCCATCCTCCGCTGCGCTCCGGTCGCGGTACACCGCGATGCAGTCCCGCCCCGCATACCGCATTCCGTCGCCACGAAGGCCGCACGAGGTGCGGCCCGGACAGACGGAGATCCACGATGCACGGCGACACCACCCCCAATGACTACCCGGCTGAACCCGGCACGACCGCCTATCTGCTGCAGGAGATGCAGCTCTTCGGTCACCGGCCCTTCGAGGATGAGCCCGACCCGAGACCGCTCCCCGACGCGCATCTCGCCGGCGGCGCGATCGCCGATATGTTCGATGCGCTGGCAGGATGCCTTGCGGATACCCGGATCGAACCCGATCTCGACGACCTGCTCTGGAACCTTGTCAACATCTTCCACCGCTCCGGCGAGCGGATCGAGCGGCAGCTCGATGACAATGAGCAGACGCAGCGACGGCTTCAGCGCGAACAGGATGGCAGCGAGATCCGCTCGGTCGAGCTCGAGCGGGCGACACGCGAAGGCATTTCGCTGATTGAACGCCGCGACGCGATGGAGTTCTTCCGCGAGGCCGCCGCGGAGCAATTCCGGCTGCTCGTCCGCAAGGCCTGGGCGCCGCGCACCGGGTCGCGCGCGCACCATCGCAGCCTGACGGCATCGATGATCGACAGCCGCGACTTTCTCGACGCGCGGCTTCGCGAGAAGGCCGCGGCCTTGCTGCCCGAAGGAACTCGCATCGCCTTTACCGGCGGGAGCGACTGCGACGACCACAACGCCATCTGGAGCGCGCTCGATAAGGTCAGGACCCGTCATGCCGATATGATCCTCCTCCACGGAGCAACGCCCACCGGCGCCGAGCGAGTGGCAGCCTGCTGGGCCGACAGCCGCGGTGTCGCACAAGTCGCCTTCCGTCCCGACTGGAACCGGCACGGGAAAGCGGCACCGTTCAAGCGCAACGACCGGTTGCTCGAAGCGCTGCCCGTTGGTCTCATCGTCTTTCCGGGAACGGGGATTCAGGACAATCTTGCAGACAAGGCGATGAAAATAGGCATTCCGCTGTGGGATTTCCGCAGGGGCTCCGGCTGAGCCGCGGAATTCCGCGGCTATGCAGAAATTGCCTCAATCTGGTTCTATCTCTGGAATATATTTGAATAATATGGGGTTAGCCCGCACTTTCAGATTCTCCCAAGATCGCCTGGACCAGCGGTGATCGGCCGTCGCGGGCCGGCCAGCCTTGTAAGAGGGCAACGCCGCACGCACTGACGAGGGGCTCGCGGACCCGGCAGGTCGGAAACGCCGGTCGGCGCGCCAAGGGTCATAATGCCGACGATGGACGCCGCGCATGCATTCGCGCTCGACGTCAGCCGTGTGAAGGACAAGGCAGGTCTTGCCGACCTGCTGCAGGAAGCCTGCTCGCGAATGGGGTGCTCCTGGTTTGCACTCAGTCACCACATCGACTTCATGGCCGATCCGGACCGAGGCGTTCGCGTCCACAATTACCCGGAAGAGTGGGCGCTGTGGTTCGACGAGCGGCGGCTCGGGGTCACCGACCCCGTCCACCGCGAGAGCCAGCGCAACATGTCGGGTTTCCTCTGGCACGATATGAAGACCGAGCGGCCTGAAGACGAAGTCATTCTTGCCGAGGCGCGGCGGCACGGCATCGGTGACGGTCTCACCGTGCCGGCGCATCTTCCCGGCCATGCGCATGGCTCCGTTTCGTTTGCGTGGAAGCCGGGTAGCTCTGCGAGTGCCGACGCGCTGCAATTTGCGCGGATGATTGGCGGTCCCGCTTTCGATGCGGCGCGCCTGATCGCCTATCCGGATCTCGCGCACATCGGGCCACGCCTTACCCGTCGGCAGCGCGAGGTGCTGATATGGGCAGCCAAGGGCGAGTCCGTGCCCAGAATAGGGCTAAGACTTGGTCTCAGCCCGGATACGGTACGTGAACATCTGCGCAATGCCCGCCAGCGCTACGAGGCCAACGGCGGCATCACGCTCACCGTGCGCGCGTTGTACGACGGCGACATAAGTTTCGAGGACATCGCCAAGCGCTGAGAAAAATCGGGGACACCCCCCGATCATGCTATGGTGCAGCGGCGAAAAGCCCTTCAATTGGAACGCCTCTTTTCAAACGGAGGCAAATCCATGCTGCTTATTGTCGATTCCACCAACCGGGCGCTCGAGCATAAGGCGATGCGCACGATGTTCGAGGCGCGCAAGCGCGTCTTCATCGATCTTCTGAATTGGGATATTCCTGCGCTGGCCGATCGCTTCGAGCTGGACCAGTTCGATAACGTCGATGCCACCTATCTGATCGTGACCGATCCGGACGGCGAGCATCTCGCCTCGGCGCGGTTGTTACTCACCACCCGGCCTGCCCTCCTCGACAGCCTCTTCCCGGGGCTGGTCGCAGGGGACGTGCCGCAGGGCCGCAACGTCCTCGAAATCACCCGCTTCTGCCTGTCGCCGGGCATCGGCGCGCGGCAGCGGCGGATCGCGCGCGACGCGCTGCTGGTCGGGCTTGCAGAGTTCGCGCTCGCCAACGAGATCTGCACCTATACCGGCGTTGCCGAGCTGCCCTGGTTCCGTCAGATCCAGACCTTCGGCTGGGACTGTCACTCACTCGGCGAGCCGCTCCTCCACCGTGGGCAGGCGCTCGTTGGCCTCCGTATCGATATCGATGCCTCCACCGTCGCAAAACTCGCGGCCGCAGGCATCGTCAGCAATGCAGTCGCGGCCTCGGCCGCCTGCGCAGCCTAAGGAGGGTAAGATGCTGATCAACCACGGCGCCCTCGACGAGCGATCTCATCGATCCCCTGCCGCAAATGCCCTCATGGACCGCGGCTATGCGGTTCTGCAGGGCGCCGCTCCGACATCGCTTATCGAAGCGATCGCGGCGGATCTCGGACCACGCTACGAGGCGACGCCCTTCTGCGAGGGCGGTTTCTATGGCGAGCGGACCAAGCGGTTCGGCCGCCTCCTGATCCGCTCGCCGCATATGGCCGATCTCGTGATGAACCCGGCGATCCTCGAATTGGCTGAGACTGCGCTCGGAAACTGGTGCGAGCGGATCCAGCTCAATCTCGCCCAGGCGATCGAGCTGCGTCCCGGCGCGCTCGCGCAATTCCCGCACCGAGACCAGGATATGTGGCAAGGTGCGCTGGGCGAGGTCGAATATCTGGTCAATGTCATGTGGCCGCTGACACCCTTCACCGAGGAGAATGGCGCGACGATCATCTGGCCCGGCAGCCATGGCGTCGAGGCCTTGGTCGAGGAGCCCAAAGAGGCGCCGATTATTGCGGAGGCCGAGCCCGGCGACGCGATCGTCTTCCTCGGCTCGACGCTGCACGGCGCCGGCGGAAACCGGAGCCGCGACGTCCGCCGCGGGATTATCGTCAGCTACTGCCTCGGTTGGCTGAAACCCTATGAGAATCAATGGCTCGCCTATCCGCCGGAGATTGCGCGGACCTTCTCGCCCGACGTGGCGGCGCTTGCTGGCTACGCGCAGCACCGGCCCAATCTCGGCAACTTCGAGGGACAGTGCCCATCGGTCCTGTTCGGTGGCTATCCCGAGGACCCGATAGCCGCGATCGATGCGCTGCGGCCCGATCAGCAGGCACTCCTCGCCGACTATGTCGCCGCGCAGCGGCCGGAAGGAGAAGGCGGGCGCGGGGCGCTGGCGGCATGAGCCCGGGCGCCACGATGGAGCGGGTCTATCTGGATCTGAAGGCCCGCATATTGTCGGGCGCCTATCCGCCAGGCACCCGCCTCGAGGCCGCGCAGCTTTCGAGAACGCTCGCCTCGAGCGCCACCCCGGTCCGCGACGCCCTCTATCGTCTCTCGGGCGAGCGGATCATCGAGAGCTGGCATCAGGAGGGCTTCCGCCAACCCCTCCTCAGCGAGGCCGACCTGGTCGACCTTTACGGCTGGGCTGGCGCGCTTTTGTCGATGGCGCTCAAGGGGCGGTCCCCGCGGCCTGACTTGCCCGGTGGTCTCATTGACCTTGCGACGCACGACTCATATCCGGAGGCGATCGAAAGTCTCTTCAGGACCATCGCGATCGGTAGCTCCAACGGCGAACTTCGCGCGGCAATCATCAATATTGTCGAGCGGAGCATGACAATTCGCGCGTTGGAGGCCCGCGTAGATGCCGATGCCGGGGATGCGTTGAAGGCGATGGCGGAGGATTATCGCTTCGGGCGCTGGAGCGCATTGCGCAGCAAAATCACGCGCTTCCATCGCCGACGGGCAGCGTTCGCGGGGCGCGTTGCTGCCGAGATCCGCAAGCGCTCGGAGCCGCTGCGATAATATTCGGAAGATATGAGTCGTATAAAATTCCTATACGGCGCGGCCGGCCTAGCTTCGATCGAGCCGCAATTCCGCGGCATGTTGGAAGGAAACGATCATGGATCGCGAAACCAATGAACTGATCGAACTCGGCACCGTTACGACGGACACCGCCGGCGACGATCCGCTGGGCATCGAAGGTGCCGGCAAGTTCAAGGTCACCGGGCTCACCCAGGACTGACCACGGCGCCGGGGGCCGGGCAGCTGGCTCCCGGCATCGCCCTTCGATGATCGAGGAAAGGAAATGACCATGGAACGCGAACCCCAAGAGCTCGTCGAGCTCGGCACTGTCACGACCGATACCGCCGGCGACGAAGGCCTGCCGATCGAATCCGGCGGCCGCATGCTGCGCCCCGGTCTCGTCCAGGACTGATGGCACCCCGGGGGCCCGGCCGTGCCGGGTCTCCGGAAGCCCCAGCTATCATGGCAACGGGTTGGCAACTGGCGACCGGGACGGGATTTTGCGAGGTGGGCGGCGAGCTTGTCTTCCTCGATCTCGCCCGCGACAAATATTTCTCGCTGCGCGGGGCAGACCGCGCGGCGTTCGATCGCCTCCGGGCTGGAGAACCCAACGATAGTGAAGCCATGATGCGGCTCGAGCGAACGGGTCTCATCATGCAGTCGCGGACATCGACCAGCATCGGACCGACCGAGATCGATGTGCCTGAGGATGATCTCATGGCGACGGAGGGACGAACGGGCCTGCGGATGATTGCCACGGCGGCGTTCGCGCTTCGCTGGGCGCGGCGGGCAATGAGGCCCGAGAATATTTCCGCGACCGTCGCCCGTCTTGCCGAGCGAAAGCGCGCCATCGGCGTCCCGGGAGCAGAGGATGCAGCCGCTTCTGTTGCCGCTGCTTATGCCGCGAGCCGCTGGCTCAATCCCATTCCGCCGCGCTGTCTGATCGATGCGCTTGCGCTCGATCATATTCTTCTTGCCCGCGGTATCGTCGCGAGCCTTGTTTTCGGCGTGCGAATGTCGCCCTTCAACGCGCATTGCTGGCTCCAGACCCCCGAGACCATCCTGACCGGCTCGGCCGCCGAGGCGCGTAACTTCACGCCGATCCTGGCCGTCCGGTGAAGCAGGGACTGCTCGCCTTTCTGGGAGCGCCCGACCGCGCAGCGGACGTCGCTGCCGCCGCAGAGCGGCACGGCCTTGGCGCGGTCGCGATCGAGCATGACCATATCCTGTTCGCAGGCTCGGACCTGCCTTCGCGGCGCCTCGCGGACGGCTCGGTCATCCTCGGGGATATCTTCACGCGAACCGGTGTGAGTGTTCAAGCTCCCGCGGATGGCTGGGGTAATTTCATCGCGGTAGCGCGGCAGGGTGATACGCTGACAGTGGAACGCGCGGCGCTGACCGGGATGCCTTTATACTGGTGCCGCCACCCGAACGGAATCCTCTGCTTCTCGCATCTCGAACTCGTCCGCGACCTGTTGTCGGACGTCTCGATCGACTGGGAGTTCGTCGGCCAGGCGCTTGTTTACAGTAATCTCAGGACCGAGCGGACGGGCATCGTGGGTCTGCTCGAACTACTGCCCGGCTGCAGCCTCGCATTCGATGGGCATGGAGCAGCGGTCCGGGCAATCTGGTTGCCGTGGGAGCATGTGGCGAAGCCGGCGGCGAGCGGCGCTGCCGAACTCGCTTTGGCACTCGAACTGCGCGTAGACAATAGTGTGAAGGCCTGGAGTTCGGGCCGCAGCGATATTCTTCTCGAACTGTCGGGCGGGCTCGACAGTTCGATCATCGCCGCCTCGCTGTCTGCGGCGGGCGCGGACTTTTCGGCGATTAACTTCGCGACGCCGGGCGCAGACGGCGACGAACGCCATTTCGCGCGCGCCGTCGCCGAGCGCGTTGGCGCGGCGATGATCGAAGCCCGGAACGACGACACGGGTATCGACCTTCTCTCGCCTCCGGCCAATCTGCACCCACGTCCGGGAGCCTATGGCGTTCTAGCTGGGCTCGACCACGCCTTCGAGGAGGCGGGCGGGGGAAAGGCAAAAGCCGTGATCGGCGGAATCGGCGGCGACAATGTCTTCGCCTTCGACAGCTCGATCGGCCCTGCGGTCGATGCGTTCGAGCAGTTCGGCTTCTCGCGGCGGACCTTTGCCGTGCTTCGCGACGTCGCGCGAGCCGGCGGGGCGACCATCTGGGAGGCGGTCCGCCTGCTTGTCCGTGCTCGCCGCGCCGGGCCGCGCCGCGGCTGGCCACGCGAGGCAAGCTTCTGCAATCAGGCGGCGTTGCCCGCGGAACCTTTTGCTCATCCCTGGGACGACGGCGCAGTTGGCGCTTCGCGGGGCAAGCGCAAGCATGTCGAGGCCATTCGCCGGATCCTGGATTTCGCCGACCGCCCCGATCGCTGGTATGATCGCGACGTCGGCCTGCCGTTGCTGTCGCAGCCGGTCGTCGAACTCTGCCTGTCGATCCCGAGCTGGGTCTGGTTCACGGGCGGCCGCGACCGGGCGGTCGCCCGCGCCGCCTTCGCAAACCGTCTGCCGGCATCGGTGGTGTGGCGGCGCGACAAGGGGCGACTGGAATCGCTCTGCACCGCAGCCTTCCTGCGGCAGCGGCACGAACTGGGCAAGCTGCTGCTGGACGGCCGTCTCGCCGCGCGCGGGCTGCTCGATGCCGCGAGCATATCTGCCTATATCGAGGCTGCCGACGTCGTCGGCAATTTCGACTATTTCCGATTGCTCGAGATCGCCGATGTCGAGCGCTGGGTCCGCGCGGTCGAAGCTTCTTCCTTCTTCAGTCCGAGCAAAGACCAGCGCTGATATTGCCCGGCTTTGGCAGGATCGGGGTCGATCTCGTCCTTCAGCCAGTAGCGAAACCAGTCGAGGTTGCGCTGATAGGCGGCGAGCTTCTGCCGGGGCTCGGCCTTGATGTGCGCCGCGAACGGGAAGATGTGCATCTCGGCCAGCCGGGCGGTCGCGAGCTTGCTGAACAGTTCGAGCGAGAGCCGCGCTTCATGCTCGGGAAGCTGCATCAGCAGCGGCGCGTGAATGTTGGTTGTGTCGAGCGCCGCTGAAAGGCGCTTCCAGCCGTCCGGCGATTCATCGGGCGATCCGACCTTCCAGACCTCGCGCACATTCTCGATGAAGGTCTCGCGCCCGGGCCGTGCGTTGAACCAGTAATAGCTCGGTTCGAGCTGGACCGAGGCGATCGAGGCGGCCTTGAGCAAGTCGCTGTGGCGGAGGGTCCAGGTCGTGACTTCGCTCCCGAAGCTGAGGCCGCCCATACCGACCCGTGCCGAATCAACGATTCGGCGCTTCGACAGCAGTTCGATCGCGGCGCGCACCGCCTCCATGCCCTGTTCGTATCTCGCTTCTCCGACCGCGCCGCTCGGCACCGAATTGATGCAGAGCGCGGCGATTCCGTTCGCGGCGAGCGCGCGCAACGGCCACTCGTCGCCAACGCCGCCGCGCAGATATCCCGAGCAGCGATAATATGTGACGAAGAGCGGCAGCCGCCCGGGGATCTTCGGGCGGATCAAAACGCCCGACGCACGGCTGCCGCTCACCTGCCACGCGATGGTTTCGGCAAGGAGCCCTTCGCTGTCAGGATCTGGATTGGGGGAGGAGATGACGGTCTTGCTGCCGCCCTCGCCGATACGGACGAGGCGCGGCGCGATATCGGGTGCGGCTTCGACGCAGAAAATGGCAGCCTGCGCCACGGCGCATGGAAGATAATGGGTGCGGCTGCCCGAAAGTTGCCCGTCCGAAGCGGCGAGGCGGGTCAGCCTTGCTGCGCGTGCCGACCAGCCGAACAGGGTCTGGCGGTAATCCGGATCATGGAGCGCCACGACCGCGCTTCCATCGCTCCTTTGGACCCACCATGAGAGGCGCTGTTCACCCGGCGCGCACTGGCTCTTCGCGCCACACATGCCGCGGGCTTCAAGTGCGGTGCGGAGCGCGACCGGCAAATCGTCTGGCGAAAGAAGGGCCGGATGCGGCTGCGGTTCGAGCAGCGCCTGATCCGCGGCATCGGCCGCGACGGGTTCGACGGCTCCGGCAGCGTAGAGAAATACGCGGCGCGGCGCGGCGGCGAGCAGCGGCGCTCGATCGAACCAGTCGCCCGAGAAGCGCTGCGTGGCCGGGCGCCCGTTGATGAGGGCGCCATGATAGAGCGGCTGGGCAAGGTCGGTAGCTCTGTCGACGAGGATGCCGGTCTCGCGCTCGGCTTCCTCGGCGCGCGCGATGGTGGCGCGCGACGGACCCTCGCGCGCGACGAGTGCGCCGTCGGCTCGAAACGCGAATGCTTCGATGTCGCTGTCGCCGCCTGCAATCGGACGAAAGCCCGAGCCATCGGTTGCGCTGGCCCACAGGCCGACCCGTCCGTCGACCAGCGCGCGGACGACGAGGCTACGGCTGTCCGGGCCCCATTTGGCCTCTCCGGCGATGATCACGCCGGCATCGTCCAACATTGCGGTTCCGAGACGGCCAAGCGAGCGCGGAGGCGATCGACCGTCGGCTGCGACCAGATACCAGTCGACGTCGATCCGGTTGGTCGCCGTCGACGGCTTCTCGATCCTGTAGGCGATCCAGCGACCGTCGGGAGACGCCGCGAGCGCCGAAATATCGGCGGTCTCGACGATCTCCCTCGGCGTCGTCTGACTGGCCGCGGGCGATGCCGCGGCAAGCAGGGCAAGGACCAGCGTCAGCCTTCCTACCATTTGATCGTTGCCTGGACCGAGATCATCCGTCCGACCGGGCTCGCCTTCTCGGGATCATAGCCCATGGCCGACGTGCTGCTCCGGTTCATGACATAGGGCGGGTCCTTGTCGAATAGGTTGAGAACCGAGAGGCCGAGCTGAAGCCCGCGACCGCTTGTCCCGCCATCGCCGCCGAAGCGCTGCGAGATGGTGAGATCGACCGTTGTCCATGACGACACGGGCTCGGCCGGTACGACGATCTGGTTGATATAGCTGTCGGTGAAGTTGACGAAGGCATTGGCCGAGAAGCCGCCCTTCGACCAGCCCGCGCGCCCGCGCAGGCGCCATTTGACCGGGCTCGCATAGAGGCCGACGACATCGGTGCTCGGGGCGCCTGGCGTGAGCTGCCGCTTGATCGAGAAGATATGCGTGCCGCTGATGCCGAGGTCGAGCGTCCCGCCGGCAAGCTGCGGTGCGTAGCCCAGGTCGAAGTCGATACCACGCTGGCGTTCGGCGGAGAGGTTCCGCGTCTGCCCGTCGAGGATCGCGACGATATCGGTCGGGGCGAAGCCCGACGGATTGAAGAAGGTCGGCTGGTTGAAATAGAAATTTACGAGGTCGAGCGGCGGATTGTCGATGATCACCCCGCCGAAGACGTCGCGGTTCGACAGGAAGCGGAGATAATCCTCGGTCACCGTCCCGATGCGATCGCGATAATCGACATCATAATAGGTGAGCGATGCCCGGAGAACCGGCAGCGAGGGCGGTGCGATATCGAAGCCCGCGGTCCAGGTCGTAGCCTTCTCGGGCTGGATATTCGGCGCATAGCCGAACAGCGCGAGAACGGTCGACTGCCCCGTGGGCGACGTGGGGTCGGGCACGTTCTCGACCGAGTAGAGCGAGAGCGCGGGTCCGATCAGCTCGTCGAACAGCGGGGCGCGGAACGAGGTGCCGTAGGAGCCGCGGAGCGCAATGCCTTCCGCGGGTTCCCAGCGCAGGCTGAACTTCGGATTTTCGGTGCGACCGAACTGGTTATAGTCCTCGATGCGCCCGGCTGCTGACAATTCGAGGCGCCGGAAGCCGGGCACTTCATTGTCGGGGCCAAAGATCGGAACCAGCAGTTCCGCGTAGACTGACTTCACATGCCGCGGGCCGGGAAGGCCGGGGTAGGGCGCATTGTTCGGGGTCGCGGCGCTGATGTCGTTCTTGACGAAATAGTCATAGGCCTCGCGCCGATATTCCGCGCCCGCAGCGAGGCGGATATCGCCCGCCGGGAGACGGAACAATGGGCCGTCGGCGCGAAGCGCCGCCGACCAGTTGGAGTAATCGTCGATCGTCCCATAGCTGCCCCGGATGCGGTCGAGCGTCGCGGGATTGTTCGCGGTGCCGTCACCGAACACGTTGAGCGCGGTCGTCGGATTGGTGTCGGCGAGCGCCGCAATCAGACGGGCATTATTGACGAGATTGGTCGCATCGAACTTGCCCTTTTGTCGGCCATAAGCGCCGCCGAGCTGGATGCTCCACGGCCCGAGGCGCTGCTCCAGCCCACCCGACAGGTTGATCGCGCGCACGCGTCCCGACCGGTCCTCGCGGCCGAGATCGTTCGCGAAGCTATAGGTGACCTGCACCGGCTGGTTCGTGCCGATCGGATCGACATAGAAGGGATTGGTGACCGGCACGCGCGATACGCGGAGGAAGTCGCCTTTGGCGATGCGGCGGAAATCACGCTGGGCGGCGAGCGCGTTGACCTTGAGCGTCAAGCCATCGGTGATTTCTACCTCGCCGCCGGCATAGAGGCTGTGGACGCGCTGGCGCGGCAAGATGTCGCTCTCGGCGCGGCCATCGCGTCGGTTCTGGACGCCGGGAAGGAGCTGTGCAGCGGTGAGCACTGTTCCGTTCTGCCCGGTGGGTATGCCGAATATCTGTCCGTTTGCGGCCCGGATCGTGCCCGGTACCGCGGTCGTCGACCGGAAGTCGGGGCCTCCGAAGGGCCGAAGATCCTCGCGCGCAAAATCGCGCTTCGCGCCCGCGAGGGCGCCGCGGTTCGAATATTGATAGGCGAGCATGACATGGCCGCCGCTCCACCGCTTGCCGAGGAGCTGGCTGAACTGCACTTCGCTGAAGTCGCCGTCGGCAGTTCCCGCGCGGATTGTCGTTTCGGCGCCTTCGAAGCGGTTGCGAATGCGAACGTTGACCACACCCGCGACAGCGTCGGCGCCATAGATAGCCGACGCGCCATCGGTCAGCACCTCGATCCGCTCGACCGCGCCCATCGGGATCAATGAGATGTCGGCGAACAGGCCGCCGACGCCGCCGAGGGCGGGTCGCGAGCCGTCGATCAGGACCAGCGTCGACGAGGTGCCGAGTCCGCGGAGGTTGATGCTCGATCCGAGCGTCGCGTCATTGCCGGTGCCGTTGCGCGTCGTCGCGCCGGTCGTCGCCTCGTTCGAGCCTCCACCAAATGCCTGTGGGAGCGATTGGAGCAACTGCTGGACCGTGCTGTAGCCGCTCTTCTCGATGGCTTCCCGGTCGATGGACACGACCGGCGACCCGGTGGGACCGGCCCCTCGAATACGCGAGCCAGTAACGACAATCGATTCTCCGCCGGATTCAGTCGATCCAGTTTCCTCGGCATCGGCGTTTCCCGAGCGCAACACCCAGGCCCCTTCGACCAGTTCGACATTGAGGCCGGTACCGGCAAGCAGACGCGAGAGAGCGGTATCGGGGTTCAGGCGACCCTGAACACGGGCGCTTCGCTTCCCCTCCACGAGGCTCGTCGAAGCAATCACTTCGCGGCCTGAAATCTGTGAATAGCGTTGCAGCGCCGAGCCGAGATCTTGCGCGGCAATGTTGTAGCTCTGCTGAACGGGCTGTGCCTGCGCCTGCGCGGCGGGAACCTGAATCGCGATTGCCGCGGTGCCCACCGAGAGCATCGCCGCCAGAAACTTGTACTTCATTCTACCTCCCCAAGCGGCCACCGATGACCGTCTGGGGGTGCAAAACACCGGAAAGGAGATTTCCCCCCTCTCCGATGGGAATTATTTTTCGCTGAGCGTGATCGCGTCCGGTCGGTCGGTTACCTGGAGCCCCAATGCCGCGGCGAGCTTGCGGGCAAGGCTTGCGCCGTTGGTTACGTCAAAACGGCCTGTCACCGGGAGCGAGGACAGGGCGGGATCCGCGAGGCGGATGGGTCTCGAGTTCACTTTATTCGCGGTATCGATCACCGCCCCGAGTGGAAGTCCGTCGGCGGCAAGCATCGTCGTCGGTTCCGCTGTCGGCACCGGACTGCTCATCGCCGGGATGAGGCGTGGACCGTTTTCCGAGACTTCGGCACTCTCGCCGGGGGCGAGGCGGACAATCTTTGCCGTTCCGCCGAGGCGAACCTCCACTGAGCCGCGCACGAGTTTGACCTTGGGGGCGTTCGAGCGCGCATCGACCTCGAACACCGTGCCGAGGGCTTTCGTCTCGGAGATGCCGGCGACGACGATGAAGGGGCGGGCGCTGTCGTGCGCAACATCGAAGCGTGCGCGGCCGCCGTGCAAGCGGATCCGGCGCTCGGTCTCGGAGAATTGCGGCTCGGCCCAGGCGCCGTCCATCAGGGTCACAGTGGAGCCATCGGCGAGACGAAGCTGGCCGGGCAGCATGGGACCAGCTGCTAGCTGGGGCGTGTCGCTTTGCCGCGCCATGTGCCAGGCGAAGGCGAGGGCGATGCCGACCGCGGCGATCGTCGCGACGGCCCAGCGGAAACCGCCGGTCGATCTGCGTTCGGTCCGCGCCTTCGCATCGATACGGGCGCGCGATGCCGTGCGAGCCACCGCGACATCATCCTCGGACATAGCAAAGGCCTCGGCATTGCCGGGCTTCGCATACCATTGCTCGAAGGCCTCGCGGTCGGCCTCGGACGGTGTTCCGCGCATCCGCACGGCCCATTCGGCCGCTTCGCGCTCGACGGACCTCACGATTGCGTGTCTCGCGCCTTGCGAATGGCCATACGGGCTTTGACGAGATGCTTTTCCACGGCTTTTTCGCTCATGCCTTTGATTCGTCCGATCTCGGAATAGCTGAGATCGTCGAAAGTTTGCATCAGGAATACATCCCGAGTGGTTGGATTCAGCTTTGCGATGGCGTCCTCGACGCGGCGCAGCGTGTCGCGGTGTTCGAGCGCGGCATGGGGGTCGGGCCCCGCGACGTCATGGTCCTCGAAACTATGGTGAGCGCGGACCTCATTACGAACCCCGGAACGTGCCCGATTCTTGAGGATCGCCCGTGCGGCAGTCGCGACATAGGCCCGCGAGGCCTGGAGGAGTCCTGTTCCCGTTCCCTTTGCGCTGAAAAGGCGGCGGAATGTCTCCTGCACGAGATCGGGTACCTCTTGCGGCGGCACACTGCGCCGGAAGATCGCGGTCACATAAGGCCGTTCGGCCGCATAGATCGCTTCCGCGCGACCGGCCGTGCCAGCGCCTTCCCAATCGCCCGGCGGCAGCGGATCGCCCGACGACAGCGCGCGCCGATTTGAGGGGTCGTCTTCGAAATCCATTTGCCATCGCCTACCGGTCGGGCAGGGGCGGCTAGCCGGGCGGTAAGAACATATTCGGAAATATGTGCCGCCGCCTTTAGCCCGAGGGCCTGGACATACGCGTCGGCCACCCGGCAAGGATGGGAAATCACAAGGCCCGAACGAGGTTCTTACAACTCGGCATCGCGCGCCTTCTTGCCCGATGCAGGGCAAGCATAGCTCGCCGTAGCGGCAGGGCAAGCCTGTGTCGCGCAACTTCGTCCAATCTGAATCCATCTCCATGCCGACCGCTTGTCGACAGCGTGCGGGGCGGCGAGGCGGCGTCGGCGGAATCGACGCAACCCAGGTTAACTCGCTGCAACCGCGGCGAGAGGGGGCGGTTTCAGCAGCATGCTACCGCCAACCGACGACAGCTCCCATCCTCTGGCTCAACGCTTCGAGGACTTCATCCGCGCCACGGATTTTCCTTGCGTGGGAGCGAAGTCTGCACTGGCGCGAAGCCAGATCCGCTTCGTCGTCGGCCGCGACATGCGCTCGGCATGGGACGATTTGCGCATCTACCCCAATCTCCTCGATCTCGCCTGGAGTTATGCGCGCTCGCCGAGCCTCTTCCATTCCCTCGTGGTGATCTTCGAGGAGGATGGCGGGCTCGACGAGGAAGGGTTTGAAACATGCCTGTGGGATCGGCTCGACTCGCTCAGCCGGAAGGACGACTGGGCAGGGCAGCCGCCAGATCCACGCGTCAGTCACAGCCCCGATGATCCGCACTTCTCGCTGAGCTTCGGCGGCGAGGCCTTTTTCGTTGTCGGCCTCCACCCCCAAGCGAGCCGTCCCGCGCGCCGCTTCGAGCGCCCCGCGCTGGTGTTCAACCTTCACGACCAGTTCGAGAAACTGCGCGAGACCGACGTCTATGAGACGATGCGCGGAAAGATCATCGCACGCGACATCGCCCTGGCCGGCAGCGCGAATCCCATGCTCGCCCGTCATGGCGATGTGTCCGAGGCGCGGCAATATTCGGGGCGGGCCGTCGGACCCGATTGGCGCTGTCCCTTCTCAGGGCGTAGTGCGGCCAGCTGATCGCCTTTGCCCAGTCACTTTTACGGGGCGGCGGGCCGCCAGGTCGAAACCCTCCCCGTCGCCGAGCGCATGAAGCGTCGCGCCGTGAAGCGATACGATATCGCCGGACCTTGCGCTTTCTGCATTGCCATGGCTTGCCCGCGAGGCGTCGACGATGGTGACGCCGCCGCTTCCGATTACCCGCGCGGTTCCGGTCTGGATCCGGAGCGCCGTGTCCTCGTCGATCCCGATTCCGAGGCAATCGGGACGGCGACTGACCGCGCCGATGAGCCGCCCGATGCGCCCGCGCTCTGCAAAATGCTGGTCGATGATGCACTGGGGGATGAGCGCAAGTCCCGGCGCCAGCTCGATGTCGCCGACGCGCGGCGTTTCTTCGCCGCCTCCGCCGACGAGCATCGTCTCGCCTTGCGCCGAGGCACCCGCCGATGTCCCGGCAATAAGCCCTCCGCGTTCGTGTAGCGCGCGAATGGCGGACGCGATCGGGGTATCTTCGGTCAGCTTCATGAGGCGTGACTGGTCGCCGCCGGTAAAGAAAATACCGCCGGCCTGGTCGATCATACGCGCGCGCGCCGGATCCCGGGCTTGCTCCCGATCGTCGAGGTAAAGCTCCACCAGCCGCCCGATCCCGAGTGGGGCAAAGCCTTCGCAATAGGCCTCGAAATATCCCTCGCGCTTCGCACTGGCGATGGTCGCGATGACGAGCGTGCCTTCGCCGAGTTCCGCCGCGATTGCGGCGAGGATCTGGCGGCTGCCGTCCTTGTCTTCATGGCCGCCGATCACGAAAAGGGGGCCGCGGCTATCTGGCATGTTCGTTATCCCAAACGATGGCGGAAACCGGGGCCAATCCCTCGCGCGCATAGGCGGCGGCAAAATGCGGGCTGTTGTGTGCGATGCCGATCGCGCCGTCGCGGTCGAGAAGGATGACGCCCGCCTCGGCTCCGAGGCGCGCCATCGGCTTGAAGATCGCTGCCGCCGCCGCACTGGCGTTCATGGTTTCGAGCGCGCGCATCACGCGCGCCGCAAGCAGCGTCCGCGCGATCGCCTCGCCGTCGCCCGACAGCGATACCGCGCCGATACCGTCCTCGGCGTAGAAGCCGCAGCCGGGAAGCGGTGCGTCGCCGACGCGGCCAGCGAGCGTGCCGGCGAGACCCCCGGTCGACGTGGCCGCGGCAACATGTCCCTCGCGGTCGCGCGCTACGCAGCCAACCGTATCATGGCCGCTTCCGCATGGGGCGGCCGGACGCATGGCTTCCTTGCATTCCGCGATGCCGTGCGCTCTTGCGAACGCTTCGGCGCCGGCGCCCACGAGGAGGATTGGGGGCTCGCGAAGCATGGCATGCGCCGCCTCGACAGGATTGTAGAGGAAACGCACGCACGCGACGGCGCCGACGTCGAGCGTTGCGCCATCCATGATGCCCGCGTCCATCTCGACCTCGCCGTCGGCATTCGCCACCGACCCACGGCCGGCGTTAAACAGCGGATCGTCCTCGAGAAGGCAGACCGCCGTCTTGACCGCCTCGAGCGCTCCACCGCCACGCTCCAATATCGATCTGCCGGCCTCGAGCGCCGCTGCGCATCCCTCGCGGCGCGGCACCTGCAACGCGGCAGGGATCCGGCACGCTCCGCCATGGACGGCGATTGACCAGCGGCCGTCAGCCATTCGCCGCCTGCAGCAATCGCACGTCCTCGGGGCCGGAGTCGGACGCCCAAGCTTCGACGAGTCTCCATATGCCATCAACGTCGGTCGGGGTCAGAACGACGATGTCCCCGGGCCGCGCGGCCGCGAGGCACGCCGCCGCCGCGTCATACTCGCCGTCGTGCAGGCCGATCGCCGCCGCATCGAGTCCCGCCGCGAGGGCGCCCTCGCGCATCAGGGCATTGGCTTCGCCGGGCGGACGTCCCCTGAGGTCGACATTCTCGCGCAGCATCAGCACATCGAACATCCGGCCCGAGAGGGCGCCGATATCGACGAGATCGCAATCGCGCCGATCGCCCGGGATGCCGATCATTCCGATTACCCGGGCATTGCTCTCGCCGCGCATCGAGGCGAGCAGGTCGCCGAGTGCGGTGAGCGCGGCGCGATTATGGGCATAATCGACGACGATCCGCACGCCGTGCGCCTCGGTAAGGCTGAGGCGCCCCGGCGAATCCTCGAAGCTCGGACGAAAGGATGCAAGGCCGGCGGCGATCGTGCCGGGAGCAATTCCATAGGCCGCTGCCATCGCGGCGGCTGCAGCGGCATTCTCGATATTGAACCGGGCAGCGCCGTCCAGCGTCGCGGGTATATTCGCGATGGGGATGATCGGCAAGGTTTCGCCGCCCCGGTGCAGCATCAGCGTTCCGCACTCGCAGCTCACTGCCAAGCCGCCGCTCTTACGATGCATGTCGATCGGTGTCAGCGCATCCGATGCCGCGCCGCCGGTAAACCAGACGATTCGGCCGCGTACGCGGCGCGCCATGCCTATCGTAAGCGGGTCGGCGGCATTGAGGACGCAGGCGCCGCTCTTCTTGACGTTGCGGGCGACGATCGCTTTGACGCGCGCGAGATCGGCGAGCGTCTCGATCCCCTTGAGACCCAGATGGTCGGCCGTGACGTTCAGGACCGCGCCTACATCGCATGCATCGAAGGCGAGGCCCTCGCGCAGCATTCCGCCGCGCGCGGTCTCGAGGACTGCCGCCTCGACCCGCGGATGGCGCAGGAGCATGCGCGCGCTCTTCGGGCCGCTTGCGTCGCCCCCGGTGCTGCGGGTCTCGCCGACATAGACGCCCGACGTGCAGGTGAAGCCGGTGGTGAGGCCATGCTCTTCGAGGATCCGGGCGAGCATGCGCACGGTCGTCGTCTTGCCGTTCGTCCCGGTGACCGCGAAGACGGGGATGCGGCTCTTGCTTCCCTTCGGAAAGAGCGAGGCGATGTTCGGCCGCGCGACGTCGCGCGCTGTCCCTTCGGACGGCGCAAGATGCATGCGAAGCCCGGGCGCGGCATTGACTTCGACGATGCCTCCACCCGTTTCGCGGGCGCTTTTCGCGATATCGGGTACGATCATGTCGACGCCGGCGACGTCGAGGCCGAGTATGGCGGCGGCGTCAATCGCCATCGCCGCATTGTCGGGGTGGATCTCGTCGGTCCGGTCGATCGCGCTGCCGCCGGTCGAGAGATTGGCCGCACCGCGAAGCATGACGATCTCGCCGGCTTCGGGAACGCTTGCGAGCGTGAGGTCCGTCTCGGCAAGCAAGGCCTCCAGCGCGGCGTCGATGCGGATCCGGGTGAGGACGGCCTCATGACCGACGCCGCGGCGCGGATCATCGTTTACCGCCTCGATCAGCTTGGAGATGCTGCTCCTGCCGTCGCCGGTCACATGCGCGGCGACGCGCTCGGCCACCGCGACCACCGCTTTTCCGACGACAAGAATGCGGTGATCGGTGCCGATGAGCTGGCGCTCGACGATGGCGCGCGACGCGCTGGCTTGCGCTCGTTCGAAGGCATTCCGGAGCGCGCCATCGTCGGCGACACCAGTGGTGACACCGCGGCCCTGATTGCCGTCGAGGGGTTTGACGACAACCGGCCAGCCGAGTTTTGTCGCGGCGCCCTCCGCTTCGGACGCCGTCCGCACGAGTTCGCCGTACGGCACCGGGATGCCGATACTCGCTAGCATTTCCTTCGCCGCCTGCTTGTTCGCGGCGAGTTCGGCGCCGATGAGCGATGTGGCGCCGGTCACACTCGCGCGAATGCGGCGCTGACGGTGGCCGGTGCCGAGTTGGATGAGGCTGGCCTTGTCGAGCCGGAAGACCGGGATATGCCGACGCCGCGCTTCGGCGACGAGCGCTGCGGTGCTGGGTCCGAGCCCGTTCTTGCGCACGATCGCTCGAAGTGCGCTCACCCTCGCTTCTATATCGACCACAGGGCTGTCCAGCGCGGGTGCGATGCGATCGAGTCCTGCCGCGCCCTGCATCGCGGCCGGGAGAAGCGCGTCCACCAGTTCGATCGCGGCGCGCCCGGCGGCAAGGCCGCTCGGCGCATCGGCATAACAATAGAGAATGTCATATTGGCCAGGCTTGCCGCGAACCTTGCGCGTCTTGCCCCTGGTGACCGCTGCCCCGGCCTTCGTCTGCAGTTCGATCGCGACATGCTCGATGATATGTCCGAGCCAGGTTCCTTCGGCGAGCCGGCGCAAGAAACCGCCGGGCTCGCCATAGCTGCAGCCATGGTCTGCGAGACCGGGGAGCAGGGATCGCAAGGCTTCGCCAAGTCCGGGAAGACGATCGCTGGGATATTGGTCGAGTATCCCGAGGTCGACGCGGATGCGGATCATCGGACGCCGGCTGTAGAGGTTGGGGCCGCCATAGACGGAGCGTTCGAGCACCCGCAGCGAAGCGGAGGTCAACGCGCCGGCCTTGCGCAGCGCAGCGACCGCAGGCTCCGGACCTCGAACGCTGTTCGGACGGCAGACCGGGAGGCGGTGCCGCCGCAATGGGGAAGGCCGGAAGGGAAGGGGAGCGCGGGCGGCATGTTTGTCCTTGGGTCTGATCCTGCTGCTGCCAACGCCAGCGGCTGGCGCCCGGTTGCGCGGGTTAACCTGGATTATGGCGATTGTTTCCGGCGGGCCGGCAACCGCGCCCGTGGGGACGCGTTGGGTAGGCAGGCGATGACGCATCTTCTGCCAGACCGGGCGCGTCCTCAGGACTCGACCGTTCCCCATGAGCGACCCGTCTCGAAGGGAGGAAAGGCAAGGTCGATGCGCGCGCCTGTTCTTCATTCGGGGGGACCGGACAGAAAGCATAACGATGAAATTCGACAGCGAGACCAGTTTCCTCACCGCATTCGACAATGAAGAAAGCCGCCATAGCGGTCCCGTCGCGGGGATCGCCGCACGCGCCAGGCGCCTCGCACTAATCGGCTGCTTCCGCCCGCGCCAGTGCGGGATCGCGACCTTCACCGCCGACATTTACGACCATCTTAAGGCCGAGCGCCCCGATATGGCGATCGATGTCTATGCCATGGCGGCGCGAGCGGGCGATGCCAGCGACGCTGCCGCCGCCCGCGCAATCGAGGAGCGCGATGCCGAAAGTTATCGCGCCGCCGCCGAGGCGATAAATGCGAGCGGCGCCGACGCCGTCTGGCTCCAGCATGAATTCGGCATCTTCGGCGGACCGGCGGGCGATATGGTGCTCGGTCTCGTCGACCGGGTGGCGGCGCCGCTGATAGTCACCTTTCACACCATCCTCGCCGAGCCCGGCGCCGACCAGCGGCGCGTGATGGAGCATCTCGTCGCGAAGGCGTCGAAGCTCGTCGTGATGAGCGACTTCGGCCGCGAGACGCTGATCGGCGTCTATGGCGCTAAAGCGGAGCGCATCGAGCTGATCGAACATGGCACGCCCGACCGGGCCTTTGCCGAATGCTCGCCGCTTCGTGCGGCGCTGGGCCTTGCGGACCGCCCGGTCGTTTCGACCTTCGGCCTCCTCGGGCCGGGTAAGGGTCTCGAGGCGGCAATTCGCGCGCTGCCCGCCATCGCCGCGCAATATCCCGACATTCTCTACCGTATCGTCGGCGCGACCCATCCCAACCTCGTCGCGGCCGAGGGTGAGGCCTATCGGCAGAGCTTGGCCGATCTCGCCGAAGAGCTTGGCGTTACGGGCAATATCGCTTGGGAAAACCGCTTCCTCGACCTGCCCGAACTTCTCGAGCAGATCGAACTGTGCGACATCTATCTCGCGCCCTATCCCAATCTCGCGCAGATCACCTCTGGTTCGCTCGCCTATGCCGTGGCGCTCGGCCGCGCGGTCGTCTCGACGCCCTTCGTCCATGCCCGCGAGCTGCTCGCCGATGATGTGGGCATCCTCCTGGGCGGCGCCGACAGCGCTGCGATCGCCGAGGCCGTGCTGCTCCTGCTCGCGCACCCGGGCGAACGGCGCGCGCTGCAAGAGCGCGCCTATGCGCGCGGCCGGTCTACCGCTTGGCCGGCGATCGCGGCGCGCTTCGCATCGCTGATCGAAGAAGTGGCG
Organism: Sphingopyxis sp.; assembly: GCF_035998965.1. GTDB lineage: Bacteria > Pseudomonadota > Alphaproteobacteria > Sphingomonadales > Sphingomonadaceae > Sphingopyxis. Next base: position 31,975 of record NZ_DASYHE010000098.1, read on the forward strand.
GCGGTGCCGGCGCGGCGCGAGCCGCGGCGGATGTTTCCCTCCTTCGCCGCGATCCGCGCGCTCTCGGACGATGTCGGCATATTGCAGCATGGAACGGGGCTCATCCCCGACCGGAACCACGGCTATTGCATCGACGACAATGCGCGCGCGCTGATGCTCGTCAATGCGAGCCCGTCACTCGGCGAGGAGGAATATGGCCTCCTTTTCGCGCGCTACGCCGCCTTCCTTCATCACGGCTGGAACCCCGATCGCGGGCGTTTTCGCAACTTCATGGCCTATGACCGACGCTGGCTCGAGGACGAAGGCTCCGAGGACAGCAACGGGCGCACCCTCTGGGCGCTCGGCCATGGCGCGGCGCATGCGCGCACGCCGGAGCTTCGCGCGTGGTGCGCCGATCTATTCGGGCGCGCGGCCCCGCTGGCGGCCGACCTCAAGAGTCCTCGCGCGATCGCCTTCGCACTGCTGGGAGCCGACGAATTGCTGGCGCGGGGGCCGGACCACCGCGAGGCAGCCGCGATCGTCGAGCGCGGCGGCGCCTTTCTGCACGCGCTCTGGCGAAGCGCGCGGCGGAGCGGCTGGGAGTGGTTCGAACCTATGCTCGCCTATGACAATGCGCGGCTGGCCGAGGCGCTCCTGCGTGCCGGCAGGCGGCTCGAATCGGTGCCTGTCGAAGAGGCGGGAATCGGGGTGCTCGACTGGCTCTGCGATATCCAGACGAGCAGCGAGGGGCATTTCCGCCCGATGGGCTGCGAAGGCTTCGGTGCCGAGGGCGAGCTTTTCCCGTTCGACCAGCAGCCGCTCGAAGCCTGGGCGACGGTCGATGCCGCCGCCACCGCTTACCGGTTGACGGGCAAGCTGCGCTGGCATGACCGCGCGGAACGAGCCTATGGCTGGTTCCTCGGCGCGAATGACCGCGGCGCGGTGATCGCGACGTCGGCGACTGGGCGCTGCTGCGACGGGCTGACCCGTCACGGGGTCAATTCGAATGTCGGGGCCGAGTCCGCGCTGGCTTTTCACCTTGCGCACCGCGCGATGGCCGATACATTCTGGACGCGGGGGATAGCGAAGGACACCAGCGCCAGCGATGTTGATCTGCAATCCGAACCACACGCCGCTGCACATTCTTCATGAAAAGCTTGCTGCCGACCCTTCGCGGGTCGTGCTCAGGCCCTTCCACCTCGCCTGGCAGTCCAATGTCTCGGAACCCTCGCGGGCGGCGCAGCTCGCCGGCGACATATTGGCGATGGACGAGGAGGAGGCCGAGGCGCAGCTCGGCCTCGTATGGAAGGATTTTTCCGAGCGCCACTGGCAGATCGGGCGCATCTTCGACGAACGCTACGCCGAGGTGGCCGAAGACCTGGAGCTCGATCCGGCGGGCGTCTCGCCGGTCAAGCGGCGCCTGATCGGTGCCTATTTCTGTCACGAATATAGCTATGCCGCCGCCGCGCTCATGAACCCGAGCGTGGTCCCGCATCCCGACCAGAGCGGGCTTGGTGCCGACCAGCAGCGCTTTCTCATGTCGATGCGCGCGGTGGGCGAAGGCCATATCAGCTCGGTCGCGTTCCGCGAGGGGATCATCGGCGAGGGCGGCGACTTCACGCTGTGGCCGCAGTCTGGCCCCGCGATGGCGGCGGTCGCCGACGACCGCCACCGGCTCGGCGACGACGGACGGGTGGATGTGCACCGGCAGCCGGACAGCGCGATCTCGAACAGTGTTCTCTTTCCCATGACCGAGGCGCAGCGCGGCGGCATCGAAGATCTGCGCCTCGTGCCTTTCGTTCATGACGACGGCCGCACCGAATATATCGGTACTTATACCGCCTATTCGGGGCAGGCGATCCGTTCGGAGCTTTTGCGAACGACCGATTTCTCGGGCTTTTCGCTCGAACCTCTCTCGGGACGCGCCGCGCGCCACAAGGGTATGGCGCTATTCCCGCGCAAGGTCGGCGGCCGCTATCTCATGATCGCGCGGCAGGACGGGAAGAACATCACGATCATCGCGTCGGACAGTCTGACCGACTGGGACGATGAGGGTCAGATCCTGATGCGTCCGGCCTATGCGTGGGAGCTGGTCCAGATGGGCAATTGCGGCAGCCCGATCGAATGCGACGAAGGCTGGATCCTCCTCACCCACGGTGTGGGCGCGATGCGCAAGTACAGCCTTGGCGCGGCGTTGCTCGACCGCGACGATCCGACGAAGCTCATCGCGCGGACCGAATGCCCGATCCTCTCGGCCGCCGAGAGCGATCGCGAAGGCTATGTGCCGAATGTGGTCTACACCTGCGGCGCGATGCGCGTCGGCGGCGACCTGTTCATTCCTTACGGGATTTCGGACAGTGCGATCGGCTTTGCGACGACACCGATCGAGCGGCTGCTCGCGAGCATGCGCTAGGCGGCCATCCGGGTTATTTCGGGGGCGCGGGACGCTCGATTTTACGCCTGGCGTCGACCGATGCGATCAACACGGCGCAGCACAGGCAGCCATCCTCGTCGGTCACCTCGATCCGGAGCGTATCGACATCGTTGATGAGCTCGGGATTGTCGCCGAGGAGGTGACCCGCATAGCGGGCCGCTTCGACCCGGGCCGCTGCCGTATCGGGAAGATCGACGCCTTCATCGTCGACTTCGCGCTTGCCGCTGCTGCTGTGAAAATAATAACGGGGCATCCAACTTCTCCCACCTTCGGCAACTCACAAGTCTGCCGAGGGTTTCGATCCGGCCACCGCCCCTTCGTCACTGCACCACGACACGTGGCGATCGGGCGGGCCTCACGCCCGCCTATGCCGCTCAGGCAGCGGCAAATCCAGCCTTGTTCATCACCGCAGTCACGTGTTTGTTGCCGGCGTCGCCGAGCGCTGCCTTAAGGCGGGGGAAGAGGCGCTGCTCCTCTTCCTCGACATGCGCTTCGATCTCGGCCCGAAATTCGCGGACTTTGGCCATCCAGGCGGGATCGGCGGCGTCCATTTCGGAAAGGTCGAACAGATATTGTTTCACATAGCCATGATCGTGGACGAGCTTGTCGGCATCCTCGATCTGGCCATGATCGCGCATCGCCGGATAGACGACATTCTCTTCTTCGAAAGCGTGCTTTGCGAGCGCGTGCTGGAGCTGGACAAGGAGCGTGTTGCGCTTCTTTACGTCGCTCTCGTCGGTCGCTTCGAGCGCGTCGAAGAGGTTCATCGTCAACCGGTGTTCCGCCTTGAGGCCCTCGTCCCATTGTCCTTTGAGTGCCGTGAGGCTCTGCACCGCGGCCTTTCGGCCGAAGTTGGCGACGAGGCCGACGGCAAATCCCGCCGCGGCCGCAGCAAAGAGGAGGGCCGGGTTTCCGGACGACCGGCCTGCGCTCGTAATAATGTTGAGGGACATGGGGAAGGTTCCTTCGTAAAGTCAGGGATGGTCGAGCCGCGTTTCGACGCGGATGAGCGATACCGCAGTGCGCCGCGGCTGGACGAGCATGAAGTGGGCGGCGACCGCGATGTCCTCGGCGCGAAGCATCTGATGCTTGCCGATCAATTCTTTCTGCTTCTCGGGCGGGAATTCGGGATATTGGAAGTCGGCGCCGGTGAACCCCGGCTCGATCAGCCCGACCTTGATATCCTGCTCGGCGAGTTCCTTGCGAAACGACTGGACGAAGCCCTGGATGCCGCTCTTCGCCGCGACGTAGATCGAGCTGCCCGGACCGCGCGACACGGCCGTCATCGACCCGATCACGATGATATCGCTACCCGCCGACATGCAGCGCGCCGCTTCCTGGGCGCAGATGAGATAGGCGGTGAAATCGGTCTCGAGCTGGTAGCGCGTCTCGCTCTCGCCGGCGTCGGCGAGCGCCGCTGCGGGCACGGCGGCGTTGATCACGGCAATATCGATTTCGCCGAGATAGTCTCTCGCCGCCTCGAAAAACCGGTCGACGTCTTCCGCAACCGAAAGATCGACATTGATGCCGTCGCCTTCGCCCACTTCGCGTATGCGCTGCAGTGCATCGTCCAGATGCTCGGGGGTACGGCCGCAGATGAATACTCTCACCCCATAGCTTGCCAGCAGGACTGCGATCGCGCGGCCGATCCCGGTCGTCCCGCCGGTGATGATCGCCCGCCGGCCCTTGATCTCGGGAGCCTCGGTATGCGCGTCGGCTTCGTCGATCATGGCACTTCCTCTGTAGACTTGGAGATGGGATCGTCGCTCGTTCTCGCCGCCGACGCGGCGACGATCCAGTAGGGATTGTCCTCGTCGGCCTTGAGCAGGCTGCAGAGCGGCATGCCGTCAACGAAAAGGCGTGCAGTGCGCCCCGCTGCTTCGCCCGCGGCGATTTCAAGCGCACCGGCTGGGTTTTCCGCCTCGAACAGCAAGCGCTTCTCGAGGCCGATATCATCCTCGTCATAGTGGAGCGTGAGCGTAGGTTTGCCCGGAGGCGCAGGGCTGGCGTCCGACGTCATCGCGGATAGTTGATCTGGGAGGCGAGCGCTCATTGTCCCCGCCTCAATAGTGGCCCGGCGGATCACTGCTCGGAAAGGATTCGTCGGCTGCCTGGTCGACGCGATCCCATTCGCGCCGGACTTCGTCGCGCATGCCCTCCGGCCCCGCCGAGCGGGTCTGGTCGAAATTCTCGGGATGCGTCTCGCCATCGGCGAAGGCGGCCGAATGGCCATCGTCCTTTGTGTCGGCCGGCGCCTGCTTGCGCGTGAACCAGAAAAGCGCACCGAGGACGCCGATGCCGAGCAGTTTACCGAAACCCGAAGAGCGCCGGGGCGCCGTCATTGTATGCGACATGGTCTGTCTCCATCTTGCGAGAAAATCAGGAAGTCTGAAAGGGCAACGGGGGGGCGGCTCTAAAGTTGCTGCCGGACCGAGCCGATTAACAAATGTTGCGCTGTTAGTGCCTGCCGCAGCGGGGGATGCCTCAATCCAAGCTGGGTAAGGGGCTGCCGTTTGCCGGAACGAGGAAAATTATCCGCTCGCCGATCCGTGTCCGCAGCATGTCGCGCCGTGTCTTCCCGCGCAGGTCAGTGAACGAAACAGGCCTTCGGAACATGGGTGATCCGGCAGGCGAGATCGGCTTCGCCCGACGCGACGACATAATGATCGCCGCCATCGGCGATGCCCGTCGTGAAGACGACGTCGCGTATATAGAGCTTGTCTTCGAGTGGACGGGTAAGCTCGGGGTTCGCCTCGAGGAGCGGGCGGTGATCGGTGCTGAGGACCACCGAGGGATCGTCGAGATCGAGGAGCGACCAGTAGGTGCGGTAGATACCGACAATCTCTTTCGGCTCGACGCCATGCCAGAGCGATAGCCATCCCGCGTCGGTGCGGATGGGCGGTGTGCCGCCGCCGATGCGTGCGGTCGCGACCGTGTCGGCATGCGGACGGATGCCGGGCGCCTCATGAGGCTTCCAGTGCAGGGCATCGGGCGACGTCGCGAGATTGATCGAGGGACCCGCGCGCCACGCCGAACCCGGCGGATAGGCGAAGTAGAGGTCGCCGAGCGGCCGCGTCTGCGCCCAATAGCGGCCGTCGATCAGGCCTTCGAAGATCAGCATGTCCTTGTTCTGATGATCGAGAACGATCCCCTCGAAGACCCAGTCGAGGCCGTTCGCCGAACTGTAGAGCGTCGTCGAGTGCCGCTCGGGGCTCACCGAACAGGTGGTCATCAGCCAGCGCCTTCCGACCCGGCTGATGCGCGCATCCTCGACGCCATAGCATTGGAAATCGGCGCCCGGATCGACCGCCTTGTCGTAGTGGACGGCGACGATCTCCAGCCCGTCGGGCGAGAGCTCGACAGGGAGCAGCCAGGAGAGCGACGTCAACGCCATGACCCGCCAGTTCCCGCCGCGCACCATGAACTTTCTGGGGTCCGACGTGTCGCAAAGCTCGAGCGGCCATCGGTCGACCTTGTAGCGGCCTGCCTCCCACCGGATCGAATGGACATGGCCATCCTCGATGGGGGAACGGAGCGCCTCGGCGACGCGCACCATCATCAGGAGATTGCCCGAGGGCAGGCGCAGCAGGCCCGGATTGAAGGCACCGAGCACATAGGTTTCGCGGCCGAGTTGCCCCGCAAGCGGCGAGCGCGAGAGGTCGACATCGTCGGGGCCGAAGACGAGCCGGTCGGTCGCGAAGTGCATCGGCGCCGCTCCTTGGGGCCGGTCGGTCAAGGTGCCGGCTTCGAAGCCGGTTTCGCTGCCCGAGCCGCCGCCTTGGGCGATGCCGATGGCTCGCCGCCGTCCTTCGTGCGGCCTTTTGCGTCGAGGTCGACCCCGGCTTCACGTGGCCAATGCCGAAGCGCCGTGCAGGCATCGAGGAAGGCGGTGACATCGCCGGGTTTCGCCAGCGCGATGCAGGCTTCGTCGAGCTTGTCGGCGAGGCCGGCGGCCGCGAAGAGCGGCGCCGCTTCGGCGCTGTGCCCGATATATTTGCAATGCGCGAAGGCGTCGCTGACGAAATCCTTCGCCGCCGCATCGCCTGCAAGCAGCGCCGCGCCATCGTCGCTGAGGAGCAGCGCGACCGCGTCGAACAGCACGGACGGGCCGCCATCGATCTTGTGCCGGCCCGCGACGCTCGTTCCGTCCGAAAGCGTAATTCCGCCGATCTTCGGCGCGACGAGGTCCCAGACCGCGCCAGCGGCGTCGGTCGCCTTGGTCAACGCCTTGAAGAGCCGCGCATCGGCGCCGTCTGTCGCGAGGATTCCGAGCTTGCGGCCGGCGAAGCTCGTCGGGCCGTTGAGAAGGATGCTGAGCGGCCGGGAAGGGGGAAGGTCGGTAAGCGGTTTTTTCGCGGCCTTGGCCGGCGCGGGAAGCGGTAACCCCAAGCCATCCGCAACGGTGGCTGCAAGGCCGCGGTCGATGTGGAGGAGATGCGACACGGTGCGAGCGCGGATGTCGGGGCGTTCGACCTTCGACAGCTCGAAGACGAGCGCGTCGCCGATATGCTTCTGCTCGACCGGGGTCTGGCTGACGAAGAATTGCCGCGCCTGGCTATAGTGATCGGCGAAGCTCTCAGGCCGGATGCGGCGCTTGGCGCCCTCGGCCTCTTCTGGAAAGCTCGCAAAGCCGCGGGCGGGATCCTCGCGCGGGCCGCCATCGGTCGGCCCCCAGCTGTTCGGCTCGTAATTGGCGCGGCCGACGGGGTTGCGCATCGCCATATGGCCGTCCTGCTGGAAATGCGCCATTGGGCACTTCGGGGCATTGATGGGGATATGGGTGAAATTGGGGCCGCCGAGCCTTTTGATCTGCGTGTCGAGATAGGAGAAGTTGCGGCCCTGGAGCAGCGGATCGTTCGAGAAATCGATGCCGGGTACGATATTCTGGGTGCAGAAGGCGACCTGCTCGGTCTCGGCGAAGAAATTGTCGACGACGCGGTCGAGAACGAGGCGGCCGATCGGGCGGATCGGGACCTGCTCTTCGGGAATGAGCTTGGTCGCATCGAGTATGTCGAATTCGAACCGGTCCGCGAAGGCGTCGTCGAACAGCTGGACGCCGAGTTCCCATTCGGGAAAATCGCCGGCGTTGATGGCATCCCATAGGTCGCGGCGATGGAAATCGGGGTCGGCACCGTTGATTTTGACGGCCTCGTTCCACACCACCGATTGCAGGCCCTGCTTGGGCTTCCAGTGGAATTTGACGAAGCTCGACTTGCCCTTGGCGTCGATCAGGCGGAAGGTGTGGACGCCGAAGCCTTCCATCGTGCGGAACGAGCGCGGGATCGCGCGGTCCGACATCACCCACATGATCATGTGGAAGCTCTCGGGCATCAGGCTCACGAAATCCCAGAAATTGTCGTGCGCCGACGCCGCCTGCGGGAAGGCGCGGTCGGGCTCTGGCTTCACCGAATGGACGAGGTCGGGGAATTTCATCGCATCCTGGATGAAGAAGACGGGGATATTGTTGCCGACGAGATCCCAATTGCCCTCTTTGGTGTAGAGCTTGACCGCGAAGCCGCGCACGTCGCGCGCGAGATCGAACGAGCCTTTCGACCCCGCGACGGTCGAGAAACGCACGAAAGCGGGCGTGCGCTCGCCGACGCGCTGGAAGATATCGGCACGGCTGACGTCGGCGAGGCTGTCGGTGAGCTCGAAATAGCCGTGCGCACCATAGCCGCGCGCATGAACGACGCGCTCGGGGATGCGCTCATGGTCGAAGTGGAAGATTTTCTCGCGAAAATGAAAATCCTCAAGGAGGGTCGGGCCGCGCGCGCCCTGCTTGAGGCTGTTCTGGTCGTCGGCGACGGGCACACCCTGTTGGGTGGTGAGCGGTGCGTGACCGCCGCGAGCCTGATGCGTCTCGCCGCCGCTGCCCCGATCCTCGCCGTAACTCTGCACGATCGGAGCATCGGACGGAAAGACCGGCGCTTTACTTGCGGATTCTCCGCCTAGGTCGTTGCCCGCGATCGCAGCGGCGCTGGGGCCGCGGGCAGGCTTGGGCTTCGCGGCGCCCGGGCGTCTGGAAGCGGGGGCGGCGGGGGATTTGGCCATATCGGGTCTCGCTTTTTCTAAAGGGCGCGGCGGGAGGGCGGAATGCGGCCGGCAGGCGTGCAAGCGCGCCCTCCGGACCCGGTCATGGAACGAGTTCGCGGTTTGAAAGTTGCTGGACCGGGTTTGCGATTAACCTCGATCATGACGATTCCGCTTCCCTTGTGTGTGGTTGCCGGGCTTTCGGAATGTTCGCAGTTGGGCAGGCCCGCTCACGCATTTCGGACGAAACAGGGAACGTCAGTAATGTTAACCGATCGCTTCTTGAGAGACCGTCGCGGGGTAAGCCTCGAAGCCGGCGAACGCGCGCGCCTCGAAGCCGCCGTCAGCACCACATCGACCGTCGAGGCCCGTAGAATCATTGCCCGCGCCGGCGAGTGGCTCGATCAGAGCACGCTCCTCGTCGAAGGAATCATGTCGCGCTACCTCGACGACCGGAACGGTCTTCGCCAGCTCGTCGCGATCCATCTTCCGGGCGACTTCGTTGACCTACACGCCTATCCGCTCAAGCGCCTCGACCATGATGTGGGTACGATGACCCCGGCGACGATCGCGATCGTCCCCCACGCCGAACTCGATGCCATCACCGAAGAAATGCCCGAGCTCACGCGCAAGCTCTGGTTCGCGACCTTGCTCGACGCCGCGATCCACCGCGCCTGGCTGTTCCGGCTCGGCCGCCTCGACGCCATCGGGCGCGTCGCGCATTTCTTCTGCGAAACCAATGTGCGCCTTCAGTCGGCGGGACTGAGTGACGGGCGCCGGTTCAATCTCGGGCTGACACAAGCCGACGTCGCCGAAATCTGCGGCCTGACGACCGTGCATGTAAACCGTGTCGTGCGCCATCTGCGCGAGGAAGGGCTTTGCATCTTCCGCAACGGCAAGGTCGAGATTCTCGACGCCGCTAAACTCGCGCGGCGCGGCCAGTTCGACCCCGCCTATCTCTATATCGACGATCCCGCATCGCCGACGCCCCCAGACCAGAGGCCCCGCCGATGACCCATGAACTGTCTTCGCCCCCGCCGCCCGAAACCGAAGCCGGGGTCGCCACGGCCGAGGATGGCGTGGTCCTGCTCGATGGGCCCGACGGTGTCGCGGTTACGATGACCGCGGCGGCGGCACGCAGCACGGGCGAAAGTCTCGTCGAGGCGGCGCGGCGCGCAGAGGAGCAGCTCGCCGGCAAGCGCCCTTCAGGCACTGGCTGATCAACCCGCCGCGTGCGGCGGGCGATGCGAGGGTATTGCAGGGACGGCAGGGCCCGGCGCGCTGTGCGCTCGGGACAAACGCATTGATCGAAGTTGCATTGCCGACGTCTCGGGGAACGCGGCGGTACGGTGGCGGGTTTCTGCTCGGAGCTGCGCTACTTGGCGCCGCGGACCCGGGAGACGTCGAACGTGGAAGAGGCCGCCGGACTGATCGCGCCTGCCGCGACGATGATCGCAGCGATGATGACGGCGGCCAATCTCGGCGCGCGTGTTACCGGCACGGGGTTCGTCGTGTTCACGCTGGGCTCGCTCGCCTGGTCGGTGGTCGGATTTACATCGGGCCAGACCAACCTTCTTGCAACCAACCTGTTTCTGACGCTCGTCAACCTCGTCGGCATCTGGCGTTGGCTCGGCCGCCAGCGCGAATATGAGGACGGCGCACGGCGTGCAGCGAAGCGCAGCCGGCTCGCCGCGTCGCCATCGCTCTTCGCGGCGAGCGCGTTCGGCGGTCTTCCGGTGAGCGACATTCGCGGGGAAGAAATCGGTCAGGCGGTCGATGCGATGATCGAGTGCGAGAGCGGATGCCTCTCTTATGTCGTGATCGCGAGCGGGGGAATAGGCGGCATCGACGAGACGTTGCGCGCGGTGCCCGCTACGATGCTCGACTGTCATGCCGACGGGCTCGTGCTGCTGATGAGCGCGGCGGAATATGAGAAGCGCGAGCCACTCGACGGCGCAGCCTGGCCCGCGCGTTTGCCGCGCGGACGGGAACCCAGTGGTCCTTCGGCGGGCCAGCCGTCGTCGGCCACGGTCGAGGGGTTACGGGGTCTAGGTACGGAGGCGGCTTATGGCGCGGCTCAGGGATAACGGTCTTACTATCGTTCTGCTCCTGCTGTTCGCGGCGTCGATCGTGGGCCAGTGGGTGGCCGGGTGGCACGTCGCGCTCGAAGACGCTGCGCGGCATCACCAGCCGGGCCTGTCGATCTGGGCCTATAGCGGCAGCCCGCAATTCCTTTCCTCCGTGTTCGAAAATTGGGAGAGCGAATTTCTCCAGATGTCGGCCTATGTTGTGCTGACGGCCATGCTCGTTCAGCGCGGCTCCTCTGAATCGCGCGATCCGGACGCACCACCACGGGACGCAGATCTGGCAGCACAGGCGCTCAAGCCCGGCGCGCCGGCGGTCTTGCGCAAGGGACGGCTCGCGCGTGCACTCTATGCCCGCTCGCTCGGACTAATGCTCGCCATGCTGTTTCTTGCCTCCTTCATCCTTCACTGGACGCAAAGCGCGCGCGCCGCCGCCGAGGAAGCGCGCGAGCATGGCGAGGCCGCTCTTTCCACCTTCGCCTATCTCGGCGACCCCGGTCTGTGGTTCGAATCCTTCCAGAACTGGCAGAGCGAATTTTTATCCACCGCCGTGCTGGTGTTGTTGTCGATCTACCTTCGCCAGAAAGAGTCGCCCGAATCGAAGCCCGTCGCGGCGCCGCACGCGGAGACGGGCTCGTGACGGCGCATGGCAAGGAGGCGAGAGGAGGGCTCACGTGCCTTGTCGCCCGAACGCCTGGCCTGAAGTTCGCTCGCTGCGCCAACTTAATGCCCGAACGCCGGAACAAATGCGCCAGGCGGGCGTCAAAGGTTCGTCGCCCCGTCGCCGGGGCCTTTCCCTCTCACCGCGCCGGCTTCGCCGACGCTCGCTACATGACGCCCGGCCCCTGTCCGGGCGGGAGATGATCCATGCCCCGACACAAGACTGACCTTCCCGACCCGCTGCTTCTCGCCGCTGCAGGCGCGGGCATCGCCGTTCTCGCAACCGGTGCCGCGCTTTGGCAGCGCCGCGCTAGCCGCGGACGGAGAGAGGAGGATGAGGTAATCGCGACCGACGCGCCGCATTGGACACTCGGTAAGGCATCGCCCCGCGCGCTGTTCGGCAAGTCGGTGCTGATCAATCGCCCGCGCGCAGACCTTTACGCCGCCTGGACACCCGAGCGTTTCCCAGAATTCATGGAGAATGTCGTTTCTGTCGACGATCTTGGCGACGATGTCTCGCAGTGGACGATCAAGGCGCCGGCGGGGCGGGAGGTGACGCTGGTCAACCGCATCACCGAGCGCATCGAGGACGAGTCGATCTACTGGCAAAGCACGCCGGCTTCCGACATCGCAAACAGCGGCGAGGTTCGCTTCACCGACGCGCCTGCCGGCCGTGGCACCTATGTGAGCCTGATCCTCGCCTATGATCCGCCCGCCGGGAAGGTGGGGCGCATCGCCGCGAAGCTCTTCCCGCGCGAGCCTGAGGTGCAGGCGCGCCGCGACCTGCACCGCTTCAAGCAGCTCATGGAAACCGGCGAAGTGACGAGCAATGCGTCGCCCTCTGCGCGAAGCTCCGAGAGCCCCGCCAAGCCCCACATCTGAAACATCCCCTTTCAGCTCACTATATCTCGAGGAGAAGGCCATGCGCGCCGTTACCTGGCAGGGACGCCACAAGATCAGCGTCGAGACCGTACCGGACCCCGAAATCGTCAATCCGCGCGATGCAATCATACGCGTAACCTCGACCGCGATCTGCGGCTCGGACCTTCATCTCTACGACGGCTATATTCCGGGCATGCGCGCGGGCGATATCGTCGGGCACGAATTCATGGGCGAAGTGGTCGAAACGGGGGCCTCTTCGACGCTGAAACGCGGGCAACGCGTCGTCATACCCTTCACGATCAGTTGCGGCCAATGCTTCTTTTGCGAGAAGCAGCAATTTAGCGCCTGCGACAACAGTAACCCGTCCGAAACGCGCAATGCGTCCGAGCTGATGATGGGGCACGCGATGGGCGGGGCGTTCGGCTACGCGCATCTCACAGGCGGCTACGCCGGCGGGCAGGCGGAATATGTCCGCATTCCTTACTCGGACGTCGGGCCGGTCATCATTCCCGACGACCTTGCCGACGACGACGTGCTGTTTCTATCGGATATTCTGCCCACCGGCTGGCAGGCGGCCGTCAATGCCGACATCGAGCCCGGCGACACCGTCGCGGTCTGGGGATGCGGTCCGGTCGGCCTGTTCGCGATCCAGTCGGCGCTGCTGTTGGGTGCCGGGCGCGTGATCGCGATCGATCATTTTCCGACGCGGTTAGCGCTGGCGCGGAAACATGGAGCTGAAATCCTCGACTATACGCAGGTCGACATCCGCGAGGCCCTTGCCGAGATGACCGGCGGCATCGGACCCGACGCTTGCATCGACTGCGTGGGCATGGAGAGCCACGGGTTCACGGCCGACAACATCCTCGACCAGGTGAAGGTCAAGATGCTCTCGTCCACCGAACGCATTCATGCCCTGCGCCAGGCGATCCTTGCCTGCCGCAAGGGCGGCCGCCTCTCGATCCCCGGGGTTTACGGCGGCTTTGCCGACAAATTCCCGCTCGGCCAGCTCATGGAGAAGGGCCTTACCGTCAAGAGCGGACAGACGCATGTCCAGCGTTATGCGGGCGAGCTTCTCGACATGATCCGCGAAGGCAAGTTCGACACCGTCTCGCTCATCTCGCATCACGCGCCGCTCGAAGACGCCGCCGACATGTACCGGCACTGGCACGATGAGCAGAATCTCTACACCAAGATCGTCCTCAAGCCGGGCCTCGAAAAAGGGGCCGTCTCGGCGCGGCAGGAGCTGCAACATGCCTGATCGCAAACTTGCCGTTATCACCGGCGCCTCGAGCGGCATCGGCCGCGAGATTGCCATGCTCGCCGCGAAGGACGGCTACGACCTGATCGTCGCGGCGGACGAGCCCCTCGTCGATGCTGCGGCTGGCCTCCTTGCGAAAGGGGTCGAGGTGGAAGCGGTCGAAGCCGATCTTGCGACGCCTTCCGGGGTCGAGCGTCTTCTCGCCGCCGCGGGCGGCAGGCCGATCGACATTCTCGTCGCAAACGCGGGTCACGGGCTCGGGCGAGGTTTTCTCGATCAGCCGGTGGACCAGTGGCGTCACGTCATCGACACCAATGTCACTGGAACGCTACTGCTGCTGCAGCCGGTGCTGAAGGCGATGGTCGCTCGCGGCGAAGGCAAGGTGCTCATCACCGGCTCTATAGCCGGTCATCTCGCCGGCTCCTTCCAGGCGGTATATAACGGCACCAAGGCCTTCGTCGACAGCTTCGCCGCCGCCATCGGCAACGAATTGAAGGACAGCGGGGTCACTATCACCTGCCTCAAACCCGGTGCGACCGAGACGCGATTCTTCGAACGCGCCGGCATGCTCGATACCAAGGTCGGACAGTCGGAGAAAGACGACCCCGCCGATGTTGCGAAGACCGGATGGGACGCGCTGCTCGCAGGAGATCATGCCGTCGTCCACGGGCTCAAGAACAAGGCGCAGGTGCTCGCCTCGGGCGTCCTCAGCGAAGCGACCACCGCCGAAATGCACCGAAAGCTCGCCGAACCCGGATCGGGAAAGCAAGACTGATCTGGCCGATCTGGAAGCGTATCTGAAGAGGAGACGATCATGACCGATGCCGATGACGGAAAGGGCGGAGCAACCGCAGGCGACGGGTCGTTGCCGCAGGAGCCCGTGGAACGCCGCGAGAATGTCGGGACGACGACGCCCGATCGCTATCCCGCCGGCGAGCGTGCGGCAGGCGATGTCTCGGGAGCCGACAATCGCGGCCATCGCCGCAGCAAAGGGAGCGGTGCGGTCAGCGGAAGCGGTGCGGGCGCCGGTGGAAAGGGGAATGCAGAGGATTATGACAGCGACCCGCAGGGCGGCGGCGGGCGTGCCGCCGAGCCCGATACGCCGCCGCCGGGGAAGGGGGCGGACGCGCCGGTTGGCGGAAGCCGGTAGATCATCGCGACGGTCTGGCGCCGCGCCTCGGTTGCGTTCTACAACCCCGCCGCCTTTCGTTCATTCGATCCGGTAGTCGATCGGCTTGAAGCTGCCGCCGCAGCTGTCATAGGCCGAGCAGGCGGTAAGTCCGATGACCAAGTCGTCGAGCGCCCGAAGACGGATGAAGTCGCCAGGCTTCGTCGTCGGTGGAAGAACGCGGATCTTGCCTTCGCTGCCAACTGGCACGTTCATGAACAGGTTGAATGCGACGGGAATGGCGTCGGCGGCGATGCCATAGGGCAAGAGCGCTTCGGCAAGATTGCCGAAGCAGCCGCGATGGACGGGCTTGTCGGCGTAGAAATGGCGAAAGGTCGCTTCGCTGCACGGCGTCAGCAGGTAATCATGGATGCCGCAGCTATCCTCGACGATCTCGAGCAATGCGTTCGACCGGTTCGACCACAGGCGATTGCCCGTCGTCAGCCGGATCGTCTCTTCATAGTCGAAGGTCCGCCCGTTCGAGATCGCTTCGCGGGGATCGGCCGCGCGAAACGCCAGAAGGTCGCTGACCTGGCCGCCCTCGGGGTCGGTCACGCATAGAATCTTGTCCTTGGGAAGCGTGAAGGCGACGCCGCTGCGGGGCGCGATCCGGTCTGTCATTGAAGCTCCATGTGAAAAAGGAAACGGCGAACAGGCGGCAAGGATGCCGCGCATTGGTGCCGGGACGGGGAGCGGGGAAGGGGCGGAAGCCGCCGGGCGCGGTGCGCGCGGCGGCTCGATACGCTGGCTCCCGCCTGTGTCAGGGCGCCAGCTTGCCGAGTTCGGCGCGGTGCGCCTCGACAACGGGCACGATCTCGGCCGCTGCCTGCTTGAGCGCGACCGCGTCGCCCGAGGCCGCATAGCCCTGGTGAAGCGCCAGCGCCGCGGCATGCGCGGTCTTCTGGTGATCGAGGTAGATTTTGTCGATACCCGCAGTGTCGGCGGCCTGGATGTCCGCCAACATTTTCTGCTGGTCGGGCGCGAGCTTCGGCGCCGGCGCTTCGACTCCAGCGCTTGCGGCGGCCGCCTTCACTTTGGCGGTCGATTTGCCATGATGGTCGATCATCATCTCGGCAAAGGCCCTGACCTTCGCATCCTTCGATTTGACGAGCAGGACCTTGGAGGATTCAATCTCCCAGAGATCGCCGGCGCCCGCCTTGGCGACATATTCGGCCGTGCTGACGGCTGCCGCAGGCGTTGCGGCGGCCGGAGCGGGCTCCGGTGCCGCGACGACGGCGTCGGCGGACGCGGCGGGTTGCTGCTCGTCGCGCGTGTCGGGCCCGCCGCATCCCGCGACGATGGCGGCGATCGCCGCGGCTCCAATCCATGTCTTCATCTCATCTCTCCTGAATAGGCTCGTCCGTCCCTCGCGCTGGCGGCGCGTCTCCGCATGAAAGACCGGGCCGCGGCGCGCGCGGTCCGGTCTTTCATCCGGAAAGCAGGACAGGGCTCAGCCGCGCTGTTTGTCTTGATCCTTGCTGCCGGACTGCTTCCCGGCTCCAGGCTGGCTCTTGCCGCCGTCCTGCTGCAGCTGGCTGCCTTTGCCGGACGAGCCGCCCTGCTGCTTGCCGTCTTTCTTGTCATTCTGTGCCATGACGCATCCTTTCCATGCGGCCCGATGCGGGCCATCAGGGAAACCCTGTGCTCCCCCGCTTGTTGCGCCGGGAAGTCGCGGGTTGATCGAAGTTATACGCTTTTGGCGGTGCGCCTCGCCCGGCGTCCGCGCGCCGCTGAAGGCGGCGCGGCGCGCGCGGTCGGCGCTCTCGTCGCGGGCCGGAGCGAGCTCGGCGGGCGGCCGGACAGTCGCCGACGCCGCGGGGGGCGCTCAGGCGAGGCAGGCGGCGATGCCTTCGATCACCGCGATCGTTTCCTGCGGGTCGCGCACGCGCACCGTGTCGAGCCCCAGCAGCTTCGCCGGATAATCGTTGCCGCCGGGGAAGATGGCATCGCCGATGAAGATCATGTCGGCAAGCGCGATCCCGCTCTCGGCGCTCAGCTTTTTGAGACCATAGCCCTTGTCGACGCCCTCGCGGGTGATATCGATAGATGTTGCGCCGCCCATATTGATCGTGAGGCCGGGAAGCCGCGTCTGGAGATCCGCCTGGATGATCCGGCGCTTCGCGAAGTCGGGATCCCAGATTTCCTTGGCGTCGATCGGTGCCTGCTGACCGAGCGCGGAGAAGGTGATCTGGCTGCCGCGGTCCTCGATGCGCTCACCCCAGACCTCCTCGGGTACGAAGCCGGTTGCCTCGAGCGCAGCGTCGAAGGCCGTAAGGATGCGCGCCTTCTCTTCCTCGCCGAACAGTTCGGCATAAAGCGGCGTCCAGCGCCCGGCGCGGTGGACGAAAAGCTTCGTGCCGGTCGTCGGCATCAACCAGAGCCGGCCCCGGTCGGCATTATCCGGCAGCCGGCTCGCGACCTGCTTGTCGAACTGCGGCCAGTCACCGCCCGAAATCACCGCCACCTCGGCGACCGCCAGGAGCTTTGCGATCGCTTCTCCCATCTCGGGCGCAAGCGGCTGCTTGCTCTCCGCCAGGGTTCCGTCGAGATCGAAGGCGACGAGTTTCTTCATATAGATTTCCTCTGGCGCTGTCGCCGGCGTGCATTGTCGGCAAAGCCTCACAATCGCCCGAAGCGCGCCGAAGTTCCTGCGGCCATGTCGCGCCTTTCGCCCGCAGGCCCATCGCGGCGGGTCTGGCGGGTGGTGCGCTTGGCTGGGGGCGGGCATGGCGGTGAACAAATATGGCGGGTCATATTGTCGGCCTTGCGGGGCGGAGAGGACGGCGGAGGAAACTCCCCGGACGACCGGCGAACCTCAAGGCAACGAGTTCGGCGCCGGAGGCGTTAGCGTCTCGATGACGAGGAACACAATATTATGACCCCGCGCTGGCCTTCGGTGCTCTGGGTGGTTCGCCACGGCCAGAGCGCGGGCAATGTCGCGCGCGATGCCGCCGACGCCGCGGGCGAGTTGCGTATCGCGCTCGACCACCGCGACGTCGATGTGCCGCTCTCGGCCCTGGGCCAGGAACAGGCGCATGCGCTGGGCGCCTGGTTCGCGGCGGGCGAAGAAAATGGCCGTCCCGAGATCATGCTCGCCTCGCCCTATGTGCGGGCGGTGCAGACCGCCGAGATCTTCCGGAGCGCCGGAGGCTGCGCGGCCGACGAGAAAATCTGCATCGACGAGCGGCTGCGCGAAAAGGAATTCGGCATCCTCGACGGTCTCACGCGCCTTGGCATCGAGGCGGCCCATCCCGATCAGGCCCAATTCCGTCTGGCGCTTGGCAAATTCTATCACCGCCCGCCCGGCGGCGAGAGCTGGTGCGACGTGATCCTGCGCCTCCGTTCGCTCCTCGACACCGTTTCGCTTCATTATGGCGGGCGGCGCGTGATGATCGTGGCGCATCAGGTTGTCGTCCTTTGCCTGCGGACGATCATCGAAAATCTGGGGGAGGCCGAGATATTGGCGATCGACAAGGAGGGCGACGTCGCCAATTGTGCGATCACCGAATATCGCTACGACCCCGACGCGGGGCGTGACGGCAATCTCGTCCTGTCGCGCTACAATGTCACCGCCCCGATGGAAGGCGAGGTTCCGGTCACCCGCGAACCCGATGCGATGGTGGCGGCGCGTGGCTGAAGCGACCCCGCTCGACACCGCCTGGCTCAAGGCGCACCCACTTCCCGATCACCATGACAATGTCGACAAGAATGGGCGCGGGCGCGTGCTCGTGATCGGCGGCTGTCGCCGTGTGCCCGGCGGCATGCTGCTCACTGCCGAGGCGGCGTTCCGCGCCGGGGCGGGCAAGGTGACGATCGCGACGATCGCCTCGGCGGCGATTCCGATCGGCATTGCCTTTCCGGCCTGTGCCGTCGTCGCGCTGCCCGAAACGGAGGCGGGCGAAATAGCGCCCGAGGCGGCCGAGCTGCTGCTCGCCGAGATGGCGCTGCACGACGCCATCGTCTTCGGGCCTGCGATGATCGACGCCGACATCGTCCGGACGCTGCTCGAGACTCTGCTGCCGGCGCTGCCCGAGGACATGTTCCTGCTTCTCGACGCCTTCGCGCTCCGCGCGGCGGCCGCGCATGCCGATGCGATCCGCGCGCGCGCCGCGCACACCGTCCTGACCCCGCACGAAGGCGAACTCGCCGCAATGCTCGATGTCGACAAGGAAAAGGTCGCTGACGATCCGCTCGCATCGCTCGGCGAGGCGGCCGACCGGTTCGGCGCGGCGGTGATGGTCAAGGGCGCGACAAGCCATCTGATCGCCGAAGGAAGCTGCCTGGCCTATGCGGGCGGCGGGCTCGGGCTTGCCGTCAGCGGATCGGGCGACGTGCTGGCCGGTCTCATCGCCGGGCTTGGCGCGCAGGGTCTTTCGCCGTTGCAGGCTTCCGCCTGGGGCATCTGGCTGCACGGCGAGGCGGGGCGGCGGCTCGGCGAAACCATGGGGCCGCTCGGCTATCTCGCGCGCGAGCTGCTGCCGCTTGTACCGGGGCTGATGCGCGGTGTCTGAGCTCGATCTTCTCGACCCCGACCTCTTGTTGCCGATCGCCGGCGCGGTAATCGCCGGCGCGATCATCGGCGGCGAGCGCGAATATCGTGCGAGCCCGGCCGGCCTGCGCACCCATATCCTCGTCGCACTGTCCTGCTGCCTCCTCATGTTGTCGGCCGTCCACCAGATGGAATGGCTCACCGACACGCCGACCGAAGTCGTGCGCATCGATCCCGTCCGCATGGCGCATGGCGTGCTGACCGGTATCGGTTTCCTGTGCGGCGGCGTGATCTTTCGCGAGGGGCTGAATGTCCGCGGGCTCACGACCGCCGCATCGCTCTGGATGACCGCGACGCTCGGCATCTTGTTCGGGGTCGGCTTCTATGAACTCGCCATCTTCGGCGGCGTCGCGACCTTCCTCGTGCTCGCGGCGGTCACCTGGACCGAGCGTCACGCGCCGCAGCGGCGCATTGCCCATGTCACGCTCGACTATCGGGCTGGAACGAAGATTGCCTCGGCCGAGGTCGTGGGTCTGCTTGGCGAGCATGGATTGAAGACGATCACCGTCGAGCAGCGCCGCGCCGACGGCGCCCCCGGTTTCACCGCGATCGCCGCAGGCTATGGCGAGGCGTGCGCCGACGCCTTGGCGGCGACGCTCACCGAGGACGACCGCATCACCGCCTTCGACATCAGGCCGCAGCAGGGATGAAGGGGGCGGCCGGCAGGGGAGCGGACATGCCCGCTCGCCGCAACGCTTCGGGCGAGTCCCTTTATGATGCGCTCGTGATCGGTGCCGGGCCCGCAGGGCTCACCGCCGCGCTATACCTGGCGCGCTATCGCCGCCGCACGCTCGTGCTCCACGATGGCCGCTCGCGCGCGCTCGGGGCGCCGATGGCCTGGAACGTGCCCGGATTTCCGGACGGGATTTCGGGGGCCGATCTTGTCGCGCGGCTGACCGAGCAGGCCGGGCGATACGGCGCCGAAATCGAACTGGCCCGCGTCGTCTGCCTTTCCGCTAGCGCCGAGAGCGCATCGTTCGCGGCCGATCTGGACGACGGCCGCCGCCTGTCGGCGCGCGGCCTCGTTCTCGCCTCGGGCGTCATCACCAACAAGGCGGTGCTCGATAGTGGCAACCATGACGCCGCCGTGCGAAATGGCGCGCTGCGCTACTGCCCCATCTGCGACGGATATGAGCATCGCGGCCGCAAGATCGCCGTTCTCGGGTCGGACCTTCATGGCGCTGCCGAAGCGATGTTCCTCAGGCAATATACCGACGATGTCACCCTTATCCCCAAGTGGCAGGTCGAACTCACGTCCGGTCAGCGTGCCGAACTCCTGGCCAGCGACGTCAAGATCGAGGAGCGCCAGTTGCTGCGCCTCGCGCACCGGGGCGGCCGTATCGAGGTGAAGCTTGGCGGTGCCGAGAATGCGCTTTGCTTCGACACCCTCTATCCGGCACTCGGGTCCCAGCCGCGCAGCGAATTGCTGGCGGGGCTCGGTCTCGAGGGCGACGCCGATCGCTGCCTGCCCGCCGATGCCTTTGCCGAACCGTTGATGCCCGGGGTCTATGGTGCCGGCGACGTTCTCGCGGGGCTCGACCAGATTAGTACCGCAACCGGCCATGGCGCCGCGGCTGCGACCCGGCTTCACAACTGGCTGCGCGGTGTCGAGGGTCATGTGATGGCGGATCAGCACTGAGGTGCACCGGAGCATGCGATCGCTTCGGGAGATGCACGGACGCTGCCAGGCACCCCGCGCATGCTGCTGTTGTCCTCGCCCCTTTACGGGCTCCGACGAGCCGGGTCCGGAACGCTGGACCTGGCGGCGCGATAGAGCGGCCGTGCCGGCACCGCCCCGCTGATGAAGGCTTGATCTCGATCATCACGATTTCGCGCCTTGGCACTCGGAAATTTGCTATGCAGAGCAGGCTGAGTCCCACCCTCGTCGGCGTCTGTTGCTGCTGCCTAATTTTGCAGTCCGTCCTTTGCATGAGACCTGCCGATCGATGGGTGCTGAGAGCAGGGTCGCGCTTGCTCCGGAACAGGAATGGAGCATGTCATGCGCCTTTTTCATCTCCTTTTTCATGACGAGGGTGCGCGTGAGCCGCGCCGCGTCGAATTTCGCGCCCCCGACGCTTATCAGGCTTTCCAGTTCGCGCTCAACGAGCGCAGCAGCACCGAGGTCGAACTATGGGAAGGCGAAGAGCTCGTCGTCCGCATGAGCAAGACTGAAGCCAATCTCTGGAAGCTGCACGGCATCCCGCCTTCGCAAGGCGCCGCTGCGGCCTCGGCTGCGCCGGGGTCGGCCGCCGCCTGACCCGCGCTGCGGCCGTCACGCGGTTGCGCGCAGAAGTGTCAAGGAAGGCCGACGCTGCGCGCGCGTCAATCCTTTCGATTGTCCTCGCCGGCGCAGAGACCTAGGCAGGCATCGACGAGCGCGCTCATTTGCACGGGCTTCGAGAAAAAGAAGCTGCCGTCGACCTGGCGATCGGCGAGCGGCACATTAGCCGAGGCGTAGACGACGCCGCCGCGAGGATGAAGGCTGCGATAGGCTTCTGCGAGGCTCCATCCGTCGAGAGCGCCGGCCAGCCTGATATCGGTGACGAGGATATGCGGTCGCTCCTCGCCAATGAGGAGCAGCGCATCCTCTGCGCTTTCAACCTCGCGGACCTGAAACCCGGCTTCTTCGAGGGCCTCGACGATGTCGATGCGGACGAGCCATTCGTCTTCGGCAACGATCGCGGTGCAGGGCGGGGCAGGGGACGGGTTCGGCAAGCTGAATTCTTTCGCCCTGTAACGGAGATCGGGTTGAGCGGTCGCTCGGCGTTACAGCTGGGCGCATGGCAGTTTCGGCGGAACGCATCAACTGCTCAAGGGTTTCTTTGTCATGACGATTTCCCGGTTCGGGAACCCGGGGACGGTCGGAGGGGGAGGGCCACAACCTATGCCGGATGAGACGCTGATCGGAGAGGAAACCGCGCACGGCAGCTTTGCCGTTCGCGAAAGCGCTGCCCACCTCGCCGCGCTCGTCGAAGGATCGGACGATGCGATCGTGAGCAAGACGCTCGATGGCGTGATCACGAGCTGGAATCCCGCTGCCGAGCGCTTGTTCGGCTATCATGCCGACGAGATCGTCGGCCGCTCGATCCTCACCCTCATCCCCGAGGAACGTCACAGCGAAGAAGCCGCGATCATCGAGCGCATCCGCGCGGGCCAGCGCGTTCCGCCTTTCGAGACGGTCAGGCGGCGCAAGGACGGCAGCCTCGTCGACCTCTCGATCACCGTTTCGCCGGTGCGCCGCGCCGACGGCACGATCATCGGCGCCTCGAAGATCGCACGCGACATCACCGAACGTAAGGCGGTCGAGGCGCAGCTCGCCCGCCAGGCGGAGCGGCTGACCCAGCTCAATCGCGCCGCCCTCCTCGTCTCACAGGATCTCGACCTCGACCGGATTGTGCAGGCCGTGACCGATATTGCGACCGAGCTCAGCGGCGCGCGCTTCGGCGCCTTCTTTTACAACGTCCTTGGCGACGAGGGCGAAAGCTATTTGCTGTTCTCGCTCTCGGGCGCTCCCCGCGAGGCGTTCGAACGCTTCGGCATGCCGCGCAACACCGCCGTCTTCGACCCGACGTTCCGCGGGGCGGGGACGATCCGGTCCGACGATATCCGCAAGGATCCGCGTTACGGCTTGAGCGAGCCGCACCACGGCATGCCTGAGGGGCATCTGCCCGTCGTGAGCTATCTCGCGGTCCCCGTCGTGTCGCGCTCGGGCGCGGTGCTCGGGGGTCTTTTCTTCGGTCATGACGAGCCCGCCATGTTCAACGCCGAGGTCGAGGAGCTTGTCGAGGCCGTTGCGGCGCAGGCAGCGGTCGCGATGGACAATGCCCATCTCCACGAGGCAGCGCGCGTCGAGATTGCTGCGCGCGTGCGGGCCGAAGAGGAACTGCAGCTCACCCTCGCCGAAATGCGCCACCGGGTGAAGAACACGCTCGCGATGGTGCAGGCGATCGCGGCCCAGACGTTCCGCGAGACGCCTTCCGCCGAGCGCCAGTCGTTCGAAGCGCGCGTTCGCGCACTCTCCGACGCGCACGACCTCCTGACCGAGCGTCACTGGGGCACTGTGTCGGCCGGCGAAATGATCGAGCGCGCCCTCCACGCCTTCGACAAGATGAAGCCGGGGCGCATCAGCCTCGCCGGACCCCACGCCGAGGTGCCGGCGTCACGCGCGCTGCTTGCGGCGATGGCGCTGCACGAGCTCGGCACCAATGCGGTCAAATATGGGGCGCTGTCGGGCGATACGGGCACGGTCGCGGTCGACTGGGACATAGTGCACGAGGGCGGCCGGGATCGGCTCCGCCTGCGATGGAGCGAATTCGGCGGCCCACCGGTTGTTCCTCCCGCGCGCACGGGTTTCGGCACACGGATGCTCGAACGGGCGCTTCGCGGTCAGGGCGGAAGCGCCGCGATCGAGTTCCGGCCCGAGGGCGTCTGCTGCACCCTCGAGCTTCCCGCCTGAAGCGGGTTTTGCGCGCGCGTACCGCGCAGGTCTCTCGACCCTCGCAGGTCGAGGCCCGGGCCTCCTCGCCGCTGGCGAGCAGCGCAAAGCTAGGCTAAGGCTCGGCAATGGCCGGGATCGGATCACGCATCGACGAGTCGGGGACGCTACTGCGCGTGGAAGGCGGTTTTGCGCTTCGCCGCGACCTTGGCGGGCGCTGGCGGCTTGATCTTCGCCGCACGCCCGTCGATCACGTCGAGAAGCGCGTTCGCATCACCGGCATCCTTGTTGGCGACGATCTTGTCGAAGTCGATGGCGTCGCGCCGGAAATTGCCGTTGCGCCGGGTGGTGGCTCTCCGGACAGCGGTTCGCCGATCGAAGCATAGTCGCGCCGCCAAGGGTCGGCTTCTCCTAGCTCGAGGACGACACAGGCGGTCGTTCGCGAGCTGTTCGGGTCCCTCTCACTTTTGACGGGTTCAAGTCGCGGAACGAAGGGCCGCGGCGCAGGTTGACGCTTCATGACCCACAGCATCTCAACCAGCGCGCCCACCGCCGACCCGGCGCCTATCGTCGTCCTTCTATGTGCACTGGCGCAGATCGGGGCCGCCCTCTTGCCCGCGATGGGGATCGGCTCCCCGGTCGGCGAACGCTCGGACGCGGTGCAGACGCTGATAACGCCCGCGGGCTGGGCCTTTTCGATCTGGGGCGCGCTTTATCTGGGATCGCTGGCGTTCGCGCTTCTCCAGTTCACCGCTGCCGGACGCGATAGCAGGCTGTTCGCCGAGCTGCGCTGGCCGGCGGCGGGCGCCTTTCTCGGCAATGCGCTCTGGGCGACCTGGGTGCAGCTCGGTGACATCGACGCGGTATCGATCCTCATCATCTTCGGCTCGCTCGTCTCTATCCTCGGTGCGTACCGGCGGATCGCCTCCTGGCCCGCGGCCTTCTCGGCGGCCGAACGCTGGGGCGCCGTCCTGCCGCTGTCGGCGCTCGCGTCATGGCTGACCGCAGCGTCGATCGTGAATGTCGCGGCCACCTTGCGCTATTATGGCATCGACGCGTCGCACGATGCCGCGCCGATGATCTCCGCGTCGATCCTCGTCGTCGGCGGTGTGATCGTGGCCGCGGCGCTGGCGCGCGGTAAGGGCAATCCGCCCTTTGCACTCGTGTTCCTCTGGGCGCTCGCGGCGATCTTCGCGGCTGGCGGACAAGAGGCCCATGTCGTCGCGGTGGGGGCGGGGGTCGCCGCGCTTCTCGTGATCACCGGAGCCGTTATGGGCTGGCGCGACGGCGGCGCACGTCATTGGTCGCGATCGACAACATAGAGCTTTCTCTGGGGCCTCGACAACCTGCGTCGCGATCGGTTCGACACGCTTTCCTCAAGGCCGTGAAGGCGCGATTCGCCTTGATTTCTCTAGCCGGGGGCGGCAGCCGCCACCGCCCGCATCCCCGGGAGCCAGCCGCGATCCCGCCCCGCGCTTGAGGCGTCTGCCGGGGCGCGGCCCCGGCGCAACGGGCTTCGCCCGTCCTCCACTTGTGTTGCGGCCCTGCGGGTGCGCCGGCGCCTGGCGGCGCCCCGGCTGCCTTCCTGCGCCGCGGGACGGGCCCGCGGGCAATGGCAGGAGACGGATCATGGGAGCCATCGGCTTCGTCAGCGGCACTATAGAGAAGGGCTTCATCGGCGAGCTTCGCACCCTCTCGATCCGGGTGCCGGTCGAAATTCGCGTCAACCGCGGCAAGGGAAGCGAAATGCAGCCCGACTACCGCGTCTATTCGGATGGCGTCGAGATCGGCGCGGGATGGATACGCCTCGCGGCCGTGTCCGAGCGGCGCTATGTGTCGCTCGCGCTCGAAGCCCCCGAGTTCGGGCAGCGGCGCCTTTATGCGAACTTGGCCCGCGCGGCGGGGCAGGACAATCCCGATGCTTATGCGCTGCTCTGGAACCCCGCCGACTGACGGCGATCCCGAAACTGGCGGCTTATCCTCGCACTGGCTGCAATAGCTGGTGCGCTGGAGCCGCAGCCTTGATAGGGTGACCAGGATGAAAAGCGGTATCGACCATCTTCCCCCGCACAAACAGCGCGAACTTGAGCGCGTCGTCGAAATTATCTTCGAAGAATTCGAGGATGCGCTGGCGCTCGCGACACAGGGCTGGAAGAAGAAGGGACGCATATCGAAAATCATTCTCTACGGCAGCTACGCCCGCGGCGGCTGGGTCGACGAGCCGCACACCGCGAAGGGCTACCAGTCGGACTATGACCTGCTGATCATTGTCAACGACAAACGGCTGACCGATCGCGCCGATTATTGGTCGAAGCTCGATGACCGGCTCATTCGCGAACTGTCGGTGACGAAGACGCTGCGAACACCGGTGAATTTCATCGTCCACAGCCTCGACGAGGTGAATTCCGGGCTGTCGCAAGGTCGCTATTTCTTCATGGATGTCGCTCGCGACGGGATCGCGCTGTACGAGGCCGAGGACAGTGAGCTTGCCGAGCCGCAGCCGAAGACGCCGCATGCGGCGCTCGAGATGGCGCGTGAATATTTTGACGAGTGGTTTCCGAGCGCAGAGAGCTTCGTTCGTGGGTTTCGTCACGCCGTCGACGATGGTGATCTTAAGAAGGCTGCATTTGACCTACATCAGGCTACCGAGCGCTTCTACCATTGCGCGTTGCTAGTCTGCAATTTCTACACGCCACACGTTCACAACTTGGCGTTCCTGCGCACGCAGGCCGAGCGGCTCAACGATCGGCTCATAGGTGCATGGCCTCGCGAGACTAGGTCTGACCGATCTCGATTTGAGAAGCTGAAAGAAGCTTACATCAAGGCGCGCTACTCGAAGCACTACAGCATCACCACCGAGGAACTGGCTTGGCTGGATGAGCGCGTCGCTGATCTGGCTGGGATCGTCGAACTGGTGTGCCGCGAGCGAATTTCGCTCTTGGAGGCGACGGCGCGCGACGCTGGCTGAGCCTCAAAAAGCAAAGGGCCCTGCCGTGGCAGAGCCCTCTCTTCTTTCGGCGTGGAGGGGTCTCCCACCGAAAGATGCCCCTATTGCCCCCGGGGTCGTACAGGAGCATCAGGCCTGTGATCATAGGCCGGTGGTCGTTGAAGACAATAAACACAGGTTAAGTCGCTTAGTCTTTGATGAACCTGTTGATACGATAGGGACCTTCGCGGAGGGCGAGTGGTTCACCCTTCCAGCTAAGCCGCACCAGCCTCTCAGCGACTAGCGCGTCGACCGCGGCATGGACGGTCGGCATGGCGCTGCGCCATTCAGTGCCGGGATTGATCGTGCGAGCGACCTCACTCGGACATACCGAACCCTCGCCTAGGCGCGCCGCCAGCAACGTCATCACGGCGTCGCATACCTTATCGTTCGGGCTTGACTGCACCACGCGATGATCGACCTTTCGTCATGGGGTCCGGCTTTGGTGGCGGCTTCCACCCCGGAGGGGGCGTCATGCGCTGTTGGCTCGTGCCGAGTCCCATCGCGCCGGGCTGTTGCCGCTCGATGCCCGAAAGGTCGGCTTGAACGGCATCCTCGGCAGTCGCACCGCCACGTAACAGATTGATCTGGTCTCGGCAGCGGCGTGCTTCTTCGAAATCGAGCACATCGACAGCGGCTTGCATCTTTATTCGGAGCGTTTCGAGAATATCCGCCATTACATCACTACGTCTGAGGGGGAAATTGGCCGCATTGCGCCTCATTTAAGTCTTAGTTGCCAGCGTGGCGGACGACTAAAACCTGTCGTTCGCGCATGCTGCAACGGGGCGTAGGCAAAGCCCAAGTGGCAGCCATACCGAAGACCCGCTTGTTTCCCGAAGGAGGGCGTTCATTAAAGAGCCTCTATTCGACAACGGTCGAAAGGGATGGACCGCGATCATGGTAAGCGATCGGCTCTACATTATTGGCAATGGCTTCGACCTTCATCATGGCATCGCGTCGCAATATAGGCAGTTCGCCGCCTATCTGGCGCAGTCCGATCACACGGTATTCCGAATGGTCGAAGATTATTTCTCGGCGGACGAGGAATTCTGGGCTGATTTCGAGCAGCGGCTAGCGGAGTTCGATGCTCATCAGGCGATCGATTACGCGATGCAATTCCATTCGGACGAACGTCATGGCCATTTTCAATATGAATGCGAACAGATCGCCACTGGGCTCTCGACAGGACTTCGCGATCGCTTCTCCGAATGGATTCGGAGCCTGCGCATCCCGGCACGGAATGAGGTCTCCCGGCCCTTGGTGATCGATCAGGACGCCCTATTTTTGAGTTTCAACTACACGCCGACCCTGGAGCGCATCTATGGCGTGTCGCCTGAGCGCATCCTCCATATACACGGCCGTGCGACCGATCCTGCCGACAACCTGATCCTCGGTCACGGCTGGGAGCGGAGCCCAGAAGACCGCCTCAATTCCAAGGCGCCCGGGCCCGACGACGATTGGCGCATCCGCGACGGCATCGATCATATCGAGGGTTATTTCGCTGCGACCTTCAAACCGACCTTCGACCTGATCGCAAAGTACGCCGCCTTCTTCGACGGCCTTGCGCACGTGCGGGACATTCGCGTGATGGGCCATGGCCTATCCGAAGTCGATGAGCCCTATTACGGCGCAATCATGGACCGCGTCGATCTCGCTGCCACACGCTGGACCATCAGCATCTATGGCGATCTCGCCTGTCGTCAGGCGAGCTTCGGCGGCTACGGAATCGCCCCTCATCTGGTGCGCTACGTTGAAATGACAGATTTCGATTAGAATCCGGCGCCCGGTAACGCCGCGCGACCGTATCGAACGCGCTACGCGTCTTCGGGATCGGCAGGCCTTTCGCGAACGCGGCGCCATAGCTCGCTTTGCGAAAAGGCGCTGATTCTGGGGCCGATATCGTTGATCGAGAAATCGGCGGGCGCGTAGATCTGGCGCATGGCCGAGCGAAACATGGTGAAGTTTACAGCCGCTACGATCTGTTCGGTGACGAAATTCGTGCCCCCGCCACGCTCGAAACTGCCGATGACCGCAAGCTCATGGCTTATCGGAAAGGTGATCGTCGTATCTTGGGTACCGAGGCCGATACCATAGGCTCCGCGGCTCATCGCCGGGTCGTTTCCCTGCAGCGAGAAGGGGCGGTCGCATGTCACGAAGCCGGTCGATCTCGGCGGCGCGATCAGCAGGGTCCATTGGCGTTCTTCGAGCAGTGGCAGGATCGAGGGCCACAAGGCAATTTCCTGTTCGATCAGAGCCTCTTGTGCTGCGCCGACGACAATCCCGCCGCGGTCGACTGCGGCCTTCATTTCCGAGTAGGGGATCGGTTCGCCGAGGAGATCATCGCCCACGCTTTCGGTCGCCGCCGCCCAGCGTTGGGGCGTAGCGACCACATTGCGCATCATCATCGTACCGATCTGGCCAATCATCTTGTCACGCTGTTCCCGGAAGAGCGGATTGGACAGCGCGATGCGGGCGATCAGCACGAGGACGAATGAAAAGTCGTCGGCGTTGGCGATCGAGCGGGACGCAATGATCCGCCGAAAGGCTTGGTCGGCGTCCGCTTCGATCACCGCCAGTTGGGTCTCGACGCTATTCGGGTCCTGCCCTTCGATCTCGATCCGATTATAGTCGCGGCGGGCAGCGACATTGCGCGGCCGTGTCGTAAAGCTCTTGCGCTCCTTGAGATCAAAGACGGTAAGCTTGCCCTCCTTGGAGCGCGGCCGCGCGAAGTTCTTGAGATAATGTTGCGGCACGAAATGATGATTTCGTGCACCGCCGTTGGCATCAGATGTCATGCCCGGTTGATAGCGTTACTTCGGGCGCGGTTCACCGGAAATTCCCGGCGAGCTCGACTTTTCAGCTGGTCCGCAGTGCGCCAATGGTTTCAAGCACGCGGGCGATTCTGTCGGCGCCCTCGGGGGTCTCGTCCCAGAGCTTTCGCAGGCTCGATTCCAGCTTGAGCCAGCCCAGATCGTCGCCGGTTTCGCGGAGCGCGGCGCTCTCCATCTTCAGCCCCAGCGCCTTGCAAACTTGCACGACGTTATGGCTGACGGTCTTGAACTCGCCGCGGCAGATCCGCCCGACCTGACTGGGATGAACCCCGGAGATATCGCCAATCGCAGCGTCGGTCGAGGCGTCGGCGGCGCGCGCCGTCGCGATCCTCTTGCGGAGCGACTCAAGCTGATTGGCAGTTGCCTTCATGCAATTTTGCATGTAATGTTTCGAGCAAATTTGCAAGAGAGATAAAATGGCCAACGAAATCCGGTTCTATCGAGCCAGCGAAAAACCCTATGGCGCATTCAGCAATCTCTATCGGCGCGAAGTTGTTTTCGAGGGCGAGACGTTCGCGACGAGCGAGCATGCCTATCAGGCCGGCAAGCCGCGGAAAAAGGCGGTGCGCGACTGGTTGATGGCGGCGCCGTCGCCGTCGCTTCTCGCGATGGCTGCGCACGGACTTTATTATTGGGATGTCGCACCGGGATGGTCGACGACGAAGTTCGACCGGATGCGCGACATATTGCGCGCCAAGTTCGAGCAGCATGACGATCTCAGGGAACTGTTGCTGTCTACCGGCGATGCGAGGCTCGTCGAGAGCGCGACGGTCGACAATGAGGTCAATCGCCTGTGGGGCGAAGTCAACGGCGTCGGAAAGAATATGCTCGGGGTGCTGCTGATGGAGATCCGCGAAGAGCTGCAGGGCAAAGCCCCGGTCGAACGCCGGGTCGCTGCCGCTGCCTAAATCCTACAACTCGTACAGGCTGGGTGCGAGGATCGCCCGGACATAGGCCGCGTCGCGATGCTGGAACAGTCCGCGCGCACCCGCGAAGGCACAATTCTCGGCGGCCAGGCGCTGTCCCGCGACGACGCCGCCCATGAGATCGTGAATCCCGAGGCTTTGTACGCGCCATGACTGCTGGCTGTTCAAAAGCCAGTCGATCAGGCCGACGCTGACCATATCGCCCGAGCCGCAGGTATCCATCACCTCGGCCGCGGGCACGGCAGCGCTCCAGATCTTCTGGTGACCATGACGGACCTCGAGCCCGTCGGCGCCATAGGTGACGATCGCGATCGCCGCGCTCGAGGCGACCTTGTCATCGATCTCGGGACCGAGCCGGTCCGAGGAATATTTGAGCACCGTGGTCATCGCGAGCGCATCGTCGAAGAGATCGGGATCATAATCCGACGGCTCGAAATAGACGACCGCGCCGCCGAGATGCGCGCGCTCCATAGCATCTAGAATCGTCGATGACAGGCGATCGGCATAAAAGACCGCGCATTGATCAAGCGCGGGCGACGCCGATTCGACTTCGGCGAGGCTGATCGGCTCATACCGGGGATATTCTTCAAGCGTGTCACGGCATGTGAAGCTGAAACTGTGCTGGCCCGAATAGGTGTCGAGTTCTTGCCGCAACACCGGCGAGCGGCGCCCCTCGTGGCAAGAGATGTAGGTCGTATGCGCTCCGGCCGAGCGAAATTCGTCAACGAGGCGTTCGCCGATGTCGTCGCATCCGAGCGAAAGGACGGGGGCGACTTGCCGATGCAGCATAGCCAGCGAGAGCAGGACATTTCCGCACGATCCGCCCAGCGCTTCGGCCGCGAAATCCCCATCGGCGTACAGCCGATCGAGCACGGTAAACCCGGTGCCGACGACTTCGATGGAGCGGTGCCTGTTCATTTGTTCTCTATTTGTACTCACTGGGCGGACTTGTCGAGTCCGAGCATGGCCTCTTCGATAACGACTCTTCCCTGAACATCGGGTTTCATCGCCTGCAAAATCTTCAGCAACGCTTCGGGGCCCGTCAGCTCCTTGCCAAAGAGCGACCAGCAGCCATCGCTGCGCCCGCACACCGTTCCCACGCTGATGCCGTGCGGATGCGAAAGAAGCTCATTATCGTTGCCGCCGCGCGCGCCGCTGTCGCCGATGCAGAGAATCGCCGCATCAGCTGCCACGTCGCGCCTGAGACGATCGAAGACGCTCCGTTTCGAGGTTGCAGCCGTGACGAAATCGACGCTGTGGCCGGACAGCGCATATTTCACAGCGCCGCGCGCGATCGCCGGGCAGGCCTGAAGGGCGGCGGGCAAGGCTGTGCAGTCGGCCAGGTCATCGAGCTTGATCGATATCTGCACATTGCTGAATCGTCCCCCTACGCCGTTGGAGAATAATTCGGGATGAGCCTGGAGCCAAGCAAAGGTTTCCGCAAGCGCATCGTCTTTTGGTGCCGGATTGGCTTCGATGTCCACCGACAGGGTCTGCACATAGGCGCCATTGTAATAGCCAATGATTATAGCATCATGGAGCTCCGCGGGAAGCGCACCGCGAAGCGCCTTTCCGCCCGATCCGCCACGCCCTGTTGCGATGCCGAGCCGGACGCCCAGTCCCGCCAGCCGAATCAACTCGTCACAGATTTGGGCGCGCGGTGCGCCGTAACGCTCCTCGTCGGATATGATCGTCCCGTCATAGTCGAGGATGATCGCGCCGACCGGAGAGTCCAGGAGCCTGGTTCGCCATTCGGCGGCCGCAGTGCAAATCGAACCGGCGGCCGAGCCATCGTCGCGGGCGAGAAGCGCGGCGCGCTTCTGCCGTGTCGACGAAGCGAGCCGGCGCGACAGCGCGAGCAGGCGATTATCGTGATAAAGCGCGCGGCCGAAGTCGTCGATTCCGGGCCTGCCCGGATCAATGTCGACCGCGCCGCCCATCGCCTCGACGATCGTCAGGGCCTCGACGATCCCGATCGCATTCGCCAGCCGCCCGGTATCGCCGAGGGCAAAGCCTATCTGCCTCGCGGCTGGCGGAAGACGCGAGGCGATCGCCTGCCACATCTCCTGAGTGTCATGGCCGACGAGACCGAGGACGATCGTCTGCGCGGCGCGATGATGGAGCCAGCTGTGCCGCCCATGCGCGAAATTGCGCATATCGGTCCGCTGCACTGCGCACAGCGAAGCTTCCCATGCCGAGGTCTCGATCAGCTCGCCGACGGTCTTCAGTTGCGGATCGCAGATCAGGAGCAAGAGATCGTCGCGGCGGAGCGAAGCGAGTTTTTCGGCCCACGACGCGCGGGCGGTCGCTGAGAGAATGGCGGCCAAGAGGGGGCGGACGCCGAGCGTGAGCGGCTCGCCGACCGGATCTGCGCACGCTTTGTCGCTTGCGAGCAGCAAGGCGAGGACCGAGGCCAGCAGCGAATGGGTGGCGAGGAAGCCGTCCTTCATCTCCGTCACGGGGACAGTGAGGACTCTCGCCGCGAGGCCGGCCGCGCCCGACGCCGCGGCGCCGGCGGGATTGCGGGTGACGATGAAAATCCGCCCCGCGCTCCGCGCGCGGGCGGCAAGCACGCAGGCGACGCTGTCGGGATTGTCAGCCCCGGCGCTGAACAGCCACACGTCGCTCGAGGCGAGGTCGCGATTGCCGAGCACGAACTCGGCCGCGGTCACGACCTCGGTCGGCCCGCCGAACAGCGTCTCGCGGCATCGCGCGAAATATTGGGCGGTGATTGCCGATCCGCCCGATCCGATCGCTATCGTCGGTCGGCCTTCACCGGTGCGGATGGCCGCCGCGATGTCGGTGAAATCTGCACCCAAAACCCGGTCGACTGTCTGAAGCAGGCCGTCGAGCTTCTCCGAAAATCGCGTCATTCGGGCACGCTGGTGGCGGGCGGCTCAACGCTTTCGGCGAGGGCTGCCGGCTCCAGCTCGCGATAGGCCGGTCCCGATAGCAGCAGATGGACGATCAGGTCGGGGCCTGCCACGACGCCGGCTTTCGCCGGATCGAAATCATAGCGGACAGTCTCGATATACTGGACGGGAAAGTCATGTTCGACCGCGGCCATCCAGGCACCGGCCGCCATGACGCGGCTTCCCACCGGCGACAGAACGATCGACGGCGTGAACACATCGGCCATGGTCTGATCATATCGCGTCTTCAAGGTGCTCAATATCCTGTAGCAGTCGAGGGGATTGCGTTCGGACACATAGACCAGATCGCGCGGATCGACCTGCCACTCGTCGACGAGCTGGGTCTCATATTCGGCGATCAGCGAATCCGCCCGGCGCGGGTCGCGCGACGGGAACGGCACTACCGGGCAAATCTTGTAGGTCTCGCCCACCGAGCGGCCGATGTCGTCGAGCGCGGCCGAGCGACCCTTGGCGAGGAGCGGAACCCAGATGCGCGCGACGTCTTGCGTGCTTCCCGAATGATCGGGTCCGACAAAGCCTCGCACCGCCATCGGGCGATCGCCGGGCTCGCTTGCGATCTCGTCGTCGAGCTCGGGATTCGACGCGATCATGATATGGAAGGCGATGCCTTTCTCCTCGCAATGCGCGAGGAGCAGGCGCGCGGCAGGGAAGCCGACCCCGATCGACAGCGCGGTCATGTCGAGGACGATATCGGTGACGTCGGGCGCAATGCCATAGCCGCCGATGATCGCTGCGATTTGCGAGCCGGCGATCGGCGCATTGTCGTTGCCGAATATATTGACGGCCACGATCTCGCTGAGCGGGACCACATCGCTGAGCGCATCGGCATTCTCGTCTGCCGCATCGACGAGGCTCGCGTCGGGCGTTCCGCGCTCTTCGCGAACGAACAGTCCCGTCAGGCGCTCGCCCATCGACCCGGCCAGCAGCGTCGCGACGTGCCGAGAGCGCGGATCGAAACCCGCCGCGGCCACGATCAGGCAGCGCCGGTCGGTGTCGCCGAAATATTCTTCAATGAAACCGGCCACGGCTTCGTCGAAATGGGCAATGCAGTTTTGCCAGTGCGGACGCGCCATCTCAGCCACTCACTTTCCGAAGATAATCGAGATCGCGTTCGAGAAACCCGCCGCGCCTGAGGGTGAGGCCGTGCGCGAGACAGGCGACCCCGCTGAGCTCGATCAGACACCAGCTCTTGCTTCCCTGACCATAATCGCGCGTCATTTCGATCGCGCCGTGCGCGACGGCATATTTGAGGACCAGCGCAAGTTCGTCGTTCGAGACGAGCAGTTCGGCGATATCGGTTTCGAGAATGCCGATCGCATTGGCGCCAGCGCCGAGGCGGGCATTGGGCGTCAGCGAGACATCGCGGCATTCCGCCCCGATCGCGTCGACCATGTTGCGTACGCGCCGTGCATAGGGAAAGGCCCAGTCGTCCATGATCTCGACGGCCTTGGTCCGCAGCACATCCTGCTGGGCCGGCGCCGGCAAGGCGAGCGACCGGCCGCGTATCGCCTGCGTCTCCATGCGCGCGACCAGCGCGCCGGCCAATTGGAGGAACAGCTCGGCATTCTCGTTGCTCGCATCGCAGAGCGTGTCGAACCCGTAGTGAAAAGCGCGCCCCGTCATCTCGTGCAGGTGAAGCCGGGCGCCCTCGGCGACCGGCGCGTCGGCCTTCAACGGCGTTTTCGGCTCGGGGTCATATTCCTCGAACAGCGACACTTGTCGGTCGCTGATCCGGTTCGCGTAACGCGCCATCAGGATGCGGACCATCGCGAGGCCGACTTCGGGTTCACGGTCGCCCGACTGGGCGCCAGCAAGATAGCCGGCGACAAGATTTTCGATCGAGGCGCGCCGCGACGCCGTGACTTCGTACCGCCGCTGGTCGCGCTCAATCTGCGCCTCGAGCTCGTGCATCCGCGACTGCGACAGACGCGGCGGCTCGTCCGGAACGAGACGCTTGAAATTCGTCGCGTTCCGGTTTCGGAAGGCCTGGACGCGCGGCAGGTAACGATCCGCCATATCGGCCGCCATCTCGCGGAACCGGCGCCGCTCCCTGATGCGGCTCTCGCCGCCCTGCATGAACACGTCTACGAAATCGCGATCGGGTTGCAGATTGTGCGTCGCGAGACTTTTGGCCGATCGAAAGACCGCGCCCGGGCTGAGCGCATCGAGGCGCATCATCAGCCAACGCCCGAACTTGATCTCGCGGCGCGCGAGCGCGGTGAACATCTGCTCGAACTGGTCGGGGTGCAGGGCGTGCACGTCGTCGAGCATCGCCACCGGCTTGACCACGAGCGGCGACCCCATCCAGTCGATCTCGATTTCCTGGATGCATTCAAAGGGCTGGTAGGGATCGAGCGCTTCACGCGGCAGGTCGTCGATCTTGGGTGGCAGGAGGCTCGCGCCGATCGAATAGATGGCGCGCTGCACTTCGAGCGCGCGGTCGCGGATGCCCGCCGCGGTCAGCCCGCCGATCTGCTCGATCTGCGCCTCGGACGCGTCGCGCGCGATGAAGCGGATCGAATCGAGCTTGCGGTGGTCGCCGTTGGTCAGGCCGCGCAGCAGCGCGAGCATCGTACGCGCTTGGACCAACCACAGCGCCAACTTGGTCCGGACGCTGTCGTCATAAGGCAGCTCCCAGAAATCGCGATACTCGGACTCCATCGGCACGCGGACGGCGGCGACCTTCGGTTTGCCGTCCTCGAGGAAGCCGGCGCCTTCGAGCGCCTGCGCGAGATCGCGGTTCGTGTCGCTCGATTGATCGCGCAGGATCGCTTCGACGAGGCGGAACTCGGCGAGCATTGCGAGCATCGTCTTGCCGCTGCCCGGGGCCCCAAGGATCCGGACGGGAAGATCGAACAAATCTTCCTTGCGGCGGTGCTGCGCCAGAAATGTCGTCAGCGGCGCGGGGCTGACGATCTCGAGAAAGGTCGCATCGTCGCGAATAAATTCGGTGGCGCGCCTGAGGAAGGGATTAGCCATGATCAGCCGTGCCTGTCGCGGCGGCGGAAGAGCGGCTGCATCCGATGGCCGTGTTCGCCAGGGGTCTCGGCCCACAGCAGCGGAATCGCATTGTTCGGGGTGTTATGCTCGAGCACCAGCGGAAGCGCGCAGTCGGCGTAGCCCATCTTGAAGTCCGTTTGTCCCGCTTCCCCGGCATGCTCCTTGAGGCGCAGAAACAGCCAGTGGTCATAATATTTTTCACACAAGGCAATCACCGCATCATCCGTCGGCGACTGCAACCGGAGCGAAGGCGGGAGCAGCATACCCTCGGTAATCGCAATAGACCCATAGGATCGTTCGTGCCATTCGCGGCTTGCCTGTTCGACGCGTTCGACGAGCGCCTCGCGCGCCTGCGACGTTGAGACATAATGATGGATATGAAGTGCATAGCCTTCGGCGATCGGAAACGCGTCGCCGAGTTCGGCGCGCGCCATCACGACCATGTCGTTGAACTTGCGAAGCTTCCCTTTCCAGCCGTCGCCGTTGTTGCGGATGAAAGTCGTCCCCGACGCCGTGAAATCGTCGATCAGGAAGACATGCTCGAAATGCTCGTCACCCTGATCCAGCTCTTTCAACTTTCCGCCGAGATCCTTCCACTTCTCTATGCCGATGTTCATCATCGGCAGGACCTGTTCCTGCGAAATGCGCCCCGAATTGGCGCGACGCAGGATATCGATCCGGCTGCCGTCGCTCATCCCGACAAACAGTGAGCGGCGCAATATCTGATTGAACGCGGCGACCGCGTCGCTGTTTCCCCAGACCTCGTGCGGCCGAATTCCTGCCTGTTCGGCCGCGAGACGCCGAAAATGAGGCGTAACCGTCTCGGGGAAGAAAGCGTCGATGACGCGGTACATCTCGGCGTTGGAGATATAAACCAGTCGATGCTTCACGAAGTCATAGGCGGTCTGTCTGTCCTCGGGATCGAATTGCTTCAACCAGGTAGCAAGGCTCTCGATAAAACGCGATCCGGCCCGGAAATCGCTGTAGCCGTCATATTTTACCGAGGCGGCCAGCTGGAGCCAATTATATTCGGCGGTGGCAACGCCGTCGTCGGTCCAGTTCATGATATTGGCAATGAGCCTCAGCCCCAAAAGGTTCATCGATATGTCCGATCCTCTGCGCTCCGCCCTGCGGGCGAAACGTCCCCCAAGAATTCTGATAGCGTTAAGCCGTGAGATCGCAATGATCGCTCCCTAAGATTGTTCGGAAGAATAGACCGATTTGGAACAAAGCGACGGGTGCAGCGCGAACAAAAAGAAAGCGAAATCCTTTCGGTCTAGCTCGATCGCGCGATGCGCGGAGCAACGCAGCGGCTGTCTACGTGTCCAGCATATCCCACTCGTCACCTAACACCCAACGGATCGCAGACAGCTTGCCGCTGAGCATCCCCCACTCGAAGTCGCTCCAAGGTCCGAGTTCGTCAGGGTACTGCTCTTCCGCCCGCTTCATCGCCGCGATCATGCCGTCCCAGATCGTGTCCACAATCATGCCGCGCTGCTCCTCGCGTGTAGCTGCCTCCCATACCTCTTGCGGTACCTTCTTCTCCCGGCCGCTCTCTACGGCGTCGATGATGCCCCACTTCCGCCCATACCAAATCTGCGTGGTCAGCTTGTCCTCGGCCTCTAGTAGTTCGGAAAGGGCGCGAGACTCTTGACTGTATTCTCGGTCGAACGTGATCTCCTCGATCAGGTCGCTGGCGAATTCGCTGACAAGGGCTCCTAGGTTAGTCGAGTAACGCGAGTGTACCCCGTCGAAAAGAGGCGATAGGTCAGGATGTGGGAGGCGGGTATCTCCTGCCTTTTGGCTAAAATCGTGAATGTTGTGGGTAACGAAGGCGAGTACGTCATCATCGTTCCGCTTAGCCAGAGCATCGATATATGTTTCAACGATGATCGCGTCTCCGATGCCGTTGATCTGGCGGTGGAACGGCGCAACCTTCGCTATGGCGCGGTCTGCCGCGCGAGCCTTGATGCTGTCACTAACCGGCACGGGTTCAGTCGTGGAGAACAACTTCTCTATCAGCCCTACGGCCTCATTCACCGCCTCGCCACCTGTAGCGATCCGATGGTCAACTTCGTTCAACTGTCTAATGATGTCGTCGCGACCGTCTTCATGCGCAAACTGCACGACCGCGTCCTTCACTCGCTTGAAATGGCTCGACAGGCTAGCCCGGCTGGAAGCCATTACCCGATCACGATTACGTGCGAACTCGTCGAGGATTATCTGCGGGACAATGAGCTGGATTTCATCCGCCTCTGTCATGGCGAACATCGCGTCGAGCAGAGGCAGGTGGCGAGGATCCTTGGTCAGGTCGAGCCAAACGCAGGTGTCGATCAGTAGCATTACTTTCATGTCACGAGCGTAGCGATCACTACTCGCGGTCGCCAGTCTCCGCGTCACCTCCTGGTCGGTGGCGGGGCCGGTTACGCGCGGCAACCATCCAACCCCCAAATGGCAGCTTAGGACCCGCCTCTCGCCAAAAGCTGCCTGACCGCAACCGGCCAGATCAGATCAGGGTTATCATCGCGCTTTGCCAACGAGCGGTGTCGACATCGCGTGTATGAGGAGGCAAACATTCGCCATGATCGAAAGCGACATCGACGCTTACTTCGCGCAGTTCAGGCGTGATGCAATCTTGCTGCATCGCCCATATCCTCCTCACGACGGCCCGCCTACGAACTCGAAGTTTGGCGGCTTGCCGCGTTTGCCTGCGGACTATGCTTGGCCGCGCGACAAGAACAATGCGCCGCTTCATTTTCTTGCCCAGATCGACTGTGCCGACATCAAGGTAGCGACACCGCTGCCCGATAGAGGGGTGTTATTTTTCTTTGGTCGCGACGACGACGAGCAGATTTGGGACGCTGACAATGCTCCGGGCAGATCAACATCAGTCATCTACGCACTGGATGCATTCGCACGAACGCCGCTGCGAGATCATCCGTCCGACTTGGGGCCGATCGGCGGGACGTACTTCAGAGCCAAAGCTTGGCAGAACCTGCTGCTCAAAGACGAAGACGGACCAAGGGTTCACGTCGAGTGGCCGATTCTGCCGCTTCGGATCGACAGTTGGCCGGACACCTTGTTCGACGAGCCTGCCAACGAGAACGGCCCGTTCGACTGGCTGCAGGCGTTGCGGAATCGCCTCCAGCGCCGGCCGCAGCCCAGTTGGGAAGACGAGCAAAAACGCTATGAGGCCTATGCCTATCGCCACCAAATTCTACGCGCCGCTGCTTTTGCGCGCGCCACGGGCAAACCCATATTGCCATGGAACGCAGCGTCGGATGGCAGGGACGTGGCTGAGAGGCTGTTCGAACGCGCCAATTGCGGTCCGGAAGCCTTCCCTCACTTTTGGATCCAAATCGAGTACGCGGCGCGAACGTTCATCGGCAACTTCGGCGGCAGCCCGTCCCACCCCATTTATGACGAACAGCAACTTCCCACCGCTTTAGC
Organism: Sphingopyxis sp.; assembly: GCF_035998965.1. Classification (GTDB taxonomy): domain Bacteria; phylum Pseudomonadota; class Alphaproteobacteria; order Sphingomonadales; family Sphingomonadaceae; genus Sphingopyxis. The sequence continues at coordinate 71,580 of NZ_DASYHE010000098.1, forward strand.
TTGGCTTGACAGGGCACGAGCCGCAGACGCGGCGGCGGCCGTCGGTGACCCCGACAAAGCCAGCTTTCGCCGCTGGCTTATGACACTCGAAAAGCCTTTGAACGGGCCCAAGAGGCGCACGCCATACGCGCAATGCGTTTTTCACGCGGTGAGATTGAACATCCGGTCGTGGGCGAGGGATCCGGCATTGTCGGCCAAGATCGCCTCTTTCGCGTACGCCGAAATGGAGCCTCACATGTCGGGAAATTCCGTGTGGGGTCTGCAATATTCGCAGATGTTGGGCCATGCTCCGTCGGCGCAGGAACCCCTACATCCCGATGATCCCACGTTGTGCCTGCTGAATCTTGCTAGCGATCCTGTGCTCGGATGGATGTTCGGCGATGTCGGAAATGCGACATTCTATAGTCCGCCCGATGCCCTCGCGCGCCGCGATTTCGCGGATGTTGCTGGAGAAGTTGTTGGTCATTAGGCCCTCGGCTGCATGACACAATTGCACGCTACAGCAGCTGGATATAACCACTGTAAGCCGTCAATCCGTCTCCTGCAGCACCGTAGACATTTGGCATTAGCGACTCGCCGTTGTCCGCGATCAGTCACGAACTGCCAGCCTTGCTCACCGACTTCGAACGTCCGCTGTTTTTTGGTGTGCTCCTCAGAAGCTGATAGCCTGAAACCGGCCATAAGTCGTAGCTGACTGCTAGCATAGGATACCGGCTGCCGCTTTGCCGCCCAGGAGCCATCTGGATCGAATAGAAATTTCGCTGTTGTTGGAGCGGCTGGATGGTATCGAGTTCATGATGAGTTCCGACACCGATCCAAACATTGGTCTGGCACCTGCTCTCGCATGGTCCGAAGCCGATCGCGTAGCGGCGCTCGAAGGCTATGCGATTCTCGATACGCCGGTTGAAGCAGAGTTTGACGACGTCGTCCGTCTTGCTGCGGAAACTTTTGCAGCGCCGATCGCCGTGGTCAACCTCGTCTCCAACGATCGCCAGTGGTTCAAGGCCGAGGTGGGGATTGGCGCTCGCGAGCTGCCGCTGGATGTCTCGATTTGCGCCCATGCAATCTTGCAGAACGACTTTCTCGTCGTTCCCGATACGCGAAAAGACCCGCGCCTTGACTGCAATCCGCTTGTAACGGCAGATGATGGGCTCCGCTTCTATGCCGGAGCGATCCTGCGCAGTGCGGCGGGATTGCCGATCGGCACGGTATGCGTGCTCGATCGCGAGGCGAGGCCGGACGGTATAACAGCGCATCAACGCCTCGTCCTCGAGGTCCTGGCGCGCCAGGTGATGACCCAGCTCGAGCTGCGCAAGTCATTGGTTGAACAAAAGCTGCTGGCCGCAGATCTGCGCGCAGAAGTGCTCCAGCGCGCCGACGCTGAAACGGCGCTCCGCGGGGTCGAGGAGCGCTATCGCCTCGTGAGCCGCGCCACCAATGATGCGGTCTGGGATTGGGACTTCGCAACTGATTACGTGATTTGGAACGAAGCCCTCGAAGCTGCTCATGGTCATCGCCCGGACGCGGTGAAGCCGACGGGTGCTTGGTGGATCGCGCATATTCATCCCGACGACCGGGCGCGTGTCGACGCCAGCATTCATGCGGCGATCGACGGTAGCGCTGCCAGCTGGTCGGACGAGTATCGCTTTCTACAGGCCAATGGCGATTACGCTGCCATTCTCGATCGCGGGCATATCATTCGCGACGATGCCGGAAAGGCAGTCCGTATGATCGGCGCCATGCTCGATCTGACCGAGCGTCAGCGTACGCGGGCGATCCTTACGATCAACGAAGAGCGGCTTCGTCTCGCGACCGATGCCGCCGAGGTCGGCTTTTGGGATGTCGACATTGTCAATGACGTCTTGATCTGGCCGCCGATCGTGAAGGAGATGTTTGGCATTTCGCCCGATGTCCCAGTCTCGATGGCGGACTTCTATGCCGGGATTCATCCCGACGACCAGGCTGCTACGTTCGAAGCCTTTTCCGGTGCGTGCGATCCCGCTCGCCGCGCGCTCTACGATGTCGATTACCGAACGGTGGGCAAGGAAGACGGCAAGATACGCTGGGTAGCGGCGAAAGGTCGCGGTATATTCGACGGCGAGGGCAATTGCGTCAGGGTCGTGGGAACGGCGATCGACGTGACGGCACGCAAATATGACGAAGCCGAACTTCGAGAGCTGAACGATCATCTCGAGCGGCGCGTCGCAGAGGCCATTGGCGAGCGCGAGAAGATCGAGGAAGCTCTGAGACAATCCCAGAAGATGGAGGCTGTCGGCCAATTGACCGGCGGCATCGCGCACGATTTCAACAATATGCTGGCGGTGATCATTGGCTCGCTCGATCTGCTCGGACGGCGCCTGGGCGACGACAATGAACGCGAGAGACGTTATGTCGATGCGGCAGCGGAAGCATCACAGCGCGCCGCAGTGCTGACCCAGCGCCTTCTCGCATTTTCTCGCCAGCAGCCGCTTAACCCTGAAGTGCTCGATCCCAACAAGCTGGTACCCGGCATGTCCGAATTGCTCAGCCATACATTAGGCGCTGAAATCCGTCAGGAAACCGTTCTCGCCGCCGGGCTGTGGCGCACCCATGCCGATCGCAACCAACTCGAAAACGCGATTCTCAATCTGGCGGTCAACGCGCGCGACGCAATGCCGGACGGCGGGCGGCTCACGATCGAAACGCAAAACACCCATATCGATGAGCGATATGCGGCTTCGAACATCGGCGTTCCACATGGGCAATATGTCATGATTGCCATTTCCGATACGGGCGCCGGCATGTCTCCCGATGTGATCGCTAAAGCCTTCGATCCCTTTTTCACCACCAAAAGCGTCGGCAAGGGTACGGGTCTCGGTCTCAGCCAAGTCTATGGCTTTGTGAAACAGTCGGGCGGCCACGTGAAAATCTATTCGGAAGCAGGCGAGGGCACGACGATCAAAATCTATCTTCCGCGGTTCGTGGGTCAAGACGTCTCGACCGCCGAGGAGAAAACGCGCGATTTGCCTCGCGGTGAACGGCGGGAGTTGATTCTTGTCGTCGAAGATGAGCCTGCGGTGCGCCAGTTCAGCGTCGATGCCCTGACCGAGCTTGGCTATGGCGTGATCGAGGCCGACGGCGCGGTGGCGGCTTTGCGGCTACTCGACTCCGACCCCGAAATCGCCCTACTGTTCACTGACATTGTCATGCCAGATATCAATGGACGTAAGCTTGCCGACGAAGCGCTGCGACGGCGTCCCGGCCTGAAAGTTCTTTATACAACAGGGTACACACGCAACGCCGTGGTTCATAACGGTGTCGTCGACCCTGGCGTAGAACTGATCAGCAAGCCTTTCACGGTTGAGCAACTCGCAACCAAGATACGATCAGTTCTCGAAGCCTAAAGATCCGCGCTCTGCACATCAGCTGTGCCACCTCTAACTGCGGGGGACATCGGTCGAGTCTCTGCGGTGCAACCGACTGTTCCGAAATAGACCTCTGCTGTTCTCCGTTTCTTACTGGAAGCAGTCATTCCGATATCGGCCAAATCGGTTTACTGCGCGTGAGAAAGGGCTGGATCAGCGGCCACACTTCGACGACGACGTGAGCCCCGGCGCAGGGGGAGGCGGAAATCTTTTTCGGCAAAATCGGCAGCTTCGATCCCGGCGAAGCCGGCAAGGGGGAGGCCAGCAGACAGGAACGCGCCTTCCTTGGCCGTCGTGCTATTCGCCGCCGGGTTTCGAACCTGGACGGGCAGACCGGCGATCCCCATGACCGCACCCTCGCGTTTCAGCTCTTCGTCGTGCGCGTGCGCTGCGTCGCGTGCGCTTGGCGGCGTCCGGTTATAGCCGGCCTCGTCGCCATAGCCGATCGTGATGAACTTCGGCATCGGGGCTCCTTGCAAATTGCGGTCAGAAGATTCCCAAAAACTTCTTCCGCTGCTTTGTCTCGCCCTCGGTGCTTTCCTTGCCGTCCTCGGACTTGGCGGTCGTGCCCTTGCCGACGTCGTCGCGCGGTTTGCCCTTGGTCGTGCGCTGCGCCTTGGCGGTCGCGCCCGCAAGCACGGGACCGCATTGGGCGGCCTTCGCGTCGCCGGGATCGATGAATGGGATGATCGCGGCCACCGGGCTTGCGAAAATACCTAGGCCGAGGCCGGTTCCGGCGCGGCCGACGAGTTCGTCGCTGATCGGATCGATCTTGGGCGCGGCGAAATAGCCGCCGACGCCGACCGGCGACTGGCCCGAGAAGAGGCTGAAGGTCTTGCCGTCGGCGCGGACTGCCATGTCGATCACCTCGCTGCGGAACGAAAAGCCGCCGCGACCGAGCATGACATTCTTCTTGGTATCGATGAGGATGGGATCGGCTGCCGCAATGCCGCCGCGAACCGTGAACGCGATGAGGCCGCAGTTGATCTCGACGGGCTTCTTCAATTTGTCTTGGAACATCTTCTGGACAAAGGTGCCGATATCGAGCTCGGCGAGCTGGATGTTGCGGGTCCAGAAGGTGCCTTGCGGCAGGACGAAGGCCATGCGGCCATTCGAGGTTGCGAGGCTCTCGCGGACGCTGTCGCCGAATCCCACCATCTGGATACGGCCGCTGACCGTGCCGGTCGTCCCCGACTCTTCGGTTCCGAAGCGCGCGAGCAGCGTCCCCAGTTTTGTCGGCGACAAGCGGATGTCATATTCGGTGCGGACGATGGCGGGGCGGCTGTCGATCGAGATATCGCTTTTGACGGTGCCGCCGGCGACGGCGAAGTTGAAGGGCTTAAGTTCCATGAGCCCCTTCTTGAGCGCGAGCGTCAGATCGACATTGCTGATCGGAAAGCTCTCGGCGCGGACCTTGGTGACACGGTAGCGAACGTCGGCGTCGAAACGCTTGATCGCCTCGACCCGCAGCAGCGCGTCGGGGAGGACACGAGGGCGGCCGCCTTCGCTTGTGACCGTGCCCGATGTTCCCATCTTGTCGAGGCGCTGCGGATCGTATCCGACGAAGGGCCCTGCATCGATGATGTTGAGCGAGTTCGTCCTGAGATCCGCCTTCAGATAAAGGCGGCCGTCCGGCTGGCTCACGGCGAGCGAGCCCGCAATGTCGCTGTCGCCGAACAGGCCCTTGAGCCCGGTGAGCTTCCAGACCTCGTCCTCATAGGTCAGCGCCGAGGAGAGGCGATAGGCGCGTGTATCGGGGATGGCGACACCGAGGAAGTCGAAAATGCGTGAGAGGTTCGCGCCGCGTGCCTTGAACTCAAGATCGGCGCCTTCGATGTCGGTGGAGCCGGGCAACGTCCCCGAAATATCGAGCGTGCTGCCGAGACCGGCGGCATGCAGCGTCAGCGCATTCTTGCCACCAGCGATGGTCTCGTTGGGCGAGGTGAGGCCGCCCGAGAGCGTGAAGCGCTGGCCGCGCATCGTCCCTCCGCCCGAAAAGCGGATCGCATCTTCGATCGTGGTGTTTCGCGACTTCACCGTGTCGAAGTCGATATCGGCGAACAGCTTGAGACCGGGGTCGCGGTAGGACAGCCCACTGTTCATGATCGCCGCGCGGCGGATAACGGGCAGATCGAGAGGCTGCGGCGGGCGGTTGGGATCGCCGAACGTCCAGCTATTGCGTTTGTTATTCGCATCCCATTCGAGCGCGACCTTCGCGCCGTCGAGATCGGCGAAGCGGACGATGCGCTTGCCGAAGATCAGCGGAAGGGTTGCGATCCGCGTGTCGATCTTCGTCGCGACGAAGAACTGCTTATCGTTCGCCCATTTGGGGTTCGCGATCCTCAGATCCTCGGCGTAGAATTTGATGTTGAAGGGCGCGAAATAGAGTTGGAAGTCGCCGCCGACATCGACTTGGCGTTCGAGCTGCGAGGTGGCGATCCGCTCGAACGGGCCCTTGAGGAAGCGGCCCTTGGTGATGAAGAGAATGAGCCAGATCGCGAAGATGGTGAGAAGAATGATCGCGATGGTGCGGACGGCGATCCTAAGCGGGCCAGGGCGTTCCTCAAGCCATGACGGCGTCCAGGCCGTGCGACCCCAGTGTCTCGCGGTCGTCGTCCACGAGCGAGAGGCTGGCGGGGCGGCCGAGGCCATCTGACCGGAGCGCATGTCCATCGCCTATCAATTCGTCGCCGTGCGCATCGTTCCTGCGCCTTGGTTTTGCTTGGGTTTGATCGGCGGCCCGCGACGCTCGATCTCGCCCTTGCTGAGCTCGACGGCGTGTGGGTAGGGCATATCGATGCCCTCCCGGTCGAAGGCCTCCTTGATGGCCTTCGTCATTTCCGATTTGTAGACGCGGTGCTTGTCGGTCGCGACCCAGACGCGGCCCTCGATATTCACCGCTGAATCGCCGAGGCCCTGAACGCCGAACCAAGGCGCAGGGTCGGCGATCGCGCGGCTGTCGCCCGTCATGGTCTCGGACATGATTTCGAGCGCGCGGTCTATGTCGTCCTCATATCCGATGCCGATAGCGATGATGCAGCGCCGCCGACCCTTCTGCGTGTAGTTGACGATATTGTTCGCGGCTGCCTGCCCGTTCGGAACGAGGATCGTCCGCTCGTCGGGCGAACGAAGTTCGGTGAAGAAGAGGTCGAGGTCGGTGACTGTTCCTTCTTTTCCGTTGATCTCGACGAAGTCGCCGATGTGATAGGGGCGGATAATCGCGATCATGATGCCCGACGCGACGTTGGTGAGGGTGCCTTGCAGCGCGAGCCCGATCGCGAGTGCGCTTGCGCCGAGCACCGCGACGAGGCTCGTCGTCTGCACCCCGAACTGCTGCAGCACGACGATAAGCACGACAATGATCAGCGCATAGCGGATCATCATTGTGAGGAAGCCCGCTAGCGTCGCGTCGATGCGCGGGTGCGCAGAGGCTTTCTTGCGGACATATTTGGAGATGACAAAGGCGAGCCAAAGACCGACGATAAGGATCAGCGCAGCCGACCCGATGCGTGCGATCCACGCTATGAGCTCTTCGGGGCGAACATCTATGTTCATCTGCATCTCCGCCCCTCGAGGTTCCAAACGAACGGGTGCCGGGACGGTTGCACGGGGGCTACGCTATGGGCGTCCCGACGTCGTTCCCCGGGGGTGTGTAGGATCGATACGGTGAGGCCGCGCGTTTCACGCGCGAAGGAGCGACGATATGGCCAAGCTCAATCAGGACTGGGTGGTTCAGCCACATGGCGCGATGGTGGAGGTCGACGACGGCATCTGGACCGTCGCGGGCAATATCGTGATGCCGCTGGGCAAGTTTCCACGGCGCATGACAATAGTCGCGCTTGCCGAAGGCGGCGCTGTCATCTGGAGCGCGATCCCGCTCGGCGAACCCGAGATGGCGCGTATCGAGGCGATCGGCACTCCGCGCTTCCTGATCGTTCCCAATGCGGGTCACCGGGCCGATGTCGGTGCCTGGCATCGCCGCTACCCCGAGGCAAAGATCATCGCGCCTCCGAGCGCGCGCGAAGCCGTCGGCGAGGCCGCGCCGGTCGATGCGACCGACGACATCATCGGCGACCCTGCGATCCGCTTTGAGCGCATCGCAGGGACGAAGGAGGATGAGTTCGCCTTGCTTGTCGATCGCGGTGGGCGCGTCACGCTAATCCTCAACGATATTCTCTCGAATGTGCGGCACCCTGAGGGCATTGGCGCGAACATCATGGCGCGGCTGTTCGGCTTTGGCGTGAAGCGCCCTCGCACCTCGCGCCCGGTACGGCGGGCTTTCGTAGAAGCCGGCGCTGCGGTCGCCGCGCAGTTCCGGTGCTGGGCAGCCCTGCCGGGCCTGACGCGGATCATCGTATCGCACGGCGACGTAATCGACGCGGATCCGGCAGGGGCTCTTGAGCAGGCGGCTTCCGACTACGACTGATTTGCCGATCAGAGGCCGAAAGTGACGTGGCCCCTCTCGTCGATCGTCGAGGCGGGGTTTAAGACAATCTCGCACGCATGGCCGTCGGGGTCGGCAACAAAGCCGCGGTAGCCACGCCGCGGCGGTGCGTCAGCTTCGCGCAGCTCTGCTTGCCGTTCGAACATCCTCGAAACGGACGTCTTCAACCTGCAGGAGGCGGCTCTCCGTTTGACTGTACCACAGCATCCAGTGGGTCAGCCGAAGATCGAGCGGACGGCCTCCCTTTCGGCCGCGATGAAATCGAACAGCACGGATACGCGGGCGGTCCCGCGCAGCGCCCTTGTGGTCAGGATCTTCCAGCTTCGCGCAAGCTCCGGGACGGGTCCGAATATGCGGACCAGTGACGGGTCGGCGTCGGCTATGTTGGCCGGGAGGGGCGCGATGCCGGCGCCCGACCGCGTGGCCTGCAGAAGACCCAACACGCTATTGGCCTGCGCCGCGATAGTGGCATGGGGAGCGATCGCGGTGAGCCATTCGACGATGCGATGCTTCGCGAGCGACTGGTCGAAGGTGACGACGGCGTGCTTGTCGATGTCGTCCAGGCTCGCGGGGCGGCCGTTCCGGTCGAGATAGGCCTGGCTCGCGTACACAGCCCAGATCGAATCTGCGATCTTCCGACCGACCAGATCGGCGTCAGTATTGCCCGACCGGAAGGCGACATCGGCGTCACCCTTGTGGAGATCGAGGTAGCGATCGCTCGTGACCAGTTCGACTCGCAATTGCGGATGCGATGCCTGAAAGCGTTCGATCAGCGGCATGAGGCGCGCGAGGATCGGCTCGGGGCAGGTCACCCGCAACCGGGTCTCCACGCTGTTCGATGCGTGCGCGGCATGTCGCTCCAGCTCCCGCACCGATGTGGCCACGGTCTCGGCATAGGGGAGCAGCGCATTGCCGAACGGCGTCAGCACATATCCTGCCGGGGTTCGCGCCACCAGCGGTTGGCCGAGGCTTTCCTCGAGCGCCGCGAGCCGGCGCTGGACGGTGGACTGGTTGACGCCGAGCACTCGCGCGGCGGCGATCGTACTCCCTTCTCGCGCAAGTGCCAGAAAATGCCGCAGATCATTCCAGTCTAGCATCGTCGCCCCGTCGCAAAATTGCGGCCCCCGCATAGCAGCAATGCGGCTGCCGTGCACATGCGAACTCGATTAGCCTTCGACGTCGAAGAAGGAGAGATAGCGATGCAGATATGGGCACCCCTGATGGCCTTGCTGGTCGCCACTCCGGCGGCGGCGCAAGATGAGACGAGTTTGCGCCAGGCGGACGCGGCGCAGCACGAGGCGGCCCGGACGCGCAACGCCGATGCGCTCGCGGCGATGATGCACCCCGGGTTCGAAGTGAATTCGCCCGAAGGCGAAATGTGGTCCCGCGCCAAGACGCTCGAGTTGTGGCGCAATCGCGGTATCGGGCACGAGAGCTTTGACCGCACGGTCGAAAGCGTCATCCTCGACGGCAGCGTCGGCGTCGTGGCGGGCCGCGAGGTCGTGCGGCCGTCAGTCGACAGCATCGCCGGCAAGCGCCGCGCCGACGGAGCGCAGCCGGTCGAGCGGCGATTCACAAATGTCTGGCTTTGGAAGGAAGGTCGCTGGTGGTTTCTGGCAAGGCATGCCAACGAAAAGAGCAAGCGGCCGGTTCCGTAATGCCTTCATCAAGAGCGGTGAGTCTTCAGCCGCCCATTCCAAACCGCTCGCGCTCGGTGAAAGTCGCTGTTACCATCAAAGTGGGGTGAAACGGGTTCAAGTGGGGGACTTGATGCGACGGATATTATTGGCGGCCGCTGCGTCGCTCACGCTGGCGGCGGTTTCGTCCGCTTGGTCGATGGAACCCGGCAAGGCTGAAACTGCGACCGCTTCTTTTGCCACGCCTGACGAATGGACAGTCGAACGATCGGATGGTTCGGCGAAGGTCGTCGCGCCTGAGAAGGATCTGTTTCTCGCCGTCGTCGATGTCGAGGGCGTGGCGGACGCGGGTACGGCAACGGCGGCGGCGTGGAAAAAGCTGGAACCCGGTTTTGCGCGTGCTGTACGCCTCTCTACCCAGCGCGCGGGGAGAGAGGGTTGGGACGAAATCTGGTACACTGACTATGAAGTTTCGCCTGACGAAAAGCTGGTGCTGACCGCAACCGCCTATCGCCGGGGGGCGAACTGGACGGTGCTGCTGGGCAAGGGGTCGGCGGCGACCGCCGACAAGCGCATCGGTCAGGTCCGCGCGATGATCGATACGATCCGGCCGGTCGGCGTCGTTGCTGAAAACTTCGCTGGTGCACCCGCGGATCCCTTCGGTGCCGCCAAGCGCGAGGCTCTCAAAAGCTTTTGGCGAGATGCGATGGCGGCCTATGGGGTGCCGGGCATGTCCTATGCCTTCATCGACCGAAACGGCATCGTCGAGGAGGGCGGGATCGGCGTCAAGACGGTGGGCAAGCTCGATCCCGTCGATGCGCACACCCGCTTCATGATCGCATCGAATACTAAGGGTATGACGACGCTTTTGCTCGCGCGCATGGTCGACATGGGCAAGATGACCTGGGACGAGCGCGTTGTCGAAGCCTATCCAGCCTTCCGGATGGGCGATCCCGCCGTCCAGAACGAAATCCGCTTCCGTCACCTGATCTGTGCCTGCACCGGGATGCCGCGGCAGGATCTCGAATGGATCATGACGGGGACGAACGAGACGCCGGCGAGCCATGTGTTCGAACTGCTGACGCCAATGAAGCCCACGAGCAAATTCGGGGAAGTCTATCAGTACAGCAATTTGCTTGCGAGCGCGGCGGGCTACGTCGCAGGCGGCCTGCTGTATCCCAAGATGGAGGTCGGCGCAGCCTATGACCGGGCCATGCAGGAGCTGATATTCACACCGATCGGCATGAAGGAGACGACGTTCAGCAAGGCCGTTGCCGAAGGCGGCAATCACGCCGACCCGCACAGCCTTGACGCCGATGGAAACCCCGCGGTCGGGACGATCGACAAGAGCGACAGCATCTATTTCGCGCGTCCCGCGGGCGGCGCGTGGTCGAGCGCCCACGACCTCGCGCTCTATGCACTCAACGAGCTTCGCGAAGGCGTCTTGCCGGACGGCAAACGGATTGTGAGTACCGAAAGCCTGCTCGCCCGGCGCAACCAGGGCATGGAGACGGGCGAGGCCACGCGTTACGGTATGGGGATCGAGACGACGTCGCGTTGGGGCGTCCCGATGGTCCACCATGGCGGGGCGATGCCAGGCTACAAGACGGATTGGGTTATCCTGCCCGAGGCGGGGGTCGGCGTCGTGATGCTTTTCAACAGCGAAGAAGGGAGCCCGATCCTGAACTGGACGCGGCGGCGCATCGTCGAGCTTCTTTATAATGCGCGCGAAGAGGCGGTACCGACCCTTTCGACCGGCGCAGAAAGCTATCGCGCCGATGTCGCCAAGGAGCGGGGCTTGATGAAAATCCCGCCCGATCCCGTGATTGCGGCGAAGCTCGGCAAGCGGTACGAGAATAGCGAACTTGGCTTCATCGACGTGACGCGCGAGCCCGATGGCGGGCTGCGGTTCGACTTCGGCAGCTTCCAGAGCCGGATGGCGACCCGCGCCAACGAGGACGGTACGACCAATTTCGTAATGATCGATCCGACCTTGCTTGGGTGGCCGCTGAGCAGCCGCGCGGCACCGGACGGCGCGATGCTGCTCGTCATGCAGGACGGTCAACATGAGTATGTCTACACCCCGGTCAGGTGAAGCGCGTAAGTCCTGAATGTCCGCATTGACGATTTCGGGATGAGCGCGGACGATCTGCAATCGGTAAGCAGCCAAGTTGAACTATCTCAGAGCGCTGGCCGTCAGCGCACCGCAGTTCGAGACGTTTCCGGGAAGGCCGCCGGGTTTCGGCTCATCCTTGCGGAGCCCGAGCGCGCTGCCGATCGAACGGCCGATCGAACGGACGATGCCGCCGCCCGGCTTGCCTGATTTTTGAGCGGCGCCGTCGATGGCGATCGTCGGAACGGGCAGCGTGCCGCCGACGCTAAGCGGATCCACCAGTTTCAGGAAGGGGTCGCCTTTCGCCGCGCCGGTTATCGTCAGGGCGATCGTCTCGCCGTCGAGATTGATGCGGCCGCGGCCCCGGCCGCTCGAGACGGCGGTATCGAGCAGCAGCGGGGAAGGTGTAAGGACACCGCCCTGTGCGTCGAAAGCGAAAAGGCCGCAGTTGAGCGAGACCCTGTTGCCGCCGCCGCCGAGCTTCTCGCCGATCGCACCGCCGAGATTCTGCCCGAGCACGAAGGCGGCGGCACGGTCCATCGAGCCCTTGGCCGAGGCGAACACGATCTTGCCGCTGCCGCTCGCAAAAGCGTCGCGGATCGTTCTCCCTCGCCCGGTGATGCGGACGAGTCCGCGAAGCGGACCGCCGATCATGTCGGGCGCGCCGATCAGCGTTTCGAGCGACGAGCCCTCAACCCTGAGTTCGGTGGAGAAAATGGGCATGGACTTGGTCGAGTCGACCTTGACCCAGCCGGTAACGCGGCCTTGCTCCAGCCCTGCCACCGCCTTTTGCAGCTTCAACACCCGGTGATCGAGCGTCAGCTCGCCTTTCAGGCTCTTAAAGGCAGACCCGCCCTCGATGAGGAGCCGATCGATCGTGAACCTTATGATCCCGTCGGTCGGCCCCATGCGGCTGAGATCGATGCGCGTGTCGGGGATCACGCGCTTGCCGATGCGCGCCTCTTTTGCCCTTGCCTCTGCAAGACCCGCGTCGTCCGCAAGATCGTCGAAATCGAGCTGCGGCGCCCGGATCGTCGCATCGATCCTGGTTCGGCCATCGCGTTTCAGCACGGTGGCGCGCGCTTGCAGGCGCGAGCGGCCGATCGAACCGCTGAGACGGTCGATATGCCAGTCCTCGCCGGCGCGGCGCACATCGCCTTGAAGATCGATGTCCTGTGTCCCGAATAGCCCCGCCTCGATGATGTGATCGAGCTCCTTCAGGCTGGTGCCGCGAGCGCGCATCTTCATCTTGAGGTCGTCCGTATTGAGGATCCCCGCCATGGTCCCCTTGACGTCTATGTCGAGCGGCGCCGACGAGAGCGAGGCCGTGAAGGGCCAGGGGGCAGTCTCGCTGGCGTTGGCTATCGGGCGGCCGCGTGCTTCCGCTCGCGCCGGTGCGCCATTGAAAGTTCCCGCAGCCGAAAGGCGCAGTCCCGCGCGATCGTCCGACGCAAGCGAACCCGAAATATCGAGCTGCCGTTTTGCATCGCGCAGCGAGAAGCGGCTGTCCCTGATCGTGAGGGACACGAGGTTCAGAGGCTGACTACGCTTTCCCGGTTTGTTTGCGCGGCCGTCCCAATTGCTGTTCCCCTTGGCGTCGCGCACGAGCGCCACATCGAGCCCCGTGATATGAAGCGACCGCGGCGCGACATTGCCGGTCAGGAGCGAGAAGATCGACACTTTTGTGCGAAGCTCCGCGATTTTGAGGAGATCGCCTTTGCCGGCCCAGGCGGGCTGGGCGATGCGGATAGATTGCGCGTGAATTTCGGGCGTGAAGGAGAGACTGTCGACGCGCGACAGCTCGGCGATCTCTACCGGTGCGCCGAATTTCTCAACCAGCCTGTCCTCGGCAAGGCCGCGTAACAATCCGACCGGAAAGGCCGCCAGCAGGAACAACAACGCGATAAAGGTGCCGGCAATGATGGCACCGCCGATCCTGACCTTTCGCCGGCGAAGCAGGGCCTTCACATGTTGGAGCATGCGATAAGAACATCAGTCGATCCGATGGGTTCCGGTCCGCTGACGTCGAAGCATCCATGACCGCGGATGCGCTGCCCCGGACTTCTTCACCGGGAAGGGCAACATCGGGACCGCTCAGGCATTGTTCGGGTAGCAAAGGAGTATCCAGCATGTCCGACCGTCCCCTATGCGAGCGCCGCATCCTGATCATGGCAACCGACGGGTTCGAACAATCCGAACTCGAAGTCCCGATGAAGCGGCTTGCCGCTGCCGGCGCCGAGGTTGAGATCGCCTCGATCGACACAGGCGATATCACGGGCTGGGACGAGGACGATTGGGGCGATGATGTCGCCGTGGATCTCAAGATCTCCGACGCCCTGGTGGACAATTACGATGCGCTCGTCCTGCCGGGCGGCCAGATCAATCCGGATCTCCTGCGTGTGGAGGCTGATGCAATTGCTCTCATCAAGGCCTTCGCTGAGGCCGGTAAGCCGGTGGCGGCTATCTGCCATGCCCCATGGCTGCTCGTTGAAGCGGAACTCGCGAGCGGACGGCGGATGACGAGCTACAAGTCGATCCGCACCGACGTTGCCAATGCCGGCGCCGAGGTGGTCGATGAAGCCGTCGTCATCGATGGCGATATCATCACCAGCCGCTGCCCCGACGACCTCCCAGCTTTCTGCGACGCGATCATCGACGCGGTCGCCAAAGTTGGTGCCGCGGCATAGGGGGCGTTCATGAGCGACGATGCCGGTGTATCGTTACAACCCAGGTTAATCGCCGCAACCGGGTCCGCTGTCCCGGGTTTCGCCTTCATGCTTCTCGCCGATGACCAGAATGAGCAGTTTTCGGACGTAGGTTCGTGACCCGCAAGGCGCAAAAGCTCGATACGATCAGGGTCGAGAAGCCGTGGGGCGTCGATCGCCTTCCTCCGCCTTTCGACGCACGGATTGACGGACGCGTCGGCGAAATCTGGTTTCGTCCGCCCAAGTTCAATCCGCTGCTCGTGAAATATATCTTCACGAGCGAACGACTGTCGATCCAGGTCCACCCCGACGACGGGCAAGCGCAGGCGCGCGGGCTTCCCGCAGGCAAGGAGGAGTGCTGGTATATTCTCGATGCCGAACCCGGCGCGGTGCTGGGGATCGGGACGCGTCGTCCGCTCAGCGAACGCGAACTCGCCGACACCGCCCGCTCGGGCGCGATCGAGGCGTTGATGGAGTGGCATCCGGTGCGCGCGAACATGTTCTTCCATATTCCGCCGGGAACCGTCCATGCGATCGGGGCAGGGGTCTCGCTCGTCGAAATCCAGCAGAATGTCGACGTTACTTATCGCCTCTACGATTACGGCCGTCCGCGCGAGCTGCACCTCGCCGATGGCGCGGCGGTCGCGAGGGCCGCTCCGATGCCGGGGGATCTTTGCCGCGAAGTCGATAACGCGGTGAGCGCGATTTTGCTCGACGGCCGCCATCTCGCCGTTGCGCACCTGAGGAGCGATGACCTGTCGCTTCTCGCCGGTGTGAAGGAAGGGGCGATGATCGCTCCCTTGGACGGCACGCTCGCCGCGGACGGCGTGACCGCGCACGCGGGCGAATGCCTGTGGGTCGATGACGTCGCCACCATTGCGGCCGAGCCCGGCGCGCGATTTCTGGCCGGCTGGCACAAGGCCTGACCTCGGCGAGACGTCGGCACGCAGCCGACGCGGCTCGATCCCATTGCGCCCGCTGCCATAGCGCAGTCTTTTCGATCACGAGCCTCTGCGAAACGCGCCGGTTGTCACTTGGTCCATGGGAGGTGGTGACCGCTTATACGCCTGGCTCTCTCTCGATGACACTTCCCATCGCCTCTCCGAGGCGCACCGGGCGTTCGGGAAACCATTCGGGATTGAACGCGATCGCCTGCTTCTCGAACAGCATCACGATCGTGGAGCCGAGGAGAAAGCGTCCCATCTCGTCGCCCTTGCGCAGCGCGACGTCGCCTGGAGCGTAGGACCAGTCCGAGATATTGCCGGATCGCTTCGCGTTTACCACGCCATGCCATGTCGTCGCGATGCTCCCCACGATGGTCGCGCCGACGAGGATCATCGCGAAATGCCCATGGGAGGCGGACTCGAAAAGGCAAATGACTCGTTCGTTGCGCGCGAAGAGACCGGGCACGCCCCGCGCGGTCGTCGGGTTGACCGAGAATAGCGAGCCCGGGACATAGATCATGCGTCTGAGCTCGCCGTCGCACGGCATGTGCAGCCGGTGATAATCCCTGGGCGACAGATAGAGGTTGGCGAAGCTGCCGTTCTGGAATGTCGAGGCCAGCGCCGTGTCGCCGCCCAGGAGCGCGGCGGTGGTGAAACGATGACCCTTGGCCTGGACGATGTGATGATCGTCGATCGCGCCGAACTGGCTGATGGCACCGTCGACCGGGCAGACGAAATCGGCGGCGGCGAGCGGGCGGACGCCGGCTTTCAGCGGCCGCGTGAAAAAATCGTTGAAGCTTGCATAGCTGCGAAGATCGGGATCTTCGGCTTCGCTCATGTCGACGCCATATCTGGCGACGAACCATTGGATGAGCCTTGGGGTCAGCCGGCCCGACGACCCGGCAACGCGGCCGGCGAATTCGGTCAGGCGCCGCTTCGGCATCGCATGCTGGGCGAGGATTTTCAGGCGCTCGAACATCATATCATCCGTTGGTCGACCCTGCGAAGGCACAGCCGACCGCATGGGAAGAGACGTCGGCGCCCGGCGCTTCGTTCCGGCAGTGATGCTTTATGCCGATGTTGCCGGGCAAGGAAAGGCACATGGCTTGGCGCCCGCAGGTAATTATAATTCAGTTGCTGGCTTCTGCTCACCCTCGGCGGGGCTTTGGCGACGCACCCGCCGGACGCTCGAACCGGTAACTCTTCTGCTCAAACTTCAGCGCGCGCAGGAAGTTGTGCGCGTTGTTGATCATGATGTCGCTCATGATCTCGATCGTGCCGCATCCGGCCTTGGCGAGGGCCGTCTCGGCCGCGGTCAGAAGCGCCGTCCCGATGCCGCGGCGGCGATGATCGCCGTCGACAAGCAGCAGGGTGATGCGACCGACGAAGCCGTGCTGCAAGGTGGGGACGACGGCCCAGGCGCAGCATCCGACCAGCCCGCCCGCATCGGCGACGAGAAGGCCGGCCGTCGCCTTGCCGATCGCGTCGATGTTGGCGTCGATCGATATTCGCTTGGGCGGCTCGGCAAGCTGAGCGAGCAGACGGCCGAGAGCCTTTCGATCCTTGCCCGTCGCGGGCCGCAGGCTGAGCTCGGGCTCTGGCAGAACTTCGGGTTTGACGATCCTGAGCACCGGCTTGGCCTTCGGGGGCGGCGGCGGATCCTGCCGCCTTCGTGCAGGCTCAGGTGGCGGTGAAGGACGCGCCTTGCCGCGGCGTCGGATGGGCGATTGCTCCTCGATAGGTTCGGCGGTTTTGGGTGCCTTCTTTGCAGGCTTTGCTGCGGGTTCGCGTTCGGCCGAGAGTTTCCAGCTGTCGGCCGCCCCGCCGCGAAGATATTGCGCGATGTCGGCGGCGGTCGCCGTGAGTCCTTGTTTGCCGATCCCGAGGAGCGGGTTGCCCGCCGCATCGGTGAGTGCGAACTTCCCATAGTCGCCGACACCTGGCGTTCGCTTTCGCGACCTGACGAGCTTCATCCCGCGATGTTCGGCAATGGCGCGAAGCTCGTCCGCTGTCGGCTCGGTCGCCATCGATCAGGGCCGGAAAGGAGAGGCGGGGCGACCTTGCGGGGCGGGGGCGCTCGCCCGGGCCGCCGACGCGCGCGCACCCGCGCCTTTCCGGGAACCGGTGCGGCTGCGGCGCGCTCTACCTATATGCGCGCGCGCCGCTTCACCCGCTCGACCATGATCGATCATGTCGCCTATGACGAGGCTGCGTCGGTGCTTTGCATCAGCTTCCGGGGCACCGGCAAATATCTGTATCATGACGTCCCCCGCGCCATCTACGACGGGCTGTGCGCCGCGGAATCGCTCGGCGCCTACTTCAATGCGCATATCAAGGATCATTTCCCGTGCGAGCGCGACCCGGCGCGCAGGCGGTTCGGTCCCGATGCCTGAAGCTCCGGCGACGATAGGCACTGCGAACGCGCCGCTCATGCGCGCTTACGTGCGGCGGTCTTGGCTGGTGCTTTTTTCGCCGGGGCCTTTTTGGAGGGCGCCTTCTTCGCGCTGCCTGCCTTCGCTTTCCCGCCGCCGTCTCCGATCGACTTCTTGAGCGCCGCCATCAGGTCGACGACGTTCGATCCGCTCGGCGCCTTCTCGTCCTTCCCGTCGTCGAGATTGAGCGTCTTGCCCTTCTTCTTGCGCTCGATGAGCTCCTTCAGAGCCTCGACATAGCGATCGTGAAAGTCGCTCGCGTCGAACTTGCCCGTCTTCTTGTCGATAAGGGTCGTCGCGAGGTCGAGCAGGTCTTCGTCGGGGTCGCTGTCGGCAATGTCGCGGAAATAGCTCGCCGCCTTGTTGACCTCGTCGGCATAGCGCAGCGTCTCCATGACGAGACCGCGGCCGCACGCCTTGATGCTCACGACATATTCGCGGCCGCGCATCGCGAGCTGGCCGAGACCGACCTTGCCCGTGCGGCGGAGCGCCTCGCGCAGCACGATGAACGCTTCCTCGGCAAGATCGTCGGCGGGGACGACGTAATAGGGCTTCTCGAAATATATCTCGTCGATATCCTCGGCCTCGACGAACTGGGTGAGCTCGAGGGTCTTCTTGCTCTCGAGCTTGACCCCCTCGATCTCCTCATCGTCGAGCAGGACATATTGGTCCTTCGCATATTGGAAGCCCTTGACGATCTCATCGACGTCAACCGGGCCGACACCGGGTACGACCTTTTCATATTTGATGCGTTTGCCCGTCGGTTCGTGGATCTGGTTGAAGGCGATCGTGGCCCCGCTCTTCGTCGCCGAATAAATCTCGACCGGGATCGACACGAGCGCCAGGCGGATCTGGCCTTTCCAATAAGGGCGCGCAGCCATCGTCACTCACTCCTTTGCCTATTCTCCTTCAATGCGCGCGCTCGCCGAGCGTTCCGCGCCGGCGATCGGAAGGGAAGCAGGATCGGCGGCAACTGGATCGAAAGGAAGAGGGAGCAATGGCAGGACGTTAGCGAACGCGCGCCTGCGGCTTTTGCGGTCCGCGACCTGCCGATCCGAGCTTGTCAGACGGTCCATCGCGCGGGCGCGAGCGCGATGGCGAACGGAGGATGAACCCGCTGCCATTTCGTTGCGGCGAGCACGTCGTTGCTCTCCTTCGCCTCGCGGCCCGGCCCAAGCGACCAGGTGATGTGATAATGGCTTCCGTCGCCGCGATCGGTGGTTCCGCCGATGCGGACGATAAGCGCCTGGACGCCTGCGCCGTCATCGACCTCGCCGACGATCTCGCCCGACCGCGCGGCGGGAAGCGGCGTGTCCTCGTCGGTCCCGAAGCGCAGCGTCACATGATCGGCCACGACGCCTGCATAGTGCGGTTCGAACCGCCCGATCAGCCTGTCGCGCTCTGCGCGCGGCAGCTTCCATCCGACGATGGTGCAGGTCACGGGGCCTTTCGCTTTCGCTTTGCGGCGCTTTCCGTAAGCTCGATCCACGCAGGCGCATGGTCGCTCGTCTTGTCAAGCGCCCGCGGGCGGGTGTCGACGCCGGCGGCCGCGAGCCGCTTCGCCGCGGGCTTGTTGAGCAGCAGATGGTCGATGCGGATGCCGGCATTGCGCTCGAACGATTGGCGCCAATAGGCCCAGAAGGTGTAGATACGCTTCTCGGGATGCAGGTGGCGGATCGCATCGGTCCAGCCCTGGTCGAGGATGCGCTGATAGGCGGCCTTCGCTTCGCGCGCGAAGAGCGCGTCCTTCTTCCAGTTCTCGGGCTTGTAGACATCGAGGTCGGTGGGAATGACGTTGAAGTCGCCGCAGACGACGACGGGTGCGTCGAGGTCGAAGAGGGTCGCCAGATGCGCGTCGAGGCGCGCCATCCACTGCATCTTGTAATCGAATTTCGGACCCGGCCAGGGATTGCCGTTCGGCAGATAGAGGCCCGCGACGAGGATACCGCCGACCGCGGCCTCGATATAGCGGCTCTGTTCGTCGCCGGGATCGCCGGGAAGTCCGCGGCGGGTCTCGTGGATCTCGCCGACGCGGCTGAGCATCGCGACGCCGTTCCAGCGGCTCTGGCCGTGCCAGATCACATCATAGCCAGCATCGCGGATCGCCTTTTCCGGGAATTTCTCCTGAGGGGCTTTGAGCTCCTGCAGACAGACAATGTCGGGCTCGGCCTGCGCGAGCCAGCCGAGCAGAATGTCGAGGCGGCCGCCGATGCCGTTCACATTATAGGTGGCGATCTTCACAGGTCGGGCAGCGTCTGGTCGGCGCGGCCCCAGCCTTGCAGCGCCTTGAGGCCGGCGCGCTTCAGAAGCTCCTTCGCATCGGTGATGCGGAAATGCGACGGCTTGTCGATCGTCTCCATCTCCTTCCAGCTGATGGGGGCGGCGACCGGAGCGCCTTCGCGGGCCCGCGCCGAATAGGGCATGACTGCGGTCGCGCCGCGCTGGTTGCGGAGATAATCGACGAAGATCCGGCCCTTGCGCTGGGCCTTGGGGAGGGCGGCGGTGAAGCGATCGGGATCCATTTGCGCGACGGCGCGGGCGAGCCGGCTCGCGAAGTCCTTGACCTCGGGCCATTCGGCACGCGGCACGAGCGGGGCGATCACATGGACGCCCTTGCCCCCCGTCAGCATCGGAAAGGTCTCGAGGCCCATCTGCTCGAGGATATCGCGGAACTGGAACGCGGCGCTGCGGACCGCCTCGAAATCGAGGCCCACGTCGGGGTCGAGATCGAAGACGAGCCGGTCGGCCTTCTCGACGTCCTCGATGCGCGCGCCCCAGCCATGGAACTCGATCGTCCCCATCTGGACGCAGGTCATCAGGCCCTCGGCCGTGTCCATGTAGAGATAGGGCTGGTCATCGCCATCTTTCTCCTCGATCGCGACCTGCTTCACCGCATCGCCGAAGCTTCCGGCATCATGTTTCTGGAAGAAGCATTTCTTGGCGCGGCCCTGCGGACAGCGGACGAGGCTGATCGGGCGCGAGCCCGCCCAGGGCAGCATGACCGGCGCGACCGCAGCATAATAGGCTGCGAGTTCGCCCTTGGTGAGCCCGGCTTCGGGATAGATGACCCGGTCGGGATTGCTGATCGGAACGGTCGAGGCGGGCGCCACCTCGGCGACGGGCGCTTCGTTTTCGATGACGACCGCCTCCGCCTTTTTGTCTTCGCGCAGCCCGAGATAGCTCGGGTGGCGGAGCGTGCCCTCGTTCGTCACCTCGGTAAAAGCAATCTCGGCAACGAGCTTCGGCTCGATCCAGTGCGCGCCGCGGGTCTCGGCGCGCGGCGCCTTCACCGTCGCCTCATTCCGTTCGAGCGGTTTCATCATCGCCTGGAGGCGGAAGAGCTCCTCGGTATCGAAGCCTGTCCCGACCTTCCCGGCGTAGCGCAGCGCGCCCTTCTCATGGACGCCGAGCATGAGCGAGCGGAACGCACGCGATTTGTCGGAAGGCGTCCAGCCGACGATGACGAACTCCTGCCGCTTGATGCACTTGGCCTTGAGCCAGCTTCCGGCGCGCGAGCCGATGTAGCGCGCGTCGGCCTTCTTCGAGATGACACCTTCAAGACCTGCGGCGCAGAAGCTTTCGAGCAATGTCTCGCCGCTGCCCTCGATATGGTCCGAATAGCGGATATGCTTCGAGGCCTTGGGAAGGATTTTGGCGAGACGCGCCTTGCGGTCGAGGAGGGCGAGCGCGGTCAGATCCTCGCCGTCCAGCTCGAGCAGATCGAACGCAAAATAGTCGATCCTTTCCGGCGCGGACTTCAGGGCATTTTGCAGCGACTGGAAGCTCGAGCGGCCCTGGGCATCGAGCACGACCGCTTCGCCGTCGATCAGCGCGCTGTGCACCTTCAGCTTTGCGGCCTCGGCGAGAAGCGGCGCGAAGCGGTCCGACCAGTCGAGACCCGAGCGCGTGTAGGCGCGCGCTTCGCCGCCGCCGACCGCGATCAGCAGCCGGTAGCCGTCATGTTTCATCTCATGAACCCAGCCGCTGCCGGCGGGAATGCTGTCGACGAGCGTCGCCAGCTGGACGGGACGGAAGGGTGGGGGAGCCACAGCCTGTCGTTTGCCGCGCGGGGAAGAGGGGGCGCGGTTTTCGGGACTGGGTTTGGCGGTCGGTCTGGCCATGGACTCAAGACCATCCGGCCGCGCTTTCGTTCCCGGCGGCAGGGGCAACTTGACCGGGCGGCCGTGCGTTCCCACCTTGTTCCGGTCAAGGGATTACCGGCGTCCAAAGCGTGACAGGGAGCTTGAAAATGGCCAATGGCTGGGCGCGTGACGGCGCCGTTCAGGAGCAGATCGACGACACGGTGAGCGACGCCGTCAAGGAGGCGCGCCTACGGCTGCTTTCCGGCAAGGGCGCGGATTATTGCGACGATTGCGGCGAGCGGATTCCCGCCGCGCGGCGAAAGGCCTTGCCTGTGAGCCGAACCTGCGTCGGCTGCCAGACGCTTCGCGACGCCGAACGCCGTCCAGCCGGTTTCAATCGCCGGGGAAGCAAGGACAGTCAGCTGCGCTGACCTCTTGTGAAGGGGGCCTGGGCCGGAGCGTCAGTCGCGCGCCCGGGCTGCGGCCCGGACCTCCTGCGATCGGTCGAGCGCAATGACGAGGATATCGTCGCGGTCTACGATGACGCCGACATTGTCCATGCCGACGAGCGACACGCGCATACCGGGCGCGCGCACGAGGCAGCCATGGCTGTCGTGCGCGAAAAGATCATCGCTGCAAGCATTGCCGTCCGCGTCGGCGCCCGTGAGCTTATGCACCGCCTGCCAGCTCCCGAGGTCCGACCAGCCCATCGACACCGGGACGACCGCGACGCGGGGGTCCTTTTCCATCACGGCATAGTCAATCGAATCCGATGGTGCCTGTTCGAAAGGCGCGCGTGCCGCGTGGAGGGCATCGCCGTCGTGCAGGGCATTGGCAACTGCTGCTTCCGCCGCCCGATAGATAGCAGGACATTGGCTGAGCATCGCCTTGCGCATGCGGCCCGCCCGGAAAAGGAAGATGCCGGCGTTCCAGCTGTAGCCGCCCTCCCGGAGCATCGCTTCGGCATCGGCGAGCGGCGGCTTTTCTACGAAGCGAGCAACGGCGAATCCCGTATCGCCGAGCGGCGCCCCGCTGGCGATGTAGCCGAAACCCGTGTCGGGCCGGTCGGGGGCGATACCGAACGTCACGAGCCAGTCGTCGCGCGCGAGATCGGCCGCTTTCGCGATTGCGCCCCGAAATGCGGCAACATCGGCGATGACATGATCGCTCGGCATCACGAGCAGCAGCGCGTCATCCGCCGACGAGGCTACCGCGAGCGCGATGGCCGCGGCGGTGTTGCGAGCCGCGGGCTCGACGATCAGCCGAAGGTCGCGCCCCTCCGACTGTTCGCGCACCATCGCGACATGCTCGGCTCCGCACACGATAAGCGGCGCCAAAAAGCCGCGTCCGGTTGCTCGATCGAGCGTGCGGGCGAACAGGCTCTCCTTTCCGATGATGTCGAGAAACTGCTTTGCTCGCGCGCCGCGCGAGGCGGGCCAGAGGCGCGTTCCCGAGCCGCCGCAAAGGATGACGGGCTGGATTGTCGCAGTCATGGGATCAACTTTCGCGCGGCGCGCTGGCGGCATCCGGGGCCGGCGATCGCCTTACAGGGTTGGGGAGCGTCAGCTTTAAGCGTCGATGCGGTCGCAGCGCCGGCTGCGAGCAGCCGAGGCTCGGTGGTCGTGATGCACTTCCGGAACGGCGTGGGCGAGGGGCCGCGCGTGCTGCCGCGATCCGGTGTGCGGTGCCGATCCGTCTTTTCGAACTGGGAGAGTCGATGCGGCATGTTCGGACGAACGCGGAGGGAGTGGCCGAGTTGCCACTCCTTGACGCAAAGCTCCGGAAATCACGGCCGGATTAACGCAGGTTATACTGTTTTTCCGGGGGGGTAGGCGGGGGTAGCCGGTCGCCCATTGCCCCACTGTCCCGGCGCGATCGGGAAGTCGGCGGAGGCTTGCTCCCCGCTACGGATGGGGACCCATGGACCCATAGGGTCGCGCGTCGCTGCCCGCCGGATGCAGCCCGTCGGGCCTGCCAGGCGTTGCACAGCCATGAACCAGAGCGACGAATTTCTGATGCTGGCCGGGCAGGAGCTCCAGTTCGTCTCCGACCTCATCGTGCGAATCGATGAGGGACGTCTCGATCCCGTCGGCCTCGACCCGAACGCTGCGGTACTGCTCCTCCGCGAGGTGGCGGCGGAGCGCAGGCGCCTCATCGATCGGCTGAAATCCTATGACGGTGATGGAGGCGCTGCCTGGAATGGAACACCGATATAGACGCTGTCTATCTGGCTGCTGTTCGAAACCACGACAGCTCTAACCCTTTTCCTTTTGTCGACGTGTTTCCCAACCCTTTTTCGCAGCTTCCGATCGCTTTTCGCTGGTTTGACCCGCACCGCTTTTGCGTCCGCCTTTTCTCGAGGCTTCATGGTTATCGGGCTTGCCACGGCCGGAACCCGACTTGTTGCCGCCGCCCGACTCCTTGTTCACGGTAGCCCAGGCGCGGCTCTCGGCTTCCTTCTTGCTGACGCCGCGCTTTTCATACCCCTCTTCGATATGCTCGGCCTTGCGTTTCTGCTTGTCGGTGTAACTCGATTTGTCGCCTCGGGGCATGACGGGTCTCCAGATGAGCCCCCCATCGGTCAACCAATGGATGTTGCCGGGGTTCCGGGCAAGGATATGCGGCTTCGATGGCATCGCCACCGGCGGACGGTAGCGCAGTGATAGTCCGCAATGCCGGACGTTGCGTCGCGAACAGCGACGCGGCGCGCCGAAAATGGTCGGGACTTCAACCTACCCGTTTACGACCGTTCCGCCATTCGGGTGGAGAACCTGGCCCGACATATAGCTGCTGTCGTCGCAGGCGAGAAAAAGGAAGCTCGGTGCGACCTCATTGGGCTCCCCCGGCCTCTTCATCGGTGTGGTCTCGCCGAAGCTGGCGACCTTTTCGGCGGGCGCTCCGCCGCGCGGATTGAGCGGCGTCCAGATCGGGCCGGGTGCGACCGCATTGACCCTGATGCCCTTTTCGATCAGATTTCCGCTGAGCGAGCGCGTGAAGGCAGTAATCGCGCCCTTGGTCGCGCTATAATCGAGCAGACCGCCGCTCCCCTGGTACATGGTCACGCTTGTGCAATTGATGATTGCCGCGCCTCTCTTGAGGTGCGGCAGCGCGGCCTGCACAAGATAGAACATGCCGAAGATATTCGTGGCGAACGTGCGCTGCAGCTGCTCCGCGCTAATGTCGCGGATATCGTCCGCCGGATGCTGTTCGCCCGCATTGTTGACGAGGATATCGATCCGCTTCAGTTTGCTTACGACCTTGTCGACGATGGTCTTACCGGCACCGGTCTTGCCAACGTCGGCCCTGACGAGGATCGCGGTGCGCCCTTCTGCGCTCACCATCGCCGCCGTATCCTCGGCATCGGCCTTGTTGCTCTTGTAGACGATAGCCACGTCCGCGCCCTCGCGGGCGAACAGCACGGACACCGCGCGGCCGATGCCGCTGTCGCCACCGGTCACGATCGCGACCTTGTTCTTGAGCCGGTCGGAGCCGGCATAGCGCGGCTCCCATTTCGGGGCGCGGTCGAGATCGGACTCGCGATCTTTCGGCGGGGTGCGGATCGTTTTCGTGTCGCCGACCTCTTTGCGGAGCTTCCTCGCAGCAGTCTGCTTCCCGCGCTTTTCGGATGCGGTTTCTCCGACTTTTCCGACCTCTGTTTTGCGTGACATGCCGACTCCTTTATTCTGCCAGTCCCCAACAAACCGGCGGGTCCTGCACTTGGTTGCGGAGCGCTTGCCTCCATGCCGGGCCGCGCTGCGGCAGAGCTGGGCGGGAGATGCCATGGGCTGGAAATGTGCGGCCGACTTTCTACCTATGCAGCCTTGCCGACCTTGCCGCCTGCCGGCGGCTGGCGGCGTCGAAGCTGAAAGAAGTAATTTGTCGAAGATCATGAACGGCGCCAGCCTGCAGCCTCGCTCGGGAGGCGCACCCAAAAACATCGTGCTGCTGCTCCATGGTTTCGGGTCGAGCGGCGCCGACATGATTTCTCTCGCGCCGCAGTGGCAGGAGGCCCTGCCGGACACACTGTTTCTGGCGCCACACGCGCCGCAGCGATGTTCGATGATGGGCGCGGGCTACCAATGGTGGGGTCTGTCGGGCTTCGCGCCGGCTGCGCTGGCCGCGGGGGCGGCATCGGCAGCGCCTGCGATCGACACATTCATCGACCGGAAGCTCACGCAATATGGCCTCAGCGAGTCCGATCTTGCGCTGGTCGGCTTCAGCCAGGGCACGATAATGGCGCTCCAGATCGGACTTCGTCGTCGGCGTGCCGTCGCGGCAATCGTCGGCTATTCGGGCATGCTCGCCGGCGCAGCGGATCTCGCGCATCATATTCCGTCGAAACCGCCGGTGCTGCTGGTGCACGGCACGGCCGATCCCGTCGTGCCGATCGCGGCGTTGCATATGTCAGAGAGCCAGTTGCAGCGGCTTGGGGTCGAGGTCGAGACGCATATTTCCTACGGCGTCGGGCACAGCGTCGATCCGGTCGGCCTGCGGACAGGCCGTGATTTCGTCGTCGGGGCATTTGGCAAATATTCCGGCTGAGAAGTTGATGTTGCTTCGGCGGCGAGGCGGGGCGGCGGCGGTGGGCGAAATGGAGTGGCCCGGAGGGAGAGGGGGTGATCCCCTTCGGCTGGGGAGGGGCGAGGAACTGCCGGGTCCAGCCTGCGTTGGCCTGATGGTTCAACCATCAGGACAGGCACCATGGACAGGCTGCGGCGGCTCGAAACATTTGCGCGCACGGGATGGTTCGCGCGTGGGATCGTCTATTGCCTGCTCGCATGGATTGCGCTCACCGGCTCCTCGGCTGACGACGCCAGTCCGCAGGCGGTGTTCCGCTCGCTCCGCGACATGCCTGCCGGTTCGATCCTTCTCGCCCTTCTCGCGATGGGGCTGGCGCTCTACGGCGCCTACCGCCTCTACGGGGCGGCGCTCGACAGCGAGAATAAGGGGGCGGGCGCAAAGGGTGTCGCGGTGCGTGTTGGCTATGCGGCGAGCGGTATCGCCCATTTCATCCTGGCTTGGGCGGCGCTTCGCCTCGCCTCGGGCGGCGGCGCCGAAGAAGGCCGCGAAAAAGAAGCGGCGGGCATGCTGCTCGATTTGCCGCTTGGCGGCCTCCTGCTCGGGCTCGTCGGCGCCGGTTTCCTCGCGGCGGCCGTTCAGCAGGCCATCAAGGCTTGGACTACCGAATTTGCAAAGAATCTCGATACCGCCGCACCGGGTTGGGCAGTGCCCGTGGGACGGGCGGGACTTGCGGCGCGCGCGGTCGTGTTCGCGGTGATCGGCGCCTCGCTCATCCGTGGCGGTTGGTTTGGCGCCGCGGGCGAGGTTAAGGGGCTCGGCGACGCGCTCTCGGCGCTGACCGACAATCCGCCTCTCTATCTGCTCGTCGCCGCCGGTCTCTTCCTTTTCGGCTTCCACGGCTTCGTCGAGGCGCGTTGGCGGCGACTTCGCGACGAGGACATGATCGCTCGGATCATGGCTTCGCGACGCTGATGATTTTCACTGGGCGGCCTTGCGGAACCCCGTGGCCCTCGCTGCGTTAGCAAGGGCAGTCATCAACAGGGAGACTTTCGATGAAAAAGCTATTCGTAACCCTCGCCGCAACCTCGGCCCTCGCACTCGGTGCGTGCCAGAGCCCCGCCGCCGACAAGGTCGAAGACCAAGCCGAAGCGAAAGCCGAGGCGATCGACGATCAGGCCGACGCGATGCCTGAAGGCCCCGCCAAGGAAGCGATGGAGCAGAAGGCCGATGTCGTCGAAGAGCAGGGCGAAGAAAAAGCCAATGCGATGGACGACAATGGCGAGATCGCTCCGTCCGAGACCGGCGTCGGCGACACGCAAAAGAAATAAGACTGCCTTCCCTAAGGGCAGGGTGAAGGGCGCCGGTTCCGGCGCCCTTTATCTTTTCGGAGCCTCGGATCGGGTCCGGCGGCGCGAACGAAACTCAGCGCCGGCGGGCGTCAGCTCAGCGTCCGGTCCAGGAAGTCCCGGATCAGCAGCACAACTTCTTCGAGATTGGTCTCGAGCAGCCAATGACCGCCGTCGAGCAGATGCAGCTCGGCGTCGGGTAAGTCGCGCAGATAGCTGTCGAGCCGATCCCTCACCGGCGCGGTGACGTCCCTGTCTGCTTCGGCATGAGCGAGCGGCTCGTCACGGCAATCGCCAACTTGGGAAACATGGATCAAGGTCGGCCAAATTCTGTTCGTCTAAGGCGCATGCCTGATTCTCGTCCAGGCCGGGAGCTGGGGGGCTCCCGCCGGTCCGGATTTGAGAGCGACGAAGGGCTTCGCCGATCGGCGGAGCCCTTTTGCCGTCTACCGCTCTCATTGTTCGAGGTGAAGCGCTCACGCGATCGCGTTCACCTTGATCTTCTAAGGTGCCTCAGCCCGCTTCCGTCACGCCCTCGTCGAGCCCGCGCATCTTCGGTCGGAGGGCCTTGTAGCGCGGCAGGAACGCCACCATCGGCATCCAGCTCGGCGCCTCGGCAGTATAGAGGTGGAACGCCGGTGCAATCTCTTCGGGATCGTCGAGCGTGCCTGCGGCGATATCGATCTGGTCGGCCTGATGGCGCACATGGATCGTAAGCGGCGAGCCGCAATTCCGGCAAAAGCTGCGCGTCCCGAAACTCGTCGATGCGAAGTGTGCGATATGCTCTTCGCCCGAGAGGATGCGATACCGGTCCAGATGTACCGTCGTGAAGACCATACCTCCCGACCCCGAGACACGCTGGCAGACCCGGCAGTGACACCATCCGGTGTCATAGGGCTTCTCTAAGAGGCGGTAACGGACCGCCCCGCAAGTACAGCCCCCTTCGAGGGCAAAATTTTCGGGCGTCGTCGCCTCGCTGTCGGAAGGGTTCGGCATCGGCTCGCCTTTCTCGGGGCGCGGTCGGCGCGGACGGTGCGGACGGCCGAGCGGGGTAGCGGCATTGGCTGTCCGATCGGGCACAGAGAAGCGACGCGGGTCCGCTTCCGGCGCCGTGTCACAGCGGCAGTTCGCCCTCGTCCTCGCCGTCCCAATAATGGGCGCGGGTGCCCGACACCTTGATGAGGACGATTCCGGGCGTCTCGATACCATCCGGCCACCAGCGTTCGAGACCTTTCGTCCAATGTTCGGCGAACCGGGCCTTGTCGCGGATCAGCGCGGCATGGCCTTCCACGGCGAGAAAGAAGGGCCGCATGCCGAGCAGCCCGGACTTGCCCTGATAGCTGAGGTTCACGTTTGGATTGGCTGCGATATCGGCGACCATGAGCGCCGTCTCGTCGGTAAAGAACCAGGCATCGCCGTCATAATCGACCTCGCGATTGTTGCTCATCGGCCGCGACCCGATAGCGCCGCCCGCGGTGTGCGTCGCGAGCATCGCGAAGTCGATATCCTTCATTTTTTCGGAGAGCTGTTCGATCGTCATGGTCATGGCAGGAGCCTTTTTTCTGGAGCGTCTATGTCTGCATCAATGCGCCGCGAAGGAGGGAGTTGCGGCAGGGGCGGTTCGCCTTGGGCCTCTGGGTCAGGGACCGGACGCGGCGGTCCGGCTTTGCCGGCGCGGCGCACGGATGGGACGATATTCGCAGGTGACGACGGGATCGCGCGGCGGCGCCGGGGCAAGATGGATGTGAAGGCGGGCTTCGGCGGCGACTGCATCAAGCCCGAAGGCTTGCTCGGCCTCGTACATCTCGTCGCGGTGCGGCTGCAGCCACTGCCGCACCGAGGCGAGCGCGCGTGACTTGGCCCGCACGAGCGTGTCCGCGACAATGAAGAGATTGCGGTGGCGCTCGAGAAATTCGCCCGGCACATAGCCGCCGAGATTGACGTAATAGAGCCGCTCCGGCCCCTCGAACGGCTCCGGCTTCAGGACGATATCATAGCCATCGGCGTGATCGAGCTCGGTCCAACAGTCGATATGGAGGCTGCCCGGCGTGCCCCACCATTGGCGGCGGAGCGCATCATAAGTGTCGGTGATTGTGGGCGCGGCAACGAAGCGCATGTCGTGCAGTTCGATATTCGCACCCGCCATGTCGCCGCCGATATAGATGGCGAAGAGCTTCACGCCGCTTTCTCCTCGGCATTTGCGCCGATCGCCGCCGCGAGTTGTTCGCCGACCACCAGACCGATTTCGTGCGAGCTCGTGATTCCCTGAATGAAAGGGTGGCGGCCGAGGAGGAAGGGCAGGCTGAGACAGAAGAGGCGGGCTTCCGGAATCTCGTCCCCAACCGGCTGGAACAGCTCGTCGATTGCAATGCCCCGCGCCTCCGTCTTGCCGGCGCCGGGCGCAGCATCGCGCACGATCCCCTGTCGCCGCAGCGAAGGGAAAGGGAATGCTGCGGCGCCGAGGGGGCGCTGACCCATCGCCTCGATAAACACCGGAAAATGCTTGCGCTCGCCGCCCACGACCAGCGTCGCGCCTGCCTCGTCGCCGCTCGTGTCGATGCAATAGTCGTCGCCGATCGCCATGACATCGAGCTTTCCGGCACGGTGGAGGCCAATCAATCGCCGGATCGATTTGTGCGGAACGGTGGCATAATCATCGACGAAGACCGGCTTGAAATGGCGGACGAAGCGGCGGTAATCGGCGGCATCGAGATGCGGCGCGAGAAGCGCGAGGGTTTCGTGCATTCGCAGGATCGCGTAGCGCCAGGCCACGGTGTGCTGTGCGGCATAATCGCGCCTCGCTTCGGCAAGGTTCGCCTCGGCCCACTCGAACGGGTCGTTCTCCGCGCGCCTCGCGAAATAGGCCTCGCAAAAACCCTCGAGGTCGAGGTTCTCCAGGCCGATGCCTGCGGCATAAGGGGGGTCGGCGACTGCAAGCTCAGCCTTGAAAAGCGCAAAGGCGGCATCGAGCAACTGATCCTCGTCGCTCGTAAGGAGGCTCGCGATCGCCTCTTCGTTGCAGATCGCGAGCGGCTCATAGGGCAGCGGCGCGTAGAAATCGGCCTCGGGGAGCAGGCCTTTCCTCGACATCATCGTCATGTGGACCGCATCAGTGGCGGGCGCCGGCCGATAGTGGGTTTCGCCGTCCTTGCTCTCGTCGAACGCGCCATGCAGGCTCGCGAGCGCCACGCACGCATCGATAGCGGTGAGCGAGCTGCCACGAATGCCGATGGCGCAGGGCGGGACCGCGGCAAGTGCCGTGGCGGGCCAGGGGCTTAGGAAATAGCCCGGCCGAACTTGAGGCTCGGCGGGCCATTGGTGCCCCGTGGCAAGGACGACATGGTCGAAAGCCTCGTCGACAATTTCGCCCGACCGCGTGCGCACCTTGAGGATCATCGCGTCTGATGCGTTCACGGCATCCTCGACGCGGCAGCGCGTGCGCAGCTCGACCTCGATCCCGCGCGAACGCGCCATATCCATGAGGGCTTCGAACTGGTCGCGGAAATATTCGCCGAGCGCGACGCGCGGATAGAAGGTCCGTTCGCCGATCGCGCCGGGGTCGACCCCGAGATCGACGAGGCGATCCGGCGGCTGGCGCATCAGCCATTCGCAGAGCGTCTCTGCAAGCGGCGGGATTTCGATGCTCGCGATGTTTGCAAGCATGGCAGGATCGTTCCAGCCAGGGCGATAGGGTGTCCCGCGGCCGGGGCTCGCCTGCGCTTCATACACGGCAAGGCGGAAGAGCAGGGGATTTTGGGCGAGAAGCGCATGCAGCGTGTAGAGCGTTGTCGGGCCGGCTCCGACGAAGGCTATGCGCGGTGTCATGCAGCAACAATGCGCCGGGAGCGCCGAAGTTCGGCCGACTTGCTCTGGGTCAATGCGAATTCTTTCATTACCGGCGGCTTCGCGCCACCGATCCAAAAAAAGGGTTCGCGTGCGCGAACCCGAGGATGCCATCAACCTGGCAGGGGGAGTGTTATTTTTCGGTGCCGGGAGTGCCCGTCTTCGGCGCCTTGCCATCCTCGATGCGCCCTTCGTTGCGAAGGTCGCGGCCTTCCTGCGCCTTGCGCTTGGCTTCGGGGCTGTCGCCATTTTCGAAGGCTTCTTCCTTCACATAGCCGGCAGCTTCCTTGATCTGTCCCTTGACACTCATGATGATCTCCTTTGGCTGTGGATGATGGATCGGAAAACTCCTGGGCGCGTACGAAAGTTGCCTGTGACCGCCCGGATTTATCTTCGCCTTCAATCGCAACTTTCGTGGCTCGGCGGTGTTTCGGGGCGCGCGCCTGTGGTGCTTGTCATTGGGACAAGGCGGCCGCGCTGCAAGGCTCCGACGCCGAATAGGGGTCGCGAATGTCGGGCAGGGACGGGCGCCGAGCGACAGCAACTTTCGTTCCCTGTGTGCGTTCGCCCGTCATCATCGACGGGAGACGGCAATGATCCATCAGCAGTTCGAAAGCGGCCGCATCGATCGAAGCGCACCCGGCGCGATGCTCGCCTGGTCGCGCATTCTTGGCGTCAGCCAGTCGGAGATATTGATCGCGGTCGCGACCGTCGGTGACAAGGCCGATGCGGTTCGTACATATCTCGCCCGCCCTTGGCCGGAGCCCCTCGTTTGACGTCGCGCCGGGATAAGGCGGCGGGCGATCCGGTTGAACTTCGCACAACAACGCCCTCCAGTCGTCCGGACGGAATTAGCGAGAAAATGATCTCCGGGCAGCGCTGGCATCGTCATGCCAGCCCGGTCTCTTTTGGCATCCTCGCCCTCGTCCTCGCCGCCGCCCTGTCCGGCCTCGCCGGTGGACAGCCCAGCCCGCCGCGCAGCAAGGATTTCGAGGCAGCGCGGCTCGAGGTGAAGACCCCCTCAGTCATTCGCAACGGCGAGTTCTTCGAAACCCGTATTCGCATCGAGGCAGCGCGCGACGTTTCCGACGCCGTGCTCGCGGTCTCCTCCTCGCTCTGGACCGACATGACGATCAACACGATGATCCCCGCCGCCGCTGAAGAGAGCTTCAAGGACGGGAGCTATCGTTTCTCCTATGGGAAGCTTCGCGCGGGCGAGACGATTGTCGTCAAGATCGACGGGCAGATCAACCCGCCACTTTTCGCAGGAACCAAGGGGGACATCGCGCTGTTCGACGGCGAACAGCGACTCGGAAGCATGCCGCTTCAGATCAAGGTCCTGCCCTGATGGATATCGTCCTTCGCGCGAGTGTGATGTTCTTCCTGCTCTATGCGCTGCTCCGTCTCATGGGGAAACGCGAACTGGGGCAGATGACGCCCTTCGAGCTGGTTTTGCTCGTCGTGATGGGCGACCTCATCCAGCAGGGCGTCACCCACAATGATTTCAGCTTGACCGGCGCATTGCTCGCGATCGTGACCTTCGCTTTCTGGGCGCTCACGCTGAGCTGGGCGACCTATCTCTTTCCGCGGCTCAAGAATCTGCTCGAGGGCCACCCGCGCGTCGTGGTGAAGCAGGGCGAGATCATCCGCGACAATCTTCACCGCGACCGGCTCACCGCCGACGAAATAGCATCCGAGATGCGGCTTGCAGGCATCGCACACCTTTCCGACGTCGAATGGGCGATCCTCGAACCGCAAGGCAAAATCAGCTTCATCAAGCGCTCGGACGGCACAGCCCGCCAGCGCGATGCCGAGGATGGTACGGTGTGAACTAGTCGATCGCAACTTTCGGCTCCGCTGCGCGCTGAACAGGCGCGGGGCACGACGATGGAGACTGCCATGAAACCGACCGAAATCGACACCGACGCCACCCATATCCTTGCAGCCGATCACCGGGCGGTCGAAGCCCTGTTCGAGGAATTCGAGAAGGCCAGCGGGAGCGACCGCAAGGCGAAGATCGCCGACCGGATCTGCACCGAACTCAAGATTCACGCGCAGATCGAGGAAGAAGTCTTCTATCCGGCGCTCAAAGGAAAGATCGACGACGACCTGCTGAAGGAGGCCTATGTCGAGCATGACGGCGCCAAGATCCTGATCAACGACATCGTCGCCTCCGGACCCGCCGACGAATTTTTCGAGGCAAAGGTCACAGTGCTGTCCGAAGAGATCAAGCACCATGTGAAGGAAGAGGAAAAGCAGCACGACAATATGTTCCAGCAGGCGCGCGCCGCCGATGTCGACCTCGACGCGCTAGGCGAGAGGATGCTCGCCCGGAAGGAAGAGCTGAAGCGCCAGGCCGAGACCGCAGGGCTGCCGCCCGCCGAACTCGCTACCATGTAGGGTGAGCGCGGCGACGCTGATCGAACGGCGCACGCGCAAGCTGGCCCGGCATTTCGCCGGGAAGACGCTGCGGCTCGTGACAGCCGAAAGCTGCACCGGCGGCCAGCTGGCAGCCATCTTCGCCGCTGACGCCGCGCTCGGAGCCCATCTCGAGCGCGGCTTCGTCGCTTACTCGATTGACGCCAAATGCGAGATGCTTGGTGTCCCGCGGGAAGATGCCGAACGGGACGGCGCCGTCAATCCCGAAGTCGCGGCCGCGATGGCGACAGGCGCCCTCGGCAAGAGCTGCGCCGATATTGCCGTTTCGATGACGGGATTTTGTGGGCCTCGCGAAGGTCGTGAGGAAGTCGGTCTGGTCTACATCGGTGTGGCCAGTGCCGACGCCGTACACGTCGAGGATTTTCACTTCGGCGATATCGGCCGCCGCAATGTTCTCGATCAGGCGGTCGCCGCAGCACTCCAGATCATGATCGATGTGGCCTCGTGAACGAGGATCGCGTGCGCTTCGGCGGGCGGGACCGGAGGCCGCAGCTCGGCCGAGTTCGGCAGCCGTCCTTAACGCGGCTCTTTTCGTTTCAAGGCGCCGGCCTTGTGGGCCGCTCGCTTGCCTTCGGCCGTTTCGACCAGATATTCGGGGTTTTCTGGCGATGCCGCGACAT
This sequence comes from Sphingopyxis sp., assembly GCF_035998965.1. Taxonomy (GTDB): domain Bacteria; phylum Pseudomonadota; class Alphaproteobacteria; order Sphingomonadales; family Sphingomonadaceae; genus Sphingopyxis. The sequence continues at coordinate 106,110 of NZ_DASYHE010000098.1, forward strand.
GATGGCCCTTGATGTCCATCGCTTTCGTCACTTTTTTCACGACCTTGCCCTCGGCGCGTCCACCGTGGCTCTTCCAGGTCACCACGTCGCCTTTCTCGGGTTCGTCTTTCATGATTTCTCTCCTTTCCGCAAAACAGTCCGCGTGCGCGGCAAAGGTTCCTACCGGAGAGGGAGCCGCGAGTGGGAAGACGTCTGGCGCAGGCCCTTTCGTTGCGATTGCCGGTGACGTGGGGAGGCTTCGATGAATGACGATTATGCACGCGGACAACGCGACGGTCTGCGGCTTGCCCTCGCCGTACTTGCCGCTGAAGAGGCGAAATGGGCCGCACTTTTGGGCGAGAGCCGATCCTGGCGGACGAACCGCGAACGCGAGGTGCGCCACAAGGCCCTGCAGGTCGCGCAAAGGCGGATACAGACATTGCTGAACCGCGCGACGCCGAAGGGATCGAATGCACTGGACCGCGAGGTCGCGGCCGCTCTCGAGAAAGCCGGGCTCTGACCGCCGGTGCGCGCTCGCCTACGTTTGCGCGAGGCCGGATAGCGCGGCTTCGAGGCTGTCGAGGGTGAAGGGTTTCGCGAGGATCGGCCGGTCGTTCCAGCACGGTCCGGGCTGACCGACGAAACCGCCGGTCGCAACGAGAAAAGGGATCGATCGCGCCGCAAGGGCTTCTGCTACCGCATCGCACGGCAAGCCGGATTCAAGATACACATCAACGATCGCTGCATCGAACCCGCCTGCCGCGATATGCCCGAGCGCCGTGCCGATATCGCCAGCGTCCCCGACGATGTCGTGCCCCAGCGCGCCCAGCGCATCCTCCAGCATCATGGCGACAAGCGGATCGTCTTCGACGATCAATATCCTCCTGGACATCTCTTCCCCGTTATAATCTGCGAGCCACTTATACCGCGATCATGACCGTTCGACATCCCGCTTCATCCTGGTCACCTCAATCGCCCAGCCGCCCCCCTACGCCAGCGCTTCGGCGACACTCATCCGAAATCCTATTGATCCAGGTTAATCCCGCGCGGGACTCGGCACGTTCAGGGCTGGCCGGGTTGGTGAGGCTGCTTGCCACGAAGGGCGCGGCAGTGCATGCACGGCGGAAATTGATCGACCGGGGCCGGGGGGCATTTACATGGAATCGGCCAGGATCTCGTCGCTGGGCCGCGACACGCGGGCGAGCCGCCTGATCATCATTCTCCTCACCATTGGATTTGCCGCGCTCCTCGCTGCGGCATCGACAGCATTTTTTGTGCAGCGCCAAAATGAGGCCGACGCGCGCATGGTCGCACACACGCTCGCGGTGGAGGCCAATCTCGGCGCCTTTGCCAGCGCGACAGAACGGATGGAGACCGCGCGCCGCGGACTGATCCTTACGCAGAACCCGGCGTTCTCGACGATCATGGACGAGGCCGAGGACCGGTCGCGCGCTCAGCTTGCATCGCTCGAGACGCTGATCAGCGACAATCCGAACCAGCGCGGCCGCGCCGAAAGGCTTCGCGGGCATCTCGATGCTTATGGCCGTCATTACCGGGCGACGCTCGGCCTGCGCGGCACGGACCGCGCAGCACTGATCGCAGACTTCACGAACGACAAGGGGGTGCTCGAAGTGCGGGCCGCGCGCGCGCTCGTCGAGACGATGCTCGCGAGCGAGCTCGCCCTGCTCAAGAATCGTGAAGCGCGGCAGCAACGCACCCAGTCGCTGTTCACCCTGACGCTGATCGGAACCGGCATTCTCCTTGTGGTCGTGGCCGCCGCGACGCTGCTCCTCGTTCGCAACAATCTCGTCGAACTCCGCGCCTCGCGAGCAGAACTGCGCCGCCTCAACGAAGGGCTTGAGGAGCTGGTCGATGCACGCACGGGCGAACTCAAGCGCGCCAATGCCGAGATCCAGCGCTTCGCCTATATCGTGTCGCACGATCTCCGCTCGCCGCTCGTCAATGTGATGGGCTTCACCGCCGAACTCGAGACCGCGCGCAAGGCGATCTCGGGCTATCTCGAGCAGGGGGATGCGCAGGGCTGGCAGGCGCCCGATGCCGCGACCCGGCTCGCGATCGAGGAAGATCTGCCGGAATCGATCGGGTTCATCCGTACGTCGACGCAGAAGATGGACCGGCTGATCAACGCGATCCTCAATCTCTCGCGCCAGGGACGCCGCACGCTCGCACCCGAGACGCTTGCGCTCGGCGACGTCGTGCGCGCGATCGTCGGCAGCCTGCAGCATCGCATCGAGGAAACCGGTACGACGGTCGAATTGAGGGACCTGCCGACCGTGATCAATGACCGCGTCGCGGTCGAGCAGATCCTATCGAACCTCATCGAAAATGCCCTCAAATATCTGCAGCCGGGGCGGGCCGGCATTATCCGAGTAGCGGGCGGCACCGATCTCGGGCGCGCATGGGTCTCGGTCGCCGACAATGGTCGGGGCATAGAGCCGCGCGATCATGAACGCGTGTTCGACCTCTTCCGAAGGTCCGGTGTCCAGGACCAGCAAGGCGAGGGGATCGGCCTTGCCCACGCCCGGGCGCTTGCCTATCGCCTCGGCGGCAATATCGAAATACAGTCCGAGCTCGGTACGGGTTCCACCTTTCGGCTGATCCTGCCCCTTGTGTGGCAAAACGGAGAAGAAGATGCCTGACCAACTGCCCGTTAACATCGTGATGATCGAGGACGACGAGGGGCACGCGCGCCTCATCGAGAAGAATATCCGGCGCGCCGGCATCTCGAACAAGATCCACCATTTCCTCGACGGCACCTCGGCGCTCGACTTCCTCTACGATGCGGCGGACGGCCCGATGCGCAACGGCCCCGCGCTCGTGCTCCTCGACCTCAATCTGCCCGACATGAGCGGGACCGACATTCTCGCCAAGCTGAAGGCCGACAGCAGTCCGCTCCGCCGCACCCCCGTCGTCGTGCTCACGACCACCGACGACAAGGTCGAGATCCAGCGCTGCTATGATCTTGGCTGCAACGTCTACATCACCAAGCCGGTGAATTACGAGAATTTCGCCGACGCCATCCGCCAGCTCGGTCTCTTCCTGTCAGTGATCCAGGTCCCCGATCCGGATCCGGTTTGAGACCCGCCCTGGCCCACATCCTCTATATCGATGACGACGATGGCATGCGGCGGCTTGCGTCGCGCGCGCTTGGCCGGAAAGGCTATGAGGTCAGCCTCGCGGCGAGCGGCGGCGAGGGCGTCGATATGGCGAAGGTCTCCGCCTTCGATCTCATTGCCGTCGATCATTATATGCCCGGGCAGGACGGTCTTGCGACGCTCGAGGCCCTTCGCGCGCTCAGCGACTGCCCGCCCGTCGTCTATGTGACGGGTTCCGAGGAAAGCCGCATCGCCGTCGCGGCGCTGAAGTCGGGCGCCGACGATTATGTGGTGAAGTCGGTCGGCGAGGATTTCTTCGATCTCTTGGCTTCCAGTTTCGAGCAGGTGCTCGAACGCGCGCAGCTTCGCCGCGCTCGGGCGGAGGCGGAAACCGAGCTTCGCGCGACCAATGCGCGGCTCGAGGCGCTGCTCAAGGAAGTGAACCACCGCGTCGCGAACAATCTCCAGATGGTGATGTCTTTCGTGGCCCTCCAGACGAAGACGCTCGCCGATCCCGCAGCCCGCGAGGCGCTGCAGAAGACGCAGCAACGGATCGCAACGGTCGCGCAAGTCAACCGGCGCCTCTATACGACCGACGATGTCGAACATGTGGCGATGGACGATTATCTCGGCGGCCTCGCCGAGGATCTCACAGCGACCTGGTCGACGGGTGTCGCGGCGCGGCGCGTGATCGCGGACGTGGAGCCCATGCGTGTCGCCACCGACAAGGCGGTGGCGCTTGGCATGATTGCCAATGAATGGGTCAGCAACGCCTGCAAATATGCCTATGGCGACAGCCATGATGGCGAGATCCGGATATCGCTTCGCCGGGCCGACGAGACATCGCTCGAACTCGCGGTTGTCGATGACGGGGCCGGGATGCCGGCGGACGGGACGGCGCGCGGCACGGGTCTGGGTACGCGCCTCATCGAAGCGCTGGCGCGGACCCACAAGGCCGGCGTGACTTACGGCGCGGTCGATGCCTCGCGCGATATGCCGGGAACAAGCGCGGTCATCAGGATCCAGTTGCGACCCGGCGAACTTAAAGCCTAGCTTTTGCCGGGAGGCCGCGGCGCGGGATCGGGCGCCGCAGACGGGCGAGGCTGGACGAGCGCATCGCACTGCTTTTCGGGCCGGATGTAGATCGAGCTGATATCGCTCGACGCCGCCTTGAGCTCGGTCTCGATAGCCTCGACCAGCGTCTCGACTTCGCCCATTGCGAGACGATCCTCGAAGTCGGCGCTTACCGCAACGAAGATCCAATTGGGCGCGGTGTGGATCGTCCGGACATGATTGACCGCGGTAATTTCGGGGTGCCGCTCGACGATGGTCCAGATGCGCGCGATCAGTTCGGGATCCGCCGCTTCGCCGATCAACAGTTCCTTCGCTTCCCGTGCGAGAAGGATCGCGACCGCCGCGAGGATTGCGCCGATTGCCATCGAGGCGATCCCGTCGATCCGGGGGTCGCCGGTCGCATGGCTCAGCCAGATGCCGCCTGCGGCGATCGCGAGCCCGGCGAGTGCGGCGCTGTCCTCGAACAACATGATGAAGCCTGCCGGATCCTTCGATCGCCGCACGGCCGTCCACCAGCCGAGGCCGCGCCGCCCGGCGTTGAATTCGCGCACCGCGATCGTCCACGACGCTCCCTCGAGCAGAAAGGCAATGGCGAGCACGACATAGTTGATCGTGGGATCGCGCAGCGGCTCGGGATCGCGGTAGTGGATCCAGCCCTCATAAATCGAAATTCCGGCGCCGACGGCGAAGATAAGGATCGCGACCACGAACGCCCAGAAATAGAGCTCGCGGCCGTAACCGAAGGGATGGCGATTGTCGGCCGGGCGCTTCGCCTTCGCCTGGCCGTAGAGAAGCAACATCTGGTTGCCGCTGTCGACCAGCGAATGGACCCCTTCCGAAAGCATCGACGAGGAGCCGCTGATCGCCGCTGCGACGAATTTGGCGATGGCAATACCGAGATTGGCGAAAAGCGCTCCGTAGAGCACGATGTTCGCCTTGATATGATGCGCCGGCGAGCGAGATTCTCCGGCCTGCGGTTGGCCTACCATCGGCCGACTATCGCGCAGACCGCACAGGCCAAGACAGTTGCTTTAGAGGTCGATGGGCGGGCGATGCGAAGCGTCATGGAACAGCTACGCCCGGCGGGGTCTCACGTTCCCGGGGACATGTTCGCATCGCCCATGGCCGCCTCGGCGCGGCGCGACTAGCGCCGTACGCGTGCGCGCGTTTCGAGGTCGGAGATACGCCGCTCGATATAGGCCCGGTCGTCACTGCTCGGCGATGTCCTCGCATAAGCCGCCTCCAGCCGCGTCAGATCGCCGAGTTCGACGCGGATCTGCGCTTGCGCGGTCGACCCGATACCACTGCCCGAGAGCGCGCGCTCGACGTTCGCGAGCCGCGTGCGGTTGTCGAGGACCGGATTGCCGCCATAGGCTGTATCTCCGACGCGCGCGTCGAGCGCATCGAGGCGCGCATCGAGATCGTCGCGTTCGCGGCTGCTGAGGCCGTCGCGCGCGTAGCTAGCTTCGGTCTGGATCAGCGCGGCATAGTCGCGCTTGAGCGCGCTCGCCTGCGTTCGGCTGAGGCGCCGCGCCGAAACGGCCGCATCGACGCGGCGTTCGAATTCGGCGCGCCCGTCGGCGACGCTGCGGCTATCTTGCGCATCCTCCCCATAGCCGCCTTCGGACAGCGCCTGGGTGAGGGCGCCGTAGCGATCGCCGAGCTCGGTGCGTTCCTGCGTCGTGAAACGGCCATCGGCCCCGAAACGCGCCTCGAGCGCGACGAGCTCGCCATATTCGCTCTTCATCCGCGAGCCATTGCTCGTGGTTAGCGCGCCCGAACGGACGTCGGCGTCGATGCGGCTGTTGAACTGGCTCTGCTGGGTCGCAAGCGGCTTGCGCCCTGCGGCCCATTGCCGCTCGATCGAAGTCGAGGCGCCGAGGCGATCGCCGAACAGCGCGCCGATGATCGCGCCAACGCGATTTTCCTGCGCATCCTGCGATTGCTCGCTGCCCGTTTGCGCAGCGGCGGGAAGCGATAGCGCGAGCATCGCGCTTGCAGCGAGAAGGGAGATTTTCTTGTGCGACATGGGAACATGCTCCTTGTTTCTAATGCAAAACAAACACCTGCGTTGGCGGCTGGTTGCAGCACGGTGCGGGAAGGGCCGGAAAGCGGGCGTGCCGAGAGGGGCAGATCCGGCGCAGGGCGCCGGGGCGCCGCTTCACTTGTCGCGCGGCTGCTTCAGTTTTGATCCTGCCGCGACCTGCGTGCCGGCGCGCTTGGCGCGCACCGCCTCCAGAAGGGTGAAGGCGGCATTTCGGACCTCGCCCTGCATCGCCTTGTCCCTGTCGAAGGCCTCGTGGCTCGTCGCATAGGGTTCGAAATAGCCGATGTAGCGATCGAGCTCGGCGCGCGGACCCGCGGGCACCATATGGATCGACGTCATCCAGTCGGAGAGCGAGCGGCGGACATTCTCGGCGCCCTCGACATCGCCGTGCACGACAACGGCGAACAGCCGCCCTTCCAGTTCGCGGTGATAGTCCCAGCCGGCGAGTTCGAGTGCCTTCGCTTCCCCCGCCTCCTTGCCATGGGTCGACGATGGGTCGGGGTTGGCGCCGTCCATGCACACCATCCGGTCCATCATCAGCTTGATCGGCGAGCTCGCCATGAACCAGTTGACCGGCGAGATCAGGAAGACGCCGTGCGCGCGCATCCACATCGGATAAATATCGTTCATCCAGTCCTGCGTCTGGCCGAGCGAATGATTGGGATAGCAGCTGCACGGGAAATGGCAGAGCGCCGCGGCGGTGGAGTAACAGGCCTTGCAGGGGTGGATATTGCGGCCATATTCGGAATTGAGGCGGCTAAGGTCGAGCATCTCGACCTCGAAATCCTTCTGATCGAACACGCGCTTGGCGATCTGCGCGATACGCCAGCTCTTCGACATTTCGCCGGGACATGTGTGCTCCGAGCGCGCCGATCCGTTGACGATGAGGATGCGGCAAGGGCCATCTCCCCGCGCGTGCACCTTGCGTGCCTCTTCGACGGCCGCGTGGGCGGCGAGCCAGTCGATCGAGAGGTCATAGTCGGGGTCGGCGAAGCCCTTGCCGGCCTTTCGCGTTTGCGGACTCTTGCGCTCGTCGCGATAAGCCTCCCAGGCGATCGCTGCGATGCCATCTAGCTCGCCGCGGACCGCGTCGAAGCCTTCGTCACGAAACTGCTCGAGATAGCGGGCGAGAAACTCGGCCTTGCGCAGCTTGGGGCTGGGCATGCCTTTTCGGGCTGCCGGAACGGCAAGGGACTTGGCCATGGGCTGCAAACGGTCGGCAAGCCCGGCGGTTGCCTCACGCGCCTAGCAAGCAACGGGTTTCTTATCCGGCGGATTTCGTTGGCGCGACGTGACGCGCCATTTTGCCTCCACGGCTTTTTCGAACCGCCCGCATCCATCCGGCTTATCGCTCGTTGAGTGCAGGCGGCCAGCCGGCCGGAGCGGGGATATGGAGAACGACAATGTCCAGCCCTGTGCGTTATACCCCCGCTATCGAGACCCCTCTGCCCGACGAGGCAGAGACGATCGCCGACATCAACGCGGCCTTCGATACGATCCTCGAGAAGACGTCGGAAGATTATGGTCACGCCGTGCGCGCGGTTCATGCCAAGGCCCACGCGATCCTCGAAGCCGAGTTCGTCGTTGACGAGGGCCTTCCCGATGAGCTGGCGCAAGGGCTGTTCGCAGTGCCGGGCGCGCACCGCGCCTGGATCCGTATCTCGACCAATGCCGGCGATATCCTGCCCGACGCGATCAGCCTGCCGCGCGGTATCGCCATCAAGGTCGAGGATGCGGAGGGCGCGCGGCTCGCCGGCGCCGAGGGCGGCGCGCAGGACTTCATTCTCGTCAACGGCCCGATCTTCCAAGCGAAGACCGCCGACAAATTCCTCGCGAACCTCAAGCTGCTCGCGAAGACCACCGACCGCCTCGAGGGCACGAAGAAGGTCGTATCGGCGGCGCTCCGCGGCGTGCATCACGCCTATGCGGCTGTCGGTCTCGATGCACCCGCCGCGGTCGATACGCTCGGGGGTGCGCCGAATAGCGAGCCGCTCGGCGAGACCTATTATTCGGCGACCGCCTTCCGCTTCGGCGATTATATCGCAAAGTTCAGCCTCGCCCCGCTCGCGCCTGAAATGACGGCGCTGACCGGCCGGACGATCGACGTCGCGGGGCGCGAGGATGCGATCCGCGAAGAGTTGCGCCGCGAGCTTTCGGCGTTCGACGCGCTCTGGGAATTTCGGGTCCAGCTCTGCCATGACCTGGCCAAGCAGCCGGTCGAGGATGCGTCGGTCGAATGGGACGAGGAGGCCTTTCCGTTCCGCCGCGTCGCGCTTCTTCGCGCCCGTGTGCAGGACAGCTGGGAGGCGAGCCGCCGTTCGCATGTCGACGAGGCGATGCGCTTCTCGGTCTGGACCGGGCTCGAGGCGCACCGTCCGCTCGGCAACATCAACCGCGCGCGGCGCGACACCTACCGGCACAGCGCCGACTTCCGCGCCGCGTTCAACGCCTGCCCCTATCATGAGCCATCGCGGGTCACGGTCTGACGATGGGGCAGCGCGGCGACCGGCCTCATATCTACAGCTTCGGCGGGCCCGCGGGTGGCTGGGGATCGGTCCGCTCGCTCGCCGATATCCTGACCCGCGAGCGCATCGACGCGCGCGGGTACCGGGAGCTGCTACGCCAGAACAAGCCGCAAGGCTTCATGTGCGTGAGCTGCGCCTGGCCCAAGCCCGCCGATCATCATCCCGCCGAATTCTGCGAAGAAGGCGCGAAGGCCACCGCCTGGGAACTGACGCGACGCCGCACGACGCCGGAGTTTTTCGAGAAGCACAGCCTGTCGGAGCTGCGCGGCTGGACGGATTACGATCTCGAGCAGCAGGGGCGGCTCACGCATCCGCTTCGCCATGATGCGGCAACCGACAAATATGTAGCCTGCAGCTGGGAAGAGGCCTTCGACGCGATCGGCGCCGCGCTGCGCCCGCTCGATCCCGCCGCGGTCGCCTTTTATTCCTCGGGCCGGACCAGTCTCGAAGCCTCCTATATGTATGGCCTCATGGCGCGGATGTACGGGAACCAGAACCTCCCCGACAGCTCGAACATGTGCCATGAATCGACGTCGGTCGGGTTGAAGGCGGCGCTTGGCGTGCCGGTCGGCACGACGCGGATCGAGGATTTCGATAAGACCGACGCGATCTTCTTCTTCGGTCAGAATGTCGGCTCGAATGCGCCGCGCATGCTCCATAATTTGCGCGCCTGCCGAAAGCGCGGGGTCGAGATCGTGACCTTCAACCCCTTGCGCGAGCGCGGCCTAGAACGCTTCACCGATCCGCAGAACCCGGCCGAGATGCTGACCCTCACGGAAACGTCCATCTCGACCCAATATCACCAGCTGCGCGCGGGCAGCGATATCGCGGCGATGACCGGGATCGCCAAATATCTATTGTTGTGGGACGAAAAGGCGCGCGCCGCCGGCAAGCCCGAAGTGCTCGATCATGCATTTCTTGCCGGCCATACGGTCGGCTTCGACGAATTCGCCGATGCGGTGCGGGCAGCCGAGTGGGGCGACATCGAGGCCGAAACCGGTCTGCCGCGCGCCGACCTCGAGGCGGCGGCGCGTGTCTATGCGGGCGCGGGCGCGGTCATGGCGATCTACGGCATGGGACTGACGCAGCATGTGAAGGGCGTCGAGAATGTCCGCATGGTCGTCAATCTCCTGTTGCTGCGCGGCAACATCGGCAAGCCCGGCGCCGGCCCGACGCCGGTGCGCGGACATTCGAACGTGCAGGGGCAGCGCACCGTCGGCATCACCGAAAAGACCGAGCTCGTGCCTGTCGAGCGGCTCGAGGCGCAATATGGCTTCACCGCGCCGCGCAAGAAAGGGCTCGATACGGTCGGCACCTGCCGCGGCATCATCGATGGCTCGGTGCGGGGCTTTGTCGGGCTGGGTGGCAATTTCCTGCGGGCCGTACCCGAAACCGAAGCGATGGAAGCCGCCTGGCCCAGCCTCGACCTCTCGGTCCAGATTGCGACGAAGCTCAACCGCAACCATCTCTTCCCGGGCAAGCAGGCTTTCCTGCTGCCGTGCCTCGGCCGGATCGAGCGCGACGTCCAGGCGAGCGGACCGCAGGCCGTCTCGGTCGAGGACTCGACGAGCTGCATTCATGGGTCGCGCGGCAAGGCGCCGCCCGCGAGCCCGCATCTCCTGTCCGAACCCGCGATCGTCGCGGCAATCGCGAAGCAGATCCTGCCACCCAATCCCAGGCTCGACTGGGACGCATGGGTGGCGGACTATAGCCGCATCCGCGCGGCGATCTCGGAGACCTATCCCGACATCTTCCGCGATTATGAGCGGCGGCTCTTCACGCCCGGCGGCTTTTGGAAGGGCAACAAGGCCGCCGAACGCGTCTGGGAAACGAAGAGCGGCAAGGCCGAATTTCATGCGCCTTCCGGGCTGTCCGCTGCAGGCTTTGCCGATGTCCCGGGCCGGTTCCGGCTTACGACGCTGCGCTCGAACGACCAGTTTAATACCACGATCTATGGCTATCACGACCGCTTTCGCGGCGTGAAAGGAACGCGCGACATATTGTTCATCAACGCCGAGGACATGGCGGAGGCCGGGATCGCCGAAGGCGAGATCGTCGCGCTCGAGAGCGACGCCGGCGACGGGAGGCGACGCCGACGCGATGGTCTGATCGCGACCCCCTATGCGATCCCGCGCGGCTGCCTCGGCGCCTATTATCCCGAATGCAATCTGCTGATGCCGCTCGATCATCATGCCGAGGAGAGCCATGTGCCCGCCGCCAAATCGGTGCCGGTGCGGATCGTCCGAGGGAATCGCGATGAGGGAGCCGCCGCATGACCGACTGGATCACGGACCTCGTCGAGACGATGGGCTATGCCGGCATTGTCCTTCTCATGTTTCTCGAAAATGTCTTCCCGCCGATCCCGTCGGAAGTCATCATGCCGCTCGCGGGCTTCGGCGCCGCCGATGGACGCTACAGCCTGCCCTTGGTGATCGCCGCAGGACTGGCCGGGACCCTTCTGGGAGCGCTCTTCTGGTACATGATCGCGCGCAGGATCGGCGACGAGCGGCTTCGCCGCTGGGCCGATCGTCACGGGCGCTGGATCACGCTCAGTGGCGACGATATCGCGCGTATCGAGCGCTGGTTCTGCCGCCACGGCGCATGGGCGGTGCCGGTCGCCCATCTCATTCCCGGACTTCGTACGCTCATTTCGATTCCGGCGGGCATCTTCGCGATGCCGCCGACGCGCTTCCTCCTGCTGTCGGGGCTCGGCGCAGGCGTCTGGACCGGGGCACTCGCCATCGCGGGCTATCTGCTCGCCGAGCGTTTCGAGGGCGTCGAGACGTGGGTCGGCCCGGTGAGTACCGCAATCATGGCAGCGCTCTTCGCTTACTATGTCTGGCGCGTGATCCGCTTCAAGCCGGGCGGCGCCAGCTGATTATTTCTGACCGGCCGCCGGGGAAACCGGCGATCGCATCGCGAGTGCGCGGGGGCCGGTGACGCGCCACACCGTGTTCGAAAGGTCGTCGGCGATCCAGAGGGCACCGCGCGTCGGGTCCCAGGTGACGCCGACCGGGCGGCCGCGCGCCTTGCCGTCCTTGATGAAGCCGGTCACGAAATCCTTCGGCTTGCCGGCAGGACGTCCATTCGCGAAGGGGACGAAGCTGACCTTGTAGCCGGCGAGAGTCTGGCGGTTCCAGCTGCCATGTTCTCCGACGAATGCGCCCGTTTCATATCCGGGGAGACCGCCCTCGGTCGCGAAGCTCAGCCCGAGCGGCGCCACATGCGACCCGAGCGCGTAATCGGGAGTGACTGCCGTTTTGACGAGCTCGGGCTTTTGCGGATGGACGCGCGGGTCGGGATGGCGTCCCCAATAGCTGTAGGGCCAGCCATAGAATGCACCCTCGCGCACCGAGGTCAGATAATCGGGCACCAGCTCGGCGCCAAGCTCGTCGCGTTCGTTCACTACTGCCCAGAGGATGTTCGACGATGGCTCGAAGGCGAGGGCGGTCGGGTTGCGGATGCCCGAGACGAAGATGCGGCTCGCGCCGGTGGCGGCATCGACTTCCCAGACGACAGCGCGATCTTCCTCGACGTTCATCCCCCGCTCGCCGATGTTGCTGTTCGAGCCGATGCCGACATAAAGCTTCGTTCCGTCCGCGCTCGCGGCGAGCGATTTCGTCCAGTGATGATTGATCGCCGCCGGAAGCTTGGTCACTTCCTCGCCCTTGCCGGCGATACGCGTCGCGCCCGGCGTATAAGCGAAGCGCAGCAGCGCGCCCTGATTGGCGACGTAGAGGTTGTTCCCGACGAGCGCGAGGCCGTAGGGCGCGTCGAGATCCTCGATGAAGCTGGTGCGAAGTTCGGGTTTGCCGTCGCCATTCGTATCGCGAAGCAAGGTGATGCGGTCGCCGCCTTTCACCGGCGATTTGCCGAGGCTCTTGATATAGCCCGCGATCACGTCCTTCGGGCGGAGCTTCGGTGCATGGCCGCCCGACCCTTCGGCGACGAGAATGTCGCCATTGGGGAGGATGAGGATCTGCCGCGGAATCTTGAGGTCGGTGGCGACCGGCGTGATCGTGAAGCCGGCGGGAACGGTGGGAAGCTCGCCGTTCCAGCCTGCAGGCTTGGCGATCTTCATCGGCGGGACGAGCGTCTCGTCGATCTTCGGCAGGTTCGGGCTGGCACCCGTCTGGTCGAGCTTTTCATCCCCTTTGCCGCAGCCGGAGAGCGCGGCCGCCAGCGCCGCCGCAGCGACGAGGCCGAGGGAGGTCTGGCGGTTCATGCGCGGTGCTCCTTTACGGCGTGGAGAAGCCAGGCGGCGGCGATCGCTGCAAGCGTGGATAGGACCGAGAGTGTCACGCCGGTCGTGCCGACCGAACTCCAGGCATCCTGGCTATGCTTGAAGGCGTTGATGAGGCCCGCGATCCACATGACGAGGATCAGCAGGAAATAGGCAAGAGCGGGCGTCCACGTGGGCCGCTTCCGGCCACGGAAAAGGGCTATGGCGGACCACAGGAGTATGGGAGCCCCGAATATCAGCCCGCCCGTGATCAACCAGGCCGAGAAGTTGCTCCACTGCATCTCGCCGCTGTTGAGATAGGTGATGTCAGAAAGGAGCGCGCTGCTGAACAGGGCGACGGGAAAGGCGAGGAGAATGGTGTGCAGCGGATGGGGGGCGTGTCGGCGATAGGCGGGGTCGATACGAGGCGATGGGGCCGTTGCCATATTGATCTCCATGCGGGCCCCCGTCTGGATAATGCGCCGACCGCCCAATAGTTTCCCGGAACCCGCGCGCAGGGCGCGACGTTGGCAATTCGATGGATCCTGCCTCGATACCCTATTGCGGTCCCGCGCCGATCCCGGGAGACTGGGTGACGCGCTGGAATCTCGATCCCTGGCTGCTGGCGGCGCTGGTCGCTGCGGCGCTGATCGCGATGCGGCAGCAGGCCCGCGGCCCTTTTTGGGCCGGGTTAGCCCTGATCGTCCTGCTGTTCGTGTCGCCGCTGTGCGCTCTTTCGTCCGCGCTCTTCTCGGTGCGCGTCGCGCATCATATCATCCTGACCGCAGTCGCGGCTCCGCTGTTTGCGTTCGGCCTGCCGCGGCTTCGGCCGCGCGGCGGTGCATCGCTATGGGCGGCCGCGCACATCCTCGCCTTCTGGGTCTGGCATGCGCCGACGCCCTATGCGCTCGCTTTGGCGAGTGACGGTGCTTTCTGGTTGATGCAGCTTTCGTTGCTCGCGACCGCGACCGCATTCTGGGCGTCGCTCCGATCATCGTCGCCGCCGCTCGCGATCGGCCTCCTGCTAGCGATGATGGTGCAGATGGGTCTGCTCGGGGCGCTCATCACCTTCGCGGGGACACCGCTTTACGCGCCCCATCTTGCGACGACGATGGCATGGGGCCTGGGACCGCTCGAAGATCAGCAACTCGCGGGCCTCATCATGTGGGCGCCCGCCGCACTTCTCTACCTCGGCGCGGCGCTCTGGACGGGCTGGCACCTCCTCGGCGAGCCGCCGCGGGTGGCAGGGTGATCGAGGCGATCAAGGCGTGGGCGGCGCGTTATGCCGCTGACGGGCGCTATTCGCCTGTGGGTCAGATATTCCATTGGACGATGGCTGCGCTCATCCTGTTCCAGCTCGGCTGGGGCTGGCGAATGAGCCGCATCGATGCGGGCGGCGACAAGCTGGAGGCGTTTCGGGTTCACGCCGAACTCGGCCTGCTGATGCTCGTGCTTGCCGCGCTCCGCGCGATCTGGCGGATGATCGTGCCGGGACCGGTCAACGATGCCGACCGCCTCGGCTGGCAGACGGTGGCGGCCTATGTCACGCACATCCTCTTCTACGTCTGCTTTTTCGGTCTACCGCTTTCCGGCTGGGCGATGTGGTCGGTGGTCGGCGGCGAGCCGCTCGAAGTCGTGGGGATCGTTCCCTGGCCGCACATGCCCTTCGACAGTCTGGATAAAGGATTCCAATGGTGGATTCTCGACTGGGCGGAAGGCATCCACGCGCTGCTGATCATTCTTCTTGTCGCGATGATCCCGTTGCACGTGGGCGCGGCTCTGAAACATCATTTCTGGGATCGGCACGATGTATTGCGGGGGATGTTGCCCGAGCTTCCGGAGGACGGAGCGGAAACGACGCCGCATGACGGGACACCGCCGCCAGCTCGGCGGGCGAGAGCAGGCGGCTGACACGGCGCATTTCGCCAAGCGGATCATTGTAGCGTCTCGCCTCGCGCCAGGCGCGAAGCTGACCCGCGATATAGGCGGCGGGCTGACCGGCAAGCGGCGGGTTGGCGGCATCGCCCCCGCCGGCGGTACCGTGACACGAGGCGCAGGACGGGAGCCCGCGCGCGGGATCGCCCTCGTCGTAGAGGCGGGCGCCCGCCGGATTTCCGGCATCGACAGGCCAGGCTACCGGCTGGAGCGCCGCGTAGTAAGCCGACACTTTCGAGCGGTCGTTGTCGCTGAGCTTGCGGGCGATCGCGCGCATCGCCGGATGCTCGCGGCGACCGTTCGCATAATCGTCGAGCTGCCGGTGGAGATAGCCCGCATCGAGCCCCGCGAGGCGCGGCGTGTCGCGCCCGTCGCCTTCGCCTTTCAGTCCGTGACAGGTGAAGCAGGCCGCTTCGGCGCCCGCGTCGCCGCCGCTCATGGCGATCGTCTCTCCGGTCGCGCGAAACCGATCGGGCAGTGCCGGCGCATGGCATGCTGGCAGAAGCAAGAGGAGGAGAAGCGGGGCTTTGCGCACGCATCGGGAACCAATGGCTGCGCGAGGTGGTTCCCAAAGTGAAACAAGGACGGTGAACGGCTATGAAAGGGGGCGCTGCGATTTCGGTCTTGATGCTGCTTGGCGCCTGCGCGCCCGCGCCGGTCGAAACGGCACCCGCCGATACGGACGCCGTCGCGCGCGGCCGCGACGCAGCGGCACGGCTCGGTTGCGGCGCCTGCCATGATTTGCCGGGGATCGCGTGGCCGAAAGGGCGGGTGGGACCACCGCTCGCGGGCTTCGGCGCCCGCCCGCTGATCGCTGGCCGCCTCCCTAATCGCGCGCCCCAACTTGCCGCCTTCGTCACCGACGCGCCGGCAATGGCGCCGAGGACCGCGATGCCCGCGATACCGATGAAAAGAGCCGAAGCCGACGACATCGCCGCCTGGCTGCTGAGCCTCGATGACTGAGCGAACGCTGCCTTCCGAAGGCTGGCCGCCCGCCGTGCTCGATCCCGCCGGACCTTATTCGGAGCCTGTGACCCTCCTTGCCTGGGTACTGCTTGTCGGGGGCACCGTCATCTTGGCGATCGTGCTTGCCGCGCTCTGGGTCGCGCTGCGCGGATCGCCGCGGCTCAAGAACCGGCTCGGCGGCGAGAAGGCGATCTGGATCCTGGGATTTGCCTTCCCCTCGGTCGTGCTCACGGGTCTGCTCGTATGGGGCCTGTTGCTCACCAGTTCGCTTTCGGCGGCCCGCGTTCCCGAGGGCGCCATGCGCGTCAAGATCATCGGTGAGATGTGGTGGTGGCGCGTCCATTATCAGGATGAGCAGGGCCGCGAGACGCTGCGCGATGCGAATGAGCTCCACATTCCGGTAGGGCAGCCCGTGCTGCTCGAACTCGAAGCCGCTGACGTCATCCACAGTTTCTGGGTGCCGCGGCTCGGGGGCAAGATGGACATGATCCCGGGGCGCACCAATCGCCTGCTGATCGAGGCCGATGCGCCGGGTGTCTACAAGGGGCAATGCGCCGAATATTGCGGCGGCCCGCACGCGCTGATGGGGTTTGTGGTCGTGGCGCACGCCCCGGCGGAGTTTGCGCGGTGGCAGGCTTCGCGCCGCCCCGCTGACGGCGCGGGCGGCGAGGGGCTCGCACTTTTTCTATCGAGCGGCTGCGCCGCCTGTCACACGATCCGCGGCACGCCGGCACAGGGACTCGCCGGTCCCGATCTGACCCATGTCGGCTCGCGCAAGACGCTTGGTGCGGGCATATTGCCCAATAATCCCGGGACGATGGCGGGCTGGGTCGCCGACAGCCAGGCGATCAAGCCCGCGAACCGCATGCCCCCCTATCACCAGTTCAGCGGCGAGGAACTGCAGGCGCTCACCGCCTATCTGGTCGCACTCAAATGAGATCGGAAACGGGTTTCGATCCTACGCTTTACGAGCGCTTTCCGACCAGGGACGAGCGGCCGAAGGAAGAGGAGGAAGACCTCCGCCGCATCTGGTGCAAGCCCAAGGGCTGGGAATATCTGTTCGCGGTCAACAATAATTATATCGGCATCTATTATCTCGGAACCGCTTTCCTCTTCTTCCTGATGGCGGGCGTGCTCGGGCTGCTGATGCGCGCGCAGCTCGCCGCGCCGATGCTCGAAATATTGCCGCAGGGCACCTACAACCAGGTCTTCACCATGCACGGCACGGTGATGATGTTCCTCTTCGCGGTGCCCGCGGTCGAGGCGGCGGGCGTGCTGCTGCTCCCGCAGATGCTCGCGGCGCGCGATCTGCCATTCCCGCGGCTTTCCGCCTATGCCTTCTGGGCCTATGCCGTCGGCGGGCTCTGCTTCTTCGCCTCGATCTTCGTCGGGCTCGCGCCCGACGGCGGCTGGTTCATGTATCCGCCACTGACGTCCAAAGCCTATTCGCCGGGGATCAACACCGATTTCTGGCTGCTCGGCATCGGCTTTATCGAGATCAGCGCGATCGCGGGCGCGATCGAGATCATCGTCGGCGTGCTGCGGACGCGCGCGCCGGGCATGCGCCTCGACAAGATGCCGATCTTCGCCTGGGCGATGCTCGTCTTCGCAGTGATGATCGTGATCGCCTTTCCGAGCATCATTCTCGGCACCTTGCTCCTCGAGATCGAGCGCGCGTTCAACTGGCCCTTCTTCGACGCGACGCGCGGAGGAGATCCTCTGCTCTGGCAGCATCTCTTCTGGTTTTTCGGGCATCCCGAAGTCTATATCATCTTCCTTCCCGCGGCCGGGATGATGAGCATGATCGTCGCGACCGTCGCGGGCGAGAGGCTCGTCGGCTACCGGCTGATCGTGCTCGCGATGATCGCGACGGGTTTCATCAGCTTCGGCGTGTGGGCGCATCACATGTTCACGACCGGCATGCCGCCGATGACGACGGGCTTTTTCTCCGCCGCTTCGATGGCCGTCAGCGTGCCGGCGGGCATCCAGGTCTTTTCGTGGATCGCAACGCTCGCGATCGGGAAGCCGAAGTTCAATGCTCCGGGCCTCTTCGTGATGGGAAGCATCGTCATTTTCGTGACCGGGGGATTGACCGGGGTGATGGTGGCGATGGTGCCTTTCGACTGGCAGGCGCACGACAGCTACTTCATCGTCGCGCACCTCCATTATGTCCTGATCGGCGGCATGGTCTTTCCGCTGTTTGCCGCCTTCTATTACTGGATCCCGATGGTGAGCCGGCGCGCGCTGTCGGAGCGGCTCGCCAAATGGGTGTTCGGCCTCATGTTCACCGGCATGAATGTCGCCTTCCTGCCCATGCATCTGGCGGGGCTGCAGGGCATGCCGCGGCGCGTCTACACCTATCTGCCGGGGCAGGGCCTTGAGCTGCCTAATCTGGTCTCGACGGTCGGCGCGTTCATGCTCGGGCTCGGTGTACTCCTCTTCGTTGTCGACCTGGCTCGCAATTTTCGGCTCGCGCCGGGTGAGGGCAATGCCGGGAATGTCTATGGCGGCGGCACGCTCGAATGGCTCCCAAGCGAGCTATACTCGACGCGCTCGATCCCGGTCGTGACGAGCCGCGAGCCCTTGTGGGATGACCCGGCGCTCGCCGACGAGGTCGAGAAGGGGCGCTATTTCCTGCCGCGCTCGGCGACGGGCCTTCGCGAGACGATCGTTACCAGCCCGCTGCTCGCCGAGCCCCAATATCTTCAAATCATGCCGGGGCCGTCGCCATGGCCGTTCGCCGCCGCGATCTTTACCGCGGGCTTTTTTCTCGCGCTGACGGTGCAGGCCTATCTGTTTGCATGGGTCAGCGGCGTGCTGGCGGTGATCTCGGTGCTGCGATGGCTTTGGGAAACCGACCGGCCGATCGAAATCGAGGGCGTCGACATCGGCGCCGACATTCGCGTCCCGACCTATGTCACCGGCCCGTCGAGCCATGGCTGGTGGGCCATGATCATCCTGCTGGTCGTGATGGGCATGATCTTTCTCATGGCGCTGTTCAGCCTTGCTTTCCTGTCATCGAACCAGCCTGGCTTCTGGCGGCCGCCGCCGCCGCTCGGCGAGGCGATATCGATGCTCATGCTCTACGCTGCCGCGATCGGGTTCGCGCTCGCAGCGCGCTCGGTCCTTCGACGCTCGCCATTCTGGTCGGTGATGGCGCTTCTGTTCTCCGCAGCGGCATCAAGTGCGGCGCTAGGTCTGGATTACGCAAGCTGGTCGGGCAGCGGGCTCGATCCGACCGCGAGCGGGCAGGGGGCCGTCGCCTACGCGCTGCTGGCTCTCCAGGCCTGTGCGGCGGCGATCGCAATGCTGATGGCGCTCTACTGCGCCGCGCGCGGTGTGCGGGGGCTTGTCGCGCAGCCGAGAAACAACAGCATCGACCTCACGATGCTCTTTCTCGTCTACACCGCGGCCCAAGGGGCGACGGGCGCTCTCGTTTCGCGACTGGTCGGCGTTGGCGGATGAAGAGCTGGCTCATCATCATGGGCGGTCTCATCCTGTGGGCCGTGCATTTCTTCCTTCTCTACCTCCTTGCCGAGTTCGGGGGCAGTGGCACCGGCGTACGCCTCGTAGCATCGCTTTGTACCTTGGTCCTTCTCGGCGCTGCGGCGTGGATGTTCTTAGCGGTATCGCGTGAAACTCCCGGCGATCCCTTTGCCCGGTGGCGGCGGCGTGCCGCGATGCTGGCGCTGGCGTTCGGCGGGCTCGGAATCGCCTTTCAATATTTGCCGGTCCTGCTCATCGATCGATAGGACGGCGGTTCGGCCCGAGGGAGCGAAATGGATGCAGGTGATCGAAGCGATAGCGGCATGCGAGGAAGCGCTTCGTACGGCGATGCTGGCCGGCGATGCCGAAGCGCTGGAGCAGCTGCTTGCGGACGATATGATCTTCGTCGACCAACAGGGTGTGAGGCGATCGCGTGACGACGATATCGCGGCGCATCGTTCGGGACTGCTCGACTTGAGTTCACTCGATTTTCGGGGCGACCGTCTCGTTCGGCCCTATGGTGACCTGGCGAGCGTCGTCGTGACGACCGATGTCGCCGGATCCTATGGCGGCACGACCTTCTTCGTTACCTTCTCCTATCTTCGTCTCTGGAAGCAGCAGGGTGACCGCTGGCAGATCATTCTCGCTCAATGCACCGCTTGTCCATCGTCAGAGCTGTGATCGGAGACTGCTTCGGCCGAGGTTGAGCGCGGCATCTGTCGAGCGCGCTCTGGCCTCGCAGGCTCGGCCAGGGGTCGCACGGATGTCCGGCCGCGCCTGCACACTTGCCTCGCTTCTTGCCGGTGCGGGCGCGCGCTGTCACGGCGGGCAAGCCGCGCTGCGCGCGGCTCCGGCCGCTGCTCCGCCCCGTCCGGCCCGCCGCTCCCGCGCGCACCCCGCCCCGGCTGCGGCTCCGGCAAGAGTGCGGTTTTCGGCCCTGCGGGCCAGCGGCATTGCGGCCAAGGTCAATCCGTTCGGGCGCGAAGCTTGCGGCGGGTCGTCCTCAGCGCGTTTTCGAGACCTTGCGAACGATATCCGCCGTCCGGCGCTTCCCGATCGAACAAGGCGCCGTCGTCATCGCGGCCGAGCAGAAATTCAAGCGCTTCGACGAGTTCTTGGTCCATGGTGGTTCTTCCCGTCATCGGGCAAGCGACACCGATACAGGACAATGATCGGAATAATGTTTGACGTCTTTCCCGTAGAGCGTCTCGGCGAAGCTTAGCATGTCCGCGCCGGCGCGCCGGTCGAGCACGATATGATCGATGAAGCTGTCGTAGGGCGGATCGCACTTCGGCCGCGTGCCGGCATCGGCAAGCCGGAGGTCTGCGTTCGCCGGCGTACCGTCGTCGATCTCGGACCAGATGCGGTCGCCTTCAAGGCCAAGCCTGCGGTTCCAGTCGCCGAGCACGGCGAAGCGCACGGGCGCTTCGGCAGCCGCATCGATCCACGCCTCGAGCGCGGGTACCTGCTCTGCGAGGATCGGGCACGCTTTGGCGGTATCTCCGGCAAAGCAGCCCGACTTGAGGTGAATCGAAAGCAGGCGAAGGGGTCTCGCGCCCGCCGGTCGAAGGGTGATGTCGACCCCCGAGCGCAGCTGCGGATTGCCGAGCACCAGACTGGTCACATCGGCGTGGCGGTCGAACGCGATGGTCTTGCGGATCGCGAAGCCGACTGCCTGGCGAATGACGCGCTGCGACTTGTGCTCGCCGCCGCAGGTCCCGCTCGGTGCGCCGGCGCGCTCTTCCATGACGATGGCATAGCGGGCGGGATCAAACACACGCTCCGCCGCCGCAACACTCTCCGCTTCCTGAAACGCGATCACGTCTGCGTCGAGGCCGTCGGCAATTTGTCGCATGGCGGCATAGTCGGCGTCGGTTCGCGGCTGACACCCGTCGCCGTTCCGCTCGGCAAGAAATTCGAGATTCCAGCTCGTCAGCGTGAGCGACCGGTCGTGCGGGACTGCGAGCTGAGGATGCTGCGGGGCTTGCTCGGCCCCTGCGCAAGCGCTGAGCGAAAGGAGCGAAGCGGCGATGAAGAGGAGGCGCTGGTTCATCGAGCGCTTCTGGCCGCGACGCCGGACGCTTTCAACCAATTCGTTGGCAGGAATAACAGCTCGGGAGGGAGCCTCGTCTCCCGGGAACCAGGGTGAGAGACGAGGCAAAACAAGAATGCGCGCGCGTGAGGATTTGTTCCGAACGATCTGTCATATCGTGTTGATCTCGATCAACTTTACTAATTGTCTTCCGGCTCTCTGAACTTCGTGCATACATGCTCCCGTTGGATATCTTTCGCGGTCCCCACGAGCTTTTGTTGGGGAGAACGACTTTGGGAGACTCACGCTCGCGGGAACAAGCCTGCCCCCTTGTCGTTGTCGAGGGGACTATAGCGGAGACAGGTGCATGCAGCAGCAGATTGCGGTCGTGACGCTCGGGATCGCGGACCTCGTCAGGTCTCGCCGCTTCTACAGCGAGGGCTTTGGCTGGACGCCGGTCTTCGCGAACAAGGAAATCGCCTTCTATCAGATGAATGGCCTCATCCTCGGCACATGGCTTGAAGCAAAGCTCGCCGAAGACATGACGCGGACCTCGTTCGGCGGCCCGGGGTCTTTCGCGCTCGCGCATAATGTCGGGACGGCAGAAGAGGTCGATGCGGTGGTCGCGGCGTTGGAAGCTGCAGGCGGCCGGGTGCTGCGGCCAAGCGACGCGCCGCCGCATGGCGGCTATCGGGGCTATGTCGCGGATCCCGACGATCATGCTTGGGAAATCGCGTGGAATCCGGCTTGGCCGATCGACGCCGAAGGCCATGTGACCTTCGGCGCCTGACGTCGGGCCTTAGCCGTTGAGGCGATCCTTGACGGCCTTGGCCGCGCCGAAGCCGAGCTTTTTCGAGGCGGCGATCTGGATGGTCTCACCGGTTGAAGGGTTGCGGCCCTCGCGGGCTGCGCTTTCCTTGACCTTGAACTTGCCAAAGCCGTTCACCGAAACTTCTTCGCCCTTTGCGGCGGCGTTGGCGATCGCGGCGAACACGGCGTCGACCGCCTTCTTGCCGTCGGCCTTGCTGGTTCCGAGCATCGTCGCCACTGCGTCCGAAAGGTCGGCATGGTTCATTCAATATCTCCCTTATTCGGTCGGCCCCTCGCCGACCGGGCGGCTTCTATAGGAGCGAACATCGTCCTCCGCTATTGCGATCATCTCGCGAGGCTGCGAAAGGTGATCGACCAGCGCGCCTCCTCGATCGGCGCGATCCTATGCTCCCAAACGTGCCGCGCTTCGCCGGCGAGGTGATAGATCGAGCGCGGTGCGAGCGGCAGTGCGAAGCGGTCGAACTTGTCGTGACTGCGGCGCCGGAAACGCATCGTCGCCTCTGCTCCCAGCGAAATGCCGACGACATGCTCGAAGACCGGCCGGTCCTTGTGCCAGCCGATGCCGGCCCCGGGGCCGTATGATATCAACAGCGCCTGCGCGAGGGCGCCGGGCGGAAGTCCTGCAAAACGCTCAGCGCGAGCAGCCATGGGCGCGAGCCAGTCGGGGATCGGTGCCGCGCGCGCGAAAACGCCCGTTTGAAAATCATAGCTCCATCCGAACGAGCGGGTGTGGCGTTTGCCCTCCCATCGCTGGAATTTGAATGCCTCGAGCCCTGCATGTTCGATATGGGCTATGAGCGCCGCTTCCTCGGCTTCCGTGATGAAGGCTTCGGCTTCTTCCAGACCGGGAAGCCGTGCGCGGCCGAACAGATCGGCCTGCGCCGCGGCGCTTTTGCTGACAGGGCCGTGTTTCATGCCCTTGCAAGTGCGTCCAGTTTCGCCGCGATCGCTTTCCAGCGCCCGACGCCCGCATTATCGCCCACGAGTGCGAGCGCGCCGATGCGCGCTGCGACAAAGCGCGGCGCGCCCGCTCCATGCTGCTTCTCGACCGCGAGCGCGCAGGCCCAGAGATGGCGCTCCTCGGTGAACATCAGAGCAGGGTCGGCATCACGGGCGGTTGAGGCAAGGTCTTGCTGCGGTTGCTCCATGGGTCGCTGCTATGCTGGGCCACGAGGCGGTCGCCGGGATATTTGCGCACGAGTTCGAACGCTTCGTCGGCGGGCGCGTGCAGCCACGTCTCATGATCCTCGGGACGGAGGATGACCGGCATGCGGTCGTGGATATCGAGCAGTTCCTCGGTCGCGTCCACCATGACGCCGGTATAGGCGTCGCCCCATTCGTCGGTGGGGCGCCAGAGTCCCGCCCAGGCTGCGAGCGGCTGATCGCTGACGCTGATCCAGGTCTTCGTCATCGCGCCTTTTTCACCGACGGCCTCGGCAAAGGCGGTGAAGGGGATCAGGCAGCGATGCGCCGGCCGGGCGAACCATTCGCTCCACATGCCATAAGGATTGAAGAGCTGATCGTCGCGTGCGTTGTTCGTCGGACTTGGCTTGTTGGGCAGGCCCGTCTTCTTGCTTTTCGAGTGGCGCGGGAAACCCCAAGTCATTGACTGAAGGACGCGCTTTCCCTCCTCTTCGCGGACGACCATTCCCGAATAGCCGGGATAGACATCCTCGGCGCTGTTGAACGGCTGGACGGGCAGGTCGACGCCGAAATGCGCCGCGACCTCGGCCGCGCTTTTGCGCTCGGTGTAGAGATTGCACATGGACGTCAGTCTATCAGGATCGGGCCGGGAAGGAAGGACGCTGGCGGCAATTGCGCTCTATTAAAGCAGCGCTTGCTGGGGCCGCGCGCTAGGGGGCAATTTCCCGCTGCGCCAGAGATCGTCGGTATGTTCGACGACGAAGTTTTCCGCGGGCGGGGGTGGGCGAAATTGGAAGCCGATGACATCCTTGATCGAGCCGTGGAGCCAGCGCTCATATTCATGGGGCATGAGGAGGACAGGCATGCGGTCGTTCGTTGGATGGACGAGCTCGTTCGCGTCCATCGTCATGCCGGCGTAAACGGGACCCATTTCGGGGGTGTTCTTGGCGAAGCCGGCCCAGGCCATGATCGGCTGGCCTTCGGCCGAGAACCAGCTGCGGGTTTTCTCGCCGGGCGAGCCGTTGGGGTTCGCGAAGTGCGTCAGCGGAATGAGGCAGCGATATCTGGGCTCGACGACGAGACCTTCCCACATCGGGTTGGTGAGATCGGCGACGAGGCCGATGCGGCCCGGCGGATCGCCGCGCAGCCGCATCTCGCGGGTGAGGCGCGGGAAGCCCCAGAGCATCTGGCGAAGGTGCCGTCGGCCGTTCGTTTCGTGGACGACGAGACCGGGGAGGGCCTCGATCGTCTCCGAGGGAACGGCAATATCGGTAAAGCCGCCGGCGCCAAAATGATCGGCGACGTCCGAAGCCGTGGCGGCAAGAGTGTAGAGGCGGCTCATCTCTCGAGCTTCAGGCGAAAATCTTCGTCCATTTTTGGACTTGTTTCGCAAAGCTCGCCGGCTCGAAACCGAGACCGATCTCGGTTTCGACGAGCGGGGCGCTGCCGCCGGCGGCGTAGAAGCCTCTGATGTCGCACTCGCCGAACGGGTCGAACTCCTGCGCCCAGCGATCGAGGGCGATTGCGCGCGCGTGGAGCGCGGCGCCGCCATGGTCACCGAGCCGATGCTCGCGCGCGAAACGCTCAAGCAGACGGCCATGCTCCGCAATGTCGTTCGGACTCTTCACCACAAGATGCCGGATCGTCTCGATCGCGCGCGCGAGATGCGCGCCGGTGATATGCACACCATTGATCGCGGCGAGAAAACCGCCGGGTGCGAAAAAATCATTGGCGGCAGCATGGCCGCGGATGCGGTCGTCACCTTCGGATCTGTCGAACTGGATTACGTTGCCCATGGCCGGTCTTTCGCTGCGATTCGGTCATGCACTATAGAACAAAAATGGAACAAATGCGAATCTGCGTTGTGTCGATCAGGGGTCAACTGCGGCGGGTTGAGGAACAAGGAAGAGCGTGCGGCCCTCGACGCGCCAGGCGGCGAGCTGGGACAGGAAATTCATACCGAGCACGTCCGTATTGCCGAGCGCGGGTGAGATCACGACCTTTAGCCGCCGTGCCCCGATGGCGCCGACCGCGAGCGCATCGACCGTTCCGGGCTCGGCCCGCACCGTCCCGTTCGCGGTCTGCATCAGGAGCGGCAGCAGCGTTGCATCGGCCTCGACCCCGGCTGCGCGGGCGGTCTCCTGCGATAGCGCCGTCACGGTGGCGCCGCTGTCGACGAGCATCTTTCGTTTGACGCCATTGATTTCGGCATCGACCCAGAAATGTCCGTCGCGCGACATCGGAATGCGCACCTCGCTGCCGACGACCTGCTGTCGATCGAGACCGATCGCCGCGGTGAGGCGGCCGAGGTTCGGATCGAAGGGGGCGTGCTGAAGAATGAGGAAGATCGCGAAGGCGAGAAGCGCGAAGGAGAACAGGCCGCGCAGCACGCGGCCGACATAGGGGATTTTGAACAGCAGGATCAAGACGAGCGCGGCGCCAGCCGCATAGATCGCGAGTTGCTCCCAAGGGAGATCGGTGGTGAGAGGCATATCGGCCGCTTTACCACCGGCCTCGTGTCGCGTGGCTGAACGATCAGCTCTCGGAGATCGTCTCGTCCTCGATCGCCGCGGTGATCATTCTTTCCCACACCCCGGCATCCCCGACAGCCAGCATGCGCCCGCTCGGCTCCCGCATCGTCTTGAGGATAGCGAGCGCCGCGGCGGTATACTCCGGCCAGAGCATATCGACGGCATCGGCCGCCGACTGCAGTTCGCCTTCGCCGTTCCGGCTGAGCTCATGTCCGGCAAGGACCCTGGCTATCCGCTCCACCGGAGACGTTGCTGCAGCGTCCCAGGTCATCGGCCGTGGTTCAGATAGATGCGCACGGCGTCCGCGCTGTTTCCGACAGCATCGACGGCCTCGCGAAGTTCATCCTCGCCCACGCCGAGGCTCTCGGTCCAATCGCGGACTTCATAATCTTCGGAAAGGCTGATCCGATCGCGATCGGAGGCGCCCGTCAGTCTCTTGTCATCCGCCATCATGGTCTCCTGTATCTGCGCTCGCGAAGCCGGGCCGCGCGGGAGCTGCGGCCCGGCCCAGAAGGCGCAGTCAATCTGCGCCTGTCTGTGCCGCGATTCTGTCGGCACCATGGCTTCGATACCTCTTCCGCCGGTTGAGCGGAGTGGCGCTCTCAACCCCGAATGACGCGCCGACGACGGCAAGCGTTCCCGAGAAAATTTTCGGATTAACACAGGTTATTCCGGGGGTGCCGAGGCCGGGGCGGCGCGGAACTTTCGAAGCGAGCCAGCGTTACCCGGACATCCACCACGGATGAATTGGCGCAGCTTTCAACGTCCCCCGCAAGTGCGGTCGGGCGAGTGGCGGACTGCGTCCAGACGGGAGAATTATCATGTTCAGATGGGCTATCATCTTTGCCGTCGTCGCGCTCGTCGCGGCGCTTCTCGGCTTCGGCGGCATTGCCGGCCTTTCGGCCGACTTCGCCAAGATCTTGCTCGTGATCGGCGTCGTCCTCTTCATCGTCGCCTTCGTCTTCGGGCGCGGACGCCGCACATTGCCCTGAGTTTCCGGGATGGCCGAAGTTTCCAATTTTGCCATCCTCACGGGTGCCGGCGATCACAAACCCCTCGGTCGCCGGCACACGACTACTTCCCCGAAAGGACGTTTCATGACCGACCTTATCTTCGTCCACGGCATGTTCCAAAACCCGAAAAGCTGGGAGAACTGGATCGGTTATTTCTCGGCACGCGGATATAATTGCGCGGCCCCCGCCTGGCCGCTTCATGAAGGCGAGCCGCGCTCCCTTCGCGAAAATCCACCAGCGGGTCTTGGCGATCTCCATCTCGCGGAGGTCATCGCCTCTATCGAGGCGCAAGTTGCCGGGAAGGAGCACCCCGTCATGATCGGACACTCGGTCGGCGGGCTCATCACCCAGATATTTGCCAGTCGCGGCCTGATTTCCGCCGGCGTTGCAATCAATTCGGTCGCGCCGAATGCAATGATCGACTTCGACTGGGGCTTCATCAAGAATAGTGCAATTATCGCCAATCCCCTCAAGGGTAATGAGCCGGTCCTCATGGACGCGAAGACCTTTCACGGTGCCTTCGCGAATACGCTGTCCGAAGAGGAGGCGGCGGGCGAGTTCGATCGTACTGCGACGCATGACAGCCGCAATGTCCTTCGCGATTGCATGGGCGCCGATGGACGGATCGATGTCGATGCGCCGCACGCACCGCTGCTGCTGGTCGGCGGCGAGAAGGACGAGATCATTCCCGCCCATCTCACCGAGAAGAATTTCGATGCCTATACCGATGCGGGCAGCGTGACCGAATTCCTGCCGTTCGCCGGTCGCAGTCACTACATCTGCAACGAGCACGGATGGGAGGAAGTCGCCGGAGCGGCGCTTGCCTTTATCGAACGATCAGCGCGCGCGCCCAACACCGCGACCGCAAGCAGCTTTGTCTAAACTACAGCCGGACGGCCCTGTGACCACGGACGGTCGCTACTTTGTGGTGCGCGGGCGTCTGTGGCGCATGTCTGATCCGTCGCTCACGCAAGATACACGCATTCGGCTGGTCTCCGAACTTATGGCTGCACGCCGGGGCGTGAAGGACGCGCTGCGAAACAGGGACGCTGTCGCGTTGCGACACGCCCGATCGGCGGTCGATCGTACGAAGCGCGCGCTTGGCGAACGCGGACCGGTCTGGTGGGACGATGGCGCCCCCGATTATAATCGGCGGATGGCCATCAACACGCCGTATGCGCAGTGGTTCAAGGGCTTGACCGTCTAGGCTTGGCGTGTTTTCGCTCGGTCAGACGTCATGATTTTGCCGTCAGCAGAGGAGCCGTAGAGCCGCGATGCAGCGTCAGCATCGCCGTACCAATCCCCGCTGCAGGAACGATCATCATGCGCTCGGAGGCAATGCCGCGATCCTCGAGCAAAGTGGCGAGGATTCTGATCTGGGCTTCTTCGCCGGCTATTTCGATCGTCGCGGCCGGAGCCGCGCGAAGGACGGTGGCGAGGTCCGCGGCTCGGCCGAGACCTCTGCTCGTCAATTTGGGCCTGTCTTCTTCGAAGCCTTGAAAGGTGAAGGTCCTGCTCTGGCCCTCGCGCGATGCAAGCCAATCGGCCATCTCGCGCGTCAGCGATCCCGATGCCGCCGCCATGGTCGAGCCGTCGGGCAGCGTGACGAGCGCACTCGTCGCTGCATCCGGCGGCGCGGCCTCGACCGGTTCGCTGCCGCAGGACTGGAGCGAGAGTGTCGCGGCGCCGAGCGCGAGAACGGAGGTCATCAGCAGAAGAATACGGGGCATCAGTCGTCCTTGATCCCCCCTCTCATCACCAACGCGCGGCGTGAACGGACGTTGCCGCAACCGCGCGGGTTTTAAGCCGCAGCCTGCACGGCTGCAGCGTCCCGATATCGGCAGATGCTGCGGCCGCTTCGCTTTGCGGTATAAAGCGCCTCGTCGGCGAGGCTGATCAGTTGTTCGAGGTCGCGCGACAGGTCGTCGCACACGATATAACCGATCGACGTCGAAACGCGGATATCATGGCGTCCGACGGCAAAGGGACGCGCGATCGAAGCTGCAACGCGTTCCGCGAGCATATAGGCCTCGTCGGGATTGCCGATCTGAAGCTGCACGATCACGAACTCGTCGCCGCCAAGGCGCGCGGCAATGTCGCCTTCGCGCAAGGTCCCTGAAATTCGTCTCGCGACCGCGGTGAGCAACGCGTCGCCGACGGGATGGCCGAAGCTGTCGTTCACAGGTTTGAAGCCGTTGAGGTCGATGCAATGAAGGGCGATCGGGCGGAGCTTTGCGGCGCGCACATTAAGGTCGAACCATTCGCGCAGCGCCAACCGGTTGGGCAGGTCCGTGAGCCCGTCGCTTCGCGCGAGCGAGGCGAATGTAAGCCGGCGGCCGATGTCGTCGAGGGCGCGGGCGTGTCTTTTGCGCAAGCTGAAGATACCGCCCGCGAGGAAGGCGGCGGTCATCAGCGCGGTCGCGATGTGGAGTGGCTTTCCGGCAACGAGCATCGTGACGACCGGCGGCATGACGGCGAGAAGGAGCGAAGCGATTGCGATGCGCGGGCGAAGGCTCGTCCCGGCCGCGACGCCGGCAGCATAGCCGATGACGAGGCAGATCGCGAGCTTGTCGATGGCTGGATCGGGTAAGGCAAGCGCCCGCGCCGCGAAGAAGCCGAGCATGGCTGCAAAGACGATATAGCTCGCCGCATAGCGGCGCTCGAGCCGGCGGGCCTCACCGAGTGTGATCGCGGAATTATCCGCGGCGGCTGCGTCGCGCGAGGCGACGAGGAGCCGGGCGATCGAGGCGAGGACGCCGATCGCATAGGGTCCCGCGATTAGCATTTCGCCCGACTGTGCGATGATCAGCGCCCCGCATATGAGAAAGCCGAGCGACATCACGAGCGAGGGCAGCAGGCCATCGTAGAGACTTCGGATAAGTTCGATCTCGATCGTATCGGGTGAATATTTGACCGGGGTCGACATCGCTCAGCTCCTTGCCGAGAATTACCGCCCACCGGGAGGACCGGTTCCGCCCGCGGACGGCCGAACCTCCTGAAATCCCGCACGCTTCAGCCTAAACCCCGAGCGTTAACAAAGTTGGAAGCGGGACGCATTCGAAGCCCAAAAAGGTAAAGCCCCGCTGCACAAGGCTGCGGGGCTTTCCTGAAGTCGGGTCCTGAGACCCGAGCTTGCAAAGTAGATACGCGCGGACCGCAGGATCGTTCCAACGGCCGTCGATTATTTTTCGATTATCGGCAGCGCACATTGCTGCGATCGATTTCGCGCCCGACGGCTGCGCCGCCGATGGCACCGATCACGGTGCCCAGCGTTTCCGACCTGCCGTCAGCGATGACGTTGCCGAGCACGCCGCCGGCGATCCCGCCGACGATCAGTCCTGTCGACCCGTCGTTGCGGCGGCAGTAATATTTATTGTCGCGGCCGCGATAGATGCGGTCGTTGTCGTTGAGGCGGCGTTCGCGATACCTCCGGTCGTTGCGATAGTAATTCTCCGCATAATAGCCGCTGTAGCGCGGGTCGGGGCGGTCATAGTCATAGCGGCCATATTGGTCGTAATAGGCGCGATCATAATAGCCATAGCCGCCATCGTCATAGGCGTAGCTGCTACCGGTCGAGGCGCAGGCCCCGACCATGGCGGTTGCGGTGGCGAGAGGAAGGATCATCAGGCGGTTCATCGGCATCACTCCATTTTGTTGCGTGCCGGGCCGACCTTGGCGGGGCATGCGCTGGCCCCTCATGATCTAGACCCCTGAAGCCATGTCGAGTTCCGCCGCCTGCCATTTGAAAGCTAACGGAAATCCCGAGGTTTGATCTTAATGCCTTCGGTGGGTTGGCCGGGAATGATACCGGACCCGAGGCGGAGGTCGGGAATATAGATGTCGCGCGGATTGCGGCCGAGCGGCTTCGTCTCCGGATCGCGCGGATCGGGGCCGACGGGGCTCTTGACGACGTCGGCGCGGCCGACCCTGTAGATATCGGCGATATCCTTGCGTTGCCCGACGCTCGCGAGCAGCGGGGAGAGGTCGTCGAGCCTTTGAGCGACGATATGGATGACCTCGCCCTCGCGCTGAACCTGACCGCGCACACCCATCATCGCCGCGCCGAGGACGACGCGGCGATATTTCTCGAAGACATTGGTCCACACGACGAGGTTCGCGACCTCGGTCTCGTCTTCGAGGGTGATGAACATGACGCCCTTTGCCGAGCCCGGCTTCTGACGGACGAGAACGACCCCGGCGAGGTTGACCCAGCGGCCGTCCTTGATGTCGTGAAGCTCCCGGCAGGTGATGATCTTTCGCGAGCGAAGCTCGTCCCGCAGGAAGGCGAGGGGATGGGCCCTGAGTGACAGACCGGACGCTCTATAGTCCTCGACGACCTCGGCGCCTTCGCCCATCGGCGCGAGCAGCGTCGCTGGTTCCAGCGCTTCGCGCTGGAGACGTCCGGCGCGTTCGTCGGCAGCCTGGAAGAGGGGAAGGGCGGCAGGTCCCAAACCCTTCACTTCCCATAGCCCTTCCCGGCGCGAGCTTCCGAGCGAGGTGAAGCCGTCCGCATCGCCGATCCGGTCAAGCGCGCCGCGCCCGACCCCGGCGCGGCGCTGGATTTCCTCGGCGCTGCTATAGGGCTCGTCGGCACGGGCCGCGGCGACCGCGGCGCCATCTTCGTTGGCGAGGCCGCGGACCATGCGCAGGCCCAGACGCACCGCATGATATTTGCCGTTGGCAGTCTCTTCGAGCGTGCAGTCCCAGCGGCTGTGATTGACATCGATAGGCCTGATCTCGACGCCATGATTGCGGGCATCGCGGACGATCTGCGCGGGCGCGTAAAAGCCCATCGGCTGGGCGTTGAGCAGCGCGGCGCAGAATGCGTCGGGATGATGGCATTTCATCCACGACGAGGCATAGGCGATGAGCGCGAAACTCGCGGCATGGCTCTCGGGAAATCCGTAGGAGCCGAAGCCCTCGATCTGCTTGAAGGTCTTTTCGGCAAACTCGCGGTCGTAGCCGCGGCCGACCATGCCATCGATCAGCTTGTCGCGGAAATGGCTGACGCCGCCGGTGAGTTTGAAGGTCGCCATCGCGCGGCGGAGGAGATCGGCCTCGCTCGCCGTGAAGCCGGCGCATTCGATCGCGACGCGCATCGCCTGCTCCTGGAAGAGCGGGACCCCTAGCGTCTTCTCGAGCACGCGCCTGAGCTCGGGCGTCGGATAAGTGACCTCCTCCTGTCCGTTTCGGCGGCGGCGATAGGGGTGGACCATGTCGCCTTGGATCGGACCCGGGCGGACGATCGCGACCTGGATCACGAGATCGTAGAAGGTGCGCGGCGCCATGAGCGGGATCGAGGCCATCTGCGCGCGGCTCTCGATCTGGAAGACGCCGAGGGTGTCGGCCTTGCGGATCATCGCGTAGGTCGCAGGATCTTCCGCAGGAATGGTGGAAAGATCGTGCTTCAGTCCCTTGTGATCCTGCAGGAATTCGAAGGCACGGCGCATGCAACTCAGCATGCCCAATGCAAGGATGTCGACCTTCATGAAACCCAGGGCGTCGATGTCGTCCTTGTCCCATTCGATGACCTGCCGGTCTTCCATCGCGGCGGGTTCGATCGGCACGAGTTCGTCGAGCCGGTCGCGCGTCAGCACGAACCCGCCCGGGTGCTGCGAAAGGTGGCGGGGCGTGTTGATGAGCGTGCGCGCCAGCTCGAGCGTCAGCGCGAGGCGCTTGTCCCCGAGATCGAGGTTCAGCGCTTCGGCATGCTTTTCCTCGACGCCCTCGCGGCTATAGCCCCAGACCGCGCTGGCGAGCCCCGCGGTGATGTCTTCGCTAAGCCCGAGCGCCTTGCCGACTTCGCGGACGGCGCCGCGCGAGCGGTAACGCGTGATGACCGCGGTCAGTGCGCTGTGGGTCCGGCCATAAGTCTCGTAAATCCACTGGATAATTTCCTCGCGCCGCTCATGCTCGAAGTCGACATCGATATCGGGCGGCTCCCGGCGCTCGGCGCTGACAAAACGCTCGAACAGGAGTTCGGACCGCACCGGATCGATCGAGGTGATACCGAGGACGTAACAGACCGCGCTGTTCGCCGCGCTGCCGCGGCCCTGACAGAGGATCTCCCGGCGACGTGCTTCTGCGACGATCGAGTGCACCGTCAGGAAATAGGGCGCGTAATCGAGTTCGCCGATCAATCTGAGTTCATGCTCGAGCTGGGTACGGACCGCCGGGCTGACGCCTTCGGGGTAGCGGAGTGGGGCCTTTTCCCATGTCAGTCGCTCTAGCTCCTCCTGCGGCGGGCGTCCGGGAACCTGGATCTCGTCGGGATATTGATAGCGCAGCTCTTCGAGACTGAAGGTGCAACGCTTCGCGAAATCGACCGTGCGCGCGACCGGCGAACTATCCTGGAGGTAGCGGAGAAACAGGCGTTCCATCTCGGCCGCCGTCTTGATGTGGCGGTCGGCGAAGCGTTCACGGCGATCGCCAAGCTCGTCGATCGTGCATTTCTCGCGGATGCAGGTGACGACATCCTGCAGCAGGCGCCGGTCGGGCATATGATACAGGACGTCGCCGGTTGCGAGCGTCGGCACTTTCGCTTTGGCGGCCAATGCTGCGAGATCACGCAGCCTGATCGCATCGCCGGGGCGGCGCCGGATCGTGAGTGCGAGATAGAGGCGATCGTCGAAGATGCGCCTTGCGCGAGCGATCGCCGCCTCGGCTGCGCCATCGGCGCGGTCGGGAAGCAGGATTGCAAGCAGGCCTTCGGTCCAGTCCTCGAGATCGGGCCAGTCGAGATGGCAGGAGCCCTTGCCGGCGCGCGCCTTGCCGATGCTGAGCAGCCGGCACATCCGGCCATAGGCCAGCTTGTCGGTTGGATAGACGAGAAGGGCGGTGCCGTCGGCAAGATCGAGGCGCGTGCCGGTGAGCGCGCGGACCCCGGTAACCTTCTCGGCGTCCCACGCGCGCACGATCCCGGCGACGCTGTGCCGGTCGGCGACGCCGAGCGCGGGTAGGCCGAGCATTGCAGCGGCGGTGAAGAGCTCCTCGGGTGAGGAGGCGCCGCGCAGGAAGCTGAAATGCGTCGTGACCTGCAGCTCGACATAGGCCGGTCCTTCATCGGTCATGCTAAGGCGCCGCTATTGAGCGGCCGCACTCTCAAGCGAATGCGATTTGATGCCGGCCGCACTCTCAAGCGAATGCTCCGTGAATAAACCAGCGCATGGAGCCGGTGGCCGGATTGACCCCGTCGCCGAGGCGGAAGAGCCAGTAACGGCCGCCCGTCTCGGTCTCGACCTGATAATAGTCGCGGACGGTGAGGTGGGTTTCGCCTTCAATCCCGCCCTCGCGCCACCATTCGCCCTGCAGTCGCTCGGGTCCGTCGCCCTGCGTGACGCGGTAGCGCTTGCGGCGCCAGATGAAGAGGCGCGGGGCATCATCGGGAAGCAAGGCGACGACATCGACCGGCTCGGGCCGCCCGAGCATGCGCGATGGCCGCGGCCATTCGCTCCAGCTCTCGCCCGTCTCGGGCGCGAGCGCGGGCAGGGGAGCAACCGAGCGCTCAGGCATCGCGCTCGGTCGCGGCGCCGCGCGACGGAGCGCGCGCTGCCCGAACCGGTTGGCGAGCGTGTCCACGAGCGCGGGAAGATCGGGGCCGCGCCGTCCGATATTTTCAAGCGCGTCGGCCTGGCTCCCTTGCTGCCGCTCGGCGAGCGCGGTGACGAGAGTCATCGCCTCGATCCCGAGACCGGGATCGACGCTCTCGATCCGCGCGGCGAGCAGTTTCGCGAGATGCCGGGGATCGCGCGACGGCGATGCGGTTCCGATACGGATGGCCTGCGTCTGACCATCGACGCGGTGGAAATAGCAGTCGAGGCGCCGCGCACCCGTTCCGGCGCGGGTGAGTTGGCCTGCGATATCGTGCGCAAGGTCGCCGATCACCTGCGCCAAAGCATCCGCCGTCGCGAGCGGCTCCATGAAGCCGCGCCTCGCCTGCGGCAGCTCTTCGGGGAAAAGCGGTTCGATGGGCTCCGGGAGCGTGCCGAGTGCCTGGTCGAGGCGGCGATGCAATTCGCGCCCGAACCGTTTCGCGAGCGGACCGCGGGGGCTCCCGATCAGCTGTTCGATTCGCTCGAAACCCAATTTGCGCAGGCCGTCGACATCGGCGGACGGCAGGCGGAGCGCTGCGACGGGCAGGAGCGCGATCGCCTTTCGGTGCGCTCCGGGTTCAACCGTGACGGGCCGTCCGGCGGGAACATGGCGGGCAGCCGCATGCGCGCAGCCGGCCGTATCCGCGACCGCAATTTGCAGGCTGAGACCGAAGGCCGCGACGCGGCGATGAAGATCCTTGAGCAAGGCTCGCTCGCTGCTGAAGATGGCCGCGCAGCCCGTGATGTCGAGCCAGAGCCCGTCGGGTGGATCGGGCGCGACAATCGGCGAATAGCGTGCGCCTGCCCAAAGGGCGAGGCGCCGCAACCCGTCGAGATCGGCCTCGGGTTCCGCGTCGACGACATCGAGCTCGGGCGCGAAAGCCCGCGCTTTCGTGATCGTCATGCCTGTCTGGATGCCAAGTATCCGCGCCTCGCGGCACGTCGCCGCGACGATACGCCGGCCATGGTCGGGAATCGCGGTAACGAGCGGGCGGGGCGGGGCGCTGCCGTCAGGCTGCGGCTTGCGCATCTTCCTGCGCAGCCGGTCGGTCGACCAGTGCGGCAGGAAGAGCGATACGACCCGTCGCATCGCAGCCCTCCACGATCCAGTTGTGCGGATTTCCGCCCCGCGCGCGCTCGAGCGCGACGCGCCAGCGCGCGCGTCCGATCGCGGGGATGCCGAGATCCTCGGTCGGGCTCGCGGTGATGCGCCAGCGGGTCAGAGCGGCGCTGCCTTCGGCAGGCTCGCCGGCCTTGCAGGCGCGGCGGAAGATGAAGGCGGGGACTCCCGAGGCTTCGGCGGCGAGCTGCAGCCGCTTCGAAGCGGTTGTGCTATATTTCTTCACCTCGCCGACGACCCCGGCGAGCCCCGGATGGCGGAGGCATTCCTCCATCGCGAGGAGGACGTTGGTGTCGCTGCCCGCTTCGACATGAATCAGCCGGTCGGGATGGAGCCCGGCAAGATGGAGCGCGGGGGCGAAGAGATCACGCCAGCGCAGGCACCAGAAAACCGGGCCGTCGCTCCTGGCGAGGATACCGGCAAGGAAGATCGTGGCGCTCGCATCGTCCGCCAGTTCGGGACTGCCGGCGAGCTCGTGAAGCGCGCCGGTGGCGATTCCGCGCGCAGGAATTCGCGAGTCGAAATCCTCGATACCGAACGGGATGACGTCATGACGCGCGCCAACGCCTTCGATTTGCGCAATTTTGGCGCGAATATCTTCAAGAACGACGGACTGGAGCATAGGTGCGGATAACTCGGTAAGCTGGTCTTATGTTCCTTCTTTGTTCTTGTTGCCCGCTGTTCGTCAAGGCGCGCTGCGGCGAAGCGGTGTCATCGCTGTGGATGAAAGACCGGAAAGCGAGGGTGCCGGGGGTGCCGCCGGCCGGAGGGAGGTACGAGCCGGCGGCGGCGCATACTGAAGGTTCGGACCCTTGCGCCGGGATGCGGCAACGGAGCGCGGAGCGGGGCAGGCGCGACGGCCGCGGGCCCAGCTTTCGCGTCCGGAGTCATGATTTCCGCTGAGGCCCATTGTCTCCCGTTGCATGGGACCTTTCCCTCATTGGCTGCCTGATTGCGGGGCTCGGCTCGCCTAATGCCGTCAACCCCCTGCGGGGGTTCGCCCTCGCATGCGCTCGGTGACGGCGGCTCACGGCCCCTCCTTCTGGCGCCATCGGGGATGGTCCCCGAGCATCAAAGGAGACTGAACATGGGTACCACCATCGGAAATCTGACCCTCAAGGACGACGGCAGCTATGAAGGCACGCTCGCGACCCTGATGGTCACCGTGCCGATCGCAATCGTCCCGAACGGCCGCAAGATGAAGGAAAGCGAGCCCGATTTTCGTGTCGTCAGCCGGCGGAACGGATTCGAACTCGGCGGCGGCTGGGTGAAGACCGCACGCTCGACCGGCGCCGAATATATCTCGGTGTCGCTCTCCGCCCCCGAACTCGGCGAGATCTTCTGCAACGTCGCGAACGCGCCGGGCGACGACCCTTCGAAGAAGGTGCTGATCTGGAACGCCCCCGGCAACTGACCGGACAGCATCGCGGCCCCGCCTCCGGGCGGGGCCGCATTTGCATGTTCGTATCACGCTTTGTCGAGCGCGGCCTCTATCGCGTCGAGAATATCCTCGAGCTCCTGCGACATATAGCCACCTTCGTCGCTGGCGCGGTCGACCAGATTGCCCTCGTCGCGGATACGGATGAGCGACGTGAGCGCTTGGCGTAAATCGTCATCCATCTGGTCGGCCTTTCCAGTCGAGTAGCGCGAAGCAAGCTTGGCGGCAGCATCGGTCCGCCTCGTCATCGGGCAGCCATCGCCATATTTCAACGGCAACCGGGAGGAGGGGCCCGACATGGCTTCCGCCGCCGCGGCACCAGTCCCGCTCTCGATTGCCGCTATTCCCTTGGCCGAGGCCCGGCCTCCTACAGTCAACCCTTGCAGGGTCCCTGCGCAAGCTTGGGCCGCGGCTTTGCCGCGGTGACTGCGGCCTGTCCCCGTCCGGCGGGGCGACTGTCGAGCGGGAATGGTCCCGCTCCTGATGCAGGAGCCCCGATATGTCGCTTTCTACCGCCCAATCGCTTGGCTGGAACCTTGCCCGCACGATGATGACCATCATCGTCCTCATCGAAACATCGGCTGGATACTCAGTCATGCCGCTCGACGAGTTCGACGGCGATCCCACTTGCATCGTCTGCGAATATGACCCGTTCAACCGCTGATATCGCGCGGGATTTCGCTCCAGGGTGGACCCGGTTCCGGTTTCACCTTCGGGGCGATTTCGCTATGCCCGCCGGGCAGATTGCGCTGCGGTGGTGGTGGAGAGCGCGTCCGACAGGAGGACGCCCGTGACCTTTATCATCATCCTCGGCGCTGCGGCTGCCATCTATATCGCCGTGCTGATGTTTCGCCTGGCTGCGGTGGCGCTTCCGCTTTACGCCGGCATCGGCATTTCGATTTACCTCATCGGCCGCGACTTCGGCTATCCGGCCTCGATCGCGGCCGGATTGCTGGTGGGGGCTTTCATTCTCGTTGCCGGACGGGCATTTTGCGCTGTCCTGCCGCCCTTCTATCGCGCGATCGTCGCGGCAGTATTTGCCGGCCCCGCCGGTTTTGCCGGTTATCAGGCCGCGAAGGGGCTGGCCGGGCTCGCGATTGGCGGAGGATATACGCTTGAGATGCTCGGATTGGCAGGCGCTCTCGCGGCAGCCGTTGCAGCCTGGCGGGGGCTCGGCACAGCCGATAGGAAGCGCAAGCGCGGCGGAGCGACCGGCAGAGCTTGAGCCTGATCTCTTTGAATCAACCGGGTCCGCTCAACTACCGAATTCGCGTCGAAGCCTCGCAGCATCCCGCACCAGCCCGGCCTCCGATCTGCGCCATCTGCCGGCAAGCCGCTGACGCTGGATCGCTGGCCGCAACGGCGGGCCTGCGACTTTCTTCCCCCGGCGTTCCGCCGTTCCTCGCGAGCCAAGAAACTCTTTGCCCGCCGTCCTCCGCTTCGCTTCGGGCCTGGCGGCTGCGGCGCGCTCCCTTGCCGGCGGTCGAAGCGCATCGAGGCGGCGCTGGTGCGGCCCGACATGCAGCAAAGGACATCGTCATGAGCAAGATCGGCATCTTCAAACTCGTCTCGGGTGAATATCAGGGCGAGATCGTCACGCTTTCGGTGCAGGCCAGATCGGTCCGCATCACCCCCGAGCAGAACCACAGCGGCAACGCCCCAAGCCACCGCGTCTTCGTCGGCGACGCCGAGGTCGGCGCAGCTTGGTCGAAGACGAGCCAGGACAAGCGTTCCTATCTTTCGGTCAAGCTCGACGACCCGAGCTTCATCGCCCCGATCTTCGCGCAGCTCTTCGCCGGCGAAGAGGGCGAATATGACCTGGTCTGGAGCCGCCAGAATCGCCGCAACGACAATTGATGCGGCACCCATCGCCCGGTCTCGGCCGGGCGATGTTATATCCAATTTGAGGGCTTTAGCGTGCGTAGCTCGGATATTTTTGCGCTAAGTCCATGATGTATGCGCCGGTAACCACGCCGCCGTTGGCAGGCCAAAGCCGGCCGAAAGCGGCGGTTTATTCTCCTCAAACGGGTCGGAGGTGCAAATGGATCAGGCAGTCGGATGGCAGTCGCCATATTTTCCGAAAATATTCGAGCGATATGATCGCGCGGACTTCGCGCAGGAATTCCTGCGGCGAAGCCCCGCTTATCGCGGCGCCTATGCCGCCGCCGCGGCGGCGCCGGGCGCCGACCGCACGCGGCTCTTTCGGCGGCTCGCCAGCCGCTGGGGGTTGGTCTTTCGCCTTCGATCCTGATCTTCCGGCCGCGGCCGCACCCGCCCTGTGGCGGCCGCAGACCTGCGCCTTCGTCACGATCGCGCGGCCGGCGCCCAAGGGCTTTGCCGCGCTGCGCCTCGCCGAGATCGTCGACGGGCCCGAGATTGCCGCCGAGTTGCTCTCGTACCGCGACTGGCATGTCGTCCTGCTCGCCGGGGGACGGCACTATCGTCTGCTGATCCGGCGCTGCTGCGCGAACGAGCGGCTGGCGTACCTCACGCCCGCCGATGCGCAGGCCGGCCTCCGTGCCTCGCTGATCATGGCGCTGCACCGTGAACTCCTCGATACGGGTGGCGCTCGTCCCGCGCCCGACAGCGTTCCGGGTGCGACCGAGCACTGGCGCCTGGTGCAATGGCTTCGCCTTCTCGACGCCATGGCCGAGGGCGCATCGGCCCGCGACATGGCGGCGGCGCTGCTGCTCGCCGAGACGCGCGGCTATTCCGCCGCCGAATGGGACGCATCGAGCGAACGCCGCCGCATCGCGCGCTGGCAACGCGCCGCCGTTGCCATGCGCGACGGCGGATTCAGCGCGCTGCTCGGCGCAGACTGATCGGGACATTCCGACGCCCATCACTTTGTCCGTTCCGAATTCTCCGCCTGATTTTCCAAGAACGCCTCCTCGTTCCTGAACCCTGATCTGGGTTCCGGTCCTTGGCAGGAGGCCCCATTGTCCGATCGTCCCACGCCCGTTGTCGCCCGCTATCTGAGAACGCCGGAGGCGGCCGTCCACTTGAGCCTCTCGGCGGCGACGCTCGAGAAGCATCGCTGCTACGGGACCGGGCCGCGCTATCACAAGCTGGGCGGCCGGGTCGTCTATGCAATCGCCGACCTCGACGCCTGGGCGGCGATCGGACGCAAGACATCGACGTCGGATCCCGGCGTTGGCGACATCTCGCCGCTGCGCCCGGGTCGCCGCTGATGCGCCCGCGAATGGCATCGGCTTTGCCGTCTCCCATGCCGGCGACCGCCCCTCCGCCTGTCGGCGTTCGGCTCCCTGCAAGCGGCCTCACCGACGTCGAGATGACCTGGATCGAGGGCCGTCTCGAACAGCAGCTTCGCTTCGGGCGGGTTGCGGCCGAGCGGTCCGGCGGTCCGCACAAGCGCATTGCATCTTTCCGTCCGGGGGCGAGCTTCGGGCTGCTCGGCTGCACCGTGAACGATCTCGGACGTGTGTTCTGGAGCCTTGCCATCATAAGGACGGTAGCACCCGGTGCGCCCTTTGGTACCCATCCGGGTGTTCACCCGGGAGGGGAAGTTCTTCTCAGCCTTTACGACCTCGAACTGATCCGGGCGGTATGCCGCGAGATCGACATGATCGAGGCCTCGGGCGTCGATGCGTGCGACGTGTCGCCCGATCACTGGCGCCATATCGGGCAGCGGCTCGCCGCCGCGCTGCCGTTCCGCTCCTACTCGGCTGAACGCCATGCCGCGTGGCTGCGCCGCGGCGAGGCCCGGCCATGAACCGGCG
The DNA here is from genome assembly GCF_035998965.1 of Sphingopyxis sp. GTDB lineage: Bacteria > Pseudomonadota > Alphaproteobacteria > Sphingomonadales > Sphingomonadaceae > Sphingopyxis. The sequence goes on from NZ_DASYHE010000098.1 coordinate 146,900, forward strand.
GTGGCTCCGCACCACCGCGGCCTGCGGCGCGCTCTTTTGCGGGCTGTTCGGGGCCGCCGCGATCCTCGCGCCGCAGCCGCGGCTCATCTGGAACGCGAGCGCGAGCGTGCCTGTCGGGCTCTACGCCATCGACGTCGGCGCCAAGCCTGCGCGCGGCGACCTCGTCGCCATTGCGCCGCCCGCGCCGCTCTCCGCCTGGCTTTCGAAGCGCGGCTACCTGCCGCGCGGCGCGCCGCTTCTGAAACGGGTTGCCGCAACGAGCGGCGCGCTCGTCTGCCGGAGCGGTGTCTTCGTCACGATCGACGGCGCGCCTGCGGCGCGCGCGCGATCTGCCGACCGCATGGGACGGACGCTGCCGCTGTGGCTCGGCTGCCGCCGGCTGGGGCGCGGCGAGCTCTTCGTCCTCGGCCTGTCTCCCGATAGCCTCGACGGCCGATATTTCGGGCCGCTCCCGGCATCCGCCGTCATCGGCACCGCGCATTCCATTCTCACCCGCGACGCCTCCGGCGCGCCGCTTCGCTGGCGCCGGAACGGCGCGCGGCATTCCACCAACTTGCCGGACGAGGAACAGACATCATGATGATCGGAAGCTTTCAGACCGCAGGCGATGGCTATGCGGGATCGATCCGGACCCTCCTGCTCGACGCGATGATCGCGATCGTTCCGGCTGCGCCGTCCGACGCGGAAAACGCGCCAGGCTGGCGGGTGCTGCTCGTCGAGGCCGACGATGGAATCGAGATCGGAGCGGGCTGGGACCGCAGCGGCGAGCGCGCCGGTTCCTATATCGCGCTGCAGATCGACGACCCGGCCTTGCCCGCGCCGCTGCGCGCCAATCTCATTCGCTCCACGCGAAACGAGGATGAATATCATCTTCTGTGGTCGCGCCCGGCACCGCAGGCGAAGGGCTGAGTGATGCGGCCTTCGGCTCACTCGGCGCGCTTCCGCGCCATGCGCATCGCCGCTGCCGCATTGCTGGCGCTCGCGGCGCTGCCTGCCGGTCCGGCGGCAGCCCGTGAGCAGGCTGCCGCCGCGCCTGCCGCTCATCCTTATGCACCGCATGTGAGCGAGGCTTCGCATCGGTTCGCCATTCCCGAGGCATGGATATGGCGCGTCATGCACGTCGAAAGCCGCGGCCGATCGCGCGCCATGTCGCACGCGGGGGCGATGGGATTGATGCAAATCATGCCCGCGACCTGGGCCATGTTGACTGCGCGATATGGGCTGGGACCGGACCCGTTCGATACGCGCGCGAATATCCATGCGGGTGCAGCCTATCTGCGCATGATGTGGGACCGATATGGCGACGTTTCGCTCATGCTCGCCGCCTATAATGCGGGTCCCGGCCGCGCCGACGCCTATGCGGCGGGACGGCGCCGACTTCCCGCCGAGACCATCGCTTATGTTGCCGCGATTGCTCCGGCGATCGGCGCATCGGGCGTCGCTTCGCTCGCCCCCGCGCCGACACCGACGGCACCGTCCTGGCGCAGCGCTTCGCTGTTCGCCGAACGCCCCGGCGACGATGCGACCGCGCTGCCCGGTGCGCCTCCGCTGCAATCCGGGCGCAGCGCAAATGCAGCAGAAGGTACATCACCTCGCGCGCCTGCGGCGCTCTTCGTTCCGCTTTCCGGCCGCGACCAATGACGCATCGCGCCTCGCCTTCGATGGCTTGCCGGGACCTGTTGGCTCGGGGGTTTTGGCTCGTGTGGAAGGGGAAGGGGGCATGGCAAGATAAAAGACCGGCCAGCTCGCTGGCGGTATGTGGTTGGTTTGTCTCGGCTTTTGCGTATGGCACATCGTCCGCCGCGCCATATTTGATGCGGGATACGTCTTCCTTTCAACGGCTTGCCGTCTGGCACGCAGTCGATGAGCGGTGACGACAATGATTTCCGGGTCAGGCCGGGACGGGGGAGAGACGCGGGGGCGGGTTCTGCTGGCCGCGGCAAGCGGCTCGCGGCGGAGGTGCGGCGTGCGGCCGCGCGTTCCGGCGCCACGCGGCTCCGGCGCGCCGGGCCTTCGCGCGGCGGGACCGGCCGCCATGGGCGCGGCCGCCGGGCGCTTGCGGTCATACGGCGCGGCGCGGCGATGCGCCGTGTCACCGTGATGGCGCGGATCGTCCGTCAGCGCGGGGCGGGGTTTCGTGCCGCCCCACTCGGACGTCACATAGCCTATCTCGAACGCGACGGCGTAACCCGCGACGGACGCGACGCCTCCATGTTCGATGCCGCCGGCGATGAGGCCGATCGCGGAGCCTTCGCTGAGCGCTGCGGCGGCGATCGTCACCACTTCCGCTTTATCGTCAGTCCCGAGGATGCGGCCGAGCTTGGCGACCTGCGCGGCTACACGCGCGACCTTATGCGCCAGCTCGAGGTCGATCTCGAGACGCGCCTCGACTGGGTCGCGGTCGATCATTGGAATACCGACAATCCGCACATCCATGTGCTGGTGCGCGGGGTCGCTGCCGATGGCAATGATCTCGTCGTCGACCGGGGCTATATGGCAGAGGGTGTGCGCGGCCGTGCGTCGGAACTTGCGACTCTCGAACTGGGGCCACGGAGCGAGCTTCAGGTCGATGCCGCCCTGCGCCGCGAAGTCGAGGCCGAGCGCTGGACCAGCCTCGATGCCGAGCTCGCGCGGCGATCGCGCGAGAATGAAATCGTCGACCTCCGTCCGGTCGCGGGGCGCGAGGCGGGAACCAACCGGCACCTGTTGGGGCGCGTCGCGAAGCTCGAAGCGCGGGGGCTCGCCTCGCGCATCGGCCCCGCCCAATATCTCATCGATCCGGCGGCCGAGGAGCGGCTTCGCGCCATCGGGGAACGCGGCGATATCATCAAGACCATGCACCGCGAGATGTCGGCGCGCGGGATCGCATTCGATCCTTCGGCCCTGGCAATCGGCGAACAGGGCGAACGGGCAGTCATCGGCCGCCTCGTCGCACGCGGGCTCGACGACGAACTCGCGGGCTCCGCCTATGCGATCGTCGACGGGGTGGATGGCCGAACCCACCATATCCGCTTTCCAGACCTCGAGTGGACTGGCGACGCAGAGCCTGGCGCAATCGTCGAGCTGAGGCACTGGGACGGCCGCGACGGCGCCCGCCACATCTCGCTCGCGGTTCGCTCGGACCTCCCGCTCGGCGAGCAGGTGGAGGCCCGCGGCGCGACCTGGCTCGATCGGCAGCTTGCCGCGCCCGACCGGTCGATGCGCTCGCAAGGGTTCGGCCGCGAGGTCCGGGATGCGATGAAGGCGCGCACCGCCTTTCTCGAGCGCGAGGAATTATCGCCGCGCGGCATGGAGCGCCAGTCGTCCCGTGAGCGGATCGAGATGCTCCGCCGCAGCGAGATCGACGCGGCGGTGGACGCGATCGCGGCGCGAACCGGGCTCGAACATCGACCATCGGCGGCGGGCGAGCATGTCAGCGGCATCTACCGCGAGCGCGTGCAGCTCGCCTCGGGACGCTTCGCGATGATCGACGACGGGCTCGGCTTCCAGCTCGTGCCCTGGCGACCGGCGCTCGAGCCGCACCTCGGCAAGCATATCAGCGGAACCGCGACAGCGACCGGCGGCATCGACTGGTCGCTCGGCCGCGGCCGCGGGATCGGCATCTGACCGAACAGGAGAATAGCGATGAACGACCGCATCCTCTGGGGACAAATCACTGTCATCTTCCTGATCGTCCTCGGCGCGGTATGGACCGCGACGCAGTGGACGGCATGGGAGCTTGGCTATCAGGCGGCGCTCGGCGATCCCTGGTTCCGCCTATCGGGCTATCCCGTCTATCCCCCGCCGGCCTTCTTCTGGTGGTGGTTCGCCTTCGATGCCTATGCGCCGCCGGTCTTCTATCGCGGGGCGGCGATCGCCGCCTCGGGCGGCTTCCTGTCAATCATCGTCGCGATCTTCATGTCGATCTGGCGCGCCCGCGAAAGGCGCCGCGCCGAGACCTATGGGTCGGCCCGCTGGGCGAGCGAACGCGAGGTTCGCGCCGCCGGCATGCTCGGCGAGGACGGGGTGATCATCGGGCGGCTCGGCAAACGCTATCTGCGCCACGATGGCGCCGAGCATCTGCTCTGTTTCGCGCCGACGCGGTCGGGGAAGGGCGTCGGCCTCGTCATCCCGACGTTGCTGACATGGCCCGGCAGTTGCATCGTCCATGACATCAAGGGCGAGAATTGGGAGCTTACCGCGGGCTTCCGCGCGAAGCACGGCCGCGTGCTGCTCTTCGATCCCACCAACAAGGCCTCGGCCGCCTATAATCCGCTCTTCGAGGTCCGCCGCGGCGAGTGGGAGGTGCGCGACGTGCAGAATGTCGCCGACGTTCTCGTCGATCCCGAGGGCAGCCTCGAGAAAAGAAACCACTGGGAGAAAACGAGCCATGCGCTGCTTGTAGGCGCAATCCTCCATGTCCTTTATGCCGAGGAGGACAAGACGCTCGCGGGCGTCGCCGCCTTCCTGTCGGACCCGCGCCGCCCGATCGAGACGACGCTGCGGCGCATGAAGACGACGAAGCACCTCGGCACATCGGTCCACCCGGTGGTCGCGGCAGCGGCGCAGGAACTGCTGAACAAGAGCGAGAATGAGCGGTCGGGCGTGCTCTCGACCGCCATGTCCTTTCTCGGCCTCTACCGCGATCCGGTCATCGCGGCTGTCACCGGATCGTCCGAATGGCGGATCGCCGACCTCATGGAGGATGATGTTCCGGTCTCGCTTTATCTCGTCGTGCCGCCGGGCGACATCAGCCGAACCAAGCCGCTGATCCGCCTCATTCTCAACCAGATCGGGCGGCGCCTGACCGAGGAACTCAACCCCGCGGCGCGGCCGCGCCGGCTGTTGCTGATGCTCGACGAATTCCCGGCGCTCGGGCGGCTCGATTTCTTCGAAAGCGCGCTCGCCTTCATGGCTGGGTACGGCATCAAGGCTTTCCTGATTGCCCAATCGCTCAACCAGATCGAGAAGGCCTATGGCCAGAACAACGCGATCCTCGACAATTGCCATGTCCGCGTCAGTTTCGCGACGAACGACGAGCGAACCGCCAAGCGCATATCCGACGCACTCGGGACCGCCACAGAACAGCGCGCGATGAAGAATTATGCCGGCCACCGGCTTTCACCTTGGCTGGGTCACCTGATGGTATCGCGTACCGAGACGGCCCGCGCCTTGCTCACGCCCGGCGAGGTGATGCAGCTCCCGCCCGACGACGAGATCGTGATGGTCGCGGGTCTTGCGCCGATCCGGGCGAGGAAGGCGCGCTATTTTCTCGATGCGCGGTTTCATGCGCGGATCATCGCGCCGCCGGACCGAAAGGACAGTCCAATGAAGCCGAATGATTGGGACGACCCGAATGCAGGGGCGACGGCGCCTGCGCGGCCTGCCTTACCAGCGCCCGCGGCGAAGGAAGAGCCCGATAGCGGGAGCGACGCGGCGAACGGCGGGATCCGCCAGGAGCCCGAGCTTCCCCCGCATGAGGATGTCTTACCGCCAAGCCGCCCGGTGCAGGGCGAGTTCGACTATGCGGACGACGACGCGCAGGCCGACGCAGCCCGCGCCCGGGCGGCTGCTGATCGCCGCCTATCGCGCGCGGCGCGCAATGCCTCGCTTGATCCCGGTGACGGGATCGACCTGTGAGCCGCGCTCATATCAAGCAGACGTTCCGCCTCGACGCTGGTCTGGTGCGAAGCGTGGAAGTTCGGGCCCGGCAGCGCGGCACCACCAAGACCGAGGTCGTGGAGGCCGCGCTTACCGCCTTGTTGCTACCCCAGGATCAGGACCGGGCCGAAGCGCTGCTGATCCGCCGCCTCGACCGCTTGGTCCGCCTCCTCGAACGCCTCGAATGGCATACCGACCTCACCAACGAGACGCTGGCGCTCTTTGTGCGGCATTGGCTGACCAGCACGGCTCCGCTCCCGGACGACGCGCTCGTTGCAGCGCAGGCGACCGGCAAGCGGCGGTGGGAGGGCTTTGTCGATGCGCTCGCCAAGCGGATGGACGGCGGCGCCAAGCTGGCGGCAGAGTTGAGCCGCGACGGAGCTCAATCGGACCCGGCGAGGAAATAGGCGCGGAGGCGGTGGGACACGTCGGGGTTGAGCTCGATGAAGACGCGGCGACCATCATAGAGATCCGGTTTACGCCGGATGAGGTTGGCGTCGCAGAGCTTCTGACAGAGCCGAATGGCGCTGCTCATGGGAATGCTGGGTGTAACGCATAGCGAGGTCACCGAGATCGGCTTTCGCTCGCATTCGTGGATGAAGAGATCGATCAGCATCTCCCACGCTGGATCGCCGAAGAGCTCGGGCGCGCCGAGCAATTGTTGGCGGAGCAGCCGTCGCCGCATCGTCGCCCGTGCGTTGGCGAGCGCCAGGTCCTCGCCGTCCGATGTCTGCTGGTTGTCAGGGCTTCGCAGGGTGAAAGGTGCCGCCCCCTCCCGAGGGGCCGTCGGATCGCGACTGATGAGGTGATGGGCGTAGGCGGCGGTGACGATGATATGGTCGAGCACCTCGATGCCGAGCGATCTTCCAATCTGGTCGAGGCGCCTGGTCACTTCGATATCTTCCGCGCTTGGGCTCGGATCGCCGCTCGGGTGATTGTGGACGAGGATGATGGCGGCGGCGTTCACCTCGAGCGCACGGCGAAAGATGGTTCGCGGATAGAGGCTGATCTGGGAAATCGACCCGCGTTGCATCTCTTCGTCGGCGATCAGGCGGTGTGAAGAATCCAGAAAGAGGATGCGGAAGCGCTCGTCGGCAAGGCTGCCCATCGACAAGATCAGATACTGTCTGACCTCAGCTGCGAACGGATCGATGCGAATTCCTCGGATGTCGGAACTCGCCGCCGCGATTGCGGCGTCGCGGGCGTGCAGAATGAGGGACGCCACTGGCGAATTGCTGCCGACGATCCTTGCTATGGCCTCGGGCTCTTGCGCCCACAGGCGACCGAGCGACTGGAATTCGTCTAGGAGAGCGTTGGCGACTGCTGCGCCGCGTCCCGGGGCTGCGATTTCCACGAGATGTGCCAGGACGGATCGCTGCCGAACTGCTTCAGGCGACGCTGGTGATGCCAAGTTGCAAGGATTAGCAGGGGTGGCACCAGCCAGGACGATGCGACCTGCATCGTCAGATACACGACAGGACTGATGGAGAGGTCCACGGCTCGGCTCAGGTGGGCGAGCAGGGGCAAAGTATGAAGGATCGCCGCGGGCAGCGTCCAGAAGCGGTACGCGACCATCGCCAGGGCAAGCGTCGAGAGAGCGCCGAATGCGTCTTGCGCGAGATAACCAATATCGAGCGCATGATATGAGACCAGCCCAGAAGCGACCAACAAGCGATCCCAGACCACGATGGTAACAGCTATCCCGACCATCGCTCGCTCCGGGCCGCCACCCTTCCACGCCGCATAGACGAGAGCGATCAGCAATATCGTGGCGAAAATGGCTATGCGCATTCTCGTGACTTTTCATGCGGATCGCTCTCGGTCAATTCGCTTCATGCAGCCGACGAAAGCGGAACGACCTCCGTGCGGGCAATGGACGGGCATTCGCGCAAATCGTAGCCGGCCGTTTCCTTGCCGATCTCGGCCAGCTCATTGTGCGCGCGAAGAATGCTGCCGCTGACCTTGACGAGCGACATCTGCGCCTCGACCAACCGCATGATCGTTCCTTGGCCGGTCTTCGCCGGCGCGCCGATCGCTCGCCGTGCCATAACGACGCTGGTCGTGAGCGAAGCCACGGCGATCAGGGCGTCGTCGATACTTCCTTCGGCGTTTGGAACGTCGCGATGCAGCCGGGCCGCCATTGCGGCAATATTCTGAGACATAGGTTCTCCTTCGCCGAAGCCGCAAAGCCTCAGCCAATTGGACCGATTTGAAGAGAGGTCAGTTCTGGATCAGCTGGTTCAGCGCTTGGGCAACGCCGAGACCACCCAGGACAATCCAGACCGCAGCGGCAAGTCCGGCGAGATAGATCCAAAGCCGGTTTGCCGAATTATGATCGCGCTTGAAAAGACCTCTGAACGGCGGGCGAATTCCCGATGACCCGCCCCGCAACGCCGAACTGTCGTGCAGTTCCATGAGGTTGGGCGAGCCGCCGTCCGGAAACTCGGATCGCACCAATGCCCGCGTCGCCGGAACCTCCACCGCGTCGTATGTCACTCGGTCGTATTTCTCCTTCATCTGCCGGTAGACGAAGGCGGACTCGTTCCGATCCTGCGCGCCGAGTGTGTCGCGCGCCAGATTCAGCCGCTGATCGACGGTGTGCTTCGAAATATCCAGAAGCCGGGCGATCTCTTTCGAGGTCTTGTGCTCGATGAGCAGGTCGAGGCACGCGCGCTGCTTCTCGGTCAGGCGGTTCCATCGAGCTTCTTCGTCAGGTGGGTGCGACCCCGAATCATTCATGTTTACACAATTGTCAAAATACCGCCGCGCGCAAGCCTCATCGGGGCGAGTCGCGGTAAGACGGCTTCAGGCAGCGCCGCCTGCATAGGCAAACACTAGTCATTCTTTCCGATCGTTTGACGCACGTAAATCATTGTTGAAGTCGGCACTTTTCTGCGTCTCTTACTCGTCCCCGTCGAGCCGGGCGCCGTTGCCCGGACCAATGAACGGGGACTCCGATGGGCGCAGCACCGACCGGCAACGAGCCGCAGTCACGCGGCGCGCGCATGCTCCGGACCGCGCTTGGCGGCGCCATCGCCGAATGGCTCGCCGACCCTTCGGTCATCGAGATCATGCTCAATCCCGATGGCCGGCTTTGGGTGGACCGGCTGGGCATCGGCATCGCCGACAGCGGCATTCTTCTCGCCGCCGCCGATGGCGAACGCATTATTCGCCTCGTCGCGCATCATGTCGGCGCTGCAGTCCACGCGGGCTCGCCGCGCGTTTCTGCCGAACTCCCGGAGACCGGCGAGCGCTTCGAAGGACTGTTGCCGCCGGTGGTGGCAGCGCCGACCTTCGCCATCCGGAAGCCCGCCGTCGCGGTGTTCAGCCTTCACGATTATGCGGTCGCCGGTATCATGTCGGACCTCTCGGCCGAGATTCTCCGCTGTGCAGTGTCCGAGCGTAAAAATATTCTGGTGGCGGGCGGTACCGGCACCGGAAAAACCACGCTCACCAACGCGTTGCTAGCCGAAGTTGCGAAGACCTCAGATCGTATCGTGCTGATCGAAGATACGCGCGAGCTTCAATGCGCCGCGCCCAATCTCGTCGCGATGCGAACGAAGGACGGCGTGGCGACGCTCGCGGACCTCGTCCGCTCTTCGCTCCGCCTGCGGCCTGATCGCATCCCGATCGGCGAAGTCCGCGGAGCAGAGGCGCTTGAGCTTCTGAAGGCCTGGGGCACCGGTCACCCCGGCGGCATCGGCACGATCCATGCGGGGACCGCACTCGGCGCGCTGCGCCGGATGGAGCAGCTTATTCAAGAGGCCGTGGTGACGGTCCCGCGCCCGCTGCTCGCCGAGACGATCGACCTTGTCGCCGTGCTGGTACGCGACGGCACCGGGCGCCGCCTTTCCGAGCTCACCCGTGTCGATGGTCTGGACCCTGCGACCGGCGAGTTCTGCATCACTCCGCTCATCAAGCCCGAAGGAGAATTATGATGATCCATGCCTGCCGGCATGGCGCATGCCGCGCCATGCTCTGTTCGACCGCACTGTTCGTCGCGCTCTTCGTCGCTGCACCGGCCCATGCGGGAGGTTCGTCGATGCCTTGGGAAGCGCCGCTTCAGTCGATCCTCGAGAGCATCGAGGGACCGGTCGCCAAGATCGTCGCGGTTATCATCATCATCGTGACCGGGCTCAGCCTCGCTTTCGGCGACACCTCGGGCGGCTTCCGTCGGCTGGTCCAGATCGTGTTCGGCCTGTCGATCGCCTTCGCAGCGTCGAGCTTCTTCCTCTCCTTCTTCTCCTTCGGCGGCGGAGCGCTGGTCTGATGGACCGGGAAGGGGAAGTGCCTGGCTTCTTCGCACCTGTTCACCGGGCGCTCGCCGAGCCGATCCTGCTCGGCGGCGCGCCGCGGTCGCTCGCGATCGTAAACGGCACACTCGCCGGCGCGATCGGCCTCGGCCTGCGGCTCTGGATCGCGGGCCTCGCCATCTGGGCGATCGGCCACGCGCTCTCGGTTTGGGCGGCGCACCGCGATCCGCTCTTCGTCGACGTCGCCCGGCGTCACCTCAAATATCCTGTCTGGATGCGGCCATGATGAACCTCGCCGAATATCGCTCGAAATCCGCCTGCCTTGCCGATTTTCTCCCGTGGGTCGCGCTAGTGGGCGAGGGCGTGGTGCTGAACAAGGATGGATCGCTGCAGCGCACGGCGCGCTTCCGCGGTCCCGATCTCGACAGCGCCACGCCCGCCGAACTCGTCGCCGTGACCTCGCGGCTCAACAATGCGCTGCGGCGCCTGGGCTCAGGCTGGGCGGTGTTCGTCGAGGCGCAGCGCCTGCCCGCGAGCGACTATCCGCAATCGGAGTTTCCCGATCCGGCCTCGGCGCTGGTCGATATGGAGCGCCGTGAGCAATTCCGGGAGGAAGGGGCGCATTTCGAGAGCCGCTATTTCCTGACCCTCCTGTGGATGCCGCCCGCCGAGGACGCCTCGCGCGCGGAAAGCTGGCTTTATGAGGGCATGGCGCGTTCGGGCGTCGACCCGCGCGAGCATGTCGTGAGCTTCGTCGATCGCACGAACCGGGTGCTTCATCTCGTCGAAGGCTTCATGCCCGAGGCCGACTGGCTGGGTGACGGCGAGACGCTGACCTATCTCCACTCGACCGTCTCGACCAAGCGCCAACGCGTTCGCGTGCCCGAGACGCCGGTCTATCTCGACGCGCTGCTGACCGATCAGCCGCTCGTCGGCGGGCTCGAGCCACGTCTCGGCTCGGCGCATCTGCGGACGCTGACGGTCACCGGCTTCCCATCGTCGACCTGGCCGGGGCTGCTCGATGAGCTCAACCGGCTCGCCTTCGCCTATCGCTGGTCGACGCGCGCGATCATGCTCGACAAGACCGACGCCACAAAACTGCTGACGAAGATCCGGCGGCAATGGTTCGCGAAGCGCAAGTCGATCGCGGCGATCCTCAAGGAGGTCATGACCAACGAGCAGTCGGTGCTGATGGACAGCGACGCCTCGAACAAGGCCGCCGACGCCGATGTGGCGCTGCAGGAACTTGGCGCCGATCATGCCGGCGTCGCTTATGTGACCGCGACGGTGACCGTCTGGGATGCCGATCCCGCGCTCGCGGCCGAGAAGCTCCGGCTCGTCGAGAAAGTCATCCAAGGGCGCGACTTCACCTGCACGATCGAGGGCATGAACGCGATCGAGGCCTGGCTCGGGGGGCTGCCCGGCCATGTCTATGCCAATGTCCGCCAGCCGCCCATTTCCACGCTCAATCTCGCCCACATGATCCCCCTCTCCGCCGTGTGGGCGGGAGCGGAACGGGACGAGCATTTCGGTGATGCCCCCTTGCTGTATGGCAAGACCGAAGGTTCGACCCCGTTCCGCCTTTCCCTTCATGTCGGCGATGTCGGCCACTGCCTCGTCGTCGGCCCGACCGGCGCCGGCAAGTCGGTGCTGCTCGCCACCATGGCGATGCAGTTCCGCCGCTATGCTGGCGCGCAAATCTTCGCCTTCGACTTCGGCGGCTCGATCCGCGCCGCCGCGCTCGCGATGGGCGGCGACTGGCAGGATCTCGGCGGCGCCTTGCACGACGGCGAAGGCGGAGTGGCGCTGCAGCCGCTCGCGCGGATCGACGAGGCGGCCGAACGGAGCTGGGCGGCCGAATGGCTCGCCGCGATGCTCGCGGGGGAAGGTGTCGAGATCGACCCGGCCGCGAAGGAGCATCTCTGGTCGGCGCTGACCTCGCTCGCGACCGCACCGGTGTCCGAACGGACGCTGACGGGCCTCGCGGTCCTGCTCCAGTCGATCGAGCTCAAGCAAGCGCTGGCTCCCTATCTGGTCGGCGGACCCTGGGGACGGCTACTCGATGCCGACGAGGAGAAACTCGGCGAGGCGCTGGTGCAGGTCTTCGAGACCGAGGGTCTCGTCGGCGCGGCGTCGGCTGGCGCGGTACTGTCCTATCTCTTCCACCGCATCGCCGGGCGGCTCGACGGTTCGCCGACGCTGATCATCATCGACGAGGGCTGGCTCGTTCTCGATAGCCCGGCCTTCGCTGCGCAGCTGCGCGAATGGCTCAAGACGCTGCGCAAGAAGAACGCCAGCGTGGTGTTTGCGACGCAAAGCCTCGCCGATATCGAGACGTCGAGCATCGCGCCGGCGATCATCGAGAGCTGCCCCACCCGCATCTTCCTGCCGAACGAGCGTGCGCTCGAACCGCAGATCGCTCACATCTACGAGCACTTCGGGCTCAACGACCGGCAGGTAGAGATATTGAGCCGGGCGACGCCGAAGCGCGACTATTATTGCCAGTCGCGCCGCGGCAACCGCCTCTTCGACCTCGGGCTCGGCGACATCGCACTCGCCTTCACGGCCGCCTCTTCGAAGACCGACCAGACGCGCATCGGCGAGCTTTTCGCCGCGCACGGCCGCGCGGGGTTCGCGGCGGCCTGGCTCTCCCACCGAAAGCTCGAATGGGCGGCCGAGCTGCTTCCCCCCACCGTCGCCCCCAATCAGGAGTCCACCCAATGAAGAAGAATATTGTCCGCGTTCTGGCTGCGGCGCTGTTTGCCTCGGTCGCCGCCGGTCCCATGATCGCGGCCCCGGCAAGCGCGCAGGTCGGCGGTATCGTCCACGATCCTCGCAACTATTCGCAGAATATCCTGACTGCCGCGCGCACGCTCGAGCAGATCAACAACCAGATCAAGCAGCTCCAGAACCAGGCGACCTCGCTGCTCAACGAGGCGCGCAACCTGCAGAGCCTGCCGACGTCGACGCTCGGCGAGCTGCAGGCGCAGATCGATCAGACCAAGCAGCTGCTGAGCGAGGCCGAAGGCATTGCCTATGACGTCGCCGACGTCCGCAAGGGTTTCGAGCAGCGCTACAAGGGCACCGCCTTCGCGGGTCCGGTGTCGGCGCTGGTCGCCAATGCCGAGGCGCGCTGGAAGGACAGCGTCGGCGCTTTCGAGGATGCGATGAAGGTGCAGGCCGGCATCGTCTCGAATATGGGCGGGACGCGGACGTCGATCTCGACTGTCGTCGGCGCCAGTCAGTCGGCTACCGGCGCGCTGCAGGCCGCGCAGGCGGGCAATCAGCTGCTCGCGATCCAGTCGCAGCAGATCGCCGACCTTGCCGCGGTCATGACGGCGCAGGGGCGCGCCGAGATGCTCGACGCCGCCCGCGCGGCCGCTGCCGAGGCCGAAGGCCGCGAACGCTTCCGCCGCTTCCGCAAGGGCAATTGAGATGGGCCGGGCGGGCGGGCTGGTGATGGCGGCAATCGTCCTGGGTCTTGCGCTGACCCTTGCCCTCATCGCCGCGCTCGATCCGCCCGCGCCCCGTGCGTCCGCTCCCCAGATCTCCGGAGCGGACGCACCCCCCGACTATGGCGACACGCTGCGTCGCTGCCGAACCGTCACCGAGGCCGATCCCGGATGCGAGGCGGCTTGGGAGGCGAAGCGGCATCACTTCTTCCGTTCTGGAAAGCCTGAGCAATGAACGACACCGGCGTCATCGACAATTTCCTGTCGGTCTTCTCGACCTATATCGACAGCGGCTTCGGCCTGCTCGGCGGCGAGGTCGGGTTCCTCTCCTCGACCCTGATCGTGATCGACGTGACGATCGCGGCGCTCTTCTGGGCGTGGGGCACCGACGAGGATGTGCTGCAGCGGCTTATCAAGAAGACGCTCTATATCGGTGTCTTCGCGTTCATCATCGGCAACTTCCAGGCGCTTTCGGTCATCCTGCTCGAGAGTTTCGCAGGCCTCGGGCTGAAGGCGAGCGGCGGGGCGATGGCGATCGGCGATTTTATGCGCCCCGGAATGATCGCCGCGACGGGTCTCGATGCCGCTGAACCCTTGCTCGATGCGACCGCAGATCTCGTCGGCCCGGTCGGGCTGTTCACCAACTTCGTGCAGATCCTGATCCTGCTGATCGCGTGGGTGATCGTAGTGCTCGCATTCTTCATCCTAGCGGTGCAGGTCTTCGTTACAATTTTGGAGTTTAAGCTCGTCACCCTCGCGGGCTTTGTCCTGCTGCCCTTCGCCTTCTTCAATCGGACCGCCTTCATGGCCGAGCGCGTGCTCGGGCATGTGATCTCCTCGGGGATCAAGCTGCTCGTGCTCGCGGTGATCACCGGCATCGGAGTCACTCTGTTCGAACGCTTCATGGAAGCCGGCCTCGGCACCGAGCCCGATATTCGCGAGGTGATGGCGATCGCGCTCGGAGCGCTAACGCTCCTGGGCCTCGGCATCTTCGGTCCGAGCGTCGCCAACGGCATCGTTGCCGGGGGACCGCAGCTCGGCGCTGGAGCTGCAGCTGGAACCACGCTGGCAGCCGGCGCGACGATCGCTGCCGGTGCCGCGGGGGCAACCCTTGCGACCGGTGCCGCCGCGTCGATGGCCGGGAAGGGAGCGGCGGGTGCCTCGCGGGCTGCCGGATCGGCCTCGGCCTCTTACGCTCGTGGCGCTGCCGGCAAGTCGGGGATGCGCGCCTTTGGGTCGGGCATCGCGAATGTCGCGCGCGACGCGGCGAGCGGCGCGGGTTCGCCGCTCCGGCAGGCCGCGGCGAAGCTTCGCCAGAATTTCGCCGAAGGGCACGCCGGAAAGGCGGCGCCTGCCGCTGCCGGAGCGGAGGCGGCCGGTCAGCCGGCCTGGGCGGCCGCGATGAAGCGGCGCCAGGCGATCACCTCGGGCGCCACGATCGGCGCGCAGACCCTGAAACAAGGCGACAGCCATGGTGCAGGCTCTTCCCCCGACATCAGCCAGAAGGATTGAGACCATGTTCCGACGACCCCACCAACATTATGGCAAGTCGCCCGAGCCGGTGACGCCTTATCAGCGTGCCGCGCAGATTTGGGACGACCGCATCGGCTCGGCGCGGATCCAGGCGAAGAACTGGCGGCTCGCCTTCTTCGGCTGCCTGGCGCTCTCGGGCGGCCTTGCCTCGGCGCTCGTCTGGCAATCGCTCCGCGGCACGATCACGCCCTGGGTGGTCGAGGTCGATAAGCTCGGCGAGGCGAGAGCGGTCGCGCCGGCGGACGCAGATTATTCGCCGACCGATCCGCAGATCGCTTTCCATCTCGCGCGCTTCATCGAGCATATCCGCTCGATCCCGGCGGATCCCGTCGTGCTCCGATCGAATTGGCTCAGCGCCTATGATTTCGCGGCCACCTCGGGCGCGCAGGCGCTCAACGACTATGCGCGTAACAACGACCCGTTCGCCGAAGTCGGCAAGCGGCAGGTCGCGGTCGACGTATCGAGCGTGATCCGCGCGTCGAAGGACAGCTTCCGCATCGCCTGGACCGAGCGCCGTTATCAGGACGGCGGCCTTATCGAGACCTCGCGCTGGTCGGCGATCGTGACGGTCACGATCGTGCCGCCGCGCACCCCCGACGCCCTCCGCAAGAACCCGCTCGGCGTGTTCGTGACCGCGATCAACCTCTCGAAGGAGCTCAATCAATGACGATCCGCCTTTCCCTTCTCGTCGGTGCGGCAGCCATCTCGCTGCCGCTCCACGCCGCGCCCGGCGATCCCCGGACGCAGGTCGGCCGCGCTAATGATGCGGCTCGCGTCCAGCCCGAACGCACGACCTTTCTCAATGCGATCCAGCAATATGCCTGGGCTGAGGGCGCCCTGTTCCAGGTCTATACTTCGCCGGGTCAGGTCACCGATATCGCGCTGCAGGAAGGTGAAGAACTGGTCGGGCCGGGCCCGGTCGCCGCCGGCGACACGGTGCGCTGGATTATCGGCGACACGCTGAGCGGTGAAGGTAGCGCGAGGCGCGTCCACATTCTCGTGAAGCCGACGCGGCCCGACATCATGACCAATCTGGTCATCAACACGAGCCGTAGGACGTATCACATCGAGCTCCGCGCGACGCCTTCGACCTATATGGCCGCGGTCTCGTGGCGCTATCCGCAGGACGAGCTGATCGCGCTTCGCGCGGCCGAAGCCGAGCGTGTGAGGGCCGCGCCCGTCGCCAGCGGGATTGATCTGCCGTCGCTCAACTTCGCCTACCGGATCAGCGGCGACAAGGTGGCGTGGCGCCCGGTGCGTGTGTTCGACGACGGCCGACAGCTCTTTGTCGAGTTCAGCCCTTCGATCGCGACCGGCGAAATGCCGCCGCTCTTTGCGGTCGGCGAGAAGGGGGCGGCCGAGCTTTTGAACTACCGCGTCGACGGCCGATTCATGATTGTCGATCGGCTGTTCGATAGCGGAGAGCTTCGCCTGGGTGCCGGAGCGGCAGCGAGGAAAGTCCGGATCGTTCGCGACGTGCCGGCCGTGCGGGTGCGCCCGTGAGCCGGCCCGCGGACGCGGAAGGCGAGGTGCCGCTCGCCGAACCGACGCCGGATGCCGCGGTGGTCGCGCCCGCCAGCCCCGACGGCTTTCGTCTCGAGGGCGAACTGCCGCGCGTCATGCGCCTTTCGCGCAAGACGCTTGCAATACTCTGCGGCGCGGCAGGGATCGCAATCGGGGGCGCGCTTCTATGGGCGCTGCGTCCGGTCGATCCGAAAGCAGCGCAGGAGCTTTACGAGGTCACCTCGCCCAATCGGTCCGAGGCCGTTACGGGGGCACCCGCCGACTATGGCGCCGTCCCCAAGCTCGGACCGCCGCTCCCCGGGGATCTCGGGCGGCCGATCGTGTCGGCGCAACAGGCGGGCGAGCCTTTACCTCTCCCGGCGATGGGGCCGCCAACGGCCGATCCGCGCCAAACCGCGCGGGAGCAGGCGAAGCAGCGTGCGCTCCAAGAGCGCGAGGCCGCCGAGGGAAGCCGCCTGTTTCTGAGCGGCGGCAGCGCCGCGGCCGCCGCGCCCGGAATTCTTGATGCCCAGCCGGCAGCCACAGAACCGGCCAAGGAGGGTACGCCCGCGGCGGCGCGCAAAGCCTTTCTCGCCCGCGGGCCGCAGCGCGCGTTCGAAAGCTCCGAGCGGATCATCGCGCCGAGTTCGGCGGCCGTGGTTCAGGCTGGCACGGTTATCCCCGCCGCTCTGATCACGGGAATCCGGTCCGACCTCCCCGGCCAGATTACCGCGCAGGTCACGCAGAATGTTTACGATAGCCCGACTGGGCGCCTGCTCCTCATTCCACAAGGTGCGCGGCTTGTCGGCGAGTATGACAGCGACGTCGCAGTCGGCCAGCGCCGTCTCCTGCTTGCATGGGATCGTCTCATTCTTCCGGGCGGCGGGTCGATCCGGCTCGATCGCCAGCCGGCGGGCGACGCCTCGGGTATGGCCGGTGCCGAGGAACGGGTGAACAATCACTGGGGCCGGATGCTTCGGGCAGCGTTGGTGTCATCGTTCCTTGGGATCGGAACGGAGCTTGCCGCGGACGGCGATGGTGACCTCGTCCGGGCCCTTCGCTCGGGTTTGCAGGACAGCACGAACGAGGCCGGGCGTCGGATAGTCGAACGCGAACTTTCCGTTCCGCCGACGCTCACAGTGCGGCCGGGCTTCTCCTTGCGAGTGATCGTGACCCGAGATCTTATTCTTGAGGAACAGCTGGCGAGCAGCCGGCGATGAGCAAGCTGCGCCTCGGTCCGGTCGTCGAGGAGCGGCCGGTCAAGCTGACTGTCGAGCTGCCAGGATCCCTCATGCGCGATCTTGCGGACTATGCGGCCGTCCACGCAAAATTGACCGGGTTGGCGACACCCCTCGCGCCCGAAAAGCTAATCGCGCCGATGGTGGAACGGTTCATCGGAAGTGATCGGGAGTTCAGCAAGCAACGCCGGAGGAAAGCATGAGCGGCGGAACGGACCGACTCGTACGCCTCCCGACAGTTATTTCGCGAACAGGCCTGTCACGATCGACGATCTACGAAAAGATCGCTGAAGGGACTTTCCCGAAGCAAATCCGTCTGAGCAAAAGCTCGGTCGGCTGGCGTGAATCCCAGCTTGATCAATGGATTGAGGACCCACCTTCCTACCGAGCCGACGTCTTATAACAGGTTACCGCGTGCCGTCTCACCCGGATGGATAGTTGATTGGCCGGACGATAAGGCCCGGCCATCGCCAAGCCGCACTCAAACAGCGTCTCGGGCGCGCGCGAGACAACCGCTGCCCGGCTGGCTCCATACGGCGCATCATCCGGTCCGCGCGGTCGCCGCAACTCTCGGGTCTGCCCGACTGGTCGCCGCACTCCCCAGCAGAAAGCAATCGCAGGCTGTCGCTGCCCACTCGTCAACGGGTGTTCCGGACGGAGCAACGCTGTGACCGCGCGGGCGCATTCTGATGGGTTGCATTGATCAGACGACCGAGTGTTCTCTCCTTCGAAACGGGGGTTGATCGAGACCAGATTTTCCACGAAAATGGATGCGCTTCTGAATACGGTCGTTCGAATCTTTTCGCCTAATGAACGAGAGTGTGGGGGAAAGTGTGGGGGAATTAAGCCCTCTTGACGACCTAACCTATTGTTAAATTAGACGCTAATTTTTGCGTTCGATACAAGCCCTGCCACCACCCTCTGGTTCGAGGGCACCTCTTGAAGTCGCTGTAAGTCGCAAAAAGTGGGGCATCTTGCCTCGGCAATTGCTCGCGCTTGCTAACAGTCCCGGCGATTTCGACGGTAGCGTTGGCGCCCGGCGGCGCCTCCGCCTGACTCCATTTGCCTGTTGCGACGTCGCGGTGCAGCGCGAACATTTGCCGGCGACATCGTCGAGCGCCAAGGGAACAGCTGAGGGCAAGCGCGGCGAGGCTGGCGCGGATCATCACTATGTGTTTTGACGCTGAGCCAGCATCGTCAGACAGCGCAACGAAACATCCGTCATCCCGGCAAAGGCCGGGATCTCATCATTGCAACTTTTATCGACGTCGAGATCCCGGCCGTCGCCGGGACGACAAAGAAAATCACTGATCGATGATGATCGTCCCGGGGTGATGCTTGTCGAGGTGGCGCTTGATAATCTTGAGATTGCGCGTGTTCGAACGGAAAAACAGATCGAACGCGTCGCCGACGAGCGGAATGGCGCCCAGTGCGGTGTCGATGCCGACATTGCCCGCCATCCGCCACAATTTCCATTTCGGCATCCCCAGGTTGCGCGCCTCCCAGATCAGATAGGCGCCCATCAGCCCGGCGATGACGTCGCCGACCACCGGCACCAGCCCGACGATCGCGTCAAGGCCGACCGGGCGATTGATGCCAGGAATGACAAAGCTGCGTTCGAGCAGGATTTCCAGCGTCTCGACCCGTTTGCGCAGCGCCGCGGGATCGGTACGGTTCTGGATCAATGCGTCGAAAATGGCGTCGGGATTGGGCGGCGAGGGGGCCATGGGCGTGCTTTCCTAAAGCGCCACGACGGCGCCAGTGAATTAATTGGGTGCGGCGATCACGTGATTCAATGGGTGCTGCGCCCGGCCATTGGCGCGCAGGCCAGTCAGGCGCTGCGCCGCGACTGACCAGCGTAGCGGCGTCGCGAGTGGGATGAAGGGTGTGTAGCGCGAGAGGACGACTTCGGCGTCGCCCAGTTGCGCCCCGCGCTGGCCCACGTCGATGTTGCGCATCGCCTGATCGATCAGACCTTCCGCCTCGCGGTTGCAAAGGGTGTCGCGCCGACACGACAGGCGGCGTAGCGCCCATAGGGCATCGTCATTGGGGGCGACCTCGTCGATCAGGCGCAGGTCGGCGGTCGATGCCATGTTGACGCGGCGACTGGGCACGCCGATCGCGGCGAAATCGGCGGCGACATAGGCAAAGAGGATGCGGCCACCCGGTGAATCGGGGACGGCGATCCGGATCGGTTCGATTTCGCGTCCCGCTGCGCGCCATGCGTCGACGACGCGTCGGGCCTGCGTTTGCCGCGAGGCGTCGTCATAAGCCGCCCACGCTGGCATCAGCGGCGTCGGGCCCCCGTCGGGCGTGTGGACCGCGGGGCGCAAGGTCACCTGCGGCTGCCATTCGGTCAACCCAAAGGCTTCGATCAGCCGCTCGCGCCGAATCGCTCGGGCCAGCGCGTCGCGGTTGGTGTCGGTCGCCAGAAAACCCTCGGCCCGGACGAACGACAGTCCGAACAGGCCGGGGGCGGGATCGACCACGAGCCGCGATCGGCCGATGTTGGACGCCGCAAAATAGGGCAGGGTAGAGAAACGGCCGCCGATGACACCATCGGCATAGCCGTTTTTGAACCGCGCCAGCGCCCCGGCGGGCGAGGTGCCGACAAGTTCGATCGACGCTGCGGGGTCATTGGCCGCGGCTTCTGCGGCCTCGGGGTCTTCCGCCAGCGGATCGGGAACGGGCGACAGCAGGATCGCGCGCCCGATCCTGCGCGCCCGCATCGGTCCCCATCCCATGCCCTTGTTGACGATCGCCATCGACGGCTGCGCCAGCAGCTCCAGGATCGCGGGCTGTGGCACCGACAGGCGGATTTCGATCACCGTGTCGGTCATCGCCCGGATCGTCTCGATTTCCGGGAAATCGCTTTTGAGCATATGGCGACTGGCGGGCGCTACATAGGTGCGCAGGATCGCCGCGACATCCTGCGCCGTGACCTTGCGGCCATTGCTCCATTTCGCTTCGCGCAACCGGAAGATATAGCTGCGCCCGTCGGTGGTCACGGTCCAGCGATCGGCCAGGCCGGTGTCGATCTGGCCCCCGCCATCATAGCTGACCAAACCCTGCGACGTAGCGTCGAGCAGCGCCGCGTTGGTGGCCGACAGTTCGCCGTTCAGCGGGCTCGCGGCGGGATTGATCGCCCCTATCGCGGCGATTCGTACCGGCCCGCGTTCACCGAACAGGCCGCAACTCGACACGCTCAGCATCAGACTTGCCGCCGCTGCCATCCTGATGATGGGGCGCCGATATGAGCCTGGTGCCGTCATTGTCCGTCTGATCCTTTACGCCGGTGTAAGCCAATCATAACCAAAGGCTGCGAAACCGGAATAGGATGATCGTCGCAAATGGTGAAAGAATGAAAGGGCAGGGCGAAGAAATTTCAGACCATCCGGTCGCGCTGCGCATCGACATTGCGGGGCGCACAATCGGTCATGTGCGGCGGCGATTACGCGTGGTGCCGCACAGTCTGGATGCGGTGCTGACCGGCGAAGTCGACGACGGCATGGCGCCGCCGGGGCGCGACGGCTGGATGCTCCGTTCGCTGCCCGTCGAACGATTGCCCGCGCTCAGGGCGCGAATGACGGACTGGCTGGTCACCATCCGTCAGGATTATCCCCGCCACTATATCACGATGCAGTACAGCAGCTTTGACGATTGGTGGCAGGGTTTTTCCTCCAAGACGCGTTCCACCCTGTCACGCAAGGCACGGCGGCTTGCCGAGCAATTTGACGGCGGATTCACGGTGCGATCCTATCGCACTGCGGCGGACATCGCCGAATTCATGGCGGTCGCGGGCGATCTTTCGCGCCGGACCTATCAGGCCCGATTGATGCAGGCCGGCCTTCCGACCGGAGAGGCCGACATAGCGCAGGCGATTGCCGCCGCCGCCGCCGACAATGTCCGCGCCTTTCTGTTGTTCGCGGGCGGGCAGGCGATCGCCTATCTGTATCTGCCCGTCGAGCAGGATGTCCTGATCTATGCGCATCTCGGCTATGATCCCGATTTCGCCGAGCTGTCGCCGGGGACGGTGCTGCACGTCGAGGCGATGCGCGCGCTTTACAGCGAAAACCGTTTCCGCGCCTTTGATTTTACCGAGGGCGATGGCGCGCACAAGACGCAGTTCGGCCGCGCCACGGTGGCGTGTGCCGACGTGCTGGTGCTGCGCCCGACGCTCCGCAATCGCGCTGTGCTGGCGATGATGCAGGGAATCGACGGCGCGGCGTTGCACGGCAAGGCGCTACTCGACCGCTTCGGGCTGCGGGCCAGAGTGAAGGCGCTTATCCGCGGCTGACCGATCCGATATGATGGTGCGGACGGCGGGACTTGAACCCGCATATCCAGAGGATGGCAGATTTTAAGTCTGCTGCGTCTACCGATTTCGCCACGTCCGCACGGTGCAGCCGGTCAAGCCGATGGGCTGATTCAGGTCAAGCGCTGTTTGCTGCTTCACCCCACCCGGTCGCTCGGCTAGACGGCGTGGCATGACAGTTGTTCTCGAAATTTCCGGTCTCGGAAAAACCTATAAAAGCGGTCACATTGCGCTCAGCGATGTCGATCTTTCGATCAACAAGGGCGAGATTTTCGCGCTGCTCGGGCCGAATGGCGCGGGCAAGACGACTTTGATCAGCATCGTCTGCGGGATCGTGACCGCCAGCACGGGGACGGTGACGGTCGCGGGGCATGATCATGCGCGCGCCTATCGCACCGCGCGGACGATGATCGGGCTGGTGCCGCAGGAACTGCACACCGATGCGTTCGAAACGGTGCTGGCGACGGTCAGCTTCTCGCGCGGGCTGTTCGGCAAGCCGCGTGATCCGGCCTTTATCGAACAATTGCTGCGCGACCTGTCGCTGTGGGACAAGCGGAATTCCAAGATCATGGAGCTGTCGGGCGGTATGAAGCGCCGCGTGATGATCGCCAAAGCGCTTTCTCACGAGCCCGAAATCCTGTTCCTTGACGAACCGACCGCGGGGGTCGATGTCGAGCTGCGCCGCGATATGTGGCAGATGGTCCACGGACTGCGCGAGCGTGGGGTGACGATCATCCTGACCACCCATTATATCGAAGAGGCCGAGGAAATGGCCGACCGCGTCGGAGTGATCAGCAAGGGGCGGCTGATCCTGGTCGAGGAAAAGCACGCGCTGATCAAGAAATTGGGTCGCAAGACACTGACGCTCAATCTCGCCGAGCCGCTGGCGACGGTTCCGGCCGAACTGGCGGCCTGGAAGCTGGTACTGACAGGTGACGGGCATGAGCTCGTTTATGAATTCGACAGCCATGCTGAGGCGACCGGTGTCCCATCGCTGCTGCGCCGAATGAGCGATCTCGGGATCGCGTTCAAGGATCTGCACACCAAGCAAAGCTCGCTCGAGGATATTTTCGTCGGGCTTGTTCATGAAACCAAGGGAGAGGCCGCATGACCGCGAACTGGCGCGGCGTGCGCGCAATCTACGCCTTTGAACTGGCCCGCTTCGGGCGCACCGTGTGGACCAGTCTGGCGCTGCCTGTCATTACAACGGCGCTCTACTTCGTGGTGTTCGGATCGGCGATCGGCGGCCGGATGAGCGAAGTTGGCGGCGTGCCTTACGGCGCCTTCATCGTCCCCGGGCTGATGATGCTGACGATGTTCACCGAAAGCATCAGCAATGCCTCGTTCGGCATCTATATGCCCAAATGGACGGGAACGATTTACGAGATGCTCTCCGCGCCGCTGTCGCCGCTGGAAACGGTGATCGCCTATGTCGGCGCGGCGGCGACCAAGTCGGTGATCATCGGAGCGATCATCTTTGCGACCGCGCATCTGTTCGTCGACGTGCAGGTCGCGCATCCGCTGCTGATGGTCGGCTTCATGCTGCTGATGGCGATCACCTTTTGCCTGTTCGGCTTCATCATCGGCATCTGGGCGCAAAGTTTCGAGCAGTTGCAGGTGATCCCGATGCTGGTGATCTATCCGCTCACCTTCCTCGGCGGCGCCTTTTATTCGCTCGACATGCTGCCCGCGGCGTGGCGCACGGTGACGCTGTTCAACCCTGTCGTCTATCTGATCAGCGGCTTTCGCTGGACCTTCTTTGGCCAGGGCGACGTCGGGATTGGGGTCAGCATGGCGGCAGTGGCGCTGTTCTTCGCGTTGTGCCTGGCGGTGATTTTCTGGGTGTTTCGGACGGGCTATCGATTGAAGAACTGACAGTCGCTGGCGTTGCTGGCGCAGCGCTGGTTGACGATGCCGGCGTTCATTGCGACCCCGACGACGTGAATGCGCGAATTTCTGGTCCGATAGAAATAATCAGACGAATAGGGACACAAGACTTAACGCCAGCGGCTGGCGCTGGCGTCGCCGTGACCGACGCGTTCAGTCGTTCAACCGTTCGCGCATTTCCTTGCCGGGTTTGAAATAGGGCACATTTTTGGCCTTCACGTCGACCGACGCACCCGTGCGCGGATTGCGACCGGTGCGCGATTCGCGCGATCGGGTCGAGAAGGCGCCAAAGCCGCGCAACTCAACACGGCCGCCAGCCGCCAGCTGTTCAACGATGGAATCAAAAAAGGTACCGACGATGCGTTCGACTTCGTCGACGCGCAAATCGCTGTTTTCGCTCGCGATCTTTTGAACCAGTTCTGACCGGATCATCTGCTTCCCCTAGTATAATAGCCACGCATTTCCCGCCGAAGCAGGCGTCCGGTCGTTGCCGGTCCTTTTCTTTGCGCGAGACCCCTCCCAACGCGCGGCGAGGGTATCATGAATCACTGTCTGGTCAAAATATATCACCAAAAGAAAAAGGCCCGCAGAGGGACACTCTGCGGACCTTTTTGTTCGTTTCGCTATGCAAGTTTGAAATTAATCTTTCTTGCCGGCTTTCAATGCTTCGCCAAGGATGTCGCCAAGCGACGCACCCGAGTCCGACGAACCATATTGTTCGACCGCCTGCTTCTCTTCGGCGATCTGCATCGCCTTGACCGAGAAGTTGGGCTTTTTCGAACGGTCGAAGCCGATGACCATCGCATCGAACTTCTGGCCGACTTGATAACGCTCGGCGCGCTGTTCGTCGCGGTCGCGGCCAAGGTCGGCGCGCTTGATGAAGCCGGTGGCGCCATCGTCGCCAGCCTGAACTTCCAAGCCATTGTCGCGAACTTCGAGGACGGTGACGGTAACGACGTCGTTCTTCTTCACCGAACCAGCAGCCGCTGCGGCGCCGCCGCCAACGGCCGGAGCACCCTTTTCAAGCTGCTTGATGCCCAGGCTGATACGTTCCTTCTCGACATCGACGTCGAGCACGACGACCTGCACCGCTTCGCCCTTGCGGTGGAGGTGCAGCGCTTCTTCGCCCGAGATGCCCCAAGCGATGTCCGACATGTGAACCATGCCGTCGACGTCGCCGGGCAGGCCAACGAACAGACCGAATTCGGTTGCGTTCTTGACTTCGCCTTCGACGACCGACCCCACCGGGTGGGTGTCGGCGAATGCGCCCCAGGGGTTCGACTGAGCCTGCTTGAGGCCGAGCGAGATGCGGCGCTTGTCGCTGTCGACTTCGAGGACGATAACGTCGACTTCCTGGCTCGTCGAAACGATCTTGCCGGGGTGGACGTTCTTCTTGACCCACGACATTTCGCTGACGTGGACCAAGCCTTCGATGCCAGCTTCCAGTTCGACGAACGCACCATAGTCGGTAATGTTCGTGACCACACCCGACAGCTTCGCACCCACGGGATATTTGGCGGCGACGCCTTCCCACGGATCGCTTTCCAGCTGCTTCATGCCCAGGCTGATGCGCTGCGTGTCGCGGTTGATGCGGATGATCTGCACCTTGACCGTGTCACCGATATTGATGACTTCGCTCGGGTGGTTGACGCGCTTGTAGCTCATGTCGGTGACATGGAGCAGGCCGTCGATGCCGCCGAGGTCAACGAACGCACCATAATCGGTGATGTTCTTGACGGCGCCTTCGATGATCTGGCCTTCTTCCAGGTTCAGGATCAGACCGCTGCGCTGTTCGGCGCGCGTTTCTTCGAGGATGGCGCGGCGCGACACGACGATATTGCCGCGGCGGCGATCCATCTTGAGGATCTGGAACGGCTGCGGCAGGTCCATCAGCGGGCCAACGTCGCGCACGGGGCGGATGTCGACCTGCGAACCGGGCAGGAACGCCACGGCGCCGCCGAGGTCGACGGTGAAGCCGCCCTTGACGCGGCCAAAGATGACGCCTTCGACGCGAGCTTCCTTGTTGAATTCTTCTTCCAGGCGGTCCCAGGCGGCTTCGCGGCGGGCGCGATCACGGGACAGCATGGTTTCGCCATTGGCATTTTCGACGCGGTCGACATAGACTTCGACTTCGTCACCGACCTTGATGTCGGCCTTCTGGCCCGGCATGGCGAATTCGCGCAGCGGCACGCGGCCTTCGCTCTTCAAACCGATGTCGATAACTGCCAGGTCGTTTTCGATCGCAGTGACGGTGCCCTTGACGACGCGGCCTTCAAAGCCGCCGTCCGCACCACCAAGCGATTCATTGAGCATCGCGGCGAAATCGTCGCGCGTCGGAAAAGCCGTAGTGGCCATAGAGATATATTCCTTACTTCATTTGTTCCGGCCAAGCGGTTGGTTCCGCTGGTCTTAATGGCCGATCTGTCCT
>NZ_DASYHE010000100.1:0-30323 GCF_035998965.1 Sphingopyxis sp.
GTGGCGCGGGTGGACGGGGAGCTGGTTGCAATATTCGACCGTCGCGATGACTTCGTCGATGTTCGAAAAGTCGAGCCCGGGGTCGACCCCCTGCGTGTACATATTCAGCGCGATGGTGACGAGGCAGGTGTTGCCGGTGCGTTCGCCATTGCCGAACAGGCAGCCCTCGACGCGATCGGCGCCCGCGAGCAGGCCGAGCTCGGCGGCGGCGACGCCGGTGCCGCGGTCGTTGTGGGTGTGGAGCGAGATGATTGCCCTGTCGCGGCCGGGGAGGTTCTTGCAGAAATATTCGATCTGGTCGGCGTAGATGTTCGCGGTCGACGCCTCGACCGTGGCGGGCAGGTTGAGGATGATCGGCTTGTCGGTGGTGGGTTGCAGGATGTCCATCACCGCGGCGCAGCACTCGATGCTGAAATCGAGTTCGGCGGTCGAGAAGGTTTCGGGGCTGTACTGAAACCGCCAGTCGGTGCCGGGGAGGCGTGCGGCGTTGTCGCGCAGCTGCTTCGCGCCCTCGATCGCGATCGCCTTGATTTCGGGCATTTCCATGCCGAACACGATGCGGCGCCAGGCGGGGCTGACCGCGTTATAGACGTGGACGATCGCGGTTTTGGCGCCGGCGAGGCTGTCGAAGCTGGTGCGGATGAGGTCGGCGCGGCTTTGGGTGAGCACCTGCGGGGTGACGTCGTCGGGGATGCGGCCGTCGCGGACGAGGCCCGAGATGAAGTCGAACTCGGTCGCGCCGGCGCTGGGAAAGCCGACTTCGATCTCTTTCAGGCCGATGCGGCAGAGGAGGTCGAAGAAGCGCGCCTTTTTCTCGGCATCCATCGGGTCGATCAGCGCCTGATTGCCGTCGCGCATGTCGGTGGACAGCCAGATCGGCGCGGCGGTGGTGACGCGGGTGGGCCATTCGCGGTGCGCGAGCGGAACTTGCGGAAAGGCGCTGTACTTGACCGAAGGGTCGCGGAGCATGGTCATGGGATGGTCTTCTGCTGGTCGGTTGCGATGATGTCGATCGGACCCTTGAGCGGGTGGCCGCGACTAACGCGCAGCCGGTGTCACGCCCAAGGGCGTGTAAGTCGCAGAAGAAGAAGAAGGGCGTTGCCGCGCATGGCCGCCCTAGTGATGCAAAATGTCGCGCTTGGCAAGGGGGGAGTGGGAAAATTGCGTGGGGTGCCAGTTTTCGTCATCCCGGCGAAGGCCGGGATCTCACCCTCGCGTAATGGCGCACCGGCGAGATCCCGGCCTTCGCCGGGATGACGGTAATGAGGGTCAGCCCTTCACCCACTCCACCGCGGGATCATTGAAATCGACGACATCGGCGAGTTCGTACACATTGGGATAGCCGTAGCCGACGAGGTTGATGAAGGTCTGGATATTGAGCGCGAGCGCGACCGATTTGACCGGCACCGGGGCGACATTGTTGCGGAAATTATTGTTGCAATAGATGAGGATGGGACGGTCGGGGTTGGCGCCGATCACCGCGGCGAGGCTGTCGGCGGTGAAATCGGTGAGCGGCAGGTTGACCGCGCCCTTGATATGCCCACGCACAAAGGCGTCGGCCGAGCGGGCGTCGAGGAGGAGGACGTCGGGTTTCGCCGCTTCGGCCTTGAAGGCGTCGAAGGCGAGCAGGCGGGTGGCGCGCTGCGGCGCGACGCTGGTGGTGAGCGCCTGGAAGGCGGGATAGTCGATCTGCGGATTGGCTTGGCCGAGCGCGGGGGTGGTGGTGAGCGCGGCGGCGAGCAGCAGGATACGCATGATGGTCCTCCCTTTGATGAGGGGAGGCTAGGCGCGGATTGCTGGCTGGGCGATGAACCGCAAAACGGCGCCGGACCGCGGGCGGGCCGCGATCCGGCGCAGGGCAGGGGACCGGGAAAACGTGCGGCGGGCGAGCGTCAGGCGGCTTCGCTCTCCGCGTCGTCCTCGTCCCACGGCTCGAAAATCTCGTCCTCGATCATATTGTCGATCGCGTGGACGCGCACCGCGATCAGCCAGTCGGGGAGCGGGCCTTCCCACGCGGCCTCGACCTGGGTGAGTGCGCCTTCATCGCTGCCCGCGGGGCGATCGCCGACGAGGTCGAAGTCCTGTACGCCGTCCTCGGGCGGGGTGCTGTAAACATGCGGGTCGAGCCGGACATTGGCCCAGCCCGCGGTGGGGGTGAGACCCTCGGCCTCGACGGTCAGCAGCGGATGTTCCTCGTCGCCGCCGATGAAGGCGTTCACATCGACAATTTCGCGTACCAGTTCGCTCATCACACGGGCTCCTCGTGAAAACGGGGCGGGACCGGTGAAGATCCCGCCCCGGCTTTTACGCGGTGCGTGTGACAGATTGGGGTGCGGTTATACCGCGCTTACTGTTTTTCGAACGCGGCGTGGATTTCGAGTTCGACTTCGTCGCTGACTGCGGGGATGCCATAGGCGATGCCGAAATCGCTGCGGCGGATCTTGCCCTCGGCCTGGAAACCGACGGTCGCTTTCTTGTTATAGGGATTGGTCCCGGCGCCGTGGAAATCGACGTCGAGCGTGACCGGCTTGGTCACGCCATTCAGGTTGAGATTGCCGGTGACCGTGGCTTCGTCGCCGTCGTCGTCGAGCACGACGCTGGTCGAGACGAATTTGGCGTCGGCGGGGGCGGCGCCGAAGAAGTCCGGTTTGCCGCCATCCTTGCCCGCACGGAGCAGATGGCCGGTTAGGCCGCTGCTGGCGGTGGTGACCTTGGCGACCGGGATCGTTACATCGACCTTGGCGGCGGCGGGATTGGCGGGATCGATGACCAGGGTGCCGGTGACGTCGCCGAAGATGCCGGTGTATTTGCTGAAGCCGAAATGATCGACTTCCCACACGACCATCGTGTGGCCCGCGTCGGCGGCGTAGCTGCCCGCGGCGACGCGCGCCTTGTCGGGCGCGCCGGGAACCTGCGGCGCGTTCTGGGCGATGACGACGGGAACCGCGACGACAGCGAGGGCAACGGCGGCGAGGGGAGCGATACGGCGCATGGATGGATCTCCTGTTGGGGGCGGTCAGGCTAGGCGTGCGGACAGGGCCGCGTCAATCAGCCCACAGGAAACGCAATGTTTCGCTGCGTGGTTCCGTCAGGGCGCGCGGCGCGCCTCGAACCATTCGCGCAGGGCGAGCGCGGCGCAGCCGGTGAAGCCATAGCTGCCCGACGGCGAGCAACTGCCGGGGCGCGTCTGGCGCGCGATATCCTCATAGCCTTCGACCTTTGACGCCCAGCTGCCGCCACCGACGACGACGTCTTCCTTCAGCTCTTCGCGCAGTTCCTTGGGGACGCGGTAGCGTTCGGATTCGGGCTGCTGGGCGCAAACGATGATTTCGTCGCCGACGGGTTCGGGGCAGGGATCGCTGCCGAAGGTATAAAGCACCGAGGTGCGCTGCGGCGGCTGCGCCGATTGCGCGAGCGAATCGTCGGCCTGCGCCGCGGCGGGCGCGGTGAAGGCGAGCGCGGCGAGCAGCGGGAACAGGTAACAGGTCGGCTTTATCGTCATCGGGCGTCGTGCCTCCAAAGCCTCTCCCGCCGTCGGTGATAGGCGGGCTAGATGAACCTAAGCCTAACTGCCGAGCCGATCGGGCGTTGCATCGTCTTACCCCGCGCCCCACATCGCCGATCGAAGGAGCCGATTCTATGCCGAGCGTTCGCATCGCCCATGACCTGCCGCGCGCCGAAGTGCGCCGCCGCATGGCCGCGCGCGCCGACGATCTGGGCAAACTGATTCCCGGTGGACTGGGGCGGGTCGAGCATCGCTGGGAGCATGACGACCGGATGGATTTTGTGATCCATGCGATGGGGCACAGCATCGCATCGAGCGCGACGGTCGAGGATGCGGCGCTGGTCATCGATTTCGAGCTGCCCGCGGGGCTGGGGTTCGTGCGGCCGATGATCGAGGGGATCATCCGCCAAGCGAGCGACAAATTGCTGCTGGAAAAACGCTAGGTTTTGGCAAGCTCGGGATGGGCTTGATCGGGGGGCCATAGCTGCGCCGCCGTCGTGGATCCCGGATCAAGTCCGGGATGACGTTAAGGAAAAATCCTCCCTGTCGCGTAGCGATGGGGAGGGGGACCGCGCCCGAAGGGCGTGGTGGAGGGGCGGCAACGGCAACGCCAAAGCCCCTCCGTCAGCGCTTCGCGCTGCCACCTCCCCATGGTTTCGCCACAGGGAGGACTAGATTGTATCCAGCGATGCCCCGATCGCGCTCCACACCTGCGCGAGATCATCGGCGGTGATGCAGTAGGGCGGCATCACATACACCGTGTTGCCGAGCGGGCGGAGGAGGACGCCGCGCTCGCGATAGAAGGCGATCAGGCGCGGGGCGAGGTTTGACAGATAGCCGCTGTCGGGGACCGTGATGTCGAGCGCGGCGATGGTGCCGAGGCGGCGGGGATTGGCGACGCGCGGGTCGTGGGTGAGGAGCGAGAGGTGCGCGGCCTGCGCGTCGGCGAGGGTGTCGATACGCTGCTGCACCGGCTCGTCGCGCCAGATGGCGAGGTTCGCGTTGGCAGCGGCGCAGGCGATCGGGTTCGCGGTGTAGCTGCTCGAATGATAGAAGGTCTTGCTGCGGTCAGTTGACCAATGCGCTGCGAAGATCGGTTCGATGCAGAGCGTCACCGCGAGCGGCAGCGCGCCGCCGGTCAGGCCTTTCGACAGGCAGACGATGTCGGGGATGACGCCCGCCTGGTCGCAGGCGAAGCGGGTGCCGGTTCGGCCCCAGCCGGTCATCACCTCGTCGGCGATGAACAGGACGTTGTGGCGGGCGCAGATGGCGCGCATTTCGGCGAGCATCCAGGCGGGGTAGATGAGCATGCCGCCCGCGCCGAGGATGAGCGGTTCGACGATGAAGGCGGCTGGCTTTTGGGCGCAGGCGGCTTCGAGCGCGTCGAGCGTGGCTTGTTCCATGCCTTCGTGCGGGAAGGGGATCGTATCGACATCGAACAACAGGGGCTGCCAGGCGCGGTTATAGACGCCGCGTTCGCCGACCGACATCGTGCCGATGGTGTCGCCATGATAGCTATGGTCGAGGACGAGGATGCGGCTGCGCGGCTCGCCGATGTTGAACCAGTAGCCGAGCGCCATCTTGAGCGCGACCTCGACGCTGGTCGAACCCGAGTCCGAGAAGAAGACGCGGGTGAGCGGATCGGGGGTGATGCGGATCAGTTCGGCGGCGAGCGTCTCGGCGGGTTCGTGGGTCCAGCCCGCGAAGATCAGCTGGTCGAGCCGTTCAGACTGGGCGCGGATCGCGGCCATGATGCGCGGGTGGGCGTGGCCGTGGGTGGTGACCCACCAGCTGGAGATCGCGTCGATCCAGCTGTTGTTTTGCGCGTCAAATAGGCGGGCACCGTCGCCGCGGGCGATCAGCGGGATCGGGTCGCCAAGGCCGTGCTGGGTGAAGGGGTGCCAGATGGGGGATTGGTTGGTGGTCATGGCCTGGGCCTTACTCAATTCCGTCATCCCGGCGAAGGCCGGGATCTCATCGGTGCGGTCAAATTCGACGGCGAGATCCCGGCCTTCGCCGGGATGACGAAAAGCTAGCGGAAATCTGTCAGATCAAAATTGGCGGCAAACGCTTCCGCCAGCGTTTCAGGTGTCAACGGATCGACGATCGGAAACCGGCCCAAGCGGCGCACACCGCTGATTTGCGCGATGATTGCTTCGCTATCCTCCATCGCATCGCCGAGGAAGGCGAGGCCGTGGATCGGGACGCCCCGGCTCCGCAACGCCTCCATCGTCAGCAGGCTGTGGTTGATCGTGCCGAGCGCGGTGCGGGCGCAGACGATGACCGGGATCTGCCAGCGCGCGAACAGGTCGGCGTAGAGGGTGGTGCGCGTGACGGGGACGAGCGCGCCGCCCGCGCCCTCGATGATGAGGTCGCCGGGGGGCGGGGTGAGCGCGGCGAGGTCGATGGCGATGCCATCGATCTCGGCGGCGATATGCGGGGAGGCGGGGGTTTTGAGGCGATAGGCTTCAGGGAGGATTGATCCTCTCTGCGACGAAGTCGTGGGGAGTTGGCAGCGCGAAGCGCTGACGGAGGGGCTTTGGGGCGAGGTTGCGGCCCCTCCACCACCGCTTCGCGGCGGTCCCCCTCCCCATGGCTTCGCCACAGGGAGGAGTTTGGCGACCGTCTCGCTATCGGTTTCATCGTCAAGGCCCGCCTGGATCGGCTTCCAGTAAGGCGCGCCCGTCGCACCCGCGAGCGCCGCCGAAAAAATCGTCTTGCCGATGCCGGTGTCGGTGCCGGTGACGACGAAGCGGGTCATGCTGCGGCCATCGCTTGCGCGAGCGCGTCGGCCATTGCGTCGATGTCGGCCTCGTCGACGTTGAGGGTGATCGCGATGCGCAGCCGTGCGGTCCCCTGCGGCACGGTTGGCGGGCGGATGCCGCGGATGTCGAACCCGGCCTCACGCAGCGCCGCGGCGATGCGCATCGTGCGCTCGTTGTCGCCGATGATGACGGGCAGGATCTGGGTGCCGCTGGCGGGAATGCCGAGGGGCACGAGACGTTCGGTCGCGTGGCGGACGACCGCGTGCAGGCGGGCCTGCCGTTCGGGCTCGTTCGCGACGATCTCGATCGCGTTACGGACGAGCCAGGCCATCAGCGGCGAGGGCGCGGTGGAGAAGATGAAGGGGCGGCCGCGGTTGACGATGAAGTCGCAGGCGATCGCGGGCGCGCAGAGCAGCGCGCCTTCGCAGCCGAGCGCCTTGCCGCAGGTGTGAAGGGTGATGAGGTTGTCGCGGCGCGGTAGCGCGTGGGCGAGGCCCGCGCCGCAGGGACCGAAGACGCCGGTTGCGTGCGCTTCATCGACGACGAGTATGGCGTCGTAGCGGTCGGCGACGGCGGCAAGTTGGGCGAGCGGGGCGCGGTCGCCGTCCATGCTGTAGAGGCTTTCGACCGCGATCCATGGTGTGCCGCCGCCGCCTCCCGCGCGCCAGCGGGCGATGATGTCGTCGAACGCCTGCGCGTCGTTGTGCGCGGCGGCGACGGTCCCGGCGCGGCCGAGCTTCATGCCGTCGTGCGCGCTGGCGTGGATCAGTTCGTCATGGACAACAAGGTCGCCGCGCTGCGGCAGGGTGGCAAAGAGTGCGGTGTTGGCGGCGAAGCCGGTGGCAAAGAACAGCGCGGCTTCGCTGCCATAATGGCGCGCGGCATGGGCTTCGAGCGCTTCATGCTGGGGGTGGTTGCCGCGGAGCAAGCGCGAGCCGCCCGATCCGGCGGGCAGACCGCGTTCTATCCCGACGGTGAGTGCGGCGCGCAGCGTGTCGCTATCGGCGAGGCCGAGATAGTCGTTCGACGCGAAGTCGCGGCCGGCGCGCGGCGCGAGGGCGCGGCGGCTGCTTTGCGCGGCCAGCGCGGCAAGGTCGGCGCGGTGGGTGTCGAAGGGGTGGGATTGGTCGGTCATCAGGGCCGATATCACAAGCCCCTCCCCTTCAGGGGCGGGGTTGGGGTGGGGGTCGCGGGAAGGCGCCAGCGTCGACGCCCACCCCGCTGCGACTAGCGGGCAAGCCCGCAAGTCTCGCTGCCCCTCCCCTGAAGGGGAGGGGGTGCTCACTCAGTTCTTCGCCTTGTCGACCAGCTGGTTCTTGGCGATCCACGGCATCATCGCGCGCAGTTCGCCGCCGACTTTCTCGATCGGATGCGCGGCGGCGGCTTTGCGGCTGGCTTTCAGTTCGGGCTGGCCGGCCTGGTTGTCGAGGACGAAATCCTTGACGAAGCGGCCCGACTGAATGTCCTGAAGCACGCGCTTCATTTCCTTCTTGGTCTCTTCGGTGATGATGCGCGGGCCGGTTTTGATGTCGCCATATTCGGCGGTGTTGCTGATCGAGTAACGCATGTTGGCGATGCCGCCTTCATAAAGCAGGTCGACGATCAGCTTGGTTTCGTGGAGGCATTCGAAATAGGCCATTTCGGGGGCGTAGCCCGCCTCGACCAGCGTTTCGAAACCCGCTTGGATCAGATGGGTGATGCCGCCGCAGAGCACCGCCTGTTCGCCGAAGAGGTCGGTTTCGCACTCTTCCTTGAACGTCGTTTCGATGATGCCGCTGCGGCCGCCGCCGACGGCAGAGGCGTAGGAAAGGGCGAGCGCCTTGGCATAGCCGTTGCCGCTATTGCCGGTCGCTTCCTGTGCGACCGCGATCAGGCAGGGGACGCCGCCGCCCTTTTGATATTCGCTACGCACGGTGTGGCCGGGGCCTTTGGGCGCGACCATGAAGACGTCGATGTCGGGGCGCGCTTCGATCAGGCCGAAGTGGATGTTGAGGCCGTGCGCGAAAGCGAGCGCGGCGCCGGGCTTCATATTGGCGGCGAGGTCATCGGCGTAGATTTTCGCCTGCAATTCGTCGGGGGCGGCGATCATGATGACGTCGGCCCATTCGGCGGCTTCCTTGTTCGTCAGCACCTTGAAGCCCGCAGCCTCGGCCTTCTTTGCAGTTGCCGAACCGGCGCGCAGGGCGATCGCGACTTCGCTGACGCCGCTGTCGCGCAGGTTCTGCGCATGGGCGTGGCCCTGGCTGCCATAGCCGACGACGGCGACCTTTTTGCCCTTGATCAGATCTTGGTCGGCGTCGCGATCGTAATAGACTTGCATGTTTTCTTCCCTGCTAGTTTTTCGTCATGCCGGACTTGATCCGGCATCCATGGACCCCGGATCAAGTCCGGGGTGACGATCGTTGAGACCCTAAACGTAAACCCTAAACCGCCTCCGACCCGCGGGCGATGGCGACGACGCCGGTGCGGCCGACTTCGACCAGCCCGCATTCGCGCATCAGCGCGATGAAGCGGTCGACCTTGTCGCTCGTCCCGGTGATTTCGAAGATGAAGCTGCTGAGCGTCGTGTCGACGACCTTGGCGCGAAAGACGTCGGCCATGCGCAGCGCCTCGATGCGTTTGTCGCCGCTGCCCGCGACCTTGACCAGCGCGATCTCGCGCTCGACATGCGCGCCGCCGTCGGCAAGGTCGGTGACCGAGTGGACGGGCACGAGGCGGTCGAGCTGGGCGATGATCTGGTCGATCACCGCGGGCGGGCCGCTGGTGACGATGGTGATCCGCGACAGCGCATGATCGGCGCTGATGTCGGCGACGGTCAGGCTTTCGATATTATAGCCGCGCGCCGAGAACAGCCCGGTGATCTTGGCGAGAATGCCCGCCTCGTTATCGACGGTGACGGCGAGCACATGGCGCTCGCCCGCTTCGGTGTGGATTTTCATGACAATCCTCCCCTCTCCCCTTGCGGGAGAGGGTTGTGGAGACTTGGCAGCTTGCTGCGTAGTCGGAGCTGGGTGAGGGGTCTGCGCGCCAAGGGCGCGCGTGGCCTGAAAGGCCGCTCCCCCTCTCTAAGACTTGCTACGCGGCAAGCCGCCAAGCCAAGTCTTTTCTCCCCCGCCGGGGGGGAGAAGATTGAAGTTGAGATCATCACACCAGCGCCTTGGCTTCGTCGTCCATCGTGCCGACGATGTCGTTCGGCTGGAGGATCATGTCGGTGTGCGCGGCGCCGCTCGGGATCATTGGGAAGCAGTTGGCGAGCTGCGCGACGCGGCAGTCGACGATCACCGGTCCCGGGGTGCCCAACATCGTCTGGATGCCGTCGGCGAGTTCACCGAGCGTGTCGATGCGCAGGCCGGTCCAGCCATAGGCGTCGGCGAGCTTCACGAAGTCGGGCAGGCTGTCCGAATAGCTGTTCGAATAGCGGCTTTCGTAGGTCAGCTCCTGCCACTGGCGGACCATGCCCATCCACTGGTTGTTGAGGATGAAGATTTTCACCGGCAGGCGATATTGCGCGACGGTGCCCATTTCCTGGATATTCATCTGGAGCGAGGCCTCGCCCGCGATGCCGCTGACGAGGCGATCGGGGTGCGCGATCTGAGCGCCGACCGCGGCGGGGAATCCATAGCCCATCGTGCCGAGACCGCCGCTGGTCAACCAACGATTGGGGCTGTCGAAGTGGAAATGCTGCGCCGCCCACATCTGGTGCTGGCCGACCTCGGTGGTGATGATCGGGTCCATGCCGCGGGTCGCGTCGAACAGCGCCTTGACCGCACGCTGCGGCATGATTTCGGCGCCATCCTCCTTCTTCTCGGGAAAGTCGAGGCAGCGCGTCGCGCGCCAGCCGTCGAGGCGGCGCCACCATTCGCCAAGGTCACGGGCTTTGTGGCCCTTGTCGGCCCACGCCGCGATCAGCGCATCGAGCGCGCGCCCGGCGTCGCCGACCACCGCGAGATCGACGGGGACGATCTTGTTGATCGAACTGCGATCAATGTCGATGTGGATCTTTTTGGAATTGGGCGAGAAAGCGTCGAGACGGCCGGTGACACGGTCGTCGAAGCGCGCGCCGACCGCGATGATCAGGTCGGCGCGGTTCATCGCCATATTGGCTTCATAGGTGCCGTGCATGCCGAGCATGCCGAGCCATTTTTCATCGTCGGCCGGGAAGGCGCCGAGCCCCATCAGGGTCGAAGTGACCGGCGCGCCGGTGAGCTCGGCGAGCTGGCGCAGCGCCGCACTCGCGTCGGGACCGGCGTTGATGACGCCGCCGCCGGTGTAAAAAATCGGGCGCTCAGATGCGGCGATCATCGCGATGGCCTGTGCAATCGCATCGGCGTCGGGATCGACCTGCGGGCGATAGCTTTTGTGATCGATCCGGTTGGGGATCGAGTAAGTGCCGGTCGCGACCTGGACGTTTTTGGGGATGTCGATGACCACCGGGCCGGGGCGGCCATGGGTCGCGATATAAAAGGCCTCATGCAGGATCGGGCCGAGGCGGTCGGGGTCCATCACGAGGTAATTATGCTTGGTGCAGTGGCGCGTAATGCCGACGGTGTCGCATTCCTGAAACGCATCGGTGCCGATCAGCGTCGTCGGCACCTGTCCCGTCAGCACGACCATGGGGATGGAGTCGAGCAAAGCGTCGGTGATGCCGGTGACGGCATTGGTCGCGCCGGGGCCGGAGGTGACGAGGACGACCCCGGGCTTGCCGGTCGAGCGCGCATAGCCCTCTGCCGCGTGGGTCGCGGCCTGCTCGTGGCGGACGAGGATGTGCTTGATCGTCGGGTGCTTGAAAAGCGCGTCGTAGATCGGAAGCACCGCGCCGCCCGGATAGCCGAACACTGTATCGACGCCAAGGTCGACCAGCGCCTGAACCACCATGTCGGCACCGCTCATTTCCGTCACGACGAAACTCCTTTCAATCCAAAAACGCCGCGCTTGTGCGCTGCAACAGGGTTGCGGGCAATAGGTATATGATTCTATCCTGTCAACAGCCTTTGACGTAATATAATTGCTAATTCATCAATAGAATCGTTGTTTAGTGACTCTGTGTGGCGCGGCCAGTCGGCGGGTGGCTGATTGCGGAACCAGGTATATTGGCGTTTGGCATATTGGCGCGTGGCGGCCTGCGTGAGCGTGAGTGCTTCGTCGCGGTCGATCGCGCCGATCAGATATTGGGCGATTTGCGGCACCCCGATGGCGCGCATCGCGGGAAGGTCGGGATCGAGGTTGCGCGCGAGCAGCGCTTCGACTTCGCCGATCGAGCCGTCGTCGAACATCTGGACCAGCCGCTGGTCGCAGCGGTCGCGCAGCCACTCGCGCGGCGGGAGGAGGATGAGCGGGGCGAGGGTGATCGTGTCGCCGATGCCGCCCGTGTGCGCAGCGTGCCAGTGGCCGAGCGGGTGGCCGGTCGAGCGAACGACTTCGAGCGCGCGGGCGATGCGGGTGGTGTCTGCGGGATTGAGGCGCGCGGCGGTATCGGGATCTTCGCGGGTGAGCGCGGCGTGGGCGTCGGCGACGGGCAAAGCGCGGACCGCGGCGCGCACATCGGGGTCGATCTCGGGGATCGGCGAAATGCCGTCGAGCAGGGTGCGGATGTGCAGGCCGGTGCCGCCGACGAGGATCGGGATGTCGCCCGCGGCGTGCGCCGCGGCGATCGCGGCGCGCGCTTCATCGGCCCAGCGCGCGGCGTTATGCGGCTCGGCGGCGTCGATATGGCCGAAGAGGTGGTGCGGGATGCCCGCCATCTCTTCGTCGGTCGGGCGCGCCGAGAGAATAGCGATGTCGGTATAGACCTGGCTGGCATCGGCATTGATCACAACGCCGCGCCCGACGGCTTTTGCCAGCGCCACCGCCAATGCGCTCTTGCCGCTGGCGGTGGGGCCAGCGATAAGTGCGACAGGTGGCCGTGGGCCGAAAGAAGATAAAGGAGTAGCCATGTTCGTCGCGACGCTGATAGCAGCCGGAAAGCTGACCGACGAGGTGGTTCGCGAAGCGATCGATCGGCTCGACGCAACAGGCCATGACGTCGGCGCGCCGCACTGGCTCGACGAGGGCGATGCCGCCGATATCGTCTTTCACGGTAGCCTGGTCAGCGCGCGCAAGGAATTGGCGCTGATGGACCATGGATCGCTCGACACGATCGTCCAGCCGCAGGGCGACCGGACGAAGAAGCTGATCATCGCCGACATGGATTCGACGATGATCACCGTCGAGTGCATCGACGAACTGGCCGATTATGCGGGGCTGAAGCCCGAGATCGCGGCGATCACCGAGCGCGCGATGCGCGGCGAGCTTGATTTCCGCGCGGCGCTGATCGAGCGGGTGGGATTGCTGGCAGGGATGCCCGAGGCGACGCTGGTCGAATGCCGGATGGAGCGGGTGAAGCTGACGCGCGGCGCGCGCACGTTGGTACAGACGATGAAGGCGCATGGTGCTTATTCGGTGCTGGTATCGGGGGGCTTCATGCCGTTCGCGGGGCCGGTTGGCGAGGCGATCGGATTCGACAAGGTGCTGGCGAACGAGCTGGAGATTAAGGACGGCAAGCTGACCGGGAGGGTGATCGAGCCGATCGTCGATAGCGCGGCAAAGCTGGAAACGCTGAAGGCCGAGGCGGCGAAGCACGGCCTGCCGCTCGCCGACACGCTGGCGGTGGGCGACGGCGCGAACGATATTCCGATGATTACGGCGGCGGGGCTGGGGATCGGCTATTATCCGCACCCGGCGGCGGGCGAGGCGGCGGCGGCGGTCGTGCGGCACCATGACCTGACCGCGCTGCTGTGGGCGCAGGGTTATCCGCGGCGGAGCTGGGTGCTGGGGTAGGCGTCCGCTAACGACCAATTGCGGACGTTCATGGCCGCTGGCGTTCATCCCTTTGACTCACGTCGATTCTCAGAGATTTCGCTTTGTCATCTAAATGCGAAGCGTTGTTTCCGGGCAACGGTGCCATACACCACGAGTCGCCCCGCTTGGTGAAAATGCGGCTCAAATGCCAATCTTCATTCTTGGCCATATAATATCCCGACCCTGCAGAAACATATCCATACACTTTCGCGTCGAAAGAACACTGAGCCTGCGGATGGAACCAAGCAGGCTTAGACTCACATTTCAGTTTGGAAACGTCGCTTACAAATGAGTTTGCGCCACAATCGCCGCCATCCGCGCATGTGAACAAAATACACTCCCACGCC
This sequence comes from Sphingopyxis sp., assembly GCF_035998965.1. Classification (GTDB taxonomy): domain Bacteria; phylum Pseudomonadota; class Alphaproteobacteria; order Sphingomonadales; family Sphingomonadaceae; genus Sphingopyxis. The sequence continues at coordinate 13,455 of NZ_DASYHE010000100.1, forward strand.
TGAGGAATATCATTGGCCGTCGGAACTGAGGAAACTAATCCGCATGCACCTAGCGCGATTAGCGGAAGGGCTAAGGCAACTCGCATTTTATCATCCAAGTGTCGTTTGCCTCAAAAGCGACACGTAAACCAACGTCACGCGTCGTGCCAAGTCTTTTGCGTCAGCTTTCCACCCCGAAACGGACGTTCGGCGCAGATTTGAACGGAATGACCGGAAACTACTCCAAAGCGACAAGGCCATCATCATGCCGGACCTGATCCGGCATCCATGAGCGTAGCCGTCGTATGGATCCTGGATCACGTCCGGGATGACGACGATATGGGGGCCGCTTTCTACCCCAAGGCGGAGCTAGCAACCCAAGCCGCTTGCCGATGCGCTGAAAAATGTGAAACGATGCGTGGGGGAGAAGCTTATGGATTCGGTCACAAAAATTGCCGAAATCTTCGCGCGGCATCGCAGCGAGGCGGTGTTGTTGCACCGGCCTTATCCGCCGTCCGCGGCCGCCGCGACGAAGAGCCGGTTCGGGGGCCTGCCCGCGCTGCCCAGAGCGATCGACTGGCCGCGGATGAAAGACGGGACGCCGCTGCATTTTCTGGCGCAGATCGATTGCGGCGCATTGCCGTTTCCCTGCGCCTTGCCCGATCGCGGCATGTTGTTCTTTTTTGGGCGCGACGATGACGAGCAGATCTGGGGTGAAGATTATGTCGGCGACAAGGCGTGGCGGGTGATCCATGCGCCGGACGCGGTCGGCGACGATCCCGCCCGTCCGGCACCGCCCGATTTGCCGCCGATCGGCGGCGATTATCCGCAAGGCAACTGGCGGCCGTTTTTGTTGGAGGGGGAGAGGGGGCCGAATGTCCATGTCGAATGGCCGATCGAATTGCGGCGGATCGATACATGGCCCGACGCGAGCGCGCTGACCGGCGATGAATTTGGCGCGGGACATGAGGGGGCGGGCTGGCGGTCGCGGCTGTTGGCGCTGGTCAACAAAGACAAGCAGGCGCAGCAGCAGGAGGCCGATCGCGCGCAGCTGTGGGATGCATACCAAGACCAGCTGGACGTCAAGCGCGCCGACGCCTTTTATGCAGCAACCGGTTTTGCCCGGCCGCGGCCCAAGACGGGCGAACCCTATTTCCGCAACACCAAGCTCGCGATGCGCATCCTGCAAGAGGATAGCGGCAGCCAGGTGTGGCCCGACCGCTGGGTCCATGTCGGCTTTTTCTGCCGCGCGTTGCGTGTCGGATTGGCGCGGCCGACCGCGCGCAAAAATATCAAGGATGCCGATGCGCGGATCGCGGCGGCGACAAGGTGGATCGCCATCGCCGATGCGGCCGATCCTGCGGCGCCGGTTCCGGCGGCAGAGCGCGACGATTTCCGGCGCTGGGCGACGTCGATGCAGCGCGGGGATGCCCAGGTGCCGCTGGATTATGCGGTCGCCGACTGGATGCTGGAGGCCGCGAAAGCAGCGGTTCGCAGCTTTGCCCATGATCGGCAGAAAGCACGGCTGATCTCCTCCACCGTCTACGACGTGCTGGCGCCGCATTTTCAGGGCGATTCGGCGTGGGGCATCCAATACTCCCAGCTGCTCGGTCATGCGCCGTCGTCGCAGCAGGCACGCGAGACTGATGATCCGACGGTGTGCCTGCTAAACCTGGCCAGTGATGCCGGACTGGGATGGATGTTCGGCGATGTCGGCGAGGCGAGTTTCTGGATATCACCCGAAGCGCTGGCGGATATGGATTTCAGCAAGGCGTGGGCGACGCTCGAAGGGCATTGATCGGCGCCGTGGACGGGCGGGTTGGCGTTATGGCGCGTCGGACGGGGGCGCCGAGGTGGCGGCCGACGCCATTTCATCGGTCAGCCACCCGCGGAACCGCGCCATCGCATCACTCTCCGCTCGCGACATCAGACGGGTGAGCCAGTAGCGGCCGGCGTTGATCTCCACCTCGAAGGGCTGGACGAGCAGTTCGGCGGCGAGCTCGCGGGTGAACATCGCGGGCGGCGCTAGAGCTATGCCCTGGCCTGCGGCGGCGGCGCTCGCCATCAGCGCCGAGCTGTCGAACATCGGGCCGCGCAGCATCGGGGCGGGGACGCCCGCGGCGGCGAACCACAGCGCCCATTCTTCGGCGCGGTATGTGCGGAGCAGGCGTTCGGGGATCAGGTCAGCGGGCGTCTTGAGCCGCGCGGCGATGACGGGAGTGCAGAGCGGGGTCAGCGGCGCGGCGAGCAGCGGTTCGGCGTGGGTGCCGTGCCAGGCGCCGTCGCCGAAACGGATCGCAAAATCGAGCGCCTCACCCGCGAGGTCGACGCGGTTGTTGTTGGTCGAGATGCGCAGGTCGATGCCCGGATGCGCGCGGGCGAAGGCGTCGAGGCGCGGAAGCAGCCAGCCGGTGGCGAAGGTGCCAACGACGCCGACTTTCAGCACCTCGCGGAAGCGGCCGTCGCTATATTGGTCCAGCGTCGCGGCGACGCGGTCGAAGGCGTCGGCAACGACGGGGACGAGCGCCTGGCCCTCGTCAGTGAGCGCGAGGCCGCGCGGCAGGCGGTAGAACAGGCGGGTGCCGAGGCGGCGTTCGAGCTGTGCCACCTGATGGCTGACCGCGCCCTGACTGACGCACAGTTCGATGGCGGCGCGGGTGAAATTGAGGTGGCGCGCGGCAGCGTCGAAGGCGCGCAGGGCGTTGAGCGGAAGCTGGGCGCGGTCCATTGGGCCTCTAATATCCAGACCTGTCTCGCCTTGTCACCCCGGACTTGATCCGGGGTCCATGCGGGGGCCGCTTGTGGATCCCGGATCAAGTCCGGGATGACGAAATTTATGAGAAATTCTCATGGCTTTGTCGAGAAATGATGCTTTGTCGGGTGCCGTTCGACTTGGCAATTTGGCCGCGAAGGAGACGATAATGTTCGAAGCAATCAGTCTGTTGGCGTGGCTTGCCGCGGCGAGCGGGGCGCCGGTTCCGGCGGTGGATCCGCTGATCCAGCCGATCACGACGTCGCGGTCGGCTGAATGGCTGGCGCCGGCCTCGCCGGAGAAAATTTATGGCAACAGCTATCTGGTCGGGTTCGGCGGGATGAGCGTGGCATTGATCGACACCGGCGCGGGACTGGTGCTGGTCGACGGCGCCTTGCCGCAAGCGGCGCCCGCGATCCTCGCCAATGTTCGCCAACTGGGGTTCGACCCCAAAGACATCAAATTTATTCTGAGCACCGAGCCGCATTTCGATCATGCCGGCGGGCTCGCGGCGCTGGCGCGCGACACCGGTGCGACGGTGGTGGCGAGCGCGCGCGGGGTTGAGGGGCTGCGGACGGGGCGGCACGCTGCCGACGATCCGCAGCTGGCCTATGGTGGCAGCTGGCCCGCGGTGACCACGCCGATGCGCGTGATGGCGGACGGGGAGGTGCTGACGCTGGGCAAGGTGGGGATAACCGCCCACGCGACGCCGGGGCATACGATGGGGAGCATGAGTTGGAGCTGGCGGGCGTGCGAGGGTGCGGCGTGCAAAGCTGTGGTGTTTGCGTCGAGCCTGAATCCGGTGTCGGCGGACGATTACAGGTTCAGCAGCGCCGCAGGGGCGCCGTTCGTGGCGGCCTTTGCGCAAAGCTGGCGGACGATGGAGGCGCTGGCGTGCGACATCCTGATTTCGGCGCATCCCGATAATGCCGGCGAGGGGCGGTATAATGCGAAGCCGGGGGCGTGCCGGGCCTATGCTGAGCGGTCGCGTCAGGCGCTGGCGAAGCGGTTGGCGGCGGAGAAGGCGGAGTAGCTAGTTTTTAATCCTCCCTGTCGCGTAGCGATGGGGAGGGGGACCGTCGCCGCAGGCGATGGTGGAGGGGCGGCGACGTTGCGCTATTGCCCCTCCGTCAGCGCTTCGCGCTGCCACCTCCCCATCGCTGCGCGACAGGGAGGATTTGTTGCTACTTATCCACCACCAGACAGGCCTGTCCGCTCTTGCTGAGCGCGGCGCAGAAGTTGTTGGCTTCGCCTTTGTTGGCAAAGCCGCCGGTCTGGAGGCGGGTTACCTTGCCGGTCTTGAGGTAGATCGGCTGGCGCGCGGCGACGGCGGGGTGTTTTTTGCCGAGTGCCGTCCAGAGGTTGCGCGCGTTGCCCTCGACCCCGAAGGCGCCGAGCTGCGCGCGCCAGGGGCTGTTGCCGCCGGTAGCACGCGCCGGGGTCGGGGTTTCGCGGACAGCGATGGGCGCGTTGTTGACGGGCGGTTTGGCTTTGGCCGCAGCGGGCGGCGGCGCGTAGGTCGTGCCGGGTTTGCCCTTGGCGGCGTCGGCAGCCGCGGTGGCTTCGACGGCGGCGATCGTGGCGGCCTTGGCCGCGGGTGTTGAGGGCGCCGGGGTCGCGATCACCGGCGGCGACGTATAGCTGGCGCCGGGAACCGAGGCGGGCAGGCTGGCGGTTTTGACCGGGGAGGTTGGTGCGGGTTTCGCGGCTGGCGGCGCAGCGGCGGTGACTGCGGCCAAACGCGCGCGCGCTTCATTCTTTTCAATCTCGGGCAGCATCGCGAGGCCGCGCTGGCGCTGGTCGAGCGGGATGAGGCTGTCGAGCTGGGCGAGGCGCGCCGACGCGATGCCGAGTCCGGCGTCGCTGGCGCGCTTGGTCAGCGCATAGGCGCGCGGCCAGTCCTGCGCGGCGAGGTCACCGTTGAAGTGCGCGGTGCCAAGGACATATTGTGCCCGCGGTTCGCCGCGTTCGGCCGAGCGCAGGATGAACGGCATCGCTTCGTCGCGGCGGTTGGCGGTGAACAGGACGAGGCCGAGATTGTCCTCGGCCTGCAAATGCCCCTGTTTGGCGGCGCGGCGGTACCAGGCCTCGGCCTGCGCCAGATCGGTGGGAACGCCGCGGCCAAGCTTATACGCCTGTCCCAGGTTGAACTGCGCATCGGCATCGCCCGCGAGCGCGGCGGGGCGCCACTGGGCGACGGCGCCCTGATAATCACCGGCTTGCCAGGCGTCGACGCCGTCCTTGACATCGGCATGGGCCGGCGCGGTCAGCATCATTGCCGCAATCAGCGGCAGCGCCAGCGAAACGGCGGTGCGGAAAGGTCGCATTTACTTCTCCAATGACTTGCATCGCTGCAGTCCCCAATGCTTTTATAGCGGGAATTGGCTAACACCGCGTTAGCAACCTGCGCCAGTTAGCATATCTGATCCATTTCGGCACAGGTTACCGTTTTGGCCTTGTTAACCATGGTGGCGAGCAAGCCGTTCACCTTGTTTTTATCATCGTTAACTCAATTTTAGCGCCCTGCATGGCATTCCACCGCCAATTCGTGGTTTTTCAGGGGGACAGCTGTGCGCGTTTTGGCATTGGCTTCACAAAAAGGCGGGTCGGGCAAGACGACCCTCTCGGGGCATCTCGCGGTACAGGCACAGCTTGCGGGCGCCGGTCCGGTCGTGCTGATCGACATCGATCCGCAAGGCTCGCTTGCCGATTGGTGGAACGAGCGCGAGACCGACCTACCGGCTTTTGCCCAGACCACCGTGGCGCGGCTTGCGTCCGACCTGGAAATCCTGCGCCAGCAAGGCTTTAAACTGGCGGTCATCGACACGCCGCCCGCCATCACCATGGCGATCCAGAGCGTGATTTCGGTCGCCGAACTGATTGTTGTCCCGACCCGTCCCAGCCCGCATGATCTGCGCGCCGTCGGCGCCACCGTTGATCTTTGCGAACGCGCCGGCAAGCCGCTGGTGTTCGTCGTCAACGGCGCAACGCCCAAGGCCAAGATTACCAGCGAAGCCGCGGTTGCACTGTCACAGCATGGCACCGTCGCCCCGATTACCTTGCACCACCGTACCGATTATGCCGCGTCGATGATCGACGGCCGCACGGTGATGGAGGTCGATCCCAATGGCCGCTCTGCCGAAGAGATCCGCCAGCTGTGGACCTATATGAGCGACCGGCTCGAAAAGAATTTCCGCCGCACTATTTTTGCCGCGCCGATCCCGACGCAGGGCAATTATGGCGCGGTTCGTCCGATGGGCGGTGGCTTTGGCCGCCGCATCGCTGGCCAGTGACGGGAGGGATCGGAACCATGGGCGAACCCAAACCCCTCGCTTCGCTGAGCGCCGGACTGCTGGCCCGCAAGGGCGGCGCACGGCCCGCCATGCGCCGTCAGCCGCTGGGCAGCGGCCCCGCACCCACCAACGCCGCCGGTTATGACGACCTGGGCTGGAACGACATGGGCTATGACGTCGATCCCGATCAGTCGGGTGAACCCGCACGGATGCTCGACCTCAAGCCTTTGCTCACCGGGTCGGTGCTGGCGCATAATGTCGAGGCCGAACAGGCGCTTGAGGATAGTGTTGGCCACGAGTTGACCGATGCGGTGGCTGAGGATTATGCCGCGCAAGATTATGGCGCCGACGCCTTTGAAGCCGAAGCGCACGAAGTTCCCGAAATCGTCCGCCAGCAGGAATCGCTGATCGATCGCGTCGCCGCCGTGGCGCGCAAGGTCGAGGCGCGGCCCGAGCCGAAGGCGAAGAAGGAAAAGGCGCCGCGTGCGCTGCGCGCGCGCGAAAAAGCGGCCTTCACGCTCCGCCTCGATGCCGAACGTCATCTGCGTCTGCGCCTTGCAAGTGCAGTGACCAACCGGTCGTCGCAGGTGATCCTGACCGATTTGCTCGACGAATATCTGACAACGCTGCCCGAAATCGACGCGATGGCGAGCCGCCTGCCGGCAGCCCGTCCGACGCGCCAGACGATGCCGCGCTGAACCAGTCCAGAGGGGACCATAAGATGAACCGCAAATTGCTGATGAACCTCGCCGTTTCGGGCCTTGTGCTGAGCGTGGCCACCGGATGCAGCGGAATGGGCGCGATGGCCGATGCGCCGTCGCGCGCCGCCGGCCAGCCCGCGGTTGCCGCCAAATCGGCGGATCAGGCGCGCGCCGCGCTCGAAGCCGGGAAAGTCAGCAAGGCGGTCGGCCTGGCCGAAGCCGCGGTTGCGGCAAGCCCGCGCGACGCGAGCTATCGGGCGCTGCTGGGGCAGGCTTATCTGAACGACGGCCGCTTTGCATCGGCCACTTCGGCGCTGACCGAAGCGACGGAATTGGGTGCGACCGACAGCAACACGATCATCGCGCTGACGCTGGCGCAGATTGCGCAAGGCAAGGGCGCCGAGGCGATTTCGCTGCTTCAGGCGCACCGCGACACGGTGCCGGCATCGGACATCGGGCTGGCGCTGGCGCTGGCCGGGGATCATGAAGGCGCGATCTATGTGCTGACCGATGCGGCGCGGGCGCCCGGTGCGAATGCGCGGACGCGGCAGAATCTGGCGCTGGCCTTTGCCCTGTCGGGTCGCTGGGCCCAGGCGCAAATCCTGGCGTCGCAAGACCTGTCGCCTGCCAAGTTGGAAGCGCGGATGACCGAATGGTCGAAACTGGCCGAAACGCCGAACGCGCAGCTGCGCGTCGCGAGCCTGATCGGCACCAAGGCGCAGCAGGATGCCGGGATGCCGGTTCGCCTGGCGCTGAGCAATTTTGGCGAGACGCAGATGGCGGCCGTTGACACCCCCGTCGAACTGGCTAGCGCCGATCCGGCTCCCGTGGCCGCTTATGCGCCGCCGCCGCCGGTTTTGGCCGACGCCAGCAGCGCCATTCGCAGCATCGAACTGCCGATGCCCGAGCGTAATGCCGATGGCGTCGTGCCGGTCACCGAATTGCCGCAGCCGAAGGCCGTGAGCGACGTGATCATGGCCGACGCCGCGCCTTACCGGGCCGCTCCGCGCGTCGCGGGCGAGGGACGCATCCGGCCGGCGCAGCAACAGGCGCTGGAACTGGCAACCGTGCTGATCCCCAAGGCGATGGCGTTCAACGCCAAGAAGCCGACTGGCTGGGCGGTGCAACTGGGCGCCTATGACAGCCTGGGCATTGCCAAGGAAAAATGGGGTGGTCTGAAAAAGCGAAACCGCGTCTTGGCCAACTTTCCGGCATCGAGCCACGCCGCGACGGTCAAGGGCCGTACTTTTTATCGCCTGACCGTGAACGGGCTGGCGACGCGCGCCGACGCAACCAATCTGTGCCGCGAGCTGAAGGCGCAGGGTCAGACCTGTTTCATCCGCGCGATGGGCGGCAGCGAGAGCATCCAGTGGGCGGCGAAAGCAAGCCCGATGCGGCTTGCTTCCAGGTAGTTTGAGTTTCCCAGCCTGTCGGCGGGATCCACGGAAAAGGGGCGGGGCCAGCGATGGCCGCGTCCCTTTTTCTGTTGGGAGGTGACGGGCGAGTCTCGATCCTCCCCGTGGCGTAGCCATGGGGAGGTGGCAGTCCGCAGGACTGACGGAGAGGCGATGACGCACCCGTCGCGGCCCCTCCACCCTTCCCATCGCTTCGCGACAGGGAGGATTTCTCCTCATCGTCATCCCGGACTTGATCCAGGATCCATTGCTGCACTGTCGTCTTGGATCCCGGATCAAGTCCGGGATGACGAAGGATGAAGGCAGCAAAACACTCTTAATCAGCCCAGCGAAATCACCCGCGCCCGATCCACCCGTTGACACTTCGCCCCCCCAAACCTATATCCGCGTCACACCCCATCGTTCGAGATAGAGTCCGCCTTGCGCAGCGGATTGTACGGATAGGTCGGCGGGGATTTCGACAGGCGTTGGAAAGCTGCGGTAAACCGGCAACGGTTGCCTGCGGCTTTTTTCGCGTCGGAGCGCCCGCGATTTGGATTTTTGACAGGCGAGACAATCACTTATGGCGACCAAAGCGAAGTCGGTGGGCAAAGCCCTCGAAGCAACCGCGAGCAAGCGCATCCGCAAGCTGTTCGGCAATATCCACGAAGCGGTGGAGATGCCCAACCTGATCGAGGTGCAGCGCGAATCCTATGAGCAGTTCCTCCGCTCGGATCCGTCGATCGGTTATGTTTCGGGCCTCGAAAAGACGCTGCGCAGCGTGTTCCCGATCCGCGATTTCGCCGGCACCGCCGAGCTCGACTTCGTCCATTACGAACTCGAAGCGCCGAAGTACGACGTCGATGAGTGCCGCCAGCGCGGCATCACCTATGCGGCGCCGATGAAGGTCACGCTGCGCCTGATCGTCTTTGAGGTCGACAGCGAAACCGACACCCGCTCGGTGCTCGATATCAAGGAGCAGGACGTCTACATGGGCGACATGCCCCTGATGACGGGTAACGGCACCTTCTTCGTCAATGGCACCGAGCGCGTTATCGTGTCGCAGATGCACCGTTCGCCGGGTGTGCTGTTCGACCATGACCGCGGCAAGACCCACTCGTCGGGCAAGTTCCTGTTCGCTGCCCGCGTCATTCCGTACCGCGGTTCGTGGCTCGATTTTGAATTCGACGCCAAGGACATCGTCAACGTCCGTATCGACCGCAAGCGCAAGCTGCCGGTCACCAGCCTGCTGTACGCGTTGGGCATGACGGGCGAGGAAATCCTCAACCATTTCTATGACCGGCTGGTCTTCGAGCGCGCCGCCAATGGCTGGCGCGTACCGTTCATGGTCGAAAACTGGCGCGGTGCGAAGCCGGCGTTCGACGTCGTCGACGCCAAGACCGGCGAAGTCGTGTTCGCCGCCGGTCACAAGATTAGTCCGCGCCTCGCCAACAAGGCGGCGAAGTACGGGCTCGACACGCTGTTGATCCCGACCGAGGAAATCTTTGGCCGCTATTCGGCCTATGACCTGATCAACGAGACGACCGGCGAGATTTATATCGAAGCTGGCGACGAAGTGTCGGCCGAGAACCTCGAAAAGATCGACGCGGCGGGGATCGACAAGCTCGTCCTGCTCGACATCGACCACAACAACACGGGTCCGTGGATCCGCAACACGCTGAAGGCCGACAAGGCCGAAGATCGCGATCAGGCGCTGTCGGACATCTACCGCGTCATGCGCCCCGGCGAGCCGCCGACGCGCGAAACCGCGGAAGCGTTGTTCGGCGGGCTGTTCTTTGACCCCGAGCGTTACGACCTGTCGGCGGTGGGCCGCGTCAAGCTGAACATGCGCCTGGGTCTCGACGCCGAGGACACGGTGACGACGCTGCGCAGCGACGACATTCTTGCCGTCGTCAAGGAGCTGGTGAACCTGAAGGACGGCAAGGGCGAAATCGACGATATCGATAACCTCGGCAACCGCCGTGTGCGTTCGGTCGGCGAGCTGCTCGAAAACCAGTATCGCGTCGGCCTGCTCCGCATGGAACGCGCGGTGAAGGAACGCATGAGCTCGGTCGATGTGTCGACTGTCATGCCGAACGACCTGATCAACGCGAAGCCCGCGGTTGCCGCGGTGCGCGAATTCTTTGGTTCGTCGCAGCTCAGCCAGTTCATGGATCAGACCAACCCGCTGTCCGAAGTTACCCACAAGCGCCGCGTGTCGGCGCTTGGGCCGGGCGGGCTTACCCGTGAGCGTGCCGGCTTCGAAGTCCGCGACGTTCACCCGACCCACTATGGCCGTATCTGTCCGATTGAAACGCCGGAAGGCCCGAACATCGGTCTGATCAACTCGCTCGCGACCTTTGCGCGGGTGAACAAATATGGCTTCATCGAAACTCCGTACCGCAAGATCGTCGACGGCAAGGTGACCAACGAGGTCGTCTATCTGTCGGCGATGGAAGAGCAGAAGCACACGGTTGCGCAGGCGAACGCCGATCTCAACCCCGACGGCAGCTTTATCGACGAGCTGATCTCGGCGCGCGAAGCGGGTGAATTCCTGATGGCGCCGCGCGAGCAGATCACGTTGATGGACGTGTCGCCGAAGCAGCTGGTTTCGGTCGCGGCATCGCTGATCCCGTTCCTGGAAAATGATGACGCCAACCGCGCGCTGATGGGTTCGAACATGCAGCGTCAGGCGGTGCCGTTGCTGCGCGCCGAAGCGCCGGTGGTCGGCACTGGCATGGAAGAAACCGTGGCGCGTGACTCGGGCGCTGCCATCGCGGCGCGCCGCGGCGGCGTGATCGACCAGGTCGATGCGACGCGTATCGTTATCCGTGCGACCGACATGGTCGAACCCGGCAAGTCGGGCGTCGACATCTATCGCCTGCAAAAGTTCCAGCGTTCGAACCAGAACACCTGCATCAACCAGCGTCCGCTGGTGAAGGTGGGCGAAATCGTCCGCACCGGCGACATCATCGCTGACGGTCCGTCAACCGAGCTGGGCGAGCTGGCGCTGGGCAAGAATGTGCTCGTCGCGTTCATGCCGTGGAACGGCTATAACTATGAGGATAGTATCCTCATCAGCGAACGCATCGTGAAGGACGACGTGTTCACCTCGATCCACATCGAGGAATTCGAAGTCACCGCGCGTGACACGCGTCTGGGGCCAGAAGATATCACCCGCGATATCCCGAACGTCGGCGAGGAAGCGCTGCGCAACCTCGACGAAGCGGGCATTGTCTATATCGGCGCCGAAGTCGGCCCGGGCGACATTCTGGCCGGCAAGATCACCCCCAAGGGTGAATCGCCGATGACGCCGGAAGAAAAGCTGCTGCGCGCGATCTTTGGCGAAAAGGCCAGCGACGTGCGCGACACCTCGCTCCGCCTGCCGCCGGGCGTGTCGGGCACCGTCGTCGAAGTCCGCGTCTTTAACCGCCACGGGATCGACAAGGACGAACGCGCAATTGCGATCGAACGCGAAGAGATCGAGCGTCTGAAGCAGGATGCCGACGATGAGCGCGCGATCCTCAACCGTGCGACCTTCTCGAGCCTGAAGGACCTGCTGATCGGTCAAGCGACCAGCGCGGTGCCGAAGGGGCTGAAGAAGGGCGACGTCGTCACCGAAGAAATGCTGAACGAACTCGATCGCGGCGACTGGTGGAAGCTGGCGGTTGTCGACGACAACAGCCAGACCGCGCTCGAAGCGATCAAGGCGCAGTATGACGACGCGATCAAGCGCATCAGCGCCAAGTATGAAGATCGCGTCGAAAAGCTGCAGCGCGGCGACGAACTCGCCCCGGGCGTACTCAAGATGGTCAAGGTTTTCGTAGCCGTGAAGCGCAAGCTTCAGTCGGGCGACAAGATGGCCGGACGTCACGGAAACAAGGGCATCATCAGCCGCATCCTGCCGGTCGAAGACATGCCGTTCCTGGAAGATGGCACGCATGTCGATTTCGTGCTCAACCCGCTGGGCGTGCCGTCGCGCATGAACGTCGGGCAGATCCTCGAAACGCATCTGGGCTGGGCCTCGCGCGGCTTTGGTCAGCAGATCACGGCAGCGCTGGAAGACTGGCGCATGGCCAACCCCGACCCTGAAGCCGGCGCACCGCCGGAAGCGGTTCGCGAAGCACTGCTTCATGCCTATGGCGATGAATATGCGGACGAGATCAAGGCTCGCAGCACCGACGAAGTCATTGAGCTGGCGAGCAATCTGTCGGTTGGCGTACCGTTCGCGACCCCGGTGTTCGACGGGGCGCGCGAAGCCGATGTGTCGGAAATGCTGGAACGGGCCGGTCTCGACCGGTCGGGTCAGGTCGATCTGTACGACGGCCGCACCGGCGACCGGTTCGACCGCAAGGTGACGGTGGGATATATGTATATCCTGAAGCTGCATCACCTGGTCGACGACAAGATCCATGCGCGTTCGATCGGTCCCTACTCGCTCGTCACCCAGCAGCCGCTGGGCGGTAAGGCGCAGTTCGGTGGCCAGCGCTTTGGGGAAATGGAAGTGTGGGCGCTGCAAGCTTATGGCGCCGCGTACACGCTTCAGGAAATGCTGACGGTGAAGTCCGATGACGTGATCGGCCGCACCAAGGTTTACGAGGCGATCGTCAAGGGTGACGACACGTTCGAGGCCGGCATTCCCGAAAGCTTCAACGTGCTCGTCAAGGAAATGCGCTCGCTGGGGCTCAACGTCGAACTGTCGTCCCATGCGGATCTCGACGCCGATGAGGCGCCCGACGCTCTTCCCGAAGCCGCCGAATAAGATCTTATCCTCACCCCCTTCGCTCCGCGCGAAGGGGGAAGAGTGGAGCTAGAATATGAACCAGCTTACCAACTTCATGAACCCGGTCGCGAAGCCCGAAACCTTTGACATGATCAAGATCGGGATCGCGAGCCCCGAGCGGATTCGCTCATGGTCGTTCGGCGAGATCAAGAAGCCCGAAACCATCAACTACCGCACGTTCAAGCCCGAGCGCGACGGCCTGTTCTGCGCGCGTATTTTTGGCCCGATCAAGGATTATGAATGCCTGTGCGGCAAATATAAGCGCATGAAATACAAGGGCATCGTCTGCGAAAAATGCGGTGTCGAAGTCACGGTGACCAAGGTCCGCCGCGAGCGCATGGGCCATATCGAGCTGGCCGCGCCGGTCGCACACATCTGGTTCCTGAAGTCGCTGCCGTCGCGCATCGGCCTGCTGCTCGACATGCAGCTCAAGCAGCTTGAGCGCGTCCTGTATTTCGAAGCCTATATCGTGCTCGAGCCGGGCCTGACGCCGCTGGAGAAGTTCCAGCTGCTGACCGAAGACGAGTTGCTCGATGCGCAGGACGAATATGGCGAAGACGCCTTTTCGGCCGGCATCGGCGCCGAAGCGATCCGCGTCCTGCTCGAAAACCTTGATCTGGAGCAGGAACGCGCCGATCTGATGGAAGATCTGGCGACGACCAAGTCGGAGCTGAAGCCCAAGAAGATCATCAAACGGCTGAAGGTCGTCGAAAGCTTCATCGAATCGGGCAACCGTCCCGAGTGGATGATCCTGGAAGTCGTCCCCGTCATCCCGCCCGAGCTGCGCCCGCTGGTGCCGCTCGACGGCGGCCGCTTTGCGACGTCGGATTTGAACGACCTGTATCGCCGCGTGATCAACCGTAACAACCGTTTGAAGCGCCTGATGGAATTGCGCGCGCCGGACATCATCGTCCGCAACGAAAAGCGCATGTTGCAGGAAGCCGTTGACGCATTGTTCGACAACGGCCGCCGCGGCCGCACGATCACCGGCGCCAACAAGCGTCCGCTGAAATCGCTGTCCGACATGCTGAAGGGCAAGCAGGGCCGTTTCCGTCAGAACCTGCTCGGCAAGCGCGTCGACTATTCGGGCCGTTCGGTCATCGTGACCGGTCCGGAACTCAAGTTGCACCAGTGCGGCCTGCCGAAGAAGATGGCGCTCGAACTGTTCAAGCCGTTCATCTATGCGCGCCTCGACGCCAAGGGCCTGTCGATGACCCTGAAACAGGCGAAGAAGTGGGTCGAAAAGGAACGCAAGGAAGTCTGGGACATCCTCGACGAAGTCATTCGCGAGCACCCGGTGCTGCTGAACCGCGCCCCGACGCTTCACCGCCTGGGCATTCAGGCGTTCGAGCCCGTGTTGATCGAGGGTAAGGCGATCCAGCTGCATCCGCTGGTCTGCGCCGCGTTCAACGCCGACTTCGACGGTGACCAGATGGCCGTTCACGTTCCGCTGAGCCTGGAAGCCCAGCTGGAAGCGCGCGTCCTGATGATGTCGACCAACAACATCCTGTCGCCCGCGAACGGCAAGCCGATCATCGTGCCCTCGCAGGACATGGTGCTGGGCCTCTATTATCTGTCGATGGAGCGCGAAGGCGAACCCGGCGAGGGCATGCTGCTCGCCGATATGGCCGAAGTGCATCAGGCGCTGCATATCGGTGCGGTCACGCTGCACACTAAGGTGATCAGCCGCGTCCCGCAGACCGATGAAAAGGGCAATGAATATCTGCGCCGCTTTGAAACGACCCCGGGCCGTATGCTGATCGGCGAGTGCCTGCCGAAGTCGCACACCGTGCCGTTCGACGTCGTCAACCGCCTTCTGACCAAGAAGGAAATCGGTGACGTGATCGATCAGGTCTATCGTCACACCGGCCAGAAAGAGACGGTGCTGTTCGCCGACGCCATCATGGCGCTTGGCTTCCGCAACGCGTTCAAGGCCGGTATCTCCTTCGGCAAGGATGACATGATCATCCCGGCGTCGAAGGAAGGTATGGTCGACGAAACCCGCGCTTTGGTGAAGGATTTCGAGCAGCAGTATCAGGATGGCCTGATCACGCAGCAGGAAAAGTACAACAAGGCGATCGACGCGTGGTCGCAGTGCGGCGACAAGGTTGCGACCGCGATGATGGACGAAATCCGTGCCGAGCCGAAGGATCCGAAAACGGGCCGTCTGGCCCCGATCAACTCCATCTACATGATGGCGCACTCGGGTGCCCGTGGTTCGCAGGCCCAGATGAAGCAGCTCGCCGGTATGCGCGGCCTGATGGCCAAGCCGTCGGGCGAGATCATCGAAACGCCGATCATCTCGAACTTCAAGGAAGGTCTGACCGTTCTTGAGTATTTCAACTCGACCCACGGTGCGCGTAAGGGTCTGGCCGATACCGCGCTGAAGACCGCAAACTCGGGGTATCTGACCCGCCGTCTGGTCGACGTGTCGCAGGACTGCGTCGTGATCGAGGAAGATTGCGGTACGACCCGCGGCATGGAAATGCGCGCGATCATCCAGGGCGGTTCGACGATCGCCTCGCTGGGCGAGCGTATCCTGGGCCGCACGACGCTGGAAGACGTGCTCGACAAGGACGGCAACGTGCTGGCCCCGGTCGGCACCCTGCTCGACGAGCCGACGACGCAGAAGATCGAAGATGCCGAGGTTCAGTCGGTCAAGATCCGTTCGCCGCTGGTTTGCGAAGCGGTGCTGGGCGTGTGCGGCAAATGCTATGGCCGTGACCTGGCGCGTGGTACCCCGGTGAACATCGGTGAAGCGGTCGGCGTGATCGCCGCCCAGTCGATCGGTGAACCCGGCACTCAGCTGACCATGCGTACCTTCCACATCGGTGGTGCGGCGCAGGTCAACGAGCAGTCGAACGCCGAAGCGATTTCGGACGGCACGATCGAATATCGCGACATGCCGACGATCGTGGATCAGCGCGGTCGCCGCCTGGCGCTCGCCCGCTCGGGTGAAGTCGCGATCATCGACAGCGAAGGCCGCGAGCGCGCATCGCACAAGCTGCCTTATGGCGCGCACATCCTGTTCAAGGATGGCGACAAGGTGAAGAAGGGCGACCGGATTGCCGAATGGGATCCGTTCACTATGCCGCTGATCACCGAAAAGCAGGGCGTCGTGAAGTATCAGGATCTGGAAGATACCAAGACCCTGATCGAGCAGGTCGACGAGGCGACGGGCATCGCCCAGCGCGTCGTGATCGAATATCGTTCGGCGGGCCGCGCCAAGAAGGAAGACCTGCAACCGCGCCTGACCCTGCTCGACGATGCATCGGGTGAAGCCGCGCGCTATCTGCTCGCGGTCGGCACGATGCTGTCGGTCGAGGATGGTCAGACGGTGCAGGCGGGCGACGTTCTCGCCCGTGTCAGCCGCGAAGCGTCGAAGACGCGCGACATCACCGGCGGTCTGCCGCGGGTGGCCGAGCTGTTCGAAGCGCGCATTCCGAAGGACAACAGCGTGATCGCCAAGATCAGCGGTCGCATTGAATTCGTCAAGGATTACAAGGCGAAGCGCAAGATTGCGATCGTTCCGGAAGAAGGCGATCCGATCGAATATCTGATCCCCAAGTCGAAGGTGCTGGAAGTGCAGGAAGGCGACCAGGTCAAGCGCGGCGACGCCTTGATCAGCGGTTCGCCGAACCCGCACGACATCCTGGACGTCATGGGCGTCGAGGCACTGGCCGAATATCTGGTCGCCGAAATCCAGGAAGTCTACCGTCTGCAGGGCGTGAAGATCAACGACAAGCACATCGAAGTGATCGTTCGCCAGATGCTGCAGAAGGTCGAGATCACCAATGGCGGCGACACCACGTTGCTGCCGGGCGAACAGCTCGATTATCTGGAGATGATGGAATATAACGCCAAGCTGCCGAAGAATGGCGTGCCTGCCGAGGGCCGTCCGGTCCTGCTGGGCATCACCAAGGCGTCGCTGCAAACGCGCAGCTTCGTTTCGGCGGCATCGTTCCAG
>NZ_DASYHE010000072.1:0-4049 GCF_035998965.1 Sphingopyxis sp.
GCTGACCTTCGGCTTCGAGCGCGCCAAGGGCGCCTCGGATGTGACCGTCTATGACGCTGCGGTCGAGGAGCTGCGAAAACTCGAGAAGGAAAACCCCAAGGTCAAATTCACCGAGCTGTTCAGCGATATCGAATATACCAAGGGCCAATATCATTCGGCGATCAATGCGATGGTCGAAGGCGCGATCCTCGCGGTCGTCGTCGTCTTCCTTTTCTTGCGCGACTGGCGGGCGACGCTGATCTCGGCGCTTGCCATCCCGCTGTCGGCGGTACCGACCTTCCTGTTCATGGACCTCATGGGCTTCTCGCTCAACATGATGACCTTGCTCGCGCTTAGCCTCGTTGCCGGCGTGTTGGTCGACGATGCGATCGTCGAGATCGAGAATATCGTGCGCCACATGCGGATGGGCAAATCGGCCTATCAGGCCTCGATCGACGCCGCCGACGAGATCGGCCTCGCGGTGCTCGCCACGACGATGACGATCGTCGCGGTGTTTCTGCCGGTCGGGCTGATGCCGGGCGTCGCCGGGCAATATTTCAAGAATTTCGGGCTGACGGTCGTGGCCGCGGTGCTGATGAGCCTCGCGGTCGCGCGCATGATCACGCCCATGCTCGCTGCCTATTTTCTCTCTGCGCAGGGCCCGCAAAAGCATGGCGAGGGCCCGCTGATCGACACCTATATGCGCATCTTGCGCTGGAGCCTCGATACCAGCGGGGCCGCTGCCGCGCGTGCGCGCGGCGGGCGCTGGAAATGGCTCGGCTATTTAAAGGACCATCGCATCTGGGTGGTCGGCATCGGCGTGCTGGCGCTGTTCGCGACCATCTTCAGCTTCTCGCTGCTTCCCATGACCTTCCAGCCGTCGATCGATTCCGATACGAGCCGCGTCGCCATCCAGCTCGCACCGGGTGCGACGCTCGAACAGACCGAGGCGGTGGCCGACGAAGTGACCGATCTCATGAAGCGCGATCCGCTCGTCGAATCCGCCTTGTCGCGGATCGATGTCGGCACGGCGACGGTCTATCTGAAACTGCGCAAGGACCGTGAGCTCACCTCCACCGAGTTCGAAAAGGACCGCGCGCCGCGGCTGGCGCAGGTTCCCGATGCCCGCATCAACTTCCAATCGCAGCATGGCGGTGGCGGCGGGAGCAGCCGTGACATCTCGATCACGCTAGGCAGCGACGACCCGAAGAAGCTCGAAGATATCGGCAACCGGCTGCTTGCCGAAATGGCCCGTGTGAAGGAGATTCGCTCGCCGCGTGTCGAAGGCAATCTCCAAAGGCCCGAGATCGTCATTCGCCCGCGCTTCGCGCTCGCGGCGCAGCTCGGCGTCACCACCCAGGCGCTCAGCCAGTCGATCCGCGTCGCGACGCTTGGCGAGATCGACCAGAACAGCGCCAAATTCTCGCTGTCCGACCGGCAGATACCGGTGCGCGTCGCGCTAGCGGAAACCGCGCGCGAGCGGCTCGATACACTGCGCAACATGCCGGTTCCGACCCGGAACGGGGGAACGGTGCCGCTTTCTGTCGTCGCAGAGATTGGCTTCGGCGCCGGCCCCACCCAGATCAATCGGACCAACCAGGTGCGCCAGCTCACCATAGGGGCCGACCTTGCTCCGGGTCTCGTGACCGGTCAGGCGATGGAGAAAGTCGAGGCGTTGCCGGCGCTGAAGACGTTACCCGCCGGGGTCGCCCGGCTGGTGCTCGGGAGTGCCAAATGGCAGGCCGAGATGCTGCGCAACTTCGCGATCGCGGTCGTTTCGGGGATATTCCTCGTGCTGGCGGTCCTGATCCTGCTCTATCGCAAGATCATCCCACCCTTCGTCAACATGGGCTCGCTTCTGCTCGCCCCCCTCGGCGGGGCGATCGCGTTGCTGCTGACGGGCTATCCGCTCTCGCTTCCCGTGTTCATCGGCGTGCTGATGCTGCTCGGTATCGTCGGCAAGAACAGCATCTTGCTGGTCGATTTCGCGATCGAGGAAATGGCGTCCGGGGTGCCGCGCGACGAGGCGATCGTCGACGCCGGACACAAGCGCGCGCAGCCGATCCTGATGACCACGGTCGCGATGGTCGCGGGCATGATCCCGACCGCGCTATCACTGACCGGCGACGGCGCATGGCGCGCGCCGATGGCGGTCACGGTGATCGGCGGGCTTATCCTTTCGACGATGCTGACGCTGCTGATCGTGCCGGCGTCCTTCAGCCTTGCGGCGGGCTTCGAACGCAGGATGGCACCGCGCCTGCGCCGCTGGTTCACCACGGGCGGCGCGCATGCCGACCCATCGCCTGCGGGCGTCACCGACATCGGCGCGGGGCAAAGCCCGGCGGCCGATCGATAGAGGAGTGAAGCTGATGGAGTTCGAGCGGGAGCATGACCTCCCCTATAGTGCGGAACAAATATGGGCGGTCCTCGGCGATTTCGACAATCACCGGATCTGGAACCCTTATGTCCGGATCGAGCGGCTTGCCGAGGACCCGGTCGCGATCCGCTATTCGATGCGCATGGATCCGCAAAAGCCCAAGTTTCTTGAAGTTTCCGCGGCGGTGCTCTCCGCGCGCCCCGGGGAAGAGCTGATACTCGACGTAAAGCCGAGCTTCATCCTCCAGTTTGAGGAAAGCTATATCCTGACGCCGACGGCAAGCGGGACGAAGTTCGTTCACCGCTATCGCTGCCGCGGGCCTTTTGCCTGGCTCCCGCTTCCCGGCCTCCGCACCAGCTTTCAAAGAATGCTCGCCTCGATCGACGGCATCCTGCTCAGCTACCTGAAGTCCAAATACAGCAAGCCGCAATCGCCGCCGCGACGGCCCAAGTCCAAGTTCAAAGGTGGTCGGCGATGACGAGCTTTCCGCTGCTGGCACCGCACAAATGGCGTCCGCTCGGCGTAGCTTGGGCAATTGCCTTCCTGTCGAGCCTGGCCGTCCTCTTCGTCGGCGAGGTCATGGGCCAAGTGCCGTGTGATCTCTGTTGGTTCCAGCGCGCCTTCATGTTCCCGCTCTCGATCATTCTCGGCATCGCAGCGTTCAAGTCGGACCGCGCCGTTGTTCCTTATGGACTGGCGCTGGCGGCCGGCGGTGCTCTCGTCGCATTCTATCACAGCTTGCTCTATGTCGGCGTCATTCCGGCTCCGATCGTCCCCTGCACCGGCGGCCCGTCATGCTCGGGAGAGAGCATGGCAGTCGGAGGCGTGCCGCTGCCCCTCCTGTCGCTGGCCGCCTTCGCGCTCATCCTGACCCTCTTGCTCAACTTCCAAAGGAGACTGAAATCATGAACCGTCGAATCGGAGTGATGGCCACGCTTGCCCTGTCGGCGCTCGCCTTTACCGGTGGCGCGATGCTTTACAGCGGGAGCGCCGAGGGCGAACCCACCAAGAAGGTCGTGGCGGGACCCGTCGACAGCCTCATTCGCCCGCACTCGCCGATCATTGGGCCGAAAAATGCCCCGGTCACGATCGTCGAATTCTTCGACCCGTCGTGCGAGGCCTGCCGTGCCTTCTATCCGACAGTCAAGGGTATCGTCGCCAAATATCCCAAGGATGTGCGTCTCGTGATGCGCTACCTGCCGCTGCACCCCGGTTCGGCCGAGGCGATCGTGATCCTCGAAGCCGCGCGTGTCCAGGGCAAGCTCGAGCCGGTGACGGCGGCGCTGCTTGAGGCGCAGCCCGACTGGCACGACGGCAAGATGGACGGCGCCTGGGCCGCGGCCGAGAAGGCCGGCCTCAATGTCGCGAAGGCGCGCGCGATGCCAACCGCCGATGCGATGGCGTGGATGGAGCAGGACATTGCCGACGCGCGCGCGGTCGGCGTCAAGGGCACCCCGACCTTCTTCGTCAATGGCGAGATGCTCGTCCAACCCAGCCCCGAACAGGTCGAGGCCCGAGTCCAGGCCGCGGTAGCGGCAAAGGGCAAATAAGACCCGCACCCGTCCCGCTTCGTCCACGCGGGACGGGTGCCCACCATGCGGCGCGATACTGTCTCTCCCGCCATCGGCCTGTCGCATGGAGACGCCGGGTCACCGTCCGATCGGCAGCATCGGAGCCAATATTCACAGCGCAT
>NZ_DASYHE010000036.1:0-1624 GCF_035998965.1 Sphingopyxis sp.
CGCGTAGAGGCCGAGCGCCTTGAGGTCGCGCGCGAGCACCTCCATTGCCGCCACGCCGCCCTGCTCGATCGCGGCGACGAACTCGCTGCGCGAAGCGAACGGAAAGTCGTTCCCGCCCCACAGGCCGAGCCGCTGCGCATAGGCGAGGTTCTGCACCGTCGTCGCCCCTGTCGCGGAGACATAGACGATGCGCGCGTCGGGAAGCGCGTGCTGAAGTCGCAATCCCGCTCGCCCCTGCTGCGACGGTTTCTGGTCGCCGCGCTCGCCCTTTCCACCCGCCGCATTGGCCATCGCATGGGCTTCATCGAAAATGATCGCGCCGTCGAAGTCAGGCCCGAGCCATTCGGCGATCTGCTCGATGCGGCTCGCCTTGCCCTCGCGGCCCTGCGAGCGAAGCGTCGCATAGGTGGTGAAGAGGATGCCTTCGGCAAGCCGGACCGGCGTACCCTGGCGGAAGCGCGACAGCGACGTGACGAGCAGGCGCTCCTGCCCGAGCGCCGACCAGTCGCGCTGCGCGTCCTCGAGCAGCTTGTCCGACTTCGAGATCCAGAGCGCGCGGCGCCGGCCCTTCAACCAGTTGTCGAGAATGATCCCCGCGACCTGTCGGCCCTTGCCGGCGCCGGTGCCGTCGCCAAGGAACCAGCCGCGCCGGAACTGGACCGCTGCCTCATTATCGTCGCTCGCCGCACTCACGACATCCGCGGTCTCGTCGACCGTCCAGGCGCCCGACAAATGACCGGCATGGGCCTCGCCGGCGTAGATGACCGATTCCAGCTGCGCGTCGGACAGGAGGCCGTCGCTAACGAGATTTTCGGGAAGATGCGGCCGATAGGAAGGGCGCGGCGGCGCGACCGACGCCATCGCCGCCGACTGGACGAGCGCGGTCGGATGGGGAGACGCCCCCGCAATGCGCAAGGACTGGAGCGCATAGGGCTCGTAGATCGCCTCGCCAAGTTGTCCGACGGGCGGTGACCACTCGATCGTCTCATAGACAAGCTCGCCCGAAGCGACGCGCGCGGTCTTCTCCGGACGCGTGGCTCCCCTGGCAAGAGGCCCCCGAGAAGCCGCTGCGTCGCGCATGAATGGCATTGCCGCTGTTGGCGCAGGGGGCGGCGGGGCAGGCCGCGGCGGAACATGGCTGGTCACCCAGGCAAGAAGCGTCGCCAGGTCGGGCGCTTCGCCATGGCTCGCCGGCAGCATCGATGGATCGGCCACGGGTACCTTGTCGATAACAAGCAGTCGCGTCGCGGTCGTGGTGCCGTGCTTGGCGTAGACTTTTCCAGCGATCGCGGCGGAGAACAGGATCGTCGCCCGCTCCTGTAACCCGACGAACCCCGCGCGGAAGGCCGCGGCATCGGGTGCGCAATTCGCCCCCATGATCGCGACCAGCCGACCGCCGTCGCGGAGCCGCGCGAGCGCGGAGGCGATATGGCGAAGTGCAGTGCCTCGCATCGGGCGGTCGACGTGCGCCGTGGCGGAGAAGGGCGGGTTCATGAGGACGACGTCGGGGACGAAAGAAGCGTCGAGGCGGTCGTCGATCGACGCGCCATCATGACGCGTGATTGGCACGGCGGGAAACAGTAGCTCGAGAAGCTCGGCGCGACCGTCGGCCAACTCGTTGAGC
>NZ_DASYHE010000043.1:0-19302 GCF_035998965.1 Sphingopyxis sp.
GACTTTGGCGACATGGCACACGCGGGGTCGTATTTTGATAAACACTCTTCTGACGCAGAAGTTGCATCAAGTCGCAATCTGCGCCGCAGCATGTTTCGCTCTGGCCACTCCGGCCGTCCACGCCGCTGAAACCAGCGCCGATGCTGGCATTATCGCTCCCGACGAGCCCGATGACGACAGCTTCACCGCTGGCGTTCCCTCGGTCGGCGAAGACAGCGAAGCCCGCGCAATTTTTCAGGCGTGGAAGCGTCTCGACACCGGCCTGACGGCCTCGATCGGGGTTGCAGTGCCGTCGCGCCGCCCGATCGACCAGATGTCGCTGTCGTCGTCCTATGGCATGCGCGTCCACCCCGTCACCGGCAAGGTCGCGCGCCACAACGGCATCGACATCCCGGCGCCGCACGGCACCCCGATTTACGCGACTGCCGACGGCATCGTCGGCCGCGCCCAGCGCCTCGGCGGCTATGGCAATTATGTGGAAGTCGAACATGGCAACGCGATCCAGACCCGCTACGGCCATATGTCGTCCTACATCGTGCGCCCCGGCCAACAGGTCAAAAAAGGCGATATTCTGGGCTACGTCGGTTCGACCGGTCGTTCGACCGGCAACCACCTGCATTATGAAGTCCGCATCGAAGGCGCGCCGGTCAATCCGATGCCGTTCGTGCGCTCGGATCAAATGGCAATCGCTGCCATCACCGGCAAGAATGTCGCGATGGGCGGTCCCGAATAAGAGATAATGACGAGCTTTCCTGGGTCGGAGAGGAGGGGCGCCAGGCGGGATAACCGTCGCGGCGCCCTTTTCATTTGGTGTAAAGCGCCTATCTAGCAGTCATGGCCACGCAGCTTTCCGATATCACCCTGTCGCCCGCCGCCGCGGCGCGCGTCCGCTGGATCGCCGACCGCAAGGGCGAGGCTGAAGCGGCGCTGCGCCTCGCGGTCGATGGCGGCGGCTGTTCGGGCTTCACCTATCGCTTCGGTTTGGCCGAGGGCATCGACGCCGATGACATCGTCACCGAAACCGACGGGGTAAAGCTGGTTGTCGATCCGGTGAGTATCGACCTGGTCCGCGGTTGCGTCGTCGATTTTGTCGATTCGCTCGGCGGATCGTCGTTCAAGGTCGAAAATCCGAACGCAGCCTCGGGCTGCGGCTGCGGGTCCAGCTTCTCGATTTAGGACCGGCACCGATTTCCGTTTGTGCTGAGCTTGTCGAAGCACCGTCCTTCTTTTACGCAGAAGGAAAGAACAGCCCTTCGACAAGCTCAGGGCGAACGGAAAGAGAAGTCCGCCTGTGACCCTGAAAATCGCGACCTTCAATATCAACGGGATCAAGGCCCGCCTGCCGCGCCTGATTGAATGGCTCGATGAAACCCAGCCCGACGTCGCCTGCTTGCAGGAACTGAAATCGAGCGATGAAACCATGCCGACCAAGGAGATCGAGGCGGCGGGTTACGGCTTCCTCTATCATGGCCAAAAGGGTTTCAACGGCGTCGCGATCCTCGCCAAAGGCACCCAGCCGGTCGAGACGCAACGCGGGCTCGCGGGCGAAGATGAGGACGAGCAATCGCGCTACCTCGAGGCCGACGTCCACGGCCTGCGCGTCGCGTCGATCTACCTGCCCAACGGCAACCCGCAGCCGGGGCCGAAATTCGATTACAAGCTGCGCTGGATGGCGCGGCTGCGCGAGCGTGCCAAGGTGCTCCTTGCCTCGGAAATTCCGACGATCCTGACCGGCGATTACAATGTCATCCCGCACGACGATGATGTCTGGGATCCGCGCGTCATGGCGACCGACGCGTTGATGCAGCCCGAATCGCGCGACGCGTGGTTCCGCCTGCTCGGCGACGGGTGGACCGACGCACTGCGCAGCCGCCATCCCGGCGGCCATGTCTGGACCTTTTGGGATTATCAGGCGGGCGGCTGGCAACGCGACCATGGCTTTCGCATCGACCACCTGCTGCTCAGCCCGGCGCTCGCCGACCGCTTGGTCGATGCCGGGGTCGACAAGGATCACCGGGGGCGGGAGAAGGCCAGCGATCATGCCCCGACCTGGGCGGTGTTGGCGTAAAGCGCACCGCATTCATCGATTCGTCATTGCGAGCGCAGCGAAGCAATCCAGAGCGGTTTACGCCACTCTGGATTGCTTCGCTGCGCTCGCAATGACGCTGGACCGTGGAATCAGGCGTCGGGATAAAGCGTCGTCATCACCCGCTTCGGGTCGAGTGCATAATGATGCGCGACCGCCGCCGCGATCACGCTTTCCAGCGACCGTGTCGGCTTGAGGTCGCGGCCATCGAGCCGCGCTGCGGGCGCCAGTACCGGCCAGTCGGCCGACACCTTGCCACCTTCGGCCAACCCGCCGCCCAGCAGCATCGCCGTCGATGCGGTGCCATGGTCGGTGCCGCCGGTGCCGTTGACCTCGACGGTGCGGCCGAATTCGGTCGCGACAATCACCAGCGTGTCGCTCCACGCCGGGCCGAGCCCCGTCTGGAGCGCCCCAACCAGCTGATCCAGCCCGCGCAGCTGCGCGTTCAGCCGTCCGCGCTGGCCGCTGTGCGTATCCCAGCCGCCGGTTTCGACCATCATCACCCTTGCGCCGTCGGCGGGCAGCATCAGCGATGCCGCCAGCTTGCCCAGATCGGCGCCGTTGCGGCCATTGTTGCCGCCAATGTCGCCCGCCAGTTCCTGCGTCTTGACCGCGCTGTCCCACAGCGGGTGCAGCAGCGGGTCATCGGCATAGAGCGCCGACAGCCGCGCGATCAGGTCGCCATCGGCCTGCGGCAGGCGGCTCGGTGCATAGGTGCCGACCTGGACCGTTCCGCGCAGCGCCAGCGGCACCGCGGGGGCGATGGCAATCGCGTCGCGCTCGGCGGCCGGCAGCAGCGTCAGCAGCCGCCCGACCCAGCCGTCGCCGCGCCCATAAGGCCGCGATCCGCCACCCTCGAGCATATTCTGCCCGTCGAAATGCGACCGGTCGCGATAGGCGGTGGCGACGGCGTGGGCGAAATGCGCCTGCTTGCCGCTGTAAAGCCCGGCCGTAGCGGCGAGCGCCGGGTGCAGCGTGAACATCGCATCGAGTTTGGCGCCGCCCGAAGTTTCGTCGGCCATCGCGCGGCGGGCGGCGCCGAAAGCCGGGTCACCGGTTGGCGCCACGGTCGCCAGCCCATCGGCGGCGCCGCGCTGGATGATGAACACCAGCCGTTTGGGCGTCGCCGCGGCAGCATAGGCAAAGCCGGGCAGGGCGCCCGCCGCGGCGACGGTGATGCCCGACAGGATGATCGAACGGCGCGACAGGATCATTGTCTATCTCCGCAAAAAGCTTGGGCTGGCGAACAGCATCGCGATGCCCTGGCCCGGACTGTCGGCACGCGCGATGGCCTCCGCGGTCTGGGGCGTCAGGGCGTCGGCAAGGACGAGCGGCGCCAGCTGGCGCGCGTCGACGCGGTCGCCGATCCGTCCCGCGATCCGGCTGGCGAGTTCGACGCGCTGCATCAATCCCGCCGATCCGGCCCAGGTCGCGACCTTGTCGTCATAACCCGCGGGCGATCCGGGGCGCCAGACCGGCTGGCCCAGCTGGGTGAACAGCGCCACGACATTCTGTTTAGGTCCGAACGCGGGGACTTTCAGCGCGCGCAGCATCGACACCGTCCAATCCCATGGCGATTTGAACAGCGTCGGCGCCGCGTCCCAGGGTTCGGGCGAAGCCACAACGGTGCGATACAGCGACGTCAGATCGCCGCCGCTCTTGAGGAAATCGGCGGCAAGCCGATCGACCAGCGCCGCGGGCGGATCATCGGCGGTGAAATGGCGCGCCAGCTTGGTCGCGATATGACGCGCAGTGGCGGGATGGACGGCCAGGTCGCGCAGAATCGCCTCGGCCTGCGCCGCCCCGGCGGCATCATAACGCCGGCCCAGCACGGTTTGCGCGCCGGGTTCGTGCAGCGGTGCGATAAACACCGTGGCGCCCGGTTCGGCATCGGCGGGCATCAACCGCTGCCCCGCGCCGCGACCGAGTCCGGCGACGGTCAGCCCGGTGAGCGCCTTGGCAAAGGCGGTCACATCGGCCTGCGTATAGCCCGTCCGCACCCCCAGCGTATGCAGCTCCAATATCTCGCGCGCCAGATTTTCATTCAGCCCCGGGGCTTGGCGGTTGCCGCGATTGCGGACGCGGGTCGCGAACGGGCTGTCGGGACCGAAACTCTGCGCCTGATCGAGATACAGCAACATCGCGGGATGTTTCACCGCCGCGATCAGCAGGTCAGCGAATTTGCCCATGATGTGCGGGCGGATCGCCTCATTCTCATAATTGCCGACAAAGCCGATCACCGTCTGCTTGTCGGCCGACACCGCGAAATGATTGGCCCAAAAATGGACCAGCCGTTCAGAAAAGGGGGTCGGCGTCGCCACCGCCGCCGCCAGCCGCGCCGCGCTCGCCTCAACATAATGGCGCCGGATCGCCGAGCGCGACAGCCGCCGCAATTCGGGATCCATGCCCTTTTCTTCCTCGCTCATCGGCGTTTCGGCGGCCGCCGCGCGGCGCATTGCCTGGCGATCCTCGCGATATTCGACATAGGCGGTGGCGATCGCCGCGCGCCCGGCAAGCCCCGCCAATGCGGCGGGGGCGGGATCATAATCGCCAAGCTGGCGGTTCAGCCACGCTTTGGGATCGCCGATCGCCGGATCGTCAAAGCGGCGACCGAGGCCAAAGCGGTTTGCGGCAAGATATTGGACTGCCATGACAAAGCCTTTCGTGCCCCAAACGCACGATGGCCCGCGTTTGTCGCAAAGCTGTCCCAGCAATCAGAGCATTTTGTCGTAAATCTGATACACCCGGTTGACCTTGGCATCGATCGCCTCGGCGACTGCCTTCATCCCCTGATTGTCGTCGAGCACCCAGCCAATGTCGCCGCGCTCGGTCGCATAATCGCGCACCGCGTCGCGGCGGATCAGCTCGATCATCATGAAGGCAAGCGTGCTCGCCATGCGGCTGTTCTGTAATTTCTTGGCCACGCCCATCAGCGGCACGCGCAGGGTGCGACTCTTTGGCTTGCGCAGCCACCACAAAAGCCGCGCCCAGTTGAAGGGGAGCAGCGAGCCGTCCATGTCGATCAGCAACTCGTTGATATTGGGCAGCACGATGATGAACGCGACTGCCTCGCCATCGAGTTCGGCGACGCGGACCAGGTCTTCGAACACGATGGTCTTCAGCTTCTTGCCGACAAAGGCGATCTCGCTGTCGGTCAGCGGCACGAAGCCCCAATTGTCCGACCAGGCGTCGTTGAGCAGCCCCATGATCAGCGCCGCTTCGGCGTCGAAATTCTTTTTGTCGACCTTGCGTACCCGGATGCGCGCGTTCTTTTCGCCAGCCGCGACGATGCGGTTCACCAGCGGCGAAAAGCCTTCTTTGACATAGACGTCATAGTTGATCAGCTGCTTGATCGGGCGATAGCCGGTGCCTTCGATCCAGCCGCGATAGAGCGGGCTGTTGTGCCCCATCATCACCGTCGGGCGGTTGTCGAACCCTTCGATCAGCAGTCCGGGTTCGTCCCACACCGAAATCGACAGCGGGCCGAGCGACCGGTGCATGCCCTGCGTCCGCAGCCAGTCCTCGGCAGCGACGAGCAGCGCGCGGGTCGCTTCCTCATCCTCGGCTTCGAGCAGACCCCAGTTGCCGGTACCCGGCCCCATCCCCTGTTCGGCGGGCTGGGTGAGCGCGAGTTCGTCGATATGCGCCGAGATGCGGCCGACGGTACGCCCCTTGCGCCGCGCCAGAAACAGCTGCGCCTTGCCATGTTCGAACCACGGATTTTTGCCCGGGGTGAGCAGGCTGTAAACCTCGCCCTTCAGCGGCGGCACCCACGCCGGATCGCCGCGATTGAGGCGAAAGGCGAGCTCGACAAACTCACGTTTGTCGTTCTTGTCCTTGACCGGGTGGATGGTGATCGGGCCGTCCGAATGTCCGCTCATACTGGTTTCCTGAAATGCCAACCTTATATGTCTGGCGACGCATTAGGGCATCGCCAAGCTGCTGGCGACCCGCATTTGGCCATCTTGCTGCCACGAAATCATGATGAAGAGTGCAGGTTATGACGACGATCAATCCCCCCGCCGATCGGGTCGCGACGCCTTTCGCGCCTGCCGCGGTAAAAACGCCCAAGTCGGCGATCGCCGATGATATGGCGATGATCCGCGCCGCGTCGGAGCTGACGCGCGACCTCGTCACGCCCAGCCCACGCATCTATTGGACAGACTTTCTGGCGTCGACGTTCATCGGCTATGCGGGCGTCGCGGGCGCGATTTTGGCGCCGACGACCGGATGGGCGCTGGCCGCCGCGCTGATCGCCATCCTCGCGCTCTATCGCGCCGGCAGCTTCATCCACGAGCTCACCCACATCCGCAAAAACGCGCTGCCGGGCTTTCGCTTTGGCTGGAATTTGCTCGTCGGCGTGCCGTTGCTGATCCCGTCCTATATGTATGAGGGCATTCACAGCCTGCACCACAATCGCACCAAATATGGCACGGTCGACGATCCCGAATATCTGCCGCTCGCGCTGATGAAGCCGTGGACGGTGCCGCTGTTCGTGGTCGCTGCCGCCTTTGCGCCGCTCGCGCTGCTGTTCCGTTACGCGGTGCTGACCCCGCTGTCGTTTCTGATCCCGCCGCTGCGCCGGATAGTTGTCGAGCGCTATTCGGGGATGATCATCAACCCGCTGTTCCGTCGCAAGGCACCCGACGGCGATTTTCGCCGCATGTGGGCGTGGCAGGAGGGCGGCGCGTGGGCGTGGTCGAGCCTGCTGATCGCCGCGGGCGTCTTCGGCTGGGTGCCGCTGCGCGCGTTGCTGATCTTTGGCGCGATTGCCGCGGCGACCTTGGTGCTCAACCAGATCCGCACCTTGGTGGCGCATTTGTGGGAGAATGACGGCGAAGTGCTGACCGTGACCGGTCAGTTCCTCGACAGCGTCAACGTCCCGCCGCCGGGCTTGCTGCCCGAGCTGTGGGCGCCGGTGGGCCTGCGCTATCATGCACTGCACCATCTGCTGCCGGGCGTGCCCTACCACGCGCTTGCCGAGGCGCATCGCCGGTTGAAGGACGTGCTGCCTATGGATTCGCAATATCATGGCGCGAATTACGACAGCTTGCCGAAGCTGGTCGCGAATCTGGTGGCGGGTTCGGCGCGGGGTGGCGTTGGAGCGTAACAGCGATTGGTGCCCGTTCGTTCCCCTACACGCGCTGCAATCTGGATATTATCAGAAGGGCGTAAAGTATCATTGCGGCTTGAGCAATTTTGAACGCTTGTTGTTCGTAACCGCCAAATAGCTCGAAGCCGGCATAGTATATGACCGCCGTCCCCAGCAGCGAGGCGAGGAAAAGCAGACAGATAACTTTCTGGCGCTTGGTGGCGGCAGTATATTCAGGTCGAGCATCTCCCGACCGATTTCGAGCATAGGTCATCGCCAAGATCGCCAAAGCGACGATCGCCGCCCACAGCGTTGGGCTGGAGGTGAATTCGATCATATCTGCAGCCGATGGCTTTTCACCCTATTCCTCGGTCCGAATCAAAATCATCTCACCAATCAGTGCAAACAATATGAACGGCCCCCACGCCGCCAGAAACGGCGAGTAGGCGCCCAGATCGCCCATCGCGAGCGCGAAATTGTCGGCGACGAAATAGGCGAAACCCAGCGCCATGCCGAAGATCGCACGGATGAACAGCTTGCCCGACCGCGCGAGGCCGAACGCCGCGACCGCGCCAAGCAGCGGCATCAATATCGCCGACAGCGGCCCCGAAATCTTGTGCCACAGCACGCCTTTCAGCGCGTTGACCGGCCGCCCTGCAGCCTCCAGGTCGGCGATCGCCGCGCGGAGCTGGAGGAAGGGCAATTCGTCGCCATCGACTTGCGCCAGCGTAAACTGGTCGGGGCGCACATTGGGTGCGGCGATGATCGTGCCGAGCGGCTCGACCGTGCCGGAACGGCGCAGGAAGCGGGTCGCGCCCGACATTTCCCATCCCCCCGCGACCGACCGCGCGCTGTCGGCCTTGAGCATTGAGGACAGCACCCCGCCGGTGCGTTCATAGATGGTCACGCCGCGCAGGACGATCGACGGCCCGCCGGTCTCGACCGTCTCGGCGTTGATCAGATCGTCGCCGTCGCGGACCCAGATGTTGCTGCGCACCCCATTGTCGGCCGGCACGCGTTTATACTCGACCTTTTGCCAGGCGCTGAGCGCGGCGGTCGACCGCGTGACGATGCGTTCGTTGAAAGCAAAGCTGATGCCGGCGACGAGCAACGCGGCGAGGAACAAGGGCGCCAGCACCTGATGCGCCGACATGCCCGACGCCTTCATTGCGACGACTTCGCTGTTCTGGTTCAGCGTGATCAGCGTCAATATCGTGCCGAGCAGCACCGAAAAGGGCAGGAAGGTCTCGATAATCTGCGGCAGCCGCATCCCGACATAGCGCCAGACGTCCGAATCGCTGTTGCCCGCGACCGCCAGGATCTTGCCGCTTTCGCCGAGCAGGTCGAGCGTTTGCAGGATCAGCACCAGCGCGAACAGGATCGAAAAGGAGCGCACCAGGAACAGGCGGCCGACATACAGCGCCATCGTGCGCGACGGGAAAAAGTGGAGCTGGTGCATTTTAGGTTGAACTCTCCACCGCCCGCGGCTTGCGTTGGAACAGCGTCGCCAACCCGCGAATCTTTTGCGCCGCTTTGGCCGCAACGCGCTCCAGCGCGCCGATCGGCTGGCCGCCCGGCACATGCGCGACGACATAATACATCCAGACCGCCAGCGCCGCGAACAGCAGGAACGGCACCCATAGCGCGATCACCGGATCGATCACCCCGCGCGCGCCCATATCCTCGGCATATTGGTTGATCTTGTGCTGGGTCACCAGCAGCACGATCGACAGGAAGACGCCGAGCGACGAGGTCGACCGTTTGGGCGGGATCGCCAGCGCGATCGCGATCAGCGGGATCAGGAACATCGACAGCACTTCGACGATCCGGAAATGGAAATTGGCGCGCGATTCGAGCCGCGTCTGTTCGGACTGGCTCTGATCCTTGCCCGCCACGAACAGTTCAGGGATCGTCATTTCACGGTCGGCGCCGCCGCGCAGGCGGAACGCCTCGATCTTGGGCAGCGGGATCGGCAGGTCATGATTGTCGAAGGTCAGCACGCGCGGCACCGAAAATTTCGGCGATTCGTGTATCAACACCCCCTGCGACAGGCGCAGGATGATCGTGTTGGGATCGTCGGTGGCGAGGAACTGGCCGCGCGCCGCGGTCGCCGACACGCGCTGCCCGTCATTATTGTCGCCGCGCACGAAAATGCCGCGCAGCGACTTGCCGTCGTCATAGCTTTCCTCAATCCGCAGCGTCATCCGGTCGCCCAGCTTGGTGAACTCGCCGACCTTGATCGACGCCCCCAGCGCCCCCGAGCGCAGCTCGAATTGCAAACCTTCATAGGCATAGCGCGCAACCGGCTGGATAAAGCCAACAATCGCCAGATTGAGCGCTGCCAGCGCTATCGCAAAAGCAAAGGGGATGCGCATCAGTCGCCCAAAGCTCATCCCGACGCCCTTCAGCACATCGAGCTCGCTAGTCGTCGCCAGCTTCCGAAAAGCCAGCAGTATTCCCAGCATCAGCCCGATCGGGATGCCCAGCGAAAGATATTCGGGGATCAGGTTCGCCAGCATCCGCCACACGACGCTGACCGGCCCGCCCTCGGTGGCGACGAAGTCGAACAGGCGCAGCATTTTTTCCAGCACCAGCAGCATCGCCGACAGCACGAGCGTACCGACCATGGGAAAGAAGATGAGACGCGCGATGTAGCGGTCGATGGCAGGCAGCTTATTCAATCTTTCGTCGCCCCATCACCATGATTTGGCCGCAAATGGTTCCGATATGCCGATCAAGGGCGACAGGAACCCGTGTCGGCATGTGCTTTTGCGTTTGCTGGCGTGGCTATAACCTCTGGAGGTATTGAGGTCATGTCGAAAATTTTTCTCGCCGGCCTGCTTGCCGCTGGCGCTGCCGGAGCGCTGATTGCGCCCGTGGCGGCGCAGGGTGCGGCATTGGGTCCGGCGGCGGCACTGTGCAACAGCAACGCCACCGCGGTGCAGGTTGACGTGCGCGGGTTCAAGGCGCGCACCGGCACGGTGCGGGTCCAGATTTACAGCGCGAACAGCAATTATCTGGAAAAGCGCAAATGGATCGAACGCGTCGACGTGCCGGTCTCGCGCGCCGGAACGATGTCGGTCTGCGTGCCGGTCAAGCAGCCGGGCAGCTATGTCGTTTCTGTGCGCCATGACATGAACGGCAATGGCAAGTCGGATCGCAGCGACGGCGCGGGTCTGTCGGGCAATCCCGACATGAAGGTCAGCGATTTCATCTTCAAGCGGAAGCCCAAATTGGCGACGGTCAGCTTTGCCGTCGGCGGCGCCACCAAGCGCGTGCCGATCGTGCTGAACTACGTCAACGGCCTGTCGTTCGACCCGGTAGAATAGGGATTCCATGGCCAGCGTCGCGCTTCTTTCCAATCCGCGTTCGACCGGCAACCGTGCCCTGTTGCCGCGGGTTCGCGAGTATTGCGCAGCGCACCCCGATATTTTTCATTACGAGGTCGAGGACGTCGACCAGATCGGCGAGGCGATCCGCACCATTGCTATGGTCTCCCCGCGCGTCGTCGTCATCAACGGCGGTGACGGCACGGTACAGGCCGCGCTGACCGAGCTGTATTCGGGCGGGCATTTCGGCGGTTCGCCGCCGCCGGTCGCGGTGCTGCCGAACGGCAAGACCAATTTGATCGCGCTCGACCTGGGCGCCGCGGGCGACCCGATCAAGGCGTTGCAGCGGGTGATCGAGCTGGTCGAATCGGGCCGGCTCGACGATCATGTGATCCAGCGTCAGCTGATCTCGCTCGACAGCGGCGGCGAAGCGCGCCCGGTGCTCGGCATGTTCCTCGGCGGCGCCTATCTCGCCGATGTCATGCTCTATTGCCGCAACCGCATTTATCCGCTCGGCCTGCCGAACGGGATTTCGCATTTCCTCGCGGCGATCCTTGGCCTGTCGGCTCTGCTCTTTGGCCTCGGCGGCGGGCGCCTGCCGCCCAAGCCTGAGGCGATGACGGTGTCGCTGATCCGTCAGGGCGAGTTCAAGGGCAAATTTTCGCTCCTGATCGTCACCACGCTCGAAAAACTGCTGCTCAGCATTCGCACCAACGATGCCGCGGGGCAGAGCGGCCAGATGAAATTGCTTGCGGTCGACCGCGGCTTTGGCGCGCTGTTCCGGATGCTCGGCGCGACCTGGCGCGGAACGCTGGGGCAGAATCAGCTCAACGGCGTGCATTTTCAGCAGGGCGACGAAATCCGTATCGAGGGCGAGCGGTCGAACGTCATCCTCGATGGCGAAATCTTCCAGGCGAAGAATGGCATGCCAATCATCCTGACCTCGACGCAGCCGGTTCCGTTCCTGCGCCTCGCCGCCTGAACGCTCGCGCATGTCCAGCCTGATCGATCTGGTCCGCGCCGAACTGTCGACCCCGGTCGATCCGCGCGTTACCGCCATGGCGCAGGCGATCGCCGCCGAATATCCGGGCAGCGCCCGCGCCGTGCTGTTTTACGGCAGCTGCCTGCGGATGAGCGAACTCGACGGGCTGATGCTCGATTTCTATCTGATCGTGTCCGACTATAGCGACGCCTATCCCAAACGCTGGCTGGCGGCCGCGAACCGGCTGATCCCGCCCAATGTCTTTCCCTTTCAGCATGGCGGGCTGATCGCCAAATATGCGGTGCTCAGCGAAAAGGACTTTGCTCACCTCAACAGCGGCGAGGCATCGAATGTGTCGGTGTGGGCGCGTTTCGCGCAGCCGAGCCGCCTGGTCTGGGCGGTCGATCATGTCGCGGCGGATCGGGTTTTTGCGGCCGTCGCGGAGGCGCCGGTGACGCTGTTTTCCTTGACGATCCCGACGATGGCGCCCGACGTCGCGGCCGCGCCGGTCGATATCTGGCGCGCGGGTTTCAACCACACCTATCAGGCCGAGCTGCGCGCCGAACGGACGGGACGGTCGGTATCGATCGTCGATGCCGACCTCGACCGTTACGAGCGGTTTGCGTTGGCGACGTTGGCCGAAATCGCCGCACGCCGCGGCGTCGGCCCCGATGGCGAAGTGCCAAATGCGATGCATCCCGACACCGCCCGCCGCCGCTGGGGCCAGCTGCGCCGCCGCGGCAAGGCGCTCAGCATCGCGCGGCTCGCCAAGGCCAGCCTGACCTATGCGGGCGGAATCGATTATCTGGCGTGGAAGATCAATCGCCATGCCGGGACCAAGATCGAGATCAAACCGTGGCAGCGCCGCTGGCCCCTGGTCGCCGCGCTGACGTTGGTGCCGCGCCTGATGAAAAGCGGCGCGATCCGATAGTTGTCCTTGAGATTTGCCCCAGAAAGGGGAGCCTTTGGGGCAGATGGCCGATTAAGTGAACCGTTCGCCCTGAGCCTGTCGAAGGGTCGTTCTCTCTTGGCGACGTCGCGAAAAAGAACGGTGCTTCGACAAGCTCAGCACGAACGGGGTTGGGGAATGACGCCGGGTCCACGCTCGACGCTGCCCGCACCTAACCCGCCAGCCGTTGTCCTTCGCCCGCTCGCGCATCGCCGCACCGCCGGATCGCCTGATCGAGCGCGGTGAGGGTAAAGGGTTTGCGCAGCACGTCATGGTCGCCGAAACTGGCGACTTCGCTGGCATCGCCCGCATAGCCGGTCACGAACAGCACCGAAAGATCGGGCCAGCGC
The DNA here is from genome assembly GCF_035998965.1 of Sphingopyxis sp. Lineage (GTDB taxonomy): Bacteria > Pseudomonadota > Alphaproteobacteria > Sphingomonadales > Sphingomonadaceae > Sphingopyxis. The sequence continues at coordinate 12,789 of NZ_DASYHE010000043.1, forward strand.
TGCTTGAGCTGCGCGACCATTTCGGGGCCGGTCAGGTCGGGCATCAACACGTCGGACAGGATCAGGTCGAAACCGCCCTGGCCATCGGCCATCCCACCCTCGACCAGCGCCTCGGCCTCCCGCGGATTGGCGCAGGCGACGACGCTGTGGCCCAGTTCACTGACCGCATCGACGGTTGCGGTCAGCACACGTTCGTCGTCTTCGACCACCAAAATGCGCAGGGCTTCGGCCGGGGATGTGACGCCGTCGGCGGGTCCGGCCACGGGTTCGGACGCCTGGTCCGCCTGCGCTTTCGCCACCGGCAACAGCATCGCGACGCTCGTCCCTTCGCCTTCGGTCGAGGAAATCTGCACCTCGCCCCCCGACTGGCGGCAAAAGGCAAAGACCTGGCTCATGCCAAGCCCCGTTCCCTGTCCCGCGGGTTTGGTGGTGTAAAAAGGGTCGAACACGCGTTCCAGAACCTCGGGTGACATGCCGCATCCGGTGTCGATCACCTGCACCGCCAGCGCCTTGCCGTCGCCGTCGTCAAGGGTCCGGATGGTGAGCGCGCCATGGCCGTCCATCGCGTCGCGCGCATTGACCGCAAGGTTGAGCAGCGCGTTTTCGAACTGCTGCCGGTCGAGCCAGCAAGCCAGATTATTGGCCTGGAGATCGAGCGTCAGCGCGATGCGGTCGCCGATCGTCCGCGCGATCAGCTCGGCGAAGCCCGCGATACACGCGTCGATATCGGTCATTTCGGGGCGCGCGGGTTCGGAACGGGCAAAGGTCAGCAGCCGCCGCGTCAGGTCGGCGGCGCGATTGGCGCCGTCGAGCGCGTTGGCAAGGTGGCGTTCGGCCTTTTCGGGCTCACCCGGCAGCCAGCGCTGCGCCAGTTCAAGCCCGCCGACAACAACCGCCAGCATATTGTTGAAATCATGCGCGATGCCGCCGGTCAGCTGGCCGACCGCTTCCATCTTTTGCGCCTGACGCAGCTGCGCTTCGGCTGCGGCGCGCTCGGTCATCTCGCTACGCAGCGCGATATTGGCCTGTTCCAGTTCGGCGGTGCGCGCCTCGACCGCTTCCTCCAGCTGCATCGCGCGCTCGCTCTCGGCCACTTGCTCGCGCCGTGCGACGCGGCGTTCGGCTTCGGCGCGAACGAACGAGAAAGTCGTGCCGATCGCGACCGCCGCGATCGCGGCGCCGAGCAACGCAAACAACAATATCGCTTGTTTCAGGCTGGCGCGATCGGCGGCGGCGACGCGGTTGCGTTCACGCAGCAGCGCGCGCTCATTGGCAATGATCTGGTTGAGCAGCTTGTCGATGCGGCTGAGCCCGGCATCGTGTCCCGCCGCATGATATTTGGAGATGGCCGCGATCGTCTGGTTGTAATTGGCGCTGAGCGCCGCGTCACCCAGTTGCCGCCCGCGGCTGTCCATCTCGGCCGTCAGGTCATCGACCAGCTTCGACTGGGCGGCATTATCGCGCACGCTGCGGTCGAGCCGCGTCAGATATTGCCGCGCCAGCCCCCATTGCTGTTCGTAAACGCGACCGTCTTCCTTTTGCAGCCCTACGGCGAACCGCCCGAGCGCAGCCTCGGCGCGCGCGAGCGATGCGTCAAGCGAGCGGGTCTGCGAGATGACTTCCAGGCTCTGCGTCTGCCAGCCCAGCGACTGGTCATAATTGTCGCTGGCGCGCGCGAGCAGCAGGACCAGCGCCCCGACGATGCCGATCAGCATCGTCGCCATGCCGATCGTCAGCCAGAAGCGTAGCCGCTCTCGCCGCGTCTCGGTTTCGGTATCGCCATCCCGCTCGAACACGCGCCTGTCTTACCGGACATGCGCCCTACCGCAAAGCGCCGAAATCCGCGCCGCTTCGGTTCGGCGCAAAAAGGAATCCGCTGGTCGGCGGATTGGGTCGATTCAGCCGATAATGCCGATGCGCTTGCCCGCGCGCTCGAAACGGCCAAGGATTTCGCCGACTTGCTCGCTGCTATGTTCGGCGCACAGCGAACAGCGCAGCAGCGTCATGCCCGCAGGGGTTGCAGGCGGGCGCGCCAGATTGACGTACAGCCCTTCCTCAAGCAGTGCCTCCCACATCATCGCGCCCTTCTCCAGGTCGGGCATGATGACCGCAATAATCGCCGATTGCGCTTCGTCGGTGCCGAGCTGGAATCCCAGATCGCGCAGCCCCTTGTGCAGAACCTTTGAATTTTCCCAAAGGTGGGCGCGCTTGTTCGACCCGTGCATCAGCTTGCGGATGCTCGTCGCCGCGGTCGCCACAACGCTCGGCGGCAGCGACGCGGTGAAAACATAGGGGCGGCACACCAGCCGCAGGATCTCAAATTTCGGATGGTTCGACACACAGAAACCGCCGACCGTGCCGACGCTCTTGCTGAAGGTGCCGATGATGAAATCGACGTCGTCGATCACCCCCTGCGCCTCGGCAACGCCGCGGCCATTCTCGCCGATAAAGCCCATCGAATGGGCTTCGTCGACCAGTATCATCGCGCCATTTTCCTTGGAAACGCGGATCATTTCCTTCAGCGGCGCGACGTCGCCGAGCATCGAATAGACGCCCTCGAGCACGACGAGCTTGCCCGCTTCGGGGGGCAGGCGTTTCAGCCGTTTTTCCAGCGCCTCCACGTCGTTGTGGCGGAAGGCGACGATTTCGGCGTTGCCCATCGCGCAGCCATCATAGATCGACGCATGGCTGTCGATGTCGAGGATGACATAATCGCCTTTGCCCGCGATTGTGCTGATGATGCCGAGGTTCGCCTGATACCCCGTTGAAAACACCATGGCATGATCCATGGCGTAGAATTCCTTCAGCGCCTCTTCGCACGCCTTGTGGCCTTGATAGGTGCCGTTGAGGACGCGGCTGCCGGTCGTGCCGCTGCCGAATTTGTCGAGCGCGTCCTTGCCTGCGGCGATGACATCTTCGTCGAATGTCATGCCCATATAATTATAGGTGCCGAGCAGGATCGTCTCGCGCCCGTTGCAGATCGCGACGGTCGGCGAGATCACCTTTTCCATCACCAGATTATAGGGGTCGGTAACGCCGGTCGCGAGCAGAGTTTCGCGCTGCTGGATCAGCGGATCGAATTTCGAAAAAAGGTCGGTCATATCAATATCCTTGGCCCGTTCGTGTCGAGCGAAGTCGAGACACCCGTCGGCATGGCGCAAGGTCGAGGGGCATCTCGACTTCGCTCGATGCGAACGGCATCGGGTTTATCCTTGCAGCTTTTCAACCGCCGCCACCAATTGGCCCACGGTCTCAATCTCAGCCTGCATGTTCATGCTGATGATGATGTCGAACGTGTCCTCGACCTCGGCGACAAAATCCATCACCGTCAGGCTGTCCCATTCAAGGTCGCCGGCAAAGGTCGTCGCATCGGTCAGCGCGACCCCCTTTTTATTGAAGGGGGCGATCAGGCCGTAAATCTGGTCGGTGAGGGCGGTGCTCATGTGGTGCGTCCCGTAAAGATATAATGTTGCGCGCGGGAATGCCGCGCTCGTGTCCGATTGGCAAGCGAATGCGGCGGGAACAGGGCAGCATCTTGCCGCTGGCGGCACTTCATGGCATCGCTGTGACGGGTCGCTGACAGGGGAGAAACACCATGGACAGCGAAAACGCATCGACACCACCGACGCCGCCCGCGGTTTCGTTTCCGCCGAACGCGGTGCATCTGGTCCGCACCAACCAGCAGCTGACGATGCAGCTGTCGCAGATGGCCGACCAGAAAGCGTCGATCCTGATGGGCGCGACCTTTGTCGTGTTCACGCTTGCGGTGGGGCAGGCGCGCGCCGGGGCGGGGGCGCTGGCAATGCCGCTGACGATCCTCGCGACCTTTTCCTTCCTGTCGGCGCTGCTCGCCGTATCCGCAGTGCTGCCGCGCGTCGGCAAGGCGCCGCCGATCGTCTACAAGGACGGCAACGATCACAGCAACATCCTGTTCTTCGGCCGCTTTGCCCAGATGGAGGAGGATGAGTTCATCGATGCGGTCAAGGCGCGGCTGCGCACCGAAGAAGACCTGTATGAAACGATGCTGCGCGACACCTATCAGAACGGCATTGTCCTCGCGCGGCGAAAGTATCGCTATCTGGCCTATGCGTATCGATTGTTCGTGGTCGGGCTGACGCTGACCTTCGGGGCGTTTGCGTTCGAGATGGTCGCGATGTGGCGGGGGTGACGCAATACTAAATCCTCCCTGTGGCGAAGCCATGGGGAGGTGGCAGCGCGAAGCGCTGACGGAGGGGCTGTGGCGCTGCCGTCGCGGCCCCTCCACCACTCGCTTCGCGAGCGGTCCCCCTCCCCATGGCTTCGCCACAGGGAGGATTACACCTGCCGCTGTTGCCTTTTTGCCACCCCCGCCCCCGAAAATCCCGCCAAACCCCACCCGTGATTGAACCGCCGCACCGCCGCGCCTATCCGGGCCGGCTATGTTGCAGCAGGCCACGCCTTTGACCGCGGAACCGTCGCAGGGTCTTCGCCAGGAATTCCGGGCGACGCTGGCGCTCGCCCTGCCGCTTGCCGCCGCAAACCTGCTTCAGATGCTCGTCCACGCGATCGACGTCATCTTCGTTGCCCGGCTGGGCGATGCGGCGCTCGCCGCCTCGTCGCTCGGCGTGTCGATCTTTGGTTTGTTGCTCTGGACCGGCAGCGGACTGGTGGGCGCCGCCGCGCCGCTCATCGCCGCCGAACTGGGCCGCCGCAAACATGCGGTGCGCGAGGTGCGCCGCACCGTCCGCATGGCGCTGTGGCTCAGCGCACTGGTATCGCTCGTTTTCATGGCAATTTGCGCCGCGGGTGGACCAATCATGGTAGCGACCGGCCAGCCCGCCGAAACCTCGGCGCGCGCCGCGGGTTTCCTGCTGATCCTGATGTGGGGCATGTTCCCGATGATCGCCGCGACGGTGCTGCGCATCTTCGTCTCGGCGCTCGGGCGGCCGACGATCGCCACCGCGATCACCTTTGGCGCGCTCGGGGTCAACGCGCTGGGCAACTGGACGCTGGTGTTCGGCAATCTCGGCATGCCTGCGCTCGGGCTGCACGGCTCGGCGATCTCCAGCGTCATCACCAGCGTGCTGATGCTGCTCGCCTATGTCGTCGTCATCCAGTCCGACCGGCGGCTGCGGCGCTATCATCTGTTCGGAAACTGGTGGCGTACCGAATGGACGCGCTTTTTCGACATGCTGCGCATCGGCACCCCGATCAGCCTGACCATTTTGGCCGAAGCCGGGCTGTTCACCGGCGCCGCCTTCCTGATGGGGCGGATCGGTGAGGCGGAACTCGCGGGTCACACCATTGCGTTGCAGGTCGCCGCGCTCGCTTTCCAGATCCCGTTCGGGGTCGCACAGGCGGCGACGATCCGCGTCGGGCTGGCCTATGGCGCCCGCGACCACCGCGGCATCGCCCATGCCGGACAGGCGTCGCTGGTGCTCGGCATCGGCTTCATGGCGTTCACCGCGCTGCTGATGTGGCTGTTCCCGACGCTGGTGCTGTCGATCTATGTCGATGTCGATGCGGCGCGCAACGCGGCGCTCGTCGGGTTCGCGATGCAGTTCCTCGTCGTTGCCGCGGCGTTCCAGCTGTTCGACGGCGCGCAGGCGGTCGCCGCCGGGGTGTTGCGCGGCCTCCAAGACACCCGCACCCCGATGATCATCGCCATCTGCGGCTACTGGATCGCGGGCTATGGCACCGCGATCTACCTCGGCTTCTGGACCCCGCTCGCCGGGGTCGGGGTGTGGATCGGGCTGGCGGTCGGGCTTATTGTGGTGTCGGCGGTGCTGCTGGCGCGTTGGCGGATGCGGGCGCGGTTGGGCTTGCTGCCTTCAACCTAGCTTACGTAGCCGTTCTTCGACTTGCGCATGCAGTGCCCTTAGCCATTCGCGACCAGCTTCGGGATGGAAGGCATCGATGGGCTGGTGGCCTTTCTTGGCGTTGCAGGGCTTACAGGCCGCTACCAGATTTTGGATAGCTTCCGCGGCATCACCATTTTGACCTTCCACATGGTCGATGGTCAGGTTGTCCTTCGATAGCTTTGTGGGGCAATAGAAGCATTTGGCACCATGGGTTTCAACAGCCTTCTTCAAGCTGTTTCGCGCTGCCCAAGGACCACCCGCCGCACCTGCTACCCAGTAAAGGGGAGTCTTGCTCTCACTGCTGTGCAATCGTGCAAACACGATGGTACGATAAGGCATCATGCCGAGACACGGCTGCGCCGCTACCTCAGGTCGCTCGATCGCTTCCTGAGCCTCCTTTTGAAACCCTTCGGCCTTCATGGGTGACGGCTTAACGCTCAAGCGTAAAATTTTCGTTGGAGTCCGCTTGACGGTCTTAGGGGAGCCACCCATATGCCCATCTGTTAGCACTCGCGCCCTGTGAGTGCTAAATCACATCCATTGCATCATTGGAGGGATATCCATGCAATTTCGTCCGCTGCACGACCGAGTGCTCGTCCGCCGTATCGAAGCCGAAGAAAAAACGGCTGGCGGCATCATCATCCCCGACACCGCCAAGGAAAAGCCGCAGGAAG
>NZ_DASYHE010000085.1:0-21920 GCF_035998965.1 Sphingopyxis sp.
TGAACTGATGCTCAGGGTGATGACCGCGATAAAATCGATGTGGTGCGGCGAAGAGCGTCAGCACGACATTTTTGGCGGGAACATGATGTTCTGGCGTTTCTATCAGTGCTGGCTCGCCAGCATCGGAATGGTCGGGAAATCGAACGAGAGGAATTTTTTCGACGGGGGACTGACATCTTTGGGCAGGTCGGTCCTCATGATGCTGCAGGCCACGCGCGAGCCGGAATTCGAGCGTTTGCCAATGTCGGCGGTTGTCGCCGCGGTAAGTGCGAGCAAGGGACTGGACGCCGAGGCGCGAGAGCGGGCGCTGGTCACCTTTGAGCAGCAGGTTGGGTTTCGTCGCCATCTGTTCGCGCGCGAAGATCTGGGAAGTCGATACCTGGTGACGTTGACCGGACTTAAGGTTGGCGCGCGGATGCCGACGCGCAATATCGCGTGGTCGCAGTCCTTCGCCGATGCAAAATCGCGTGATGACCTCTTCGCCTGGCTCGCCGAGCGGGTGCACCGTTGGGATGATTGGGGTGAGATCGCCTACCGAAAGGGCGCGTCTGCGCTGACAAGCCGTTTGTTGTCGGTCATCGTCGGCGCGGGCGGTCTTCCTCGATGACCGCGCGTCGCAGGGAAGATGTGCTTCGGAAAATGTTGATTCGATCAATGCTCGACCCGGCGACCGAAGACAGGCAACTGCAAATAAGACCTAACGAATTCTGTCCATTCTGAAAATTGCCGAGTTCTTCGTCGGCTAATCGGCCGTGGCGCGAAAGCGCTGCGGCCGATTTTTTATCGCATAAGCGACGAGGGTCGTGTCCAACAGTTTGGTTAGAGCGGTCCTCCGCGACTAACTCAGCTAGAAAATGCACGCATTGGGAAGCCTTCAACGACGTGAAGAACGTATGAGCTCGGCATTATGGGCGAGGTCCAACCTGGGCCAAACGCAAATGATCGCTAATTAGCTTGGAGATGAGCATACAATTAGCTTGTAGCGTCAAAGGATTGGATGCCCCGCGAGGATTCGAACCTCGATAGGCGGTATCAGAAACCGCAGTCTTACCATTAGACGACAGGGCAATCGTGAGGCGGGCGCAATATGATTGCGGGGGCGCGCTGTCAAGGCCGCTCTGCCTGCCCGCACAAGGTCGCTTGCCCTGCCACATTTCGCCGCTAGCATCATGCAACAACAAACAAGGGGCCGCGCGCCCGCGCGGACACCCGGAGGAGTGGGTTGATGCGTCATGTCGCGATCGTCGGGTCCGGCCCCGCGGGCTATTACACCGCCGAAACACTTCAGAAAGCCGAGGATATTGCGGTCGATGTCATCGACCGGCTGCCCGTCCCCTATGGCCTGATCCGCACCGGGGTGGCGCCCGATCATCAGTCGATCAAGGCGGTCTCGCGGCGTTATGAGGGGACGGCGCTGGCCGACAATGTCCGCTTTGTCGGCCATGTGTCGGTCGGCAGCGACGTGACGATCGACGAGCTGGTCGAACTCTATGACGCGGTGGTGCTGGCGACCGGGGCGCCGAACGACCGGCCGCTGGACATTCCCGGCGCCGACCTGCCCGGGGTGATCGGCAGCGCCGCCTTTGTCGGCTGGTACAATGGTCATCCCGATTTCGCCGACCTAAATCCGCCGCTGGGCGCCGCCGGGGTCGCGGTCATTGGCAATGGCAATGTCGCGCTGGACGTCGCACGCATCCTGGCCAAGACTCCGCAAGAATTCGCGGGCAGCGACATCGTCGCGCACGCGCGCGCGCAGCTGGCGGAAAGCGCGGTGCGCCATATCCACATCCTTGGCCGCCGCGGCCCGCACCAGATTGCGATGACGCCCAAGGAGCTGGGCGAGCTGGGCCATCTGGAGCGCGCCAGCCCGCGCGTCGACCCCGCCGACCTGCCCCCCGAGGGCGACGATGCGCTGCTCGAACCCGGAATGCGCAAGTCGGTGACGCATTTGCGCAGCTTTGCCGCCAACCCGGTCGCCAAGCCGGTGACGATCGATTTCGACTTTTTTGCGATGCCCGTCGCGATCGAGGGCGCCAAAGACAATGGGGGCCATGCCGCGCGGATCATCGTCGAGCGCACGACGCTCGATGCCGAGCTGCGCAGCCATGGCACCGGCGAAACCTATGCGATCGATGCAGGGCTGGTGATCAGCTGCATCGGCTATCAGACGCCGCCGATCCCCGGCGTTCCCTATGAGCATGGCCGCGGGCGGTTCGCGAATGACGACGGGCGGATCCTGCCCGGGCTGTACTGCGTCGGCTGGGCGCGGCGCGGGCCATCGGGGACGATCGGCACCAACAAGCCCGACGGCGCGCGGATCGCCGAGATGGTGCTGGAGGACGTCGGGCGCGGCGCGAACAAGGCCGGGCGGCCGGGGCTCGACGCGCTGCTGGCGAGCCGCGGGGTGGCGCCGGTGACCTTCGCCGACTGGCGGCGGATCGAGGCGGCCGAGGTCGCCGCGGCGCTCGACGGCCATCCGCGCGAGAAGTTTGTCAGCGTCGAGGCGATGCTGGAAGCCATCGGGCGGTGACGCCCGCAGACGGCAAAGCGCGTTGAAGGACGGCATCAGGAGCGCGCTTCGCTGGGTTCTGGCGCTGGCCTATGGCTATGCGGGCTACCTCCACCTCGTGCGCCCCGCCCCGTTCCTCGCAATCACTCCGCCGTGGGTGCCGCAGCCCGAGCTGGTGATTGCCGCCACCGGCATCGCCGAGATTTTGGGTGCGGTCGGGCTGATGATTCCGCGGGTGCGCAAGGCCGCGGGGTGGGGGCTGGCGCTTTATGCCCTTTGCGTATGGCCCGCAAATGTCCACCACGCGCTCGCCAATGTCGCGATCGGCGGCGAGACATTGAGCTGGTGGTACCATGGCCCGCGGCTGGCGTTGCAGCCGGTGATCATCTGGTGGGCGCTGTGGGCGAGTGGGGCGGTCAAGTGGTCGTTTGGCGCGAAAAACCCGAAATAGCGGCCGCATCCCCGCGAAGGCGGGGATCCATCTCCGGAAGGCGCAAAATCGCACGGTCAGGTGATGGGCTCCTGCCTTCGCAGGAGCGCAGGCTTTACTTCACCACCGGCGTCTCGACCGGCGGCTGGCCCTTCTGGCGCGCCGCATAAGCTTCGTTCGCCTTCAGCACCCGCAGCATGTTGCCGCTGGCAATTTTCTCCAGCTCGGCCTGCGTATAGCCGCGCCGTGCCAGTTCGGTGAACAACGCCGGATAGCCAGTGACATCCTCCAGCCCGACGGGGACGGCGTCCATCCCGTCATAATCGCCGCCCAGCCCGACATGATCGACGCCGATCGTCTTTTTGATATGGTCGATATGATCGGCGACCAGGCCCAACGGCGTCGACGGCGCCGGGTTGGCGGCGTCCCACGCCTTCAGTGCGGCGGCAGCGCCCGCTGGATTGCCGAGATACAGCGCATCGAGCCGCGCCCGTTCCGCCGTCCGCTTCAGCCCATGTTCGCGCAGATTGGGATCGACGAAGGCGGCGTAGAAGACGACCATGACGATGCCGCCGTTTGCCTTGACCGCGGGGAGCACCGAATCGGGCACGTTGCGCGGATGGTCGTTGACCGCGCGCACCCCCGAATGGCTGAACATCACCGGCGCCTTGGTCGCCTCCAGCGCGTCCTGCATCGTCGCTTCGCTGACGTGACTCAAATCGACGATCATGCCGAGGCGGTTCATTTCCTGCACCACCTGGCGCCCGAAATCGGTCAGCCCGTCATGTTTCGGGGCGTCGGTCGCGCTGTCGGCCCAGGGGACATTCTTGCCATGGGTCAGCGTCATGTAGCGAACCCCCATGCCGAACATTTCGCGCAGCACGGCGAGCGAGGAACCGATCGACTGGCCACCCTCGATGCCGAGCATCCCGGCGATCTTGCCCGCCTTCATCTGGCTTTGGAGTTCGGTTGAATTGTAAGCCAGCGACAGGTCGGCGGGGTAGCGCGCGATCAGCCGCTTCGCGACGTCGATCTGTTCAATGGTTTGCTGCACCGCCAGCTGCTCGTTGGTGTTCGACGGGACATAGACGGACCAGAATTGCCCGCCGACGCGCCCCTTGCGCAGCCGCTGGATGTCGGTGTGCATCACCGTTCCGTCGGGCTTGGGCTTGGTGGTGTCGCGAAAGTCGAAGTTGTTGATGACATTGCCGACCTGCCCGCGAAGTTCCCACGGCACGTCATTATGTCCGTCGAACACCGGCGCGCGCTGGAGCGCGGCTTCGGCAACCGCCTCGGGCGACTTCTGCGCCGCGGCGGGGGTGGTGATGAGGGCGAGAGCGGCAAGGCCGGCGAGCAGGATGGGCTTGTTCATGGAGCGCGACCCTAACCGCTTGTTCGCGCAGCGCAAGCATGTGGCCGCGAGGTCGCGCCATATTGTCTCACGCAAAGGCGCAAAGGCGCGAAGAAGAAGGAAGGACTGAGGCTACCTTCTTCTTCGCGCCTTCGCGCCTTTGCGTGAGACGTTCTTTCAGCTTTGCCGCGCCCGAAACCCGGCTTGACGTTTACGTCAACCACGCGCAGCATCCTTCGCATGACAGCTTTCGACGACTGGCGCGCGCGTTCGCCTTATTATGACGAGACCCATGAAGCGCTGGCGCAGAGCGTGCGCCGCTTTGTCAGCCGCGAGATCGCGCCGCATATCGACCGCTGGGAGGCCGAGGGCGAATTGCCGCGCGAGTTGCATAAGAAGGCCGCCGAGGCAGGGATCCTAGGGCTGCGCTATCCCGAACAATATGGCGGGCACAGCGAAGGCTTCGACAATTTCCACGGGCTGGTGCTGACCGAGGAACTCGCCGCGGTCGGCGCGGGTGGGCTGGGGGCGTCGCTGATGACGCATGGAATCGGGCTGCCGCCAATCCTCGCGCTGGGGTCCGAGGAGCTGAAACAGCGCGTCGCGCCGCCGGTGCTCAGCGGCGACAAGATCATCGCGCTCGGCATCACCGAGGCCGGCGGCGGCAGCGATGTCGCGAACCTCAAAACCACCGCGGTCAGAGACGGCGATCACTACGTCGTTAACGGCGGCAAGATGTTCATCACGTCGGGGATGCGCGCCGACTGGCTGACCTGCGCGGTGCGCACCGGCGGGCCGGGCGCGGCGGGCATCTCGCTGCTGCTGATCGACATGGACAGCCCCGGCGTCGAACGCACAAGGCTCGACAAGATGGGCTGGCGGTGCAGCGATACCGCCGCCATCCACTTCAGCGACGTGCGCGTCCCGGCAGAAAACCTGATCGGCCCCGAAAACGGCGGCTTCATCGGCATCATGCGCAATTTCAACAGCGAGCGGCTCGGCATGGCGATGGGCTGCTGCGCCTATGCGCGCGTCGCGATGGCCGAGGCGGCGGAGTGGGCGCAGAACCGCGAAACCTTCGGCAAGCCGCTCGTCGGCCACCAGTCGATCCGCATCAAACTCGCCGACATGGAGCGCCAGATCGAGGCGACGCAGGCGTGGGTCGACCTGTGCGCCTGGCAGGTGAAAAACGGCAAGGACCGCCCCGCCGACTTCGCGATGCTGAAGGTACAGGCAACGCGGATGCTGGAGGCCGTCGCACGCGAGGCGGCGCAGGTGCTGGGCGGCGCGTCGTACATCACAGGCAGCAAGGTCGAGCGCATCTACCGCGAGGTGCGCGTCAACGCGATCGGTGGGGGAAGCGAGGAAATCATGCTCGACCTGGCGGGACGGCAGTTGTTCGGGGGGAAGCGTTAGGACTCGCCGCTTTGATCGCGCTGCTTGTCCGCCAGAGCGCGCGATTCGCCCTTTAATGGGCGCGATACCGGACATACCTCCTGCACATAGCCGTTGAGCACATTCGTCAGCGCGTCGGGCAGGAGGCGGTAGAAAACGAACTGACCACGCTTTTCACTGACGATCAGCCCGGCGTTCTCCAGTACCGAAAGATGTTGCGACACCGCGGGTTTGCTCATCTCGAAACGCGCCGCAATATCGCCCGCGCTCAGTTCCGCGTGCGACAGATAGGCGAGAATCTTGCGCCGCGGCGTCGATGCCAATGCCTGAAAAACCCGTTCCATCCTTTCAAAATGGCCATCGCCACTCTGCTTGACAAGTAGCAATTTATTTAAGTAATTACTTATATTCTTTTGAGCAAGGAGTCGGGCGATGCGGAAAAATGAGGATCCCCATGCGGTTAACTTCCTGATCGACGAGCCCGGCCCCGACCCCCGTACCGGCCGGGTCCGCGCCGACGCGCCCAGCATCATTTGGAACGGCGGCATGGCCGTGGTCGCGCTGGTCGCCGGGCCATTATTCGTCACACCGTCGGCGATCGCGGTTTTCATCGTCACCACCGGCGCCGCGTTGCTGCTCGGGCACAGCATCGGCTATCACCGCATGATGATCCACCGCAGCTTTGCCGCGCCGCGTTGGCTGGCCCGCACGCTGGTCTGGTTCGGCGCCTTCGTCGGCATGGCTGGGCCTTTTGGGATCATCCGCGCCCACGACACGCGCGACTGGGCGCAGCGGCAGGCAGACTGCCACCCGTTCCTTGCGCACAAGACACATATCCTGCGCGACGCATGGTGGCAGATATATTGCCGCCTCGACCTCGACAATCCGCCGCGCTTCGAGTTCGACGAACTCGACCGCGACCCCTTCTATCGGTGGCTCGAAGCGACATGGCGTTGGCAACAACTGCCAGTCGCGGTCGTCCTGTTCGCGATCGGCGGCTGGGGCTGGGTCGTATGGGGCGTCGCCGCGCGCGTGGCGGTGGCAAACCACGGCCATTGGCTCGTCGGCCATCTCGCGCACAATCGGGGGCCACAGAGCTGGACCATCGACGCGCATGGGGTGCAGGCGTTCGACGTCCCGTGGGCGGCAATCCCGACGATGGGCGAAGCATGGCACAATAATCACCACGCCTATCCCGGCTCGGCGCGTATTGGTTTGCACCCCGGGCAAAGTGATTGGGGTTATGCCGTCATCCGGTTTTGTGAGCGGCTTGGATTGATGTGGGACGTTCAGACACCCGATACGCTCGGAAGGCGCCCCGGTCTTTCCGAGGTGGCTCGACATGAGGCGGGCTTGGCGGCACACTCGCCGCATGGACACATCCCTACATAGCTGGCCCGCCGAGGCCGAAACGCTCCTCGACAACCTGGTCGATCTCCGCCGCGCGATCCACCGCGAACCAGAGCTGGGATTGCAGAACCCCAAGACGCTAGCGAAGATCAAGGACGCGCTCGCCGGCTTGCCGCTTGAGTTTCGCGAGGGGCCGTCGACGACGGGGTTGGTCGCGATCCTGCGCGGGCCTGCGAATGGGCGCACCGTGCTGCTGCGCGGCGACATGGATGCGCTGCCGCTGATCGAGGACACCGGGCTCGACTTCACCTCCGAAACCACCGGCGCGATGCATGCGTGCGGGCATGATACGCATGTCGCGATGCTCGTCGGCGCGGCGAAGCTGCTGTGCGCGGCGCGCGATCGCCTGTCCGGCACCGTGATGTTCATGTTCCAGCCGGGCGAAGAGGGGCATCATGGCGCGCGCTTCATGCTCGACGACGGGATCATCGATCCGCTGCCCGACGCCGCCTTTGCGCTGCATATCATGCCCAACGCGCCGCACGGGATTTTCGCATCGCGCGCCGGACCGCTGCTCGCTTCATCCGACGTCCTGTCGATCACCGTCAAGGGCGCGGGCGGCCATGCGTCGATGCCGCACGATGCCGTCGATCCGATCCCGGTCGCCTGCGCGATCGTCACCGCGATCCAGACGATGGTGACGCGGCGCGTCTCCGTGTTCGATCCGGCGGTCGTGACGATCGCGAAAATCAGCGCCGGGACGACGAACAATATCATCCCCGAAACCGCCGAGCTGCTAGGCACGATCCGCACGCTGTCGCCCGAGCGCCGCGCGATGGTGGCGCGCGAGCTGAAACGCCTCGCCCCCGCAATCGCCGAGGCGCATGGCTGCACCGCCGAGGTCCAGATCGACGAGGGTTTCCCCGTCACCATCTGCGACAGCCGCGCTGTCGCGTTCGGCCAGTCGGTCGTCGAAGCGACCTTTGGCGAGGCGGCGTGGCTGACGATGGACCATCCGGTGATGGGCGCCGAGGATTTCTCCTATGTGCTCGAAAAAGTTCCCGGCGCGATGTTCTGGCTGGGCGCGAGCGCCGAGGGAAGCGACTGGCGCGCCTGCTGCGGATTGCACTCGAACCGCATGGTGCTCGACGAAAAGGTGATGGCACGCGGCGCGGCGCTGCACGCGGCGCTGGCCGAACGGTTTTTGAACGAAGGATTCAACGCATGATCAACATCATCGGCGCGATCATCTCGGGCCTGATCATCGGCGCGCTGGCGCGCTTCTTCTATCCCGGCGCGGTGCAGATGGGGTGGATCGCGACGATCCTGCTCGGCATCGGCGGGTCATTGCTCGCTGGCCTCGCAACGTCGCGCGGCCGCGGAGACTTTCACCGTGCGGGCTGCCTGGCGTCGGTGATCGGGGCGATTGTGTTGATATTGGTTGGTCGGCTGCTCGGCATCGGCGGATAAAAGAAAGAAATTATCTCACGCAAAGGCGCGAAGGCGCAAAGAAAGAAGGCGCCAAGTCAGCTTTGATGGTTGTTGACGATGCGTTTGACGCCTTCCTTAAAGGTTTCGCCGCCAAAGTTGATCAGCAACCCCAATGGCATATCTAGCAGGCGAAGGTATGTCAGGACTTGCTTGCCATGGAGCGGTGACAACCGCTCCACGGATTTCAGTTCGACCAACAGCACGCCCTCAATCAGCAAGTCCGCTCGAAATCCCTCCGGCAACTCAATCCCATCATAACGAATGGGAATCGGAACCTGCCGCTTCACATTCAGTCCGCGCCGCACCAACTGATCGGCCATGATGGCTTCATAAACCGACTCGAGCAGGCCCGGTCCCAAATTCTTGTGTAGATGAAATCCGCAATCGACGGTGACGCGGGCGATTTCTTCGATATCCACCCCGACGCATCCCCTTCTTTGCGCCTTCGCGCCTTTGCGTGAGATTTTTTTTGCGCCATCCTCACGGCACCAACACCGTATCCACCGCCTCCGCCAGCATCTCCGGATAATCGAGCGTGTAGTGCAGCCCGCGGCTTTCCTTGCGGTGGAGGGCGCTTTTCACGATCAGGTCGGCGCATTGCAGCAGGTTGCGCAGTTCGATCAGGTCGGTGGTGACGCGGAAGTGGCCGTAATAATCCTCGACCTCGTCGGTCAACAGGCGGATGCGGTGCTGGGCGCGCTCCAGCCTTTTGGTCGTGCGCACAATGCCGACATAATTCCACATGAAGCGGCGGATTTCGGTCCAGTTCTGCTTGATGATCACCTCTTCGTCAGAATCGGTGACACGGCTTTCGTCCCACGGGCGGATCGCGGGGGGCGGTTCGAGCTGGTCCCAGCGCGCGATGATGTCCTTCGCCGCCGCCTCGCCGAACACGAAACATTCGAGCAGGCTGTTCGACGCGAGGCGGTTGGCGCCGTGGAGGCCGCTTTCGGTGCATTCGCCCGCGGCATACAGCCCCGGCAGGTCGGTGCGCCCGGCGAGGTCGATCAAGATGCCGCCGCAGGTATAATGCTGCGCCGGGACGACCGGGATCGGCTGCTTCGTCATGTCGATGCCGAGCGTCAGCAGCTTTTCATAGATGTTCGGAAAATGCCCCGCGACAAAATCGGGGTCGAGGTGACTGATGTCGAGATGGACATAGTCGAGCCCCGAGCGCTTGATCTGGTCGTCGTTGGCGCGCGCCACGACGTCGCGCGGCGCGAGTTCGGCGCGCGCGTCGTAATCGGGCATATAGCGGTGGCCGGTCTCGGGATGCTTCAAAATGCCGCCCTCGCCGCGCACTGCCTCGGTAATCAGGAAATTCTTGACGTCGAGGTTGAACAGGCAGGTCGGGTGGAACTGCATCATTTCCATGTTCGACACGCGGCAACCCGCGCGCCAGGCCATCGCGATGCCGTCGCCGGTCGCGCCTCTGGGGGCCGTCGAGAATTGATAGACGCGCCCCGCGCCGCCGCTCGCCAGGATCGTCGCGCGGCCAACATGCGCGTGGACCTTCCCCGTTTTTTCATCGAGCGCATAGACGCCCCACACGCGGCCCGATCCCGAATAACGTTCCTCGTGCCGTCCGGTGATCAGGTCGACGCACGCTTGCCCGGGCAGCAGCGTGATGTTCGGATGCGCCGCGGCGGTCTTGAGCAGCGCCGCCTGCACCGCCCAGCCCGTCGCGTCGTCGACATGGACGATGCGGCGGTGCGAATGCCCGCCCTCGCGCGTCAGGTGCAGCGCCTCGGCATCCTTGTTGAACGGGACACCCATTTCGACGAGGCGTTCAATCGAGGCGGGCGCATTTTCGACGACGAACTCGACCGTCTCGCGCCGATTGAGCCCGCCGCCCGCGACCATCGTGTCGTCGATATGATTTTCGAACGTGTCGCCCGCGTCTAGCACCGCAGCGATCCCGCCCTGCGCCCAGGCGGTCGACCCGCCGGTCAGCTCGCCCTTGGCGAGCACGAGCACCTTGCAATGGTCGGCGAGCGCAATGGCGGCGGTGAGACCGGCAGCGCCCGAGCCGATGATGATGACGTCGTGATTTGTTGCGCCTGTCACTATAATTCCGTTCGTGTCGAGCGAAGTCGAGACACCCCGCGTTTCAGCACTGATCCGATGGGCATCTCGACTTCGCTCGATGCGAACGGAACGAAATGACTATCCATTCGCGGCGCGCGTCAGATTCAGGAACACATCCTCAAGATCGGCCTCGCGGGTCGATACATCGACAATGCCGTGGCCCATCGCATTCACCGCGGCGAGCACTTCGCCCGCGTTCATGCGGTCTTTATTGTAACTTATCGCGAGCCCGTGCGTCCCTTCGCGCTCGATCTTTTCGAAGGCCGGGTGGGTCGGCAGGTCGGTGATGTCGGCATCGAGCGTCACCACGACGATCTTCTCACGCGCCATATCGACCAGCTCGCGCGTCGGCTTGTTCGCGATCAGTCTGCCATGGTTGATGATCGCGATCCGGTCGCACAGCTCCTCCGCCTCTTCGAGATAATGCGTCGTTAGCACCACGGTGACCCCGCGATCGTTGAGCGACTGGACATAGGACCAGAGCTGCTGGCGCAGCTCGATATCGACCCCGGCGGTCGGCTCGTCGAGGACGATGATCGGCGGCGAATGAACCATTGCCTTGGCCACCAGCAGGCGGCGCTTCATCCCGCCCGACAGCGTGCGGGCATAGGCGTCGCGCTTGTCCGACAGATGCACCGCGGCGAGCAGATCGTCCGAAATCCGCTTCGCCTTCGGCACGCCATACAGCCCGGCCTGATTCTCCAGCGTCTCATAGGGCGTGAAAAACGGGTCGAAGACGATTTCCTGCGGCACGATGCCGATCGAGTATTTGGCGTTGCGGGGGTCGGCGTCGATGTCGAAGCCCCAGATGCTCGCCGACCCGGCGGTCTTGTTGACCAGCCCCGCCAGGATGTTGATCAGCGTCGATTTGCCCGCGCCATTCGGCCCGAGCAGTCCGAAAATCTGACCGCGCGGGACATCAAAGCTGACATTGTCGAGCGCCTGCTTGCCGCCGGCATAGGTTTTGGAGACGGCGTCGATGCGGATGGCGGCTTCGGTCATGGCGGTTGCCATAGCCGCGCGCCTGCGCGTGTAAAAGCCCTCATCGCCGCGCCGCCTTTTGCCCAGCGCCGCGTTAACGCTATGTTGGAAATTCCCCGCTAGCACCGGGGATGTGAGGACCAGACACACCCAAAACCCGCAGTTCGCGCTGCGCGGCATCGCCGCCTGCGCGCTGATGATGGCCCCGGCCGTCGCGGCGCCGGCCCATGCCCAGCAAACGGCGCAAGCGCAGAGCGAGGCCATCGTGCTGCGCCCGCTCTCTTTCTTCAAGGTCAATGACCTGAGTTTCGGCGACATCATCCCGTCGAATGCGGCGGGCACGGTGACGCTGGAACCCGATGGTTCGCGCAGTCGCACCGGCGGCGTCACGCTGGCGGGCAATGGCGGCGAGCCCGCGCGCTTCGCGGGACTCGGCAGTTTCAATCGCGAGGTCAATATCTCGCTCGGATCGAACACGATCTGGCTCAACGGGCCAGGGGTGCGGATGCGCGCGCGGACGTTTGAAATCGGCAGCACCCCGACCGCGATCCTGTCGACATCGCCGACGCGCTTTCGAATTACCTCACCGCTCGGCAACTATAATTTCCCGGTCGGCGCCACGCTGGAAGTTGGCGCCAACCAGGCGCCCGGCGATTACAGCGGCACCTTCACGGTGACACTCAACTATCTTTAGACCTTCTGTGGGGGAAGGAGCGGCACCGGATGACCACCTGTATTCGTCAGAATGCTGGCCGGTGCCGCATGACCCCACCCACTCAACCAGCAGCGCAGACCCCGATTGCTCCCGCCCCGCGCGCTTGCTATGGGCGCGGTCGATGACCCAGCCCGCGCCCGAAACCATCCGCACCCCGAAAACCCGCATCGCCTGTGACGGCACCGGCGACGGCCTTGCCGACGCCGCACTCGGCCACCCGCGCGTGTGGCTGGAAATCGACCCCGACGCAGGGTTCGCCGATTGCGGCTATTGCGACCGGCGTTTCATTCTGATCGGCGGCGTCGCCGATCACCCCTGATCTTTGGTCAGACGTAAACAGCCTCTTTACCACGCCCATGCATCAACCACTCACGTCCCGCTGGCATAGATGTGCCAGACAGGAGCAGAATCTGTGGGGATTCGAGGGACCAGACATCGTCGGGACGCGTTGGGCGCCCTGACCATCGCCGTCGGGACGGCGAGCGCGGCGCTATGCGCGCCAGCCTATGCTGTCGACACCAATGTCACCGCCAATGCCGCAGTGGTCCGGCCCAATTCGCTGATCAAGACCGACGATCTCGATTTTGGTACTATGGTCAGTGGCCCGACGGGTGGCACCGTCACCGTCAACGCCGTCACCGGTGCGCGGACTGCCACGGGGGGCGTCACGCCGGTCGGCACCGCTTCGCAGCGCGCGATTTTCCAGGGCACCGGCGGCATCCTGCTGATCACCGTATCGGGCAGCACGTCGGTGACGCTGGCGCGCATCGGGGGCGGTGCGCCCAGCATGACCGCGAGCCTGGTCCGCGCCGCCAGCACGAGTGGTGGCGGGATTGCGCTGCTTGGCGGCACGCTGCTGCCCAGCGGGGTCCAGACCTATTATATCGGCGGCACGCTCACCGTTCCTGCCAACCAAGCGCCCGGCGATTACAGCGGCACCTTCACGCTCACTGTCAATTATCTCTGACCGCTGGCGTCGCGGGACGCGCGTGCCTATATCGGCAACATGACCAGTCCCACCGACCCCCGCCGCTTCCTCTATCGCGCCGACGCGCTTGACCCCGATCTGGCGCAGGCGCTTGCGCGCGAAGCCTTGGCGAAGGCCGACGACGGCGAGCTCTACCTGCAATATCGCGCGACCGAGAGCTTCGGTTTCGACGACGGACGATTGAAGACCGCGGACTATTCGACCGACGCCGGTTTCGGCTTGCGCGCGGTGTCGGGCGAGATGACGGGCTTTGCCCATGCCAGCGAAATCAGCGCCGGGGCGATTCGCCGCGCTGCCGAAACGCTCGCGCTGCTCGATCCCGCCAGCCAGCCGCACGCCGCGCCGCCGCCGCGCACCAACCGCCACCTGTATGACGAAGCGAACCCGCTCGACCTGATCCCCTTCGCGAAGAAGGTCGCGCTGTGCCAGGAAATCGATGCCACGGCGCGGGCGCGCGACCCGCGCATCGCGCAGGTGTCGGTGAGCCTTGCGGGCAGCTGGTCGGTGGTCGAGATCGTCCGCGCCGACGGGTTCCTCGCCACCGACATTCGTCCGCTCGTCCGCCTCAACGTCTCGATCGTCGTCGAAGAGAATGGCCGCCGCGAGACCGGCGTGTTCGGGCTCGGCGGGCGGTACATGTACGACCATCTGTTCGAACCCGCACAGTGGAACCGTGCGATCGACGAGGCGCTGGCGCAGGCGCTCGTTAACCTCCGCGCGGTCGACGCGCCCGCGGGCGAGTTCACCGTCCTGCTCGGCCCCGGCTGGCCCGGGGTGCTGCTGCATGAAGCGGTCGGGCACGGGCTTGAGGGCGATTTCAACCGCAAGGGCACCAGCGCCTTCTCGGGCCGCATCGGCCAGCGCGTCGCCGCGCCTGGTGTGACGGTGGTCGACGACGGCGCGATGGACAGCCCGGTCGGCGGCGGCCGTCGCGGCTCGCTCAGCATCGACGACGAAGGTACCCCGACTGGCGAGACGGTGCTGATCGAGGACGGCATCCTGAAAGGCTATATGCAGGACCGCCTCAACGCCCGCCTGATGGGCGTCGAACCAACGGGCAACGGGCGCCGCGAAAGTTTCGCCCACGCGCCGATGCCGCGAATGACCAACACCTTCATGAAAGGCGGGAGCGACGATCCAGCCGAGCTGTTGTCACGCGTCAAGAATGGCATTTTCGCGAAAAGCTTTGGCGGCGGGCAGGTCGACATCGTGTCGGGCAAATTCGTGTTCAGCTGCACCGAGGCGTACAAGATCGAGAATGGCAAGCTGGGCGATTCGATCAAGGGCGCCACGCTGATCGGCGACGGGCCGAGCGTGCTGACCAAGGTCATGGGCATCGGCAACGACATGGCGATCGACGAAGGCATCGGCATCTGCGGCAAAGGCGGCCAGAGCGTCCCCGCGGGCGTTGGCCAGCCGACGTTGCTGGTCAGCGGGTTGACGGTAGGCGGGACGGCCTAGCCTAAAGCCGCCGGAGCGACGTCGATGGCGCTGATGTATTATCCGAAGCAGGGCGAAATCCTGCTGTGCAATTACAACACGGGTTTCGTTGCGCCAGAGATGACAAAGATGCGGCCGGTTGTCGTGGTTTCGCCGCGTCTGCGTCGTCGCGCAGATTTGGTCACCGTCGTACCGCTGAGCACCACGGCACCTCAGAATGTCGAGCCGTATCATTGTGCAATCGAACTCATGAACGCATTGCCCCCTCCTTTCGATAGCCCAAATATGTGGGCCAAATGCGATATGATTTCGACAATTGCCCATAGCCGACTCGACCGTTTTAAATCTGGCCGTAAAGCTGTTGGCGGGAAACGAACTTTTGTATCCGGTATGTTGAATCCCGATCAAATTAGGATGGTAAGAAGCGCAGTTTTGTGCGGATTGGGGTTCGATTCATTGACAATTCACCTTTAAGGTGGCATATTGTCATTGTTCCCGCTCTGCTTTTGCATCGGGCTAGGAGACTGTCTCCTTCACCAGAGACAGCGGGCTTCACAATGGCGATACCAAGCTCGTGAAGCTGTCGTGTGGTCGGAAAGGCTCTACCGCAAGGTGGAGCCTTTCGCGTTTGTAAATTTGGCAGACATCCTGTGACGCACCTCACTTGGCGCGCCGCTTTCCCGCGCCTATAGTCCTCCCAACAGAAAAGAAATCGGGCCGCATTATCCGCCGGGTCGTCCCCGGCAAAAGGGAGGATAGTCATGCGTTCGAGTCTGCGTTTCATCTCCGTCGCCGCCATCGCCGCGATGCTTGCCGCCGTGCCGGGTTCGGCCCAAAAAACCACCGGTCCTGTCGAACGATATGAAATGGACGTCGCGACCGCGTCGGGCTTTGCCGCGATGGCGGCGGGCGGGCGCGGAGTCGGCAATATGATGGGGATGATGTTCGGCGGCGGCCCCGACGGCAAGGTCGCGCACACGCTGGAACTGCGGCTGGGGTCGAACCAGGCGCCGACCGCGCCGCCGGTGAAGGCCGATCATTTCTTCCTGCCGCAGGCGAAGCTCGGCAAATCAGTGCCGCTGCTCGGCCCGGAACCCGGCAAGCCGCGCGAGCGCGAAGACGGCAATGAAATGCCCAAGGATTTCGAGCGTCCCAAAGGCCGCCTGCTCTTGTTCTGGGGCTGCGGCGCCAAGGCGGGGCCGGGGCAGCCGGTGATCATCGATTTCGCCAAGCTGGCGGCGGGGCAGATGCCGCCGAACCTGTACACCACCACGGTGCCGCGCATCCGCGAAGTGATGACGACGAACAGCAAATCCTATGCCGGGTGGCCGAACAGCAAATCGTCGAAGCAGCCGGCGTCGGGATCCTCGCTGCTCGGCGCCCACCGGATCGCGGGCAATGTCGGCCCCGAAATCAATTTCACCCTCGCGCAGGATTATATGCCGGGCCTCAACGCCTCGACCACGATGCAGGGCGACGGGTCGGTAATGATCCGGTGGAACCAGCTGGTCCCGGCAACCGGCTATGTCGCCTGGGCGTTCGGCGGCATGGACCGCGGCGGCGGGAACGGCGACATGGTGTGGTGGACGAGCAGCAACGCACGCGAATTCGGCGGCGGGCTGTGGGACTGGCTGCCGCCCGCGACCGTTGCGGGCCTGGTGGCGAAAAAGGTCGTGATGCCGCCCGCACAGACGAGCTGCGCAATTCCGGCCGAGGTCAAAAAGGCGTCCGGCGAGATGATGTTCGGCAACCTCAACGCCTTTGGTCCCGAGGCCAATTTCTCCTATCCGCCGAAACCCGCGGGCAATGCGGTGTGGAACATCGACTGGACTGCGAAGGTCCGTTTCCGTTCGCACACCAGCCTGCTGATCGGCGCCGATTTCGGCGGCATGGGCGGATCGGGCACCGCGGTCGGCACCCCCGAAGCGCCAGCGAAAAAGAAGAAATGCAAAGGCCCGCTGGGTATTCCGCTGCCCGACGGGGCGTGCTGACCGGCGGCGGTCAGGCTCTGTTCACGCGCGCCGGTGCATGGCGGCGGCGGGTAGGGTATGTTGAAGACAGGAGTCGAACCATGCGTCTGCACATTCCAATGATTTTCGCCGCTGCGGCGCTGGCCGCCATCCCCGCGACCGCCAGCGCGCGCGAAAAGCTTGCGCCCGAAGAGCAGCTGGCGAAGCTGCTCGAAGGCCGCGTCGCGGGCGAGCCGCAAAATTGCATTCCGCTGTCGATGGCGCGCAGCAGCCAGGTGATCGACAAGACCGCCATCGTCTATCGCGTCGGCAGTACCCTGTGGGTCAACCGGCCCGAGGGCGGTGCCTCATCGCTCGACGATGACGACATTCTGTTGCTGAAAACATCGGGCAGCCAGCTGTGCAGCATCGACACGCTCCAACTGCTCGATCGCTCCAGCCGGATGTACAGCGGCTTTGTCTCGCTCGGCAAATTTGTGCCGTATCGGCGCGTGAAGGGCGAATAGCCGTTCCCCCATCATCGTCATCCCGGCGCAGGCCGGGATCTCACCGGCGCGTCCATGCGTTAGGCCAGGATCCCGGCCTGCGCCGGGATGACGAACGTTTCTGGCCGAGGATTTGACCGCGCGTGACGCAGCAAAACGACACCCCACCCACCGACTGGCCGCAGCAACTGCTGAGCTTCTGGTTCGACGCGCATGGCATGGACGACTGGTACGGCGGCGGCCCCGATTTCGACGCCGCGGTGCGTGATCTTGCCGAAAGCTGGCACGACGCACTGCGCTCGCAGCCTGCCGAAACCTTCCTCACCGACCCCGACACGGCGCTCGCCGCGGCGATCCTGTTCGATCAGGTGCCGCGCAATATCTATCGCGGCCACGCCGACGCCTTTGCCACCGATCCGCTCGCTCGCGCCATCGCGCGCGGGATCGCCGCCAAGGGTTGGGATCAGCACTGGCCCGATGAGCGGCGCCAGTTCGCCTATCTGCCGTTCGAGCATAGCGAGGATATCGCCGACCAGCGCGAATCGCTGCGGCTGATGAACCAGCTCGCCGATCCGCTGTTCCACGATTATGCGCAAAAGCATTTCGACATGATCGACCGCTTCGGTCGCTTTCCGCACCGCAACGCCGTGCTGGGCCGAACGACGCGTCCCGAAGAGGAAGCGGCGGTGGAGGAAGGCAAAAATTGGTGATAGGGCGGGCGCATATCATTCGCGGAGCGCAGCCATGGCCGACTTCACCGACACGCTGACCGACAAGCATATCGCCTTCATCGAAAAACAGCCGATCTATTTCACCGCCACCGCCGCCGTGGACGCGCGGATCAACCTGTCGCCGAAGGGCTATGCCGACAGTTTCCGCGTGTTGTCGGAAAATCGGGTCGCCTATCTCGACCTTGCCGGGTCGGGCAACGAAACCCACGCGCACCTAACCGCCGACGGGCGCATCACGATCATGTTCTGCGCCTTCGATCGCAGCGCATTGATCCTGCGCATCTATGGCCGCGGCCGCCCGGTGCTGCCGCAGGACGATGAATGGGACGCACTTGCGGCGCATTTCACCCTGCTGCCCGGCACCCGCCAGATTTTCGTGATCGACGTCGAGAGCGTCCAGACCAGCTGCGGCTGGGGGGTGCCGATGATGGAGCTGCAACACGAACGCGACACGCTGCAAAAATATCACCGCCAGGCCGACCGCGCTTTGTGGGTCGAAAAGACGCTGGGACGAACAAAGAGCATCGACGGGCTGCCGACGCGCCCGACCGACCGCTTCATCGAAGGCGAGTCCGCCTGATGCCGCTCGTCGAACTGGTCCGCATCCCGAACGGCGCCGAAGCCGAACTGCTGCGCGGGCGGATCGAAAGCGCCGGGGTCCACGCGGTGTGCTTCGATGCGGGAATGAACATCGCCGAGAGCGTCGGGCTGATGATCCCGGTGCGGATCATGGTACTCGACGAGGATCTGGACGAAGCGCGGGCGTTGCTGGCGGAATTTGAGGATCCGGGGAACGGCTTGGCGGCTGGAGCGCTAGACCGCTGATACCATGATCAAAGTTGCCAGTTACAATATGCGCAAGGGCATCGGGCTCGACCGCCGCCGCGATCCCGGACGGGTGCTGTCGGTGCTCGCCGAGCTCGACGCCGACATCGTCGCGCTGCAGGAAGCCGATCGCCGCTTCGGCACCCGCGCCAGCGCGATCCCGCCGCATATGTTCGACGAGCATAGCGATTATGTCCCCATCGGACTGAGCGGGCGCCCGCACAGCATCGGCTGGCACGGCAATGCGCTGCTGGTCCGCAAGGGGGCCGAGGTCGAGGAAAGCCATGCGCTGCACCTGCCGACGCTCGAACCGCGCGGCGCGGTGGCGGCGACGATCCGCATCGGCGACACAAGGTTGCGGGTGGTCGGCATGCACCTCGACATTTCGGGGCTGCGCCGCCGCCATCAGGCGCGCGCGATCCTGAACCATGTCGCGGACGGCGAAGAATTGCCGACGATCCTGATGGGCGACTGCAACGAATGGCGGAACCAGGGCGGCTGCCTGCACGATTTCGGCGAGCGCCATCGGCTGGTCGACACCGGCCACAGTTTTCACAGCCGCCGCCCGGTGGCAAAGCTCGACCGCATCTTTGCCTCGCCCGACCTCGAGGCGGTCGATGCCGGGGTGCACCGCAGCGCGCTGGCAGCGCGCGCGTCGGACCATTTGCCGATCTGGGCGCGATTCAAGGCGGTGGGGTAACCGCGACAGCTATTTTAGAGTGGGAACACCTTACATAGCTAATCCTCCCTGTGGCGAAGCCATGGGGAGGGGAACCGTTCGCGAAGCGAATGGTGGAGGGGCATTGCGACGGTAGCGTTATCGCCCCTCCGTCAGCGCTTCGCGCTGCCACCTCCCCATGACTTCGTCACAGGGAGGATCAATGGCCGAAACCGGCCATTCCCATCGTCGGATAAGCGCGATCGCCAGTGAACGGCTGTGCCCAAAATTTAGGCAATCGCCTGCCTCTTCTGCCCAGCAAACGACCGATTCTTTGCCATTGACCTCCCAAACCGTCACAAAATGTTAACTTTTCCAACCATCGCGCAATCTGGCACGGCTGTTGCAGCGCAGCATGATGCTATTGGGCAAAAGGGGGCATCATGAAATTGATCCTGGCAATCATCAAACCATTCAAGCTCGACGAGGTGCGTGAAGCACTCACCGGCTTGGGTATCGCCGGCATGACCGTGACCGAGGTCAAGGGGTTCGGCCGGCAAAAGGGGCAGACCGAAATCTATCGCGGCGCCGAATACGCAACCAACATGGTGCCGAAGGTGAAGATCGAACTCGTCTGCGACGACGCGCTTGCGCCGCGGGTTGTCGAAACGCTCCAGCAAAGCGCCGGCACCGGCTCGATCGGCGACGGCAAGATTTTCGTTCTCGACGTGGGTCAGGCCGTGCGCATCCGCACCGGCGAGACCGGCGAGGCGGCACTGTAATGACGAAGGGGGAAATTATGACGTTCGCAAATAAATTTGCGGCGGGCGCCGGGGCCGTGGGCCTGTCGCTGTTCGCCGCGCTGCCCGCCTGGGCGCAGGAAGCGGCGCCCGCCGTCGCCGAAGCCGCCGCGCCGACGCCCGACAAGGGCGACACCGCATGGATGATGACCGCAACCGTGCTGGTCATGGCGATGATCGTACCGGGCCTCGCGCTCTTCTATGGCGGCCTCGTCCGCACCAAGAATATGCTGTCGGTCCTGACGCAAATCATCGCCGTCGCCGCACTGGCGATGATCATGTGGGTGATGTTCGGTTACAGCCTCGCCTTTGGCGGCGATGCCAACCAGTTCATCTCGGCGGGCAAGCTTTTCCTCGCCGGGGTTACCGCCGATTCGACTGTCGCGACCTTTACCGATGGCGTCGTCATCCCCGAATTCGTCTTTATTGCGTTCCAGATGACCTTCTCGGCGATCACCGTCGCGCTGGTGCTTGGCGGGCTTGTCGAGCGGATGAAATTCTCGGCGGTGATGGTCTTTGCGATCGTCTGGCTGTCGATCGTCTATTACCCGATCGCGCATATGGTCTGGTATCTGGGTGGCACCGATGAAGCGACCGGCCTGATCTTCGGCTGGGGCGCGCTCGACTTTGCCGGCGGTACCGTGGTCCACATCAACGCGGGCGTTGCGGCACTCGTCGGCTGCCTGATCATCGGCAAGCGCAACGGCTATCAGAAAGATATCATGGCGCCGCACTCGCTGACCATGACCTTGATCGGTACCGGTCTGCTGTGGGTGGGCTGGTTCGGTTTCAACGCCGGGTCGGCGCTCGAAGCCAATGGGTCGGCCGGTCTCGCGCTGATCAACACCTTCACCGCCACCGCCGCCGGTATCCTGTTCTGGATGCTCACCGAGCGCGCGCTCGGCCACAAGGGGTCGCTGCTCGGTGCCTGTTCGGGGGCGATCGCCGGTCTGGTTGCGGTCACTCCGGCGGCGGGTAACTCGGGTCCGTTCGGCGCGATCCTGCTCGGCGCCGTTGCGGGTGTCGTCTGCTGCTGGGTCGTGATGAAGCTGAAGGCCAAGCTCGGCTTTGACGACTCGCTCGACGTGTTCGGCATCCATGGCGTCGGCGGCCTGATCGGTTCGATCCTGACCGCGGTCACGATGCTGCCCGCACTCGGCGGTCCGGCCGGCGACGATTATGTCCTCGGCAGCCAGCTGTGGATCCAGATCAAGTCGGTCGGCGTCGCCGTCCTCTGGTCCGCGGTCGGTTCGGCCATCGCCTTCTATATCGCCAAAGCCGTCACCGGCGGCCGCGTCTCGGCAGAGGTCGAACGCGAAGGCCTCGACCTCGGCGAGCATGGAGAACGTGCTTACAACTACTGACCCACGAGACAGGATACCCGTCGCCGCACGTCTCTCTCCTTTCAAAAGACGGCGGCGGGATCCTCACCAGGTTCCTCCTGCGAACCACTGGCCGGGACATCTGTCCCGGCCATTTTTTTGAGCGACAGAATCACCGCGCAAGACGTTTGGAGTTCAAAAGGAGGGGTCGGTTCGATGACGAAACGGCCCCTTTTTGCTGCACGCTGCACTGCACAATAAATAGGCAGGCTTGCCGCAAATTTAGGCCTTCCCAACATGACATTAATATGGCATTCATTGCGTCAACAGTTTCAGGAGGGGAGAGCCTGAAAGGCTGGGCCGGGACGCAAGTCCCGGCCCTCTTTTTTTG
>NZ_DASYHE010000064.1:0-5843 GCF_035998965.1 Sphingopyxis sp.
GCTATAGCGACCCGCCTAGGCCAACTGTCGTTAGCGCGACAGACCATGCGGAGACGTGGGTGAGTGGCTGAAACCAACGGTTTGCTAAACCGTCGTGCTGTGAATGCGGCACCGAGGGTTCGAATCCCTCCGTCTCCGCCATTTTTCCCATCTAAATAACTGAAAAAAGGTTATAATTCAGAAGCGCATTTTCCGCTATCTGGCCCACGAATGGCGCGCGATGCCGTATTAGCTGTCGGCCCAGCGACGCAGCAGATTGTGATAGACACCGGTGAGTTCGATCACCGACCGGTCTTTGCCGCCCAAGTCGCCGGTTAGCCGCTGGACCGCGCGATCGAGGTCGAACAGCAGGCGCCGCGCCTCGGTATCGCGCACCATCGACTGGATCCAGAAAAAGGACGCCACGCGCCGACCGCGCGTGATGGGGGTGACCCGGTGCAGGCTTGAGGATGGATAGACGACGGCGTGGCCCGCGGGCAGCTTGATACGCTGGACGCCATATTGATCCTCGACCAGCAGTTCGCCGCCGTCATAATTTTCGGGGGCTTCGAGGAAGACGGTGATCGACAGGTCGCTGCGCATTCGAAATTCGCTGCCGCGTTTCAGGCGAACCGCATTGTCGACATGCGTGTCGAATTCCTGTCCCTCGCCATAGCGGTTGAACAACGGCGGAAAGATCTTGAGCGGCAGCGCTGATGCGAAAAACAGCGGCGACCGACCGAGTGCGTCGAGAATCATTCGTCCCGCCCGCCGCGCGGCGTCGCTGTCTTCGGGGAGCTGCTCATTGTTCTTGGCCAGGGCGGCCTGATGACCCGACGTTACATGGCCATCGACCCATGCGGCGCCATCGATGATCCGCCGAATGCCGGTCAATTCGTCGGCGGTCAGGACATCGGGGACTTCAATCAACATGGCGGGATCCCTTTGGCGATACCCGACGGGCTGCCATAGCTTGACGTCCTTAGCAATGGCCGGAACGGAAGCGCGGCCGCGCATTCCCGGGCCGCCTTCGGCCGCGGCAAAGGTGATGCCGGGGACGGTCGCCAGTATGTCACGCAACGTAAGCTGATTCTGCTGCTCGATCGTTTTGCCGGTGATGACGGTCACCGTCTGCGGTGTGTCGCGTACCGACCGGGTCGATTTGGGCGATTCCTGTTGAGTCGCTACCGCCCTTCGAGCCACCAGCTTTGGCGCCAGCCATAGGTGCTGGCGATCGGTGCGCCTGCCGCATTGGTCGCAGGTTTGAAACGAAAGCGCTCCTCAATCAGGCGGCACGTCGTGGCATCGAGCCCCGCGTCGCCGCTTGAGCGGCTCACACGGCATCCAGCGACTCGTCCGGTCGGCTCGATCGTGAAACGAACTTCGACCTCGCCGCCAATGCGCGCGCGTCGGGCGGCAGCAGGATAGTCACGGTCCTGAATCGTGCCGCTTTGCCAAGTTGCTTTGCTGCCGCCACCGGTGCCGCTGCCCGACCCGCCAGCGCCGGTGCCGTCACCGCGCCCGCCGGCGCCCGATCCGGCGCCGGGATTGGGTGCGGCGCCCGCCGATGCGTCCTGGCCCGCGCCGGACTGTGGTGCGGCAGCGATAGGAGGCGTGATCGGCGGCAGTTTCGGCTTGGGTGCAACGGCGGTCGCGACCTTGGCGTGCTGGTTCGCTGCGGAGGCTTTGCCGCTCGCTACATTGCTGGCGACAGTTTGCGGCACGACCGGCTCGGGAGGCGGCGCTGGAATGGCGATAGCAGAGATGGCTTCGGTCACCTTGCGGACTAAATTGAGGTCGAGGCCGCTGGCGAAACCCAGACCGACCGCAAAAACAACGAACAGCGCGGCGCCGCCCGATGCCATCCGCTGCCGCCTGGAAATTCGCCCGGTGTACGCCATTGGCCACCCCAAAATGCGCGCCGGTGCGCGCCTATGGCCGCCCGATTAGAGGAAATCGTCTAACGTGGACATGAACCGGTCGAACTGGTCGTGGTGTAGCCAGTGACCGGCGTCTTCGAACTCGATCACCTGTGCGGTGTTGAAATGCGCGAGCCGTCCGTCGCGTTCAGGGTTCGATGCCCAGCTGTTGGCTCCGTACAGCAGCAAGGTGGGGCAGGTGATCGCGCCCCACAGTGCCGCAATGTCCTCCTGCGGCATATCGAATGCGGGCCAGACGTTGAGATAATTATCGAATTTCCAGCTCCAACTGCCATCCTCGTTGCGGCTGATGCCATGGACCGTCAGGTGGCGCGCCTGCGCCTCGGTTAAATAGCTGTTCTCGCCCATCATCCGCGCCAGCGCTTCATCGAGGGTGGCATAGCGGCGCGGGGTACGCCCGGCGGCCTGGCGCTTGTCATCGATCCATTTGCGGAAGCGTTCGGCATAGGGCGTGCTCGCGCGCTCGGCGATGATTTTGGGCGACGGGCCGAGTCCCTCGATCGCGACCAGCTTGCGGACATTCTGCGGATAGAGGCCGGTATAGCGCAGTGCGATGTTGCCGCCCATTGAATGCGCGACGATGCTGATCGGTCCCAGATCAAGCTGATGGATCAACTGCGCCAGATCATAGACGAAGCCGTCCATCGCGTAATTGCCGTCGGGCGACCAAGCGCTGTCGCCGTGCCCGCGCAGGTCGGGGGCAATGATATGATAGCGATCGCGCAGCTTTTCGGCGACCCAATCCCAATTGCGGCAATGGTCGCGACCACCATGAACAAGCAGCAGCGGCGGCGCGCCGCGATTGCCCCAATCGACATAGTGGAGCTTCAGCCGCTGCGAGATGAAGCTGTTCGAAGTGGGGCCGGCACTTGCCATCGGATCGTCCTTGCTGTCTGTTCCCGTTGCAAAAGGCGACCGATCGCAATCCGTCAACCCCGCATCATCACCGATATGTGGACGATAAACGCCAAGGGAGAGAAGCATGACGACATTCCGAGACAATCTGTTGGCCGGAAAGACGGCGTTCGTTGCCGGCGGTACGAGCGGCATCAATCTGGGCATCGCCAAGCGCTTTGCGCAGCTGGGCGCCAAGGTTGCGGTGGTGGGGCGCGACCCGGATAAGGCGTCGCGCGCGGCGGCGGAGATCGGCGCGAGCGCGATCGGGCTATCAGCCGATGTCCGCGACTATGCCGCAATTCGCGGCGCAATGGAGCAGGTCGCCGATCAGCTCGGCCCGATGGATATCGTCATTTCGGGCGCGGCAGGCAATTTCCTGGCCCCCGCACTTGGCATGTCGGCCAACGCCTTTCGTACCGTGGTCGATATCGACCTCAACGGTACCTTCAACGTATTTCGCGGCTGTCACGACCTGCTCAATCGCCCGGGCGCATCGCTGATCGCGATCACCGCAGGGCAGGCGGTCAACGCCTCGGCGCTACAAGCTCACGCCTGCGCGGCAAAGGCAGGGATCAACCAGCTGATTCGCGTCCTCGCGCTCGAATGGGGGCCGGAGGTGCGGGTGAACGGCATTTCGCCGGGGCCGATTGCCGATACCGAAGGCATGAAGCGCCTCGCCCCCGATGCCGCGACGCGCCAGTCGCATTTCGACCGTATCGCCATGAAGCGTTGGGGGAAGATCGAGGAGGTCGCCGAATCCGCGGTGTTCCTCTGTTCGCCTGCCGCGGGTTATATCACCGGGACGATCCTCGATTGCGACGGCGGCAGCCAGGTCGGCGACGCATCGCGCGGTGATCTGGCGCGCGGGATGGCTTGAACGCAGACCGGAACCAAAAACGCCGCCAACCCGGCTGGGTGGCGGCGTTTTAGATGGTGGGCGTGGCAAGGATTGAACTTGCGACCCCTGCGAGTTGAACGCGGTTGTCTGCCCTTAGTCATTGCAGGCACAGCATGGCTCGATGCATGTTGTTAGCCGGACGACGATGTTGAAGGCGACCGCACTATGGAATTGGCGCGGTCGCCGGCAGCCGCCCATGCAAGGAGAATGTCCTGCCGGTGCTGCTCTTTTTGTCCGCCATTCGCAAGCCATAGCGCGAGATGAAGGCTGGAGGCCTTTGAAGTGAAAAATTCGACGACGAAGGCGCGGCCCGGCGCTAGCTTTATATGTTCGACGAGCTTTTGAACGGTCTATCGGGCTTCAACGAGGCAGTCGTCAGTTTTCTCAAAAGCGAGCTAGATCGTCTGATTGAGCAAGTGATCACGTGCGAACGCCCAGAAGTTTCTGAAAGCCACAAGATACGAAGTCACAGCCGCGATATGATCTCGAGCGCATCGCATCCTCCGAAGCCCCATTTCCGAGATGATGCAGTTTTCCAGTGAGGGTGAGGCGCGGTGACGGGAAAGCAACGGCACTACGCATCGCTTAAAAATCAAATGGCTGACGGCGCTTTTTTTTCTTGCAGTCGGAAACTGCCAGCGCCAGTTTCGCCGACATGGTAGATTTAATTCATTGGCACAGCTTCGACGGCAAGATGCTCACGCCAGAGTCAACCATTGTCGATCTGGGCGCAAATCGGGGAGAGTTTCTGACTAAGGTCAGCAACACCTTCGGATGCTCTAATCTTGTCGCGGTGGAACCGAACCCAGAGCTTTTCAAGGAGCTCGCGGAGCGTTCTGACCTGATAGCAATCAATGCTGCGGTGGGTGGGTTCAGGGGGAAGACGAGCTTTTCTATAGATCCGAATGACCTTGCATCCCGCGTGGTCGAGGGTGGAACCGGACCGTCGACGGTGACGGTTGAGCTGATCACCTTGGACGATGTTTTTGAGCGCGCCGGAGTAACGAAGGTAGACCTGCTCAAAATCGACATCGAGGGGCAGGAAATCCCAATGCTCGATGCTGTGTCGGATGAAGTGCTGCGGAACATCGCCCAGATCACCATAGAGTTTCATGACTTTTGCGGGTTGGTGCCGAAGAAAGAAGTTAAGCGACTGCTAGCGCGCCTTCAAGGTCTTGGTTTCTACGTCGCGCGTATGTCGCGCGTCGGCCATCAAGACACGTGGCTGGTGAATACAAAATTTAGGCCGATTGGGCTTGGCATGAAGGCGAAGATTCGGCTGCTCAAATACTCTCGCGGGTTTATGCGGGTTTGGCACAAGCTTTCCAAGGGCTCGAACTGGCACCTCGCTTACGATTGATTGCCCCACTCTAAGGGTGGCAAGTGAGCAATAAGGCCGACGTCGCGTCGAACATAGCGCCGAATTGCGGCATGCCGGTCGAGAAAGGTAGATGTAAAAAGCCCCGCAATCTCGTTGGAGAAGCGGGGCTTTTTAATGGTGGGCGTGGCAAGGATTGAACTTGCGACCCCTGCGATGTCAACACAGTGCTCTACCACTGAGCTACACGCCCATCCCTTGGGGTGACGGCCCCCTAATATCCCCGGCCACGCTTGGCAAGCCCTTCGCGTCCGATGCCGTCGTTATTGTTGGCTCGACCGGTCGGCGCGGCCGAACAGATTGTCGACTTCGCGGACCAGGTCTTTCAGGTGGAACGGCTTCGACAGCAGCTTTGCCTGCGGCACATTTTCCTCGGCGCGCAGCGACACGGCGGCAAATCCGGTAATGAACATGACCTGCGTCTGCGGCGCAACCTTGGCTGTGTGCTGCGCGAGTTCGATGCCGTCCATTTCGGGCATGACGATGTCCGATAGCAGCAGGTCGAAGGTGCCCGAATCGATATAGGGGACCGCGGCGGTGCCGCGATCGACCGCTGTGACGTGATAACCGGCGCTGGTCAGCGCGCGCGCCAGATATTCGCGCATGACGCCATCGTCTTCGGCCAGAAGAATGCGAATCATATTGAAATCAATCCCCTGATCCCTCGACGCGGCCGGTTCCGGTCGGTGGCATGCTTAATGCGAAATCCGCCATAGCGTCAGAGATTTAACAAATTGACTTGGCAGTGCTG
>NZ_DASYHE010000074.1:0-18724 GCF_035998965.1 Sphingopyxis sp.
CGAGGCGCCCTTCTACACGCTCGGGCCGCTCACCACCGACATCGCGCCGGGCTACGACCATATCACCAGCGGCATCGGCGCCGCGCAGATCGGCTGGTACGGCACCGCGATGCTTTGCTACGTCACGCCGAAGGAGCATCTGGGCCTGCCCGACCGCGACGATGTGAAGGTCGGCGTCGTCACCTACAAGCTCGCCGCCCACGCCGCCGACCTCGCCAAGGGCCACCCTGCCGCACAGGTCCGCGACGACGCGCTATCGAAAGCGCGCTTCGAATTCCGCTGGCGCGACCAGTTCAACCTGTCGCTCGACCCCGACACGGCGGAGCAATACCACGACCAGACCCTCCCGGCGGAAGGCGCCAAGTCGGCGCATTTCTGCAGCATGTGCGGCCCGAAGTTTTGCTCGATGAAGATCAGCCAGGAAGTTCGCGACTTCGCGAAGCTGCAAAATCAGGACAGCGCGGGCTTCATCGCGGCGGAAGAGGCCGAGAAGGGCATGGCGGAAATGAGCCAGGTCTATGAGGATAAGGGGCGCGAGCTGTATATGGGCGCGGGTGGGCGGGAGCATGATTGAGCCAATTCCAAACGAAATTGTAGATTTATATTTCCAATGACCCCATCTAGAATCGGCGAATTCTAGATGGGGCGTTCCGTGGCAGAAAATAAATTCTCTGAATGGGTCGACCGACATGAGCCGGCGCAATCGAGACTTTTGCCGATAACTCACGTCACCAGCACTATTTCCGCAGAACGAATTATCGACGAAAATAAAATGTCACTGCCTGAAAAGTGCGATGGAGAATTTAAAGATCCCCTTTTGTACTTTTTCTACGGTCGGCCTGCCTACAGATTAAGACCCGGATCAAGCATTTCGCTAGAAGCAGCATGTCCGAGTTGCTTTATTTTTAATCCTCGGATGATAGACAGATGCCACTACATTCATGCATTTGATACCGGAGCATACTTTAATAGAATGTATTCCCACGTATTAACTGAAGACTTTAGAGTTGATGATTTTTCGCTCGAAGCCGACCCGGCTCGAATCAATCGATTGATTTCAGCAACGTTCGAAGATGAAGAAGCATATCTTGATGCAGATCGATCAAAACTAAGGAAGATTGACGACGTTACACAACCTTGGGAACTGCAAGGCCGAGCCTATCTTACCCTATTAGCATCCCCCGGGCGCAATGAACCCGATGACCGAATATGTAGTATTGAAGTCGGATTTAGAGATCCAATTTTACTTGACGAAAACTTACTCGGCGTGGTTGTTCCACACACACTCTGGATGGGCAACTCGAAGGCTCCGATTCTCATGGCGCTGGCCGACAAGGGTGTAAAAATTGGCACCTATCGCTTTATTGTAGGTAGGCATCCAGAATATCTACAGGCACAGATGGAAATTTCTGTAAGAAATCTCTTGGATTCCATGGGATGCTTCAACCATGAGTGATGAATGGGAAATTGTATCATACTATAAACCGGAAGATAACGGAATATTTGTCATCCCGATATTCTCAAATAGCGAAAATTATGAACAGAAATTTTCGCAGTTTTCCTTTTCTGGATCTTCCAAGTATTTTGAAGTCTCTGAAATACACTGCAACTTTGATATCAAAATAGAACCAAAGATAAAAATGTCCCCGTATGAAGACATGGTTTTTGGAATTTCTGTGAGTGATAATCCAATATTTGTTTACAGATATGACTCTGAAGATATACTTGAAGATCTATTTGAATTTGCTTCGTCAGATTCCCATAAAATTCAAATTATAGACGTAATAGGAAAAAAGAATCACTCTCTTATCTCTCGCATTCTAAAACGTAATAACGACACGATGGATTTATCTTTCATAGAAACTCTTAGCTCTCAAGTTTTTATTGATATTGCTCTGGACAAGATATCAAATGGCATCGAGATGGGGGAAGCTGCCAGAGAGGTCATTCTCTGCTCAAAATGGGTGAAAAATTGGAGTTTGGAAGAACTTCCAAAAACCCGAACGGCTAGACTTGAAAACATAGTCAGCTCTAAGTTGTCAGATCTTGAAGATTCTCTTCAGAAGGAACGCGATGCAATTTTACCGCGCAAGAATAAGAGCGGATTCATCAGATTAAATCGGCCTATTCCTCAATTACCCAATTTTGAAGATTTGCGCGCTCAGCAACCATTCGGAAGCTCAACAGTCATCGCCGCGAAGATTGTCAACTTTGACGATATTGCAGCATTTTTGCCGGGCGATGGACATCGCCAACTACTAGATAATGTAACTCGCCGCCTAATGCTCGCCCAGCATGGTACGCAGTTGCATCATGATTTGGATGGCACATTTGCTTGGCTCGTTCCCTATTATCAGCACAGCCAGATCGAAGGGCAGCTCGCAGGCCTCGCTGCGCTATTCAATACACCGCTGACAATCGGCGAACTGCGCATCGACGTCGCAGTCGCGTTCGGGGTCAACGACGAATTCGAGGGCTCTAACGCTCAGCGCCTTGCCGCTGCGCTCGTTGCCGCCGAGCGGGCGATCCGCACGCGTTCGCTGTGGACCAAATACGCCTCGCGACAGAAAGAAGACGCTAGCTGGCAACTCTCCTTTCATTCGCAGCTCGAAGATGCACTGACCGGTGGCGACATCTGGGTCGCCTTTCAACCGCAATATGAAATCGCGACGAAGAAGCTCGTCGGGGTTGAGGCGCTTGCGCGCTGGACGCATCCGACGCGAGGCCCGATCCCGCCCGACGAATTCATCGTGCAGGCGGAAAAAAGCCAAGACATTTATCGCCTCACTTTGTTCGTTTTAGATCAAGCAATTCGCACCGCATCACAGGCGCGTATGCGCGCACTCAATATTAATGTCTCAGTTAATCTCTCTGCGGCTTTGCTCGATCACAGCGATCTTTTGGGTACAATTCGGGTGATGCTTACTGCGCACCATTTGCCGCCCGAAAAGTTGACGATCGAGATTACCGAGACAGCACAGATCGAAAATAGTCGTCAGGCGCGCCAAACGCTTACCCAGATCCGTCGCGCCGGTATCCGCCTGTCGATTGACGATTATGGAACAGGCCAATCGACTCTAGAGTATCTGACTGAAATCAACGCCGACGAAATCAAAATCGATAAGCGATATGTGATGACCATGCGCGATTCACAGCGAAATTTCGAAGTGGTCAAATCAACGATCGACTTGGCACATCGTCTCGGCGCTGTTGTGGTCGCCGAGGGAGTTGAGGACGCAGAAACCATGGCGCTGCTCTCCAGCCTCGGCTGCGACGTAGGTCAAGGCTATCATCTTGGGAGGCCACAGTTATTTTCAGAACTTATGGCAGGGTTTGATATTAGGTCGCAAAAGGACGCAACAGATTGACCGCAATTGGAATTACGGGAATTACGGGAATTACGGTGACAGGTGCAATAACCCCCCAATCCCGCCGCTATTCCACCACCATCAGCTGCGACGGAAACGGCACCGCCAGCGCCGCCGCCGCATCAGCATCGCCGTCCAGCCACGTCGCATAATCTTCCTCAGCCAATATCACCGGCATCGCCTTGGGGTGCAGCGGCGCGACCAGCGGGTTGGGGGCGCAGGTCAGGAAAGCATAGGCATCGCCGACCGCGGTCGGGCGCCACAGCCCCGCGAACGCCGCAACCTCGCGGTCCGCGACGCGGAACCAATGGGATTGTGGTGACGATCGATTGGCTTGCCATCTACACGTGTTAATTAAATCGCCTTTCCTTAACATGATTTCCTGATATGTTAGCGAAATCGCCAATCCCTGGAAGGGTCGCGCCATGCTGAGATCCACCTACGCCATCCCCGATTTGCCGCCACCCGGCGAGTTGGAGAGCAAGGCCGTTCTCAAGGTCGCCGCTATCGCGCATCGCTTCCTTGCCGAACTCAAAGGCCGCGCCGCAACCATCCCCAATCAGGGCATCCTCATCGACACGCTATCGCTGCAAGAGGCCAAGGCGAGTTCGGAAATCGAGAATATCGTCACGACGCAGGACGAACTGTTTCAGGCGACCCTCTTCCCCGAAAACCCCGCATCACCCGCCGCAAAAGAGGTCGCGCTCTATCGCGACGCACTGCATCTGGGATTGGCGGAGATGCGCGAAAAGCAGGGCATCCTTACCAACAACATGATCGTCGCCATGTTTCAAATTCTGAAACGCACCGACGGCGGGTTTCGCAACACCCCCGGAACCGCGCTCAAAAACGACCGGACGGGGGAGGTGGTCTATATTCCGCCGCAAACAGGAGCCGAAGTCATAGCGCATATGACGGCGCTGGAAAAATTCATCAACGGCGATGAATATAAACATCTCGATGCGCTGGTCCGCATGGCCATCATTCATCATCAGTTTGAGAGCATTCACCCTTTTCCGGATGGCAATGGCCGATTGGGGCGCATCATCAATGTGCTCTATCTTACGCAGCAGCGCTTGCTCGACATCCCGATCCTCTACCTCAGCCGATACATCACCGCCAACAAGGCCGACTATTACCGGCTGCTGCAATCGGTGAGGGATACTGGCGAATGGGAGCCTTGGCTTATCTATATGCTCACGGCAGTCGCTGAAACGGCCGCTCAGACAATCGACCTTGTTGCCGACATCCGGACCCTCATGGCGGACTACAAACAGCGCATCAGATCAGAGCATGGGAAAATCTATTCCCAGGATCTGCTCAACAACTTGTTCCGGCATCCCTACACCCGGATCGACTATGTCGTGAGCGAGCTAGGGGTGTCCCGGCAAACTGCGGCAAAATATCTCGATCAACTGGCGGAAGCCGACTTGTTGGTAAAACACCAGTCGGGAAGGAACGTCTATTTCATCAACACCCCCCTCGTGGCGTTACTCCAGCGAGGCGAAGACGAAGTGCCGGCAGCATAGCTGCGTCATTTACCCAACCCGCCAGCCACCTCACCATGTTACACCCCCACCCATGCGCGCCCGAAACCCCCTCTACGTCATGGCCAAGCCACCGCCCGAGGTGCAGGCGCAGATCGCCGCGCTGCCGCGCAACGATCCCGAGCGCGGGGTCCACCTCCTCCATGTCACGCTCATCTCGCTCTACGACCTTCACACTGCGCCGCCCGAGTGGCTGCCCGCGACCATCGCCGCGCTGGACAGCTTCGCAGCAGCACCCTTCCCGCTCGCCTTCGACCGGATCGAGAACCGCAAGGCGGTGACGCTGCGGACGCGCGAGCCGCTGGCCGAGGCGCGGGCGTTCCAGAAGGCGCTCGTCAACCATCTGCTGCGCGAGAAGGCGCCGATCATGGACGGCACCACCCCCGAACCGCACATCACGATCAACTATCGCGGTGACCGGCTGAATGCGCAGAAGATGCCGCCGATCGGCTGGACAGTCGACGAAATCATCCTGACCGAAAGCGTCGTTGGCAAGACCACCCATGTCGAACATGGCCGCTGGCCGCTCCGCGGTTAATCGCTAGGAACCAACCCGCCCCACCAACTTCCGCACCATCGCCCTCACTTCGGCAGGCGTATCGCCGCTGACCACCTCGACATAACCGATCCCCGCGCGGCGCAGCGCCTCGCGTTTCACCGCGTCGCGCGCGGCGGTGTTGTTGCTCAGGTGGTGGCCCGTGCCCTGTATCTCGACCGCGTGGAGCGGGCGGCAGTCGGCATCGACGATCAGCAGGTCGACGCGCTTGGAATTGACCGCAAAGAACGCCGCCTCGTTCGGACTCGCCAAAATCTCGCCCAGCGATACCTGCCCCATTGCGCGCCAGCCGGGGCTCTCCTCGGCCAGCGCCTTGTCGAGCACGGTCAGCAAGCGCCGCTCGCCCTGATTGAACAACGGCCGCGCGGTGAACGGCGCCTCCATCACGACGCGCAATTGCTCGGCGGCGGTTGCGACCGGGCTGGCGGGCTTGGGCGGCGGTGCCACCGGCACGGCCTTCGCCTTGCCACCGCCCCACACCCGCTTGCCGCCACGCTTCTGCCACCGTTCCCGCCGCTCGGCGCGCTTCCAACCCTCGACGATCCGCTCGGCGCCCACGCCAATCGCCGCACCGACCGCCAGCACGATCGCCAGCAGCATCGGTTTGTCGATCAGGGCCAATATCTCGCTCGGCATGGGCGGCATGATAAGGCGGCGTTGGTTATCATCGGGTAACCCGGCCGATTGCACGCGGAGGGCGCGGCGCCGCGGAACCATGCTCGCCACGGGGGGTCTATCTATTTGAGGGGAAATCATAAGACACCGCGTGTCCGGCACGCGATCCCAATGGAGAGACCTTGATGAAAAAGATGATGATGATCCCCCTCGCCGCCGCGACCGCGCTGGTCGGCGGCTGCGCCTCGAACGGCCTTTATGGCGGGGTCGGCGCCGGTACTGGTTATGACGATGGCGGCTACGGCTATTACGACCAGAACTATTACAGCCAGTACGGCAATTATGATTATAACCGCCCCGACCCGCGCCACGGCGGCTATTACGCCGACAATTATTACCGCACCGACCGCCGGTATCGCGAGCGCCGCCTGTCGAATAACGACCGCGTCTATCGCGGCCGCGACGGCAAATTTTATTGCCGCCGCAACGACGGGTCGACTGGGCTGATCGTTGGCGGCATCGCTGGCGGCGTGGCGGGCAACGTCATCGCCCCGGGCGGCTCGGAAACGCTGGGCACCATCCTCGGCGCGATCGGCGGCGCGGTCGCGGGCCGGGCGATCGAACGCAGCGGCAACAACAACGACGTGCGCTGCCGCTAAGCCAGACGATGCGCGCCGCTACCCCGCGATCTCGGCGGTGGCGGCGCGCTCGATGGCGGAGCGCCAGCTCGGCTGGACCGGCAGCAGGAAAATCTCGGCCAATGTCCGCTCGATTTCATCGGCGGTCAGATAGCGCCGGTCGATCCGCCCGTCGGCCAGCCGCACCGTCAGCCGGTTGTCGCGCAGCCCGTACCGCGCCTCATTGGTCGTCCGCGCTGCAACCAGCTGGCGGGTGAAATGCGACTCCGGGTGCGTCGATGTGTACCAATTTCCGACGACGCAATCGATCGGCGGCGCCGCGGCGTCGTCCAGTCGGTAAAGCGCCTGCCACGCTTCGCCGATCTGCGCCTCGACTTCCCACCCGAAATCGCGGCGCGACACGCGGTAATCCTCGTGCCGCGTCGGCTGCGGCGGGTCGCTGTCCATCGCCAGCGGCTGCGGTGGCACCGCGGCGCCGAACCCGACATCGGCGAGCCACGGCCGCCCGTCCAGCGTCACCAGCACCACCTGATGCGTTCGCGGGGTCGCGGGGGCATCGCCCGGCAGCATCCAGCGCACCCGGCCCAGCATCGCTTCGGCCTCGAACCCGATCGCCTGCAATATCCGCAGGAACAGGCCATTCTGCTCGAAACAATAACCGCCGCGCCGCCGGTCAATCAGCTTCGCCGCAACCGCGTCAGCATCAATATCGATCCCCACGCCGGTCAGCGCGTCGATCGCCTCGAACGGGATCGCCGCGATATGCGCCGCCTGCAACGCCGCCAGCACCTCCGGCGTCGGCGCCACCGGCCCGGTGTAGCCAATCCGCGCCAGATAGCGCGTCAGCAGCGGCGCCCGCTCGGACGGCGCGGGATCGCCATAGTCGGCAGCGGAAGCAGGGGCAGCGGGATAGTGCAACATCGGCAAGGACTCCGTTCGCGAATCAACTACCGACGCTTATGAAAGCTCAAGCGCGGTTGAGATCAAGCACCGATCCCGCACCTCACCACCGCGCCTAATTCTCCAAACTATGCTCCAAGGTAATTTCGCAATCGAGCAGCTTCGACACCGGGCAGGTCATTTCGGCCTCCTTGGCGATCTTCGCAAACTCGTCGGCGTCGATCCCCGGCACTTTGGCGACCAGCGTCAAAGCCGATTGGCTGATCTCGAACCCGCCGTCGATTTGATCGAGCGTGACCGCTGCGCTCGTCTCCAGCGTCTCGCCGCTATAGCCCGCGCGCGCCAGCCCGAACGACAGCGCCATGGTGAAACACGCCGCGTGCGCCGCAGCGATCAGCTCCTCGGGGTTCGTCCCCGGCTGCCCTTCGAAGCGCGTGCCGAACCCATAGACCTGCTTGTCGAGCACCCCCGATTTGGTCGTGATCGACCCTTTGCCTTCCTTGCCAAAGCCTTCGTAACGGGCGGAAGCGTGATTGACGGTCATGCAATGTCTCCTTGGACAAGGGGGCGGAACGGGACTCGGAACAGACAGCCTAACATGCACCGCGGAAATGACGAAAACGCGTCAGCGCGCGACCCCTGCCTTGTCGAGCTCGGTGCCAAGCCGCCCGGTCAGCCACAGCCCCCACATCTTGAAATCGGCGGCCAGGCTCCACAGCGGATAGGTAAAGGTCGCGGGCCGGTTCTTTTCGACCCCGAAATGCGCCGCCCACGCAAAGGCATAGCCCGCCAGCGGCAACGCGATCAGCCACCCCCACCGACCGCTCACCACCGCCCCGATCGCGATCAGCACGACCAGGCTGGTCCCGACATAGTGCAACGCCCGCGTCGACGCCTTGCTATGCTCGCGCAGGTAAAAGGGCCAGAATTCGGCGAAGCTGGTATAGAGTCGCGCCATAGCATCAGGATGCGGCGACACGTCGGCGCGGTCAACCTTCGTAAAAACGGCTATCTGCGCTTCAGCCGCACCAGCGCGCTGTCGAGCGCCTGCAAAAACTGCGAGCGGTCGGTCTTGGTGAACGGCGGCGGGCCGCCGATCTGGTCGCCCCCGGCGCGCAGATCGGCCATGATCGCGCGCGTTGCAATCGCCGGGCCGATCGACGCCAGCGTGAACGGCTTGCCATTGGGACCAAGCACGCTCGCCCCCGCCTTCAACGCCCGGTCGGCGAGCAGGATGTCGGCGGTGACCACGACGCTCGCCGCATCTGCCGCTTCGGCGATCCAGTCGTCGGCGGCGTCGAAACCGTCCGACACCACCACCCGCTCGATCAGCGGGTGTTCGGGCACGCGGAGCCGGCTGTTGCTGACCACCTTCACCGCGACCTCGTGCCGCCACGCGACGCGGTAAATCTCGTCCTTCACCGGACAGGCGTCGGCATCGACAAGGATCTGGATGGCCATCGACAGAGCAAACGCGGTCAGCCGACCACGACGCCTTTCCAGAAGGCGATGCGGTCCTTGATTTCCGCCGCCGCATCCTTGGGGTCGGGATAGTACCAGGCGGCGTCTTTGTTCACTTGGCCATCGACGGTGACATGGTGGTAGCGCGCGGTGCCCTTCCACGGACAAAAGCTCGTCGTCGCACTATCCGACAGCAGCGCCGCATCGACCGCGGCGCGCGGGAAATAATGATTGCCCTCAACCACGACGGTCGCGTCGCTGTCGGCGATCACCGCACCGTTCCATCGTGCCTGAACCATGCTTGTCTCCTGCCCGCTACCCGCGCTTATTTCTTCATATTGTCGAGGCCCGCGACC
Source organism: Sphingopyxis sp. (assembly GCF_035998965.1). Taxonomy (GTDB): domain Bacteria; phylum Pseudomonadota; class Alphaproteobacteria; order Sphingomonadales; family Sphingomonadaceae; genus Sphingopyxis. The sequence goes on from NZ_DASYHE010000074.1 coordinate 9,442, forward strand.
ACGCCGACCTTGGTCGACGGATTGCTGGCGTTCGGCTTTTTGGGCTTTTCTGCCTTGGGCTTGCGGACTTCACGGCTCGTCTTCTTCTGGCCTTTGGCCATGGTCAATACCTTGCAAGGGGGCGGACGCCTGTGCCCGTCGCGGCGCAGCCTACGCCGTTTGGCGCCGCAAGTCGCCCCTTATCCCGCCAGCCCGTCCCACATCAGCTTGGCGCCGAGCACGACCATCAGCAGATAGATGAGGACATAGAAGCGGGCGCCGTCGATCCGTTTCAGCCAGCGCACCGTCAGCAAGGTCGAAAGGATCGCCAGCGGCATCAGCAGCGCCGCGGCGACCAGCACCTCGTGCGGAAAGGCGCCGAGCGCGATATAGGCGGGCACCTTGATCCAGTTGATCGCCGCGAACAATATCGAGCTCGTCCCGACAAAGACCAGATGCGGCAGGCGGCGCGGCGTCACCCACATCTGGAACGGCGGCCCGCCGGCATGCGCAATCTGGCTGGTGAAGCCGGTGGCGACCCCGAACAGGCTGCCGACCCAGCCCGGTGACGTCGACGCGGCGACCACCCGCCCGCCGCGCTCGACCCACAGCCGGTACACCCCGAACGCCAGCGTGATCGCGCCGAGCGCCGCCATCAGCTTCGCCTCGTCGACCTGCTCGGCGAAAAAATAGCCCGCGCCGATGCCGACCGCAGCGCCGGGGAGCATCCAGCCGATGATCCACCCGTCCCATGTCTTGCGGAACGACCACACGCTGACGACGTCCTGCACGATCAGGATCGGCAGCAGCAGCGCCGCAGCCAGCGTCGGCGGCAGCACCAGCGCGACGATCGGCGTCGCCAGCGCGCCGACCCCCGACAAGCCGCCCTTGGCCAGCCCGAGCAGGATCACCGCCAGCGCCAGCACGGCGAGCGTCGATGGGTCGCTCAGCAAATTCATGCGGTGGCAGCGTCCGGATGTTCAGGCAGCGCCCAATCGATCGCCCCCCGCCCCTGCGCCGCCAGAAACGCGTTGGTCTGGCTGAAGGGCCGCGACCCGAAAAAGCCATTGTGCGCCGACAAGGGCGAGGGATGCGGGGCACGCAGGATCAGATGCGGACTGCCCGCGCCCATACTGCCCTCGTTCAGGCCCGCAACATTCGCCGCCTTCTTCTGCGCATGGCTACCCCAAAGGATGAACACTTTCGGCGCCGGATCGGCGGCGACCGCGGCGACGACGGCATCGGTAAACCGCTCCCACCCCTTGCCCTGGTGCGACGCCGCCTGCCCGGCCTCGACCGTCAGGCAATTGTTGAGCAGCAGCACGCCTTGGTCAGCCCAATGCCGGAGGTACCCGTGCGACGCGCGGGGAATGCCAAGGTCGCTCTGCATTTCCTTGTAGATGTTGACCAGGCTCGGCGGCACCCGCACCCCCGGCTGGACCGAAAAGCACAGCCCATGCGCCTGCCCCGGCCCATGGTATGGATCCTGCCCCAATATGACGACACGCACATCCTGCGGCGGGGTTGCATCGAGCGCCGCAAACCAGTCGCGCGGCCGCGGATAGATGGTCTTGCCCTTGTCACGTTCGCTGGCAAGAAACGTTCTCAGCGCCGCCATATAAGGCCGCTCGAATTCGCCGCCTATCGCTGCGAGCCAGTCGGGATGCAGTTTGACCTCGGCCATGTCGGCGCTTCACCAGAGGGGGGCGGGATTGTCCAGCCCGTTGGTCGTCGTCACCGATTGTTGCTGTTGATCCTCCCTGTCGCGGAGCGATGGGGAGGTGGCAGCGCGTAGCGCTGACGGAGGGGCTTTGGCGCCGACGTCGCCGCCCCTCCACCACTCGCTTTGCGAGCGGTCCCCCTCCCCATCGCTACGCGACAGGGAGGATTTTCGCCTGACCGTCATTCCGGATAAAGTTCGAGATAACGGAGCAGACCCTAACCACCCCCTACATCTTCCCCCGCACACTCAAAAACACCCGCCGCCCCAGATAGTCATATTGCGTCCCGAACGCGGGCGCCTGCCCGATCACCGGCGGCGTCGCCGTCACCACCGTCGACACCCGCGGCGGCGGCGTATCAAACAGGTTGGCGACCCCCAAAGTAATCTGGAACTGTTCGGCCACATCGCGGCTTAGCGACAGCGAGTGATAGAAGGTCGCGGGGACGCTCACATCGGGACAGAAGCGCCCGCCGGGGCGGAAGCTCGACGTGCGGCACGGATCGCCGCCCTGCGCGCGCAGCAGGTCCGCTTCGTTCGACGCGGCGCCCGTCACATCGAGCCCGTAGAACAAGGTCCAGCCACCCTTCATCCAGCCCAGATTGAAATCGCCGACCCATTTCGGATTGCCGATCTTGCCATTGTCGTTGACCGTGGTGCCGGGGAAAAGCGCGACCTTGTCCTCGATCTGCCAGGTCATCTGCGCCCGAAACGCCAGCGTGCCCAGCTTGCCGAGATCCTGATCGACGGCCAGCGACAGGTCGACGCCGCGATTGCGCTGGCGGCTGATATTGACATAGCGGTCGGTGACCCCCGCGACGCTCTGGGTGTCGGGACCGGTCGCCGCGCGGGTAAACAACGCGCACAGCGGCTCGTCGGGGAAGGCGTCCGAATCATAACAGCCGTTCAAAATGTTTCCGGCGCCGAGCAAGGTAATCTCGTCCTTCACCTTGATGTCGAAATAATCGACCGCCAGGCTAGTCTTGAGCCCGCCCCACAATACCCCCGACAGATCGGGGGTCAGGATCACCGACACGGTTTTGGCGGTTGAGGTTTCGGGCTTGAGCTGGCCGATGCCGCCGCCCGACACGATCGTCGCGGGACCGATCCCGCCCGCAAAATTTGGGCCAATGCCATCGGCGGCGCAATTGTCCGCCACGCGCTGGCTGATCGCCCCCGCCGCGAGCCGCGCTGCGGTCTGGATGCACGGGTCGATCGCCTGTTGCTCCAGGAAACCCGTCTGATTCTCGAGGAACAGCTCGAACAGCGCCGGGGCGCGGAACGAGGTGCCCCAGGTGCCCCGAAAGCGCAGCCAGTCGGTCACCGCCCAGTCGGCGCCGACTTTCCACGTTGCGTCGCTGAAGCTGTCCTGCACCCCGTCGCGGCGCGTCGCATCGACATGGGTGTAGCGCGCCGCGCCCGACAAGGTCAGCCGCTCGATCAGCGGCACATCGGCGAGCAGCGGCACTTCGACTTCGCCGAACAATTCCTTCGACACGGTGCGTCCCGCGGTGATGCCCGAGGTGGTGAAATTGGCGACATTGCCCACCAGCGTCGCTTCGCCCGGCGTGTCGTTGATCTCGTCGCGGCGGATATTCGCCCCGAACGCCGCGCCGACGGGTCCGGCGGGCAGGGTGAACAATTTGCCGGTCAGCAGTGCCTCGGCCGAGCTTTGCTTGAACAAGGTGCGCCCGGTTTCGCGCCCCGTCAGAAAGGCGCGCTCCGCGGGTGTAAAATCGCCGCGCAGTACGCGCGGGTCGGTGAAGTCGATGTCGATGCACTCCGCGCCGCGGATCGCGGTCGTGGTGCCAACGCACGAGCGGGTGCGCAACGTCTGCGACGCGAGCGCATCCTGATAGATCACGTCCTGCGTATAGCTGGCATCCGACCGGCTGTGCTGGCCGTGAATATCCCATTTCCACCCGCCGCCGAATGTGCCGCGCAGCCCCAGCACCCCGCGGTAATAATCGACGTCGGCGCGGCTCTCCGATTTAACCAGCACCCGCGGGCGCAGGATGAGGTTGCCGCCGAATTCGCCGTTGAACGGATCGCCCATGTCGAACGGATCGCAATTGTTCGCCGCCGGATTGCACAGGAAAAAGGGCAGCATCGACGCGCCGGTAAACTGCTCCAGCGTCAGCACCTGAAAGCCATTGTTGCGCGACTTGCGGTTGCTGAACAGCCCCTCACCGTACAGCGTGATGCCATCGGTCACGTCATAGGCCGCGTCGGCAAAGGCGCTGATCCGGCTTACCCCCGAAAACACGTCCGAATCCTGCTCGACCGGCTCGAACTGGTTGAGCGCACCGGCCGATGGGCCGTCAAAATTGACCCCGAAAAAGTCGGCGGGGCCGAACACCCCGATCGGGTTATAGGCGTTGATCGGAATGCCGACCCCCGCAAACTCGGCGCCATATTGTCCGGCAAACACCGCCTGCCCGTTCGGCGCGATCAGCCCGGGGCCAAAGGTCGGAAAACCGTCCGGATCGACCCCCGAAAAATCGCCGAACACGATCGCATTGCCCACGGTACTGCTGCACGCCGGCCGCCCGGTACGAAAATCGACGATGTCGGCGCGGCTGCCATCGGCCTCGCGCTTCAGATATTCCTCTGAGCAAAACAGGAAACCGCGGTCGCGGCGGGTCAGGTTTTGCTGACGGAAAACATCGACGGTTGCGAAAAAATGCCCGCGGTCGAATGTCTTGCCGAAGCTCGCATCGACGCCATAGCTTTCGCCGCCGCCATGCTCGGTGATCGACGAAAAGCCGCCGCCTTCGAAGCCGTTAAGATCGTTGCGGGTCAATATATTGACCACCCCCGCGACCGCATCCGACCCATAGATCGACGAGGCCCCGGTCTTCAGCACTTGGGCCTCTCGCACCACCGACAGCGGCAGGACGTTGAGGTCGAAGGGCGCGACCGACCCGCGGATCCCCGCCGGCCCGGCACGGCGCCCGTTGATCAGCACCAGCGTCCGCTCGGCGCCCAGCCCGCGCAGCGACACGCTCTGCACATCATTGCCGCCATTGGCGACAAAACGATTGGAAATTACCGAGGTAATCTGGATCGATCCCTGCGCCGCGGGGGTCGATTGCAATATGTCGGCCAGCTGGACCTGCCCCTGCAGTTTCGCGTTGTCGGGGTCGATGATCTGGATCGGGTCGGCGCTGGTAAATTCGCTCTTGGCGATCCGCGATCCGGTGACGACGATGTCGTCGTCGCCGGTCTGCGCGGCAGCGGGGGTCGCGATCAACGCGATCACCGAGGCCGTTGCGGCCAGAAACACCTGGGGGCGGGTGCCTGATTTCATGATATTTTTTCCGAACTACTAGCGTTGAACCTGCCCCCCGGCGCGGAAAAGATACGGCAAACCGCGTTTCGATATGGTTACCGGCGGATAAAATTCCGATCGTGCGTCCTTCGCGCCACAGCTTGTCGCCGCGCCGCCGCGCCGCTAGTCACGCTCGCAAAGGGAGCGCGCGGATGAGCAAGGCAATGGGTGAAGCGCTGGGGCGGCTCGAGGCCGTCATCCACGACCGGCTCGCCGCGGGCGAGGCCGAAGCCTCCTACGTCGCCAGCCTCGCCGCCAAGGGCCGCGGCAAGATCGCGCAGAAACTGGGCGAGGAAGCCGTCGAGGCAGTGATCGCCGCGGTCAGCGAGGATGACCCCGCGCTGATCGGCGAAGCGAGCGACCTTGTCTTCCATCTCTCGATCCTGCTCGCCGAACGCGGCATCGCCTGGGACGCCATCGCCGCCGAACTCACCCGCCGCCACGGCACCTCGGGCCACACCGAAAAAGCCAGCCGCCAGTCCTAGGAGCCACCATGCCGATCGACGCCACCCAGCCCTATGACGACAACAATATCTTCGCGCGCATCCTGCGCGGCGAGCTGCCGTCGAAGACCGTGTACGAGGACGACTACGCGCTCGCCTTCCACGACATCAACCCGCAGGCGCCGCTGCACATCCTCGTGATCCCCAAGGGCGCCTATGTCAGCTGGGACGATTTTTCGGCACGCGCCAGCGACGCCGAAATCGCCGGCTTCGTCCGCGCCGTCGGTCAGGTCGCGCGCGACGCGGGGCTCGTCGCCCCCGGCTACCGCCTGCTCGCCAACACCGGGCTCGACAGCCATCAGGAAGTCCCGCACCTCCACGTCCATATCTTCGCTGGGCAAAAGCTCGGCCCGATGCTGGCGCGCTGACATTTCGCGGTCGTCTATGACCGCGGTCACAGCCGTTTCCCGAACCGCGGCTAAGCGTTCCCGGTACGCGGCGACGGGTGGACAGCAGCCCCTGTTTCCAGCAGGATAACGGCGCAGGTTTATGCGGGGAGACGGCGGGATGAAAACGGGTTGGCAGGGGCTGGCGGCAATGGTCGCCGCCAAGGCAAAACTGGCGCTCATCCTCCCGCTTTCGCTCGCAATGGCCGCCACCGCGACCGCCGACACCGTGCCGCAGGTGACGCTCGCCACCCCGGGCAGTTCGGGGACCGGCGACGGCACGATCACCCGCTTCACGCTGCGCTTTTCCGAAGACATGGTCCCGCTCGGCGATCCCCGCGCCGCCGCGCCCGCGACCAACGACTGCAAGCTTCCCGCGACCGGTCGCTGGGTCGACACCCGCACCTGGGTGCTCGAATTCGACAAGCCGCTCCCCGGCGGGCTGCGCTGCCACGTCGAGCTGCGGGGTGGCCTCAAAACCGCGCGCGGCATCACCGTCGCGGGCAACGAACGCTTCGCACTCGACACCGGCGGCCCCTCGGCGCGCGCCATCCTCGCGGGCGGGGTTTACGACGGGATCGAGGAGGACCAGATCTTTCTTGTCGCCACCAACGTCGCCGCCGACCGCGCCTCGGTCGGTCGCTTCGGCTATTGCGCGGTCGACGGCATCGGCGAGAAAATCCCGCTCGACGTCCTGCCGCGTGAGACAGCAACGCAAATCCTGACCGGGCTTGGCGACGCCAACTGGTCGCGCCAGTCGTTCACCTATGACGCCGGGCTGCCGCTGCGCCTGCCCGCCGCGGGCGCCGACCGCGAGGCGGCGCTCGACCGCGTTGTCCCGGTCAAATGCCGCCGCCCGCTGCCCCCGGGGCGCGAGATGGCGGTGGTCTGGGACGCGCGCATTTCGCAAGCCGGGGTTCCCGGCCGCACTGCGGCACGCGACCAGCGCTTCGATTTCGACGTCCGCCCCGCCTTCACCGCCAAAATGTCTTGCAGCCGCGTCAATCCGCAGGCGGGCTGCAACCCGGTCAAGGATGTGACGCTCAGCTTCGCCTCGCCCGTCGCCCGCGACACCGCGCTCGCCGCGACGCTGACCACCGCCGACGGCAAGCGCCTGACCCCCAAGGTCGATGACGACGACAAAAATGATGCGTATCTGACCAGCGTCCGCTTCGCCGGCCCGCTGCCGCAAAATGTCGACGCCACGCTGATCCTGCCCGCCGATGTCACCGACCAGAGCGGCCGCAAGCTCCAGAACCAGTCGAATTTCCCGCTGAAATTCCACATCGACCGCGCCCCGCCTTTGGTCAAATTCGCCGCCGAATTCGGCATCCTCGAAGCCGGCGAGGGCGGCGTCCTGCCCGTCACCGTGCGCGGCGTCGAAGGGACGATGGTCCAATCGAACCTCAAAATGCCCGCCACCGCGCTGAAAGTCGGCGATGACGATGCCGCAATCGCGCGCTGGCTGAAGCGCGTCGATGACGCCGACGACACTGACTATCGCGAGGAAAAGGACCGCACCGGCAAGGATATCCGCGTCAATTACACCGGCACCAAATCGGTGTTCGCCGATGCCCCCGCGGGCGGCGAGCGCCGCGACATGCAACTGACCCCGCCCGGCGGCGGCAAGGCGTTCGAGGTCGTCGGCATCCCGCTCACTGAAAAGGGCTTCCACGTCGTCGAAATTGCCAGCCCCGAACTCGGCGCCGCGCTGCTCGGGCGCAAGGCAACGCGCTATGTCGCGACCGCCGCGCTCGTCACCAACATGGCGGTACATTTCAAATGGGGCCGCGAAGGCTCGCTCGCCTGGGTCACCGCGCTCGACACCGGCCTCCCCGTCGCGGGCGCCGAAATCCGCGTCTCGGACAGCTGCACCGGCCGCCTGCTCGCGCGCGGCACCGCCGACAAGGCGGGGCGCCTCGCCTTTGCGGGCGGGCTGCCCCAGCCTGAGACCTATTCGAGCTGCGAAGAAACCCCCGATCCGACCAAGAGCGAGGGCCATGCGCTGATGGTCTCGGCGCGATCGGGCGATGATTTCAGCTTCACCCTCACCGACTGGGGTCGCGGCATCCGCCCCTATGACTTCGATCTCCCCTATGGCTGGTCGGAGCGCGAGGATATTCTCCACACCGTCTTCGATCGTTCGCTCGTGAAAGCGGGCGAGACCGTCCATATGAAGCATATCCTGCGCCGCCCCGTCGGTACCGGCTTCATGACGCCGCAGCCGCTCGCGGGGAAACTGCGCCTCGTCCACCGCGGCTCGGACACCGAATTCGAAATGCCGTTCGCAGTGAGCACCACCGGCAGCGGCGACAGCGTGTGGAACGTCCCCGCCTCGGCGCCGACGGGCGATTATGAACTGGTGTTCGTCACCAAGGACAAGGATGGCGAGGACAAGACAATCTGGTCGGGCCAGTCGGTCAAGGTCGACGAATATCGCCTGCCGACGATGAAGGCGACCGTCACCGGACCCAGGACATCGCTGGTGCGCCCGACCGCCGTGCCGCTGTCGCTGTTCGTCGGCTATCTCTCGGGCGGCCCCGCGCCCAATATCCCGGTCGAACTGCGCACCAATTTCCGGTCCAGCTGGTCGCCGCCGCAGGATTATAAGGATTGGGATTTCGACGGCCAGCCGGTCAAGGAAGGCGTGATCCAGCTCGACGACAGCGGCGACGAACCCGCCGCCGACCTGCCGCTCGCACGCTCGGTGCCGCTCAGGCTCGACGCCAATGGCGCTGCCACGACCAGCGTCGCGGTCGATCAGCCGATCACCGAACCGACGGTCATGGCGGCCGAAATGGATTATGAGGACGCCAATGGCGAAACCTTGACCTCCAGCCGCCGCATCACCCTTTACCCCTCCGCCGTCCGCCTCGGGCTCAAGACCGACGGCTGGCTGATGCGCGACAACGACCTCAAGCTCAATTTCATCGCTCTCGACCTCGACGGCAAACCGATTAGCGGCCAGCGCGTTTCAGTCGCGCTCTACAACCGCGAGATCATCACCGCGCGGCGCCGCCTGATCGGCGGCTTCTACGCCTATGACAACCAGATGCGGACGACGAAGCTGACCGCCAGCTGCACCGCAACGACCGACAAGCTCGGCCGCGCCAGCTGCGCGATCGCGCCGGGCGTGTCGGGCGAAGTCACCGTCGTCGCAACAACACTCGACGCCGACGGCAACGAAGCACGCGCCATCCGCTCGGTCTGGCTCGCGGGCGAAAATGAATGGTGGTTCGGCGGCGACAATGGCGACCGTATGGACGTGATCGCCGAAAAGCCGCGCTACGCCGCGGGCGACACCGCCAGCTTCCAGGTCCGCATGCCGTTCCGCGAAGCGACCGCGCTGGTCACCGTCGAACGC
>NZ_DASYHE010000091.1:0-9815 GCF_035998965.1 Sphingopyxis sp.
CGAGCGAAGTCGAGACACCTATCGGCCGCGCACGCGCTCGGGGTGTCTCGACTTCGCTCGACACGAACGGATTTCATAAGTTCCGCTAGGCGCCTCATGATCGACCTTCCCCTCGTCACCATCCTGCTGCTGACCGGCTTCATCAACCTGATCGGCGCGCTCGCTTATGCGGCGCGGATCGCGGGAGTGCGGACGCGGCGGATTGCGATGTCGTTTGCGCTGTTCAACATCCTCGTGCTCTTTTCACGCACCTCGAACAGCTTCCTCGGTCCTTTCCTCGCCAAGCGGATCGAGACGCGGCTGCACGACGGCAGCGGCGCCTCACTGTTCATCGACATGCAGCTTGTGCTCGCCGCGGCGAGCGTCGCGACGTTGATTGGCATATTGCTGGTGCCGACGGGGCAGCGGATGTTTGCCGCCGCGATCGGCTGGTATCAGACCAACCGGTCGACGACAAAGCTGGCGGTCAAGGCGGTGAGCCCGAGCGGACTGCGGACGCTGCGCCGGTCACTGACACTTCCCAGCCTCGCGCATCTCAAAAGCTGGAGGATGCCGAAGGGGATCAGCTGGGGGGTGCTGATCGCCAATTGCCTCGCGCAGTCGCTGCTCGCGGTCGGCGTCGTCGCGTCGCTCTACGCCGGCTATCTTGCCCCCGAATTCCGCGTCACCGCATCGCAGCTGTCGGCGCTGATCAACGGTTTCGCCACAATCCTCCTCTTCGCCTTCATCGACCCGCAATTGTCGGTGATGACTGACGATGCGGTCGAGGGCAAAGTCGACGAGGCGGAGTTCCGCCGCGCCATCACCTTCATTTCGCTGAGCCGCCTCGCCGGTACGATCCTTGCGCAAGCGCTGCTGCTGCCCGCGGCAATGCTGATCGCTTATGTCGCCGTCTATGTTTAGCAGCTTCAATCGAACGGCTGGTCGATCGACGGCGGCGGTTCGCTGAACCATTTCGGCCCGCTGTCGGTCATGTAGAAACAATCCTCGAGCCGGATCCCGAACTCGCCCGGGATATAGATGCCGGGTTCGTTCGAGAAACACATACCCGGCGCCAGCTGCGTCGTCTCGCCGCGCACCAGATTGACCGGCTCGTGCCCGTCGAGCCCGATGCCATGGCCGGTGCGGTGCGAGGTGCCGGGCAGCTTGTATCCCGGCCCCCAGCCGAGGCTTTCATAATAGGCGCGCACCGCGTCATCGACCTTGCCCGCGGGCGTGCCGAGTTTCGCCGCGGCGAAGGCGACGTCCTGCCCCTTGCGCATCTGGTCCCACACCTGCCGCTGGCGCGGGGTGGCTTTGCCATAAACGAACGTCCGCGAAATGTCGGATTGGTAGCCATGCACGGTCGCGCCGCAGTCCATCAGCACGACCTCGCCGTCCTTCACCGCCTGTGGTTTGCCCGACCCGTGCGGATAGGCGCTCGCTTCGCCGAGCAGGATCAGCTCGAATTCGCTCTTGCCGCCGAGCGCTTTTGTCGCCGCAGCCATGATCGCGCCGATCTGGTCGGGGGTCATCCCCGCCTCGATGCGAGGCGCGGTGTGCCGATAGGCGGCGAGCGTGATGTCGTTCGCCACCTGCATCAGCGCGATTTCGGCGGGCGACTTGTGCATCCGGCAGCCGCGCACGACGGGCGCGCCGTTGACGACCGTCGCGTTCGGCATCGCCTTTTCCAGCCCGTCGACCGCGAAATAGCGCACCGTTTCCTCGACGCCGATCTTGCCTTTGGTCAGCCCGCGCTTGCCCAGCCAAGCGGCGACCGCGGCGAGCGGATTGTCATCTTCGTTCCAGGTCAGCACGTCGGCCGCAACGTCCAGGCTTTCGCGCACCGACGGCTCTTCGAAAAAGGGCGTGACGACCGCCAGTTCGCCCTCGCGGGTCAGCACCGCAGCGGTCAGCCGCTCGCTGCGCGACCAGCGCACTCCGGTGAAATAGATCAGGCTCGACCCCGGCTCGATCAGCAGCGCGTCCATATCGTTCGCGCGCAGCAGCTGGGTCGCCTTGGCGAGCCGCGCCACCCGCTCTGCCTTGCCGATCGGAACCGCCTTGGCGGCCAGATTGGGAAGACCGGCGGTATCGTCCGCCCAGGCCGATGAAGGCAGCGTTGCGGCCAGTCCGCCGAGAGCCGCGGTGCCAAGAAATTGCCTGCGTTGGATCATTTCAATCTCACCAAATTCTTCGCCCAACCTCAAACCCGTTCGTCCTGAGCTTGTCAAAGCACCGTTGTTCACTTCAACGTCGAAAAGAAAGGGCGGTCCTTCAACAAGCTAAGGACGAACGAGGCCAGAAGTTCTGGATCAATAAATCAAAAGGTCTGCAATCTCATCCCGCCACGCCGCCTCATCGGGCAGCGCGAGCGCATCGAGATCGCCCGCATCCGCGCCCGCATCGTCGACCCACAGCCGCAGATCGGGTCCGCCGTTGATCACGTCGATCGCCAGCACATCGTCGGTATATTCATATTTGAAGTCCTTGCCGCGCCAGATCGGATAATCGGGATAGAGCGAGCGGATCGCCTTGAACCCCAGCGCCTGCACCCGCCAGGGCTGAAACGCGGCATCGTCGTACCACGGCCCTTCGGCATGGATATGAACGCCGCTGCACAGCTGACCGACATGCTTGTGAAAGGTCGGCTGGAACCAGATATCGCGCAGCTTGCACCCCGCCAGCCAGTGCGGAGCGAGGCGGTGCATTTCGGCAATCACCGCCTTGGCATCGATGTCGGGGGCGCCGAAGAGTTCGAGCGGGCGGGTGGTGCCGCGGCCTTCGCTGAGCGTGGCGCCCTCGACCATCACCGTCCCAGCATAGGCGCGCGCCATATTGACGTTCGCGGCATTGGGGCTGGGGTTGATCCACACGCGGTCGCTGGGCCAGCCATAGCCCGGACCGGACTGCGGCGCCCAGCCTTCCATTTCGATCACGCGGTAATCAACGTCGAGGCCGTAGTGACGGATGAACCAGCGCCCCATCTCGCCCATCGTCAGCCCGTGGCGCATGACCATCGGCGCCGCGCCGACGAAGCTTTCCCAGCCGGGGCGGAGCAAATTGCCCTCGACTGGGCGCCCGGCCGGGTTCGGGCGGTCGAGCACCCATACCGCCTTGCCATGCTGCGCCGCGGCTTCGAGCATGTAGAGCAGGGTCGTCACATAGGTGTAGATACGGCAACCGAGATCCTGAAGGTCGATCAGCACGACGTCGAAGGTGTGCATCGACTGGCCGGTCGGACGGCGTACCTCGCCATAGAGGCTGAAGCACGGAACGCCGTGGACCGGGTCGGTGAAGTCGGGCGACTCCATCATATTGTCCTGCAGGTCGCCGCGCACCCCATGCTGCGGCCCGAACACCGCGGTGACATTCACCCCCGCGGCGACGAGCGCGTCGAGGCTGTGGGTCAGGTCGGCGGTGACCGAGGCGGGGTGGGCGAGCAGCGCGACGCGTTGACCCGCCAGCGGCGCGCGCAGCGCGGGGTCGGCGAGCAGGCGATCGATACCGAATGTCATCGTCATGCCGCGCCCGGTGCCGCAAGCGTGAGCGCAAAGCAATCGGGATGATGGAAATCGGGTTTGCCGGGCGGATGCGCGAGCGCCCAATAGCTTTTGGTGCCGTCCAGCTCCTCGATCACTGCCGATAAAGCGAGTTTCGACCCGGTGTCGGGAAATATCCCCGGTTCGACGCGCAGCGCATAGTGCGCATCGCTGCGTTCGGCAACCATCTCCCACGGCGCCAGCTCGTCGGGGCGCAGCAGCGAGCGATAATCGTCGAACTGGTAACAGGCCCAGCGGCCGTCGGGGGCATAGTTGAATTCGGTATAGTCGGGCTGACCTTCCTCGGTCAGGAACGCCTCGAAACAGGTGCCTTGCCACAATCCGTCGGTCGCGCTGTCGGCGATGACGAGCTGGCCATCGCCCGGCGGCAGCACGATATCACCCACCGCGCCCTTGACGACATAACGCAGCGCAAAGCCGTCATCGAACGAGAGTGTGATTTCGACCGCGACCGACCGCACGGTTCGGGCCGGGGTGTCGGGGTGGCAGATCAGCGACTTGCGAATGCTATCCAAAACCCCAACCCCATGCTAAGCGCGCCCCGCTTGAAAAGAAGGCGCTATGACCAACCACAAATCCGACCTGCTGCGCGTCCTCGATCAACGAGGCTATATCCACCAGATGACCGACGCGGAAGGGCTCGATGCGCTTGCGGCGAAACAGGTCGTCCCCGGATATATCGGTTTCGACGCAACCGCGCCCAGCCTGCACGTCGGCAGCCTGGTCCAGATCATGATGCTGCGCCGCTTGCAACAGACGGGGCATAAGCCGATCGTGCTGATGGGCGGCGCGACGACGCGGATCGGCGATCCGACCGGGCGCGACGAAAGCCGCAAGATGCTGACCGACGCGACGATCGCCGCGAACATTGCGTCGATCTTCAGCATCTTTCAGCAGTATTTGACCTTCGGCGACGGCCCGACCGACGCGGTGATGGTCAACAACCACGACTGGCTGGGGCAGATGGGTTACATCGACCTGCTGCAGGAAGTCGGCACCCATTTCACGATCAATCGGATGATGACGTTCGATTCGGTGAAATTGCGGCTCGAACGCGAGCAGCCGATGACCTTCCTCGAATTCAACTATATGATCCTGCAGGGCTATGATTTCCGCCATTTGTCAAAGGACATGGGGGTGCGGCTGCAGATGGGCGGGTCGGACCAGTGGGGCAATATCGTCAACGGCATGGAGCTGGGCCGCCGGATGGACGGCGCCGACCTTTACGGCCTGACGACTCCGTTGCTCACCACCGCGGCGGGCGCCAAAATGGGCAAAACTGCGGCTGGCGCGGTATGGCTTAATCCCGAACAACTGTCCCATTTTGACTATTGGCAGTTCTGGCGCAATTGCGACGACCGCGACGTCGGCCGGTTCCTGAAGCTGTTCACCGACCTGCCGCTGGACGAGATCGCGCGGCTCGAAGCGCTGGGCGGGGCTGAGATCAACGAGGCGAAGAAGGTGCTGGCGAACGAGGCAACCGCGCTGTGCCGCGGCGAAGAGGCGGCGCGCACCGCTTCGGAAACCGCCGCGCAAACCTTTGAAAAGGGGCAGATTGGTGGCGACTTGCCGCAAGCTTTCGCGCCCGCCGAGGGGATCAGCGTCGTCGATGCGCTGCGCGACCTGGGCTTTGCCGCGTCGAACAAGGAGGCGCGGCGCAAGCTTGACGAGGGCGCGGTGAAGGTCGATGGCGTCGTCATTCGCGACCCGCACCACCTGATCTTACCCGGCACCGATCCCGTGCCGCTGAGCCTGGGCGCGAAAAAACATGGCCTTGTGACGCGGTAAGGCGCAGAACCACGTTTACCCAATCTTCAGCATTCGAGTGGATTTTCATGCCCAAATCAACAAGGTCCACAAAAATGCGCAAGATCGATACCAGCAAGGCCCATTATGTCGGGCTCGACCAGCGAATTGCTCCGCGTAGCGACGTCTATGTCCGCTTGCCCTTCGTCATGCCCGACGGACGGCAGGAAATGTGCACCTGCGTCAACATCAGCGCCGACGGTATGCTGATGCGTTTCGAACGCGGCCTCGAGATCGGCGACCTCGTCGTGTTCCGCATGCCGATCATCGGCCGCACCGCGGCGAAGGTCGTGTGGTCGCTCGGTGGCAAGACCGGTGTCCAGTTCGACAAGTCGATCGCGGTCGAAGATTATCTGCCGATGATCCGCGCCATGGGCGCGCGGGCGGATTTGAATTGAGAAATCCCCTCCCGCTTGCGGGAGGGGCAGCGAGACTTGCGAGCTTGCTCGCTAGTCGCAGCGGGGTGGGCATCCGAAAGGGTGCTGGCCCACCCCCAACCCCTCCCGCAAGCGGGAGGGGAGAAGTTTAGCCACTCCGCAATAACGGCACCGCCGCATCGCGCTCGAAAAGATAAAGGCAGTGCCGCACCGGCTCGCCGCGCGCGCCGTCCATCCCGCCGTCGCGTTCGACGAACAGCCGCGCGTCGTCGTGCGCAACCGGCAACAACCGGACCAGCTGTTCGGCGCTCGCCAGCCGATAATCGGCATCGCCCGACTGCTTGAGCCCAAGCAGCTCGCCGCCGCCGCGCAGTTCCAGATCCTTTTCGGCAATCACAAACCCGTCGTTCGTCTCGCGCATCAACGCCAGTCGTTCGCGCGCGGTTTCGGACAGGTTTTGCGAGCGCAGCAACAGGCACACCGATTTCGCCGCGCCGCGCCCGACGCGGCCGCGCAGCTGGTGGAGCGGCGCAAGACCAAAGCGATCGGCATGTTCGACGATCATCAGGCTGGCAGCGGGAACATCGACCCCGACCTCGATCACCGTTGTCGCGACCAGCACCCCGATTGCGCCCGCCTGGAATCGTGCCATGACGTCATCCTTGTCCGGCCCCTTCATCCGGCCATGGACCAGTCCGACCCGATCCGCGCCCAGCCGCTCGCGCAGCAGCGCCGCGCGTTCCTCGGCAGCAGCAAGCTCGCTCATCTCGCTCTCGGCGACGAGCGGGCAGACCCAATAGGCCTGCGCCCCGGTAGCCAGATGGCGCTCCAGCCCGCCGACCACCTCGTCCAGCCGGTCGACCGATACGACGCGGGTATCGACCGGGGTGCGCCCGGGCGGCATCTCGTCGATCCGCGACACGTCCATCTCGCCATGGTTGGCGAGTTGCAATGTGCGCGGGATCGGGGTCGCGGTCATCACCAGCAGATGCGGCGGGCGCGCAGCCTTCTGGGTCAGCATCAGCCGCTGCGCGACGCCGAAGCGATGCTGTTCGTCGACCACCACCAGCGCCAGATCGCGATACGTCACCGCATCTTGGAAAATTGCATGGGTGCCGACGAGGATGTCGATGCTGCCGTCAGCCAGCCCCATCAGCGTCGATTCGCGCACCCGCCCCTTGTCGCGCCCGGTCAGGATCGCGATGTTCACCGGCAGCCCCGCGAGCATCGCCTGCAAGGTCGCGAAATGCTGGCGCGCCAAAATCTCGGTCGGCGCGAGCAGCGCCGCCTGCGTCCCCGCCTCGACCGCCGCCAGCATCGCGCGCAGCGCGACCAGCGTCTTGCCCGACCCGACGTCGCCTTGCAGCATGCGCAGCATCGGCGTCTCGCGCCCCATATCGGCGGCAATCTCCCGCCCCACCCGCTCCTGCGCCCCGGTCAGCCCGAACGGCAGCTTGAGCGCGTCGATCAGCCGCCCATCGCCGACCACTGCACGCCCCTTGCGCTTGCGCAGTCCTTCGCGGATCAGCATCAGCGCGACCTGGCTCGCGAAAATCTCGTCATAGGCCAGCCGGTCGTGCGCCGCCGCGTCGTGCGGACTGGCGTGAGCGCGCGTCAGAGCCTCGCGCCAGGCGGGCCAATTGCGACTGGTCAGCAGCGGCCCGTCGATCCATTCGGTGAGTTCTGGTCGCCGTTCGAGCGCAATCTCGACCAGTTGCGACAGCCGCGCATTGGTCAGCCCTTCGGTCAGCGGATAGACCGCCTCGCTCGTCGCAATCGCCTCATCACTGTCCGGTTCGCTGACATGGTCGGGATGGACGATCTGGCGCATCTCGCCATAGGTATCGAGCCGTCCCGACACCTGCCGCGGTTCGCCGAGCGGGAACAGCTTTTTTGCCAGTGCCGATGTGCGCCCGAAATAGACGAGCCGGACATGGTCGCCCGCGGCGTCGAACGCATCGACGCCAAAGGGCGCACGCGGACTGCGGCCCGACCGGTAGTCCTGCGCGGTGAGCGTGATGATAATCTGTTGCCCCGGCTGGGCGTCGTCGAGGCGATCGACCGGATGGCGCTGCACGAGTCCGGTCGGCAGATGGAACAGCACATCGACGACGCGCTCCAGCCCGAGCCGGGCCAGCGGCTTGGCAAGCTGCGGCCCGACACCTTTCAGGTCGGTGAGCGCGGCAAAGAGCGGATTGAGGATTTCGGGTCGCATGGCTCATCGTGTCTAACGCTGACCGCGCAAAGTTACACCCCCTCTCCCCTTGCGGGAGAGGGCAGCGAGACTTACGAGCCTGCTCGTTGGTCGCAGCGGGAGAGGGGTATGCGCTTGCAAAGCGAGCGCGCGCTCGCCATGCGAGCGCTCACCCTCATCCAACTTCGCCTAGCCGCCAAGCGGCTAGGCTCCGTATCCTTCTCCCGTCGAGGGAGAAGGGAAAGAGAAACAGATGACCGACCGCCTCAAACGCCTGAAATTCCGCGCCTGGCACCGCGGCACGCGCGAGGCCGACTATATGATCGGCGGCTTTTTCGACCGCTATGCCGCAACTTGGACCGACGACGAGATCGCCTGGTACGAGATCGTCGTCGAGGAGGACGATGTCGACATCATGGCGTGGGCGCTCGGCACCGGCGAGCCGCCCGCGCATCTCAACCGTCCCGAAATGATCGCCGCGATGCGCCGCCTGGACTATATCCCGCTGCCATGACCGTTCCTGCCGCCGACATTTTTGCCGCGATCGGATCGGCAGCGGCGCCGCTGACACTGGCCCGCGCCGCCGACGGTTTCCTGCCGCTGCTGCTCGCCGATCTGGCACGCGCCAGCGACAAGCGGCTCGTCTATGTCGCGACCGACGACACGGCGATGCAAGCCATTGCAGACGCCGCGCCCTTCTTCGCCCCCGACCTCATCGTGCACCGCTTCCCGGCATGGGATTGCCTGCCCTATGACCGCGCGGGGCCGTCGATGCGGGTCAGCGCCGACCGGCTGGCGACGCTGTCGGCATTGCAACAGCCTGCGAAACGCGGCGAGCTGCTCCTCACCACCGTCGCCGCGATCACCCAGCGCACGCTGACCCCCTTCCGCATCCGCCAGCTCGCGACCACGCTTGCCGCAGGCCAACGGATCGACCGCGACGCGCTCGCCGAGCTGCTCGTCTCGAACGGCTTCAGCCGCGTCGACACTGTCGCCGATCAGGGCGAGTTTGCGGTGCGCGGCGGTATTCTCGACCTGTTCCCTGCGGGCGAGGAAACCGGGCTGCGCGTCGATTTCTTCGGCGACGAGATCGAAAGCATCCGCCGGTTCGACCCCGCCGACCAGCGCAGCCTTGGCCCCGCCAAGGCGCTGCAACTGCTCCCCGCCGCCGAAACCCTCCTTGATCAGGACACGATCAAGCGCTTTCGCTCGACCTATCGCGATCTGTTCGGGGCGCAGGCGACCGGCGATCCGCTGTATCAGGCGGTCAGTGAGGGACGGCGGCAAGCGGGCATGGACCATTGGTTGCCGCTGTTCGAGGAGCGTCTGGCGACGCTGTTCGACCATATCGACCCCGCGACCCCAGTGCTGCGCGGTCACCGCAGCGAAGCCACCGCCGAGACGCGCTTTGCCGCGATCGTCGATTATCATGCGAACCGCGTCGCGGCCGAAAAGGAATCGGCCGGCAGCTATCGCCCGCTGGCGCCTGAAACGCTGTATTTGACCGATGGCGAATGGGCGAGCGCGACGACGAACCGCCCGATCCACATCATCACCCCGTTCGACGTCGCGCCGTCGCCGACCGTCGTCGACCTCGAAACCTTTGCCGCGCGCGATTTCACCCCCGAACGTGCCGCCGACGCCAACGTCTATGAGAAGGTCGCCGATCATCTGAGCGACGAACGCCGCAAGGGCCGACGGACGATCATCGCCAGCTATTCGGGCGGCGCGCGCGATCGCCTGTCGGGGTTGCTGCGCGAGCATGGTGTGACGGGGTTGGTGCAGGCCGAGACTTGGCAGGAGGCGCTTGGTTCCAGTTCCGTTCGTGTCGAGCGAAGTCGAGACACCGCAAAAAACAGCGCCACCCCGCGGCGTGTCTCGACTTCGCTCGACACG
>NZ_DASYHE010000093.1:0-91965 GCF_035998965.1 Sphingopyxis sp.
GGCCTATGGAACCAATGGGCGGCTCTTGCTATATATTCAGGCAGGACCAAAGGGATGTTCGCCAATGCGGCGCCCGACAAAAGAAGAAGAGGACAACGCCATGGCCAAGCCCGCTACTCCCGCGACGACCAAAACCGCCGCTCCGCGCCCCAAGGCACCCGCAAAGGCTGGCGCCACGAAGGCCGCCCCGGCGCGCAAGCCCGCAAGCGTGAAAGCTGCCAAGGATCATCCGATCCGCGACCAGCTGGTCGCGACGCGCGAAACGATCAAGTCGGAAGCGACGAAGAAAGCTGCCTCGCTGAAGGGTGAAGCGACGACGCTCGCCAATCAGGCATCGGCCAAGGCGCGCGACGCCGCGACCAAGGGCAAGGGCAAGGCCGCCGACGCGGTCGGTAACCTCGCCAAGATGCTGGAAGACAGCGCCGGCACCGTCGATACCAAATTCGGCAAGCAATATGGCGACTATGCGCGTTCGGCTGCCGCAACCGTCGCCGGCCTCGCCTCGACGCTCGACAAAAAGGATCTCGACGAGCTCGCCGCTTCGACCAAGGATATGGTCAAGAAGAACCCGGCGATCGCGGTCGGCGCCGCCACGGTGATCGGCTTTGTGCTCGCCCGCATGCTCAAGGGCGGCTCGAACGATTGACAAGGTCTTGCCATCCGCAGATCCGATCCTCCCGCCCATGTCCGACGAGCGCAGCTTTGACGGCATAAGTCACGGTTATGCCCCCGACGGGCCGCCGGTCGACCCGCCGCCCGTACCGCTTGGACAGATTGTCGGAGATGTCGTCGACAACCTGTCGGCGACGGCGCGGGCCGAGTTCGCACTGATCGAAGCGCGCGGCGAGTTGGCGCTGCATGGCGCCAGTCGGGCTGCAATCTGGGGCGGCGTGGCCGCGACGGCGGCGGGTGTGGCGCTGCTGGCGTTGGCTTTCGGCGCGATCCTGGCGCTGTCGCCGCAGATCGGACCGTTGTTGGCGACCTTGGTGGTCGTCAGCGTGCTGCTCGTCGTCGCAGGCATCGGCGCATGGCGCGCGCATATCAGCTATGGCGACATTCGCACCGCACTCCGGCGCGACCTGACCAATGAGGGGATCGACGATGGCGCGGACGCGTAACCGGCTGATTGCGGCCGCGCGCCGCTCGATGCTCCAGCGCGCCGAACTGCACCGGCGGCTCGACGTCGCCAAGGCAGCATTGAGCCCCGGGGCGCTGGTGGATCGCGGCAAATATCGCCTCAATGCCAAAGTCGACGATGCCGCACATGCGGTGCGCCGCGAGTTTCGCAACAACCGCCTGCCGATTGCGCTCGCCGCCGTGGCCGGGGTGGCGTGGCTGCTGCGCGAGCCGATCAAGGACCATGCGCCGAGGCTGACACGAAAGCTTCAGGATATGGCAAACGCGATCACCGATCGCCTGCACCCCGCCGACGAAACAGCCGACGAATCATATGCCGATAACGGCGAACCGATCGAACCAGTGGAGAATGACGATGAAGCCGTTCAGTGAAACCGCCAGCGACGCGCGCGCCAAAGCGAGTGAACTTGCCGAGAAAACCGCCGAAAATGCCCGGCTGACCGCCGAGGCGGCGAAGGCGCGGATTCAGGACGGCTATGGCCGCGCGCGCGCCGCAACCGAAGATTTGGCGCACAAGGCCAGCGAACAGGCGAGCGTTGCCCGTGACGCCGCCGGCGAAGTCTATGAAAAGGGCAAGGTCCAGGCCAAGCGCGCGAACAGCAAGCTGAAGGAAGCGGCCGAAAAGCAGCCCATGGCGCTCGTCGCCGGGGCCGTGGCGATCGGCGCGCTGCTCGGCTCGCTGCTGCCGAAGGGCCGCAAGGACGATTGACCGGCTTGCCGTAGCGGCGCCGCGCTGTTAGGGGCCGCGCCTTCTCCCCGACCCGCAAGGACAGCAGCCATGAGCAAATTGCACCTCGTGTTCGGTGGACGCGTCAGCGATCCGCAGGGCACCGACTTTGTCGACCTCCACAACCTCGACGTCGTCGGGCTGTTCCCCGATTATAAATCGGCGGAAAAGGCCTGGCGCGCCGCGGCGCAGCGCACCGTCGACGATGCCGAAATGAAATATGTGGTGGTGCATCTGCACAAGCTGTTGCAGCCGGACAGCGAGTAAGCGCTAAAGCAATGATTGAACCCCGTTCGCCCTGAGCTTGTCGAAGGGCCGATCTTTCTTTGCGACGTCAAAAAGAAGAACAGTGCTTCGACAAGCTCAGCACGAACGGTGGGGGTCGGTTCTGCCGCCGCCTCAGCGGAAATTATCCGCGTAAGCCTGAATTTTCAACGTCCGCACCGGCGGCGCAACCACCTCGGCGTCGATGCCATTGCGCTCGGCATAAGCCACCGCTTCTTCCTGCGTCGCAAAGCCCAACCGGATCTGGCGCCGGGTATCCCCGCTGCCCGCCCAGCCCATCAGCGGATCGGGCTTGCGCGCTTCGGCAGGAGCGAATTCCAGCATCCAGCGCTGCGTACCGGCGCGCCCCGACTGCATCGCATTTTTGGGTTTCTGGAAGATGCGCGCTTTCATCGGGACTGTCCTGCGTTGGTTGGGCTGCCCGTGCCTTAGCGGCTTGCTGGCCTCGCGAAAAGGGCCAACCTCATGCTCCGTCGCGCCGCGCCTGCGCCGCCTTGGTCATCAGCGTCGGCCGCGCGGTAGCGGGGTCGTCGGGCCAGCTGTGCTTGGGATAGCGGCCCCGCATCTCGCGCGCGACATCGTGCCAGCTGCCGCCCCAAAAGCTGACCAGATCGCGCGTCGTCTGGATCGGCCGATGCGCGGGTGAAGTGAGCGCGAGCACCAGCGGCACCGGCGGATCGCCGATCGTGGGGTGGCGCGCCAGCCCGAACAATTCCTGCACGCGTACGCTGACCGTCGGCCCGCCGTCGGCGCCATAGTCGATCGGATGGCGGCTGCCGACCGGCGTCGTGTAATCGGCGGGCGCATGTTTTTCCAGCAACTGCCGCGCCGGCCAGTCGAGCAAGCCCATCAGCGCTTCGGTCAGCTTGCGGTCGCCAATGTCACGCAGCCCACGGCAACCGCCGAGCAGCGGCGGCAACCAGATGTCGAGGCTGTCTGCGAGCGCACCGGTCGACAGCGTATCGATCCCCGCAAAGCTCGCTCGCTGGCGCAACGCCTGCGCCGCCGGTCCCCAACCGATCAGCCCGAGCCCTTTGTCGCGCACCGCCGCGAGCCGCAGCGCGATGTCCTCTTCGACATTGTCGCTGCGCCCGGCCTGCCCGCTGGTCAGCGCAATCGCGCCGAGCCGCCGTTCGCGGCGGTGGTCGACGCGGTCGCTGGCGGCGTCATAGCTGCTCGCGGCGTGCGCGACGATGCGGTCGGAGAAGATCGCCTCGACCTCGGCCTGCTCGATTGGCGCCGCGGCGAGGATGCGAACGCCGGCGGCATGTCCCTGCGCGTCGGCGATCGCGAGCCATTCGCTGCCCGCAAGCGGTTCGACCGGGTCGATGCGATAGGCGCGGCCGCCGACGCTGAGATATTCGCCGCGCTGTCCCGCCCGCTGGCGCGCGACGCGGTCGGGCCACGCCGTCGCGATCCAGCCGCCGATCGAGCGCGGTGCGACGTCTTCGGTCCCTGCCGCCAGCTTGTCGCCGATGCTCGCGAGCCGCCGCGCCAGTCGGACCGCGCCTTCGCTGCGGTCGCCGCGCTGCCCGCGCCAGCGCCCGAGCCGCGCCTCGACATCGACGCCGCGCCCACCGAGCCCCGGTTCGGTGAGCAGCACCGCGAGGCGTCCCGCTAGTTCCCCCTCCCCTGCGCGCGCCGCGTCGAGCAGCATATGCGCGAGCGGCACCGGCAACGGGATCGCGGCGAGCGCCTTGCCATGCGCGGTGATCCGCCCGTCGTCGCCCAGCGCGCCGATCGCCTGCAAGCGCGCTTTCGCGTCGGCAATCGCGGCGGGCGATGGGGGATCGAGCCAGCCCAATTGGCGCGGGTCGATGATGCCCCAGCTGGCGCAGTCGAGCACGACCGGCATCAGGTCGTTTTCGTGGATTTCGGGCGGATCGAACGGCGGCATGCCCGCGGTCGCCGCCGCTTCCCACAGGCGATACGCAACCCCCGGCCCCTGCCGCGCCGCGCGCCCGGCGCGCTGGGTCGCCGACGCCTGGCTGGCGCGTTCGGTGACCAGCCGGGCAATCCCCGCCGCCTTGTCGAAGCGCGGCCGCCGCGACAGCCCGGCGTCGATGACAATTCGCACCCCGTCGATGGTCAGGCTGGTTTCGGCGATGCTCGTCGCGAGGATCAGCTTGCGCCCGCCGTCGGGATCGCGGACGAGCGCTTTGCGCTGCAACGCCGGGTCGATCTGGCCGTGGAGGCGGTGGACGACGAGCGGCAGCCCCGATGCCTCGACCGCCGCCGCGGTGCGCTCGATGTCGGCTGCGCCGGGCAAGAAAGCGAGAATGTCGCCCTGACGTTCGTCCGCCATCGCCTGCCGCACCGCGACAAGCATGCTCGCCTCCAGCCGATCCTCCACCCGGCGGACGATGTGGCGCAGGTCGAGCGGAAATATCTTGCCCTCGCTGCGCACCACCGGCGCGTTGCCGAGCAGCGCCCCAAAGCGCGCGCCATCGAGCGTCGCGGACATGGCGATCAGCCGCAGATCGTCGCGCAACCCCTGCTGCGCATCGATCGCCAGCGCGAGCGCGAAATCGCCATCGAGGCTGCGCTCGTGGACCTCGTCGAACAGCACCGCCGACACGCCGGTGAGTTCGGGATCGGCGAGGATGCGGTTGCGAAACAGCCCGGGGGTCATCACTAGCAGCCGCGTCGCCGCCGACTGCTTGCTGTCGAGCCGCGTCGCGTAGCCGACCGTGCTGCCAACCGCTTCGTCCATTTCCTCGGCGATGCGTTCGGCGGCCGCGCGCGCGGCAAGGCGGCGCGGCGAGAGCAGCCAGACCGCCCCCTTGCACCAAGGTTGATCGAGCAGCGCAGGGGCGACGCGCGTCGTCTTGCCCGCGCCCGGCGGTGCGACGACGACGGCATTGGGTTTCAGGATCAGCGCCGCGAGAATATCGGGCAACACCTGATCGATCGGGAGCGGCTGCATCAGGTCCGCGCCGCCGGGTTGCCGAGTTCGATGTTGAGCCGATACGCCTCGGCGGCGAGCGTCGCGATCTGGTTCGCCGTCACCCCGGTCGCTTCGGTCAACGCCAGATTTCCGAGTTCATATTTGCCGCTCGCCTTGATCCGCGGTTCCAGGTCACGCAGCCGCTTGCCTCGCCAGAAGCCCAGCTGGACGCGCTGCGCCTCGGCCCGGATCAGGATGCATGGGCCGTTCGCCATGAAGACGAGGTTGGTCCATTTGATCGTTTCTTCAAAAGGGGCGGCGGAGAGGATCGCGGCGCGCATCAAGTCACAGCGCTCGCGCTGCCAGCCCGACAGGGCGGCGATGTAGGCGTCGGGCGTTTCCGCCGCCGGACCCATCATCGACAAATCCGTTCCTTCCATATTAGCCCCTCCCCTTCAGGGGAGGGGTTGGGGTGGGGTCTGTCGGCTTTGCGCTAGGCCGATGGACCCCACCCGCTGCGACTAAGCCAGCAAGCTGGCACGTCTCGCTGCCCTCCCCTGAAGGGGAGGGTTGATTTCGATACTAATAAGCCCGCGCGATGGCGAACGCGACCGCCTCGGTCAGCGCCGCTTTGGCCTGGCTGGCGCGAAAGCCACCGATCGCGTCGACGGCGCGCTGGCCATAATGCCGCGCGCGCGCCAGCGTGTCTTCGATCGTGCCATGCTTGTGGAGCAGGCTGGTGGCATGCAGCAGGTCTTCGTCCGCAGTGCGATGGCCGGTGATCGCGAGCTTCCAGAACTCGCGCTCCTCAGCGCTGCCGCGCGCATAGGCGAGGATGACGGGCAGCGTGACCTTGCCATCGCGGAAGTCGTCGCCGACCCCCTTGCCCATCGTTTCGGCGTCCGAAACATAATCGATCGCATCGTCGACCAGCTGGAACGCGATGCCCAGATTGCGGCCATAGGCGTCGAGCGCGGCTTCGGTCGCCTCATCGCGTTCGGCGACGACTGCGGCGATCTTGCACGCTGCGGCGAACAACTCGGCGGTCTTGGCGTTGATGATCGCCAGATACTGGTCTTCGCTCGTCTCAATACGCCGCTGCGCCGACAACTGGTTGACCTCGCCCTCGGCAATCACCGCCGACGCGCGCGACAGGATCTTGAGCACTTTGAGCGAGCCGTCCTCGACCATCACCTCGAAAGCGCGGCTGAACAGGAAATCGCCGACCAGCACCGACGCGCTGTTTCCCCAGATCAGGTTTGCGGTCTTGCGCCCTCGGCGCAGGTCCGATTTGTCGACGACATCGTCGTGAAGCAATGTCGCGGTGTGGATGAATTCGACCGCTGCCGCCAGTTTGCAATGGCGGCGCCCCGGGTAATCGAGCAGCTTGCCGCACGCCAGAGTCAGCATCGGCCGCATCCGTTTGCCACCGCCTGCGATCAGATGGCCGGCGAGCTCGGGGATCAGCGGCACTTCGGATTGCATCCGGTCGAGAATGACCGAATTGACCTCGTTCATATCGGCGGCGACAAGCGCCATCATCGGGTCGAGCGAGGGGGGCCGTTCGCCGTGGAGCTGGTGGATTTCGGCAGTCATGATGCGGCGAGCCTTGGCCGTGCGGCCGCGATTTTGCAACGACTTTCGGCTTGCCAGCGCCCCCCGCGCGGTGCCAAGCGTGCCGCACGCAAGAGGAGCCGCGCACCCATGGACGACCAGCTGAGCCGTTACCGTCAGAGCATCGACAATATCGATGCGGCGCTTGTCTATATGCTGGCCGAGCGATTCAAGGTGACGAAAGCGGTCGGTGAACTGAAGGCCCGCGACGGCCTGCCCGCCGCCGATCCGGGCCGCGAGGAGCGCCAGATCGAACGGCTGCGGTCGCTGGCGCGCGATGCCGATCTCGACCCCGAGTTCAGCGAAAAATTCCTGCGTTTCATCATCGAGGAAGTGATCCGCCATCACCAGCAGGTGCGGGACGCAGGCGCGTGAGCCCCGCCAGGCGCAGCCGGGGACGGGTCGGCCCGCCCCCGGCACACGCCTCTACATCCCGTCCAGCCCCTTGCTGACCAGCACATTCACCGCAACGCGGCGATTCATCGCCTTGCCTTCGGGGGTGCTGTTGTCCGCCGCCGGATCGGCTTCGGACATGCCGGTCGGGGTGAGCATCCGATAGGGCTTCCACCCGCACGCCTGTTGCAGGTGATTGACGACGCGGCCCGCGCGCTTTTCGCTCAGCTCCTGATTAAGCTCTTCGCTGCCGGTGGAATCGGTATACCCCACGACCAGCAGCAGCGCGTTGTCCATTGCCTCGGCCTGCGTCGCGGTCGCGCACAGATCGGCCTTTGCCTGCGGCGACAGCACCGCTTTGCCGGTGTCGAAATTCACATTGATCGTGCTTTTGACATTATATTGATCGATGTCACCGACGCGGCTGCGCAGCGCTTCGGTCGCCGCGGTCTGCTCGGCAAAGCGCTGGTCGGTGCCAGTGCGGATCATCGATGCGGTGCGCAGATCCTTGCTCTTGAGGTCGACCTCGCTGGCAACCAGCCCGCCATCCCACTGCAAGGTTTCGACGGTGACCGGCAGGCCATTGAGCAGCGAGTCCGCCGCCAGTTTGTCGCTGTTGAGGCCCAGGAAGCCGCCCTTCGACTTGATCTTGGTATAATCGGCGATCGCGATGGTCGTGTCATTGCCATCGGCGGTACGCACACGCATCCGGCCGTCGCTGCGCGCCGAGATGATGCCCTCGACCTGCGGCCCCTTGGTCATCTGGTCGGGGGTCGGCAGCGTACCATATACGGTCGCCATGACGTCGCCGTCGGCCTGCTGCGGCGGCGCCTCCTGCGATTGGGCAGCGAGGCCGGCGGGCGCGGCGGCCGCCAGCGCCGCGAACAACAATATCGATTTTGGTCTTTTGGAAACGGTAAGCATGACCCTACTCCTTCAGTGAGCCGCCCCCGCGAATTCCCGACGCCCCTTCTGGCAACTCGGTTCGCGCGGCAAGACGGGACCGCCAGTTGCATGGACAATATGGGCGGATTGTGCGGTGAACCGACGGATAGCGCCCCGCGTCGCGGAGGTTTTGAGGGAATCTAGCCCGCCGGCAGCCGCAATCGGACCAGCAGCCCGCCCAGATCCTCGCTCTCTTCGAGCGCGATGCTACCGCCGTAAATTTCGGCGACATCGCGGACGATCGCCAGGCCCAGCCCGGTGCCCGGCTTGCCGCTGTCGAGCCGGACGCCGCGATCGAAGATGCGTGTCCGGTCGGCGGGCGAAATGCCGGGGCCGTCATCCTCGACCAGGATTTCGGCCATCGCCCCGTCACGCTGGATCGTGACAAACACGCTGCCGCCGCCATATTTCGCGGCGTTTTCGAGCAGATTGCCGATGAGTTCGTCGAGATCTTGGCGCTCGACCCGCGCCACCAGTGTCTTGTCTCCGGCCGCGTCGAGCCGCGCCTTGGGATAAAGCAGCGCCACGGCGCGCGTCACACTGTCGACGCTTTCGCGGACATTGGCGCGCGCCTGCGCCGCACCGCGGCGCCCGACCGCGCGAGCGCGGGCCAGATGATGTTCCACCTGCCGCTGCATCGTCGCCGCCTCGCGCCGGACCGTGTCGGCGAGCGGCGAGGTCTGGCTGGTCGCACTGTTGAGCAACACCGTGAGCGGGGTCTTGAGCGCATGGGCAAGATTGCCTGCGTGAAGCCGCGCTTCCTCCGCCTGTTTCTCGTTATGCGCGAGCAGCGCGTTCAGCTCATCGACCATCGGCTGCACTTCCAACGGCAGCGGCGCATCGACGCGGCGGTTCTGCCCGCCGCGCATCGCCGCGATTGCGCGCCGGATGTGGCGCAGCGGCCAGAGGCCATAGAAGGTCTGGAGCGCGGCGAGGATGAGGAGACCGAGGCCGAGCAGCGCGAGGCTGGGGATCAGCGTCGCCCGCACCGCCCCGACCTGCGTATCGAGCGCCTCGCGCGACTGGGCGATCTGGTAGCGCCAGCTGACCTTGCTGCCCGGCAGGATGACATTGCGGTCGAGCACGCGCAGTTCCTCGTCAGGGAACTGGTTGCTGTCATAGATATGGATGTCGTCGTCGATATGCGGCGTCGGCGCCTTCAGCGACCGTTCCCACAGCGACCGCGAGCGATAGGGTTCCTGCGTGCCGCCACTAATCTGCCAATAAAGACCGCTATAGGGCTCCAGGAACCGCTGATCGCCGAGCGGTTCGACCAGCCGCACTTCGCCGTCGGGGCCGATTTCCGACGAGCGGATCATCGCGATCAGCACATATTCCAGGCTGGAATCGAAATTGCGCGTGATCGCGCCGGTCAGTACCCGGTCGAGCGCAAAACCGCCGCCGATGAGCAGCACCGAAATCCACAGCGCCGCGATGGCGATCATGCGCCGCGCCAGCGATCCGGTGATGCGGCTGGTCAGCGCGACCGGCTTTTCTACCGGTTCGCGGGCCGTTACGCCTGCCGCACTGGGTTCCATATCGGCCATGGCCGAACGGTTCAGCCCTGGGGATCGTCGAGCTGGTAACCCAGGCCGCGGATCGTCGTGATGATGTCGGCGCCCAGTTTTTTGCGGATGCGCGTGACGAAAACCTCGATCGTGTTGGAATCGCGATCGAAATCCTGATCATAGATATGCTCGATCAGCTCGGTACGCGACACCACCTTGCCCTTGTGGTGCAGCAGATACGACAGCAGCTTATATTCCTGGGCGGTGAGCTTGACCGGTTCACCCGCCAGCGTCACGCGGCCCGAACGCGTGTCGAGCCGAACGTCGCCCGCGGTCAGTTCGCTCGACGCATTGCCCGCGGCGCGGCGGATCAGCGCGCGCAGGCGAGCGATCAGTTCTTCGGTCTGGAACGGCTTGGCGAGATAATCATCGGCGCCCGCATCCAGCCCCGCCACCTTGTCCGACCAGCTGTCACGCGCGGTCAGCACCAGCACGGGAAAATTGCGCTTTTCGCGGCGCCAGCGGTCCAGCACCGTCAGCCCGTCGATCTCCGGCAAGCCAAGATCGAGAATCGCGGCGTCGTAATTTTCCGTCGAACCGAGGAAATGGCCATCCTCGCCATCGGTCGCCAGATCGACGGCATAGCCTGCGCCTTCCAGCGTCGCCTTCAGCTGCGGGCCGAGGGTGGGTTCGTCTTCGACAATCAAGATCCGCATTCGGACGCCTTTCTTTTGCTGACCGGTGAAACCAGCCGCATGTTTCGACTGTGTATCAAGTCCGAACGATCATCGCAAAATGTCGTTGCGTCGGGATCGTCGGCAATGAGGGGGTATCAGGGTTTACGGCCGACAATCCGCCCGGTGCGCGCATCGACATAGACGACGACGACCTGGTTGCCGTTCATGAATTTCAGCGCATAGATCATGCGTCCGGCGTCGAACTGCGGTCCGCCCAGATAGGTCATCTCGCTATAGGGTGCACGCGAACGGACATCGTCGATCAAGCGGTTGAGCGGAATGACCTGTCCCTTCGCCGCCGCGTCGCGCAAATGATCCTGATCACGATTGCCGCGCGCGGCCGCCGGTGCCCCGGCGGAAAGCAGCAGGGCCGAGATGAGCGAGAAGGTCAGGGTGCGGATCATGCCCGTCTCTCTAATGCAAAGGCATTGAATAGGCGATGAATGGTCCGGTCAGCTCCCGTTTCGCTTGCGCGGCCGGGTGACCGGGCCATGGTGGGCGCGGCAGGGATTGAACCTGCGACCCCACCCGTGTGAAGGGTGTGCTCTACCACTGAGCTACGCGCCCGTTCGGGTTCGACCCAATCGCCGACGCCCGAAAGCCGGATGTCCATAGCCGCTGCACCGATGATTGCAACGGCGATTTCACCGAGGCCATCACGTTCGCCGAAGCTACCGCGCCGATGCAAATCAGGCCGCAGCTTTCGCCGCGGCCCGAAATCGTCTTACCCAAAGGGTTGGCCAATCAGTTGACCGCATCCTTGAGCGCCTTGCCGGCCTTGAACTTGGGCTGGTTCGACGCCGCGATAGTCATCGTTTCGCCCGTGCGCGGGTTGCGACCGGTCGATGCCTTGCGCTTGCTGACGGCAAAGGTGCCGAAACCGACGAGACGCACTTCGCCGCCCTTTTTCAGCGAACCGGTGATCGCATCGAAAACGGCTTCGACGGCTTTGCTGGCGTCGGCTTTCGTCAGACCGCTGGAATCAGCGACGGCGGCGATCAGGTCTTGTTTGTTCATGCCTAAGGAACCCCTGCTTCTGGTTGATTGAATGATTCATGGACGTGCCATGGCGCGTCACTAACGCCGTTTCGCCCCATGTTGTCAAAGCAAAAAGGCTCAAAAACCGCCGCTAAACAACGTTTTTGCGACGAAAAGCGGGATCCCGAAGCGTCGTCCGCCAAGGTCAGTGGCGAATCGTCGTCTCCGGGTCAGATCCGGGGACATGCGGCGGCGAAGCGGCGAGTTCATCCGCCTCGGTCCACTCGATCGGCTCGATCGGGCTGACCAAAGCGACGGCGAGCACTTCATCGACATGGCTGACCGGAATGATCTTCAATCCCGTCGTGATGTTGGCAGGAATTTCGACCAGATCCTTTTCATTTTCTTCGGGGATCAGCACGGTCGTGATGCCGCCGCGCAGCGCCGCGAGCAGCTTTTCCTTGAGGCCCCCGATCGCCAGCACGCGGCCGCGCAACGTGACCTCGCCGGTCATCGCGACATCGCGGCGCACCGCAATCCCGGTCAGGGTCGAAATCATCGCGGTGACCATGCCGACACCCGCCGACGGGCCGTCCTTTGGCACCGCCCCTTCGGGCAGATGGATATGGATGTCCTTGCGCGCGAAGAGGCTGGGCTTGATGCCGTAGCTCGGCGCGCGCGCTTTCACGAACGACAGCGCCGCCTGGACGGATTCGGTCATTACTTCGCCCAGTTTGCCGGTGGTGCGCACCTGCCCCTTGCCAGATGCGGTGACCGCCTCGATCGTCAGCAATTCGCCGCCGACTTCGGTCCACGCGAGGCCTGTGACGGCACCGATCTGATCCTCCAGATCGCCCATGCCGTGACGATATTTGCGAACGCCGGAAAACTCGTTGAGGTTTTCGGACGTAATCGTGATACTTTCCGCCTTACCCTCGAGAATGCGGCGCAGCGCCTTGCGCGCCAGCCGTGCAATCTCGCGCTCCAGCGTACGCACACCCGCCTCGCGGGTGTAGTAACGGATCAGGTCGCGCAGACCTTCATCGGTCAGGGTGAATTCGCCGTCCTTCAGGCCATGCGCCTCGACCTGCTTGGCAATCAGGTGGAGCTTGGCGATCTCGACCTTCTCGTCCTCGGTGTAGCCTTCGAGCCGGATGATCTCCATGCGATCGAGCAGAGGCTGCGGCAGATTGAGCGAATTGGCCGTGGTGACGAACATCACGTCGGACAAATCGACGTCGATCTCCAGATAATGGTCCTGGAATTTGCCATTCTGTTCGGGGTCGAGGACTTCCAGAAGCGCCGACGCCGGATCGCCGCGGAAATCCTGACCCAGCTTGTCGATCTCGTCGAGCAGGAACAGCGGGTTCATCGTACCCGCCTTTTTCAGGTTGGTCACGATCTTGCCCGGCAGCGAGCCGATATAGGTGCGGCGATGACCGCGGATCTCGGCCTCGTCGCGCACCCCGCCCAGCGACTGGCGGATGAACTCGCGCCCGGTCGCCTTGGCGATTGACTTGCCCAGGCTCGTCTTGCCAACGCCCGGCGGGCCGACGAGGCACAGGATCGGCCCCTTCAGCTTGTTGGTGCGCGCCTGCACCGCCAGATATTCGACGATGCGGTCCTTGACCTTTTCGAGCGCATAATGATCGTCGTCGAGCACCGCCTGCGCGGCGGCAATATCTTTCTTCAGCTTAGACTTCTTCCCCCACGGCAGGCCGATCAGCGTGTCGAGATAGTTGCGGACAACGGTCGCCTCGGCCGACATCGGCGCCATCGCGCGCAGCTTTTTCAGCTCGGCGTTCGCCTTGGCCTTCGCCTCTTTCGACATCTTCAGGCCGTCGATTTTCTGCTGCAACTCGGCCAGGTCGTCGCCGCCCTCGCCATTGTCGTTGCCCAGCTCGCGCTGGATCGCCTTCAATTGCTCATTCAGATAATATTCGCGCTGGCTCTTTTCCATCTGGCGCTTCACGCGGCCGCGGATCTTCTTTTCGACCTGCAACACGCCAAGCTCGCCCTCCATGAAGGCGAACACCATTTCGAGCCGCTTCGACGGCGTATCTTCGACGAGCAGCGCCTGTTTGTCGGACACTTTGATGTTGAGATTGCCGGCGACCGAATCGGCAAGGCGCGAGGCGTCGTCGATCTGCGACAGCTGCACCGCGGTTTCGGCGGGCATCTTCTTGTTGAGCTTGGCATAATTTTCGAACTGGTCGACGACCGAGCGCATCAGCGCCGCGGTATCGACACTGTCATCCATCGTGTCGGCGACCGGCTTGACACTCGCCATCACCGTCTTGTCATCGTTGGTCAGCGCAACCAGTTTCGCGCGCTCCTTGCCCTCGACGAGCACACGGACGGTGCCGTCGGGCAGCTTAAGCAATTGGAGCACGGTGGCGATCACGCCGACGTCATACAGTTCGTCGCGCTGCGGATCGTCCTCGCCCGGATCGAGCTGGGCCACGAGGAAGATTTCCTTGTCGGATTCCATCGCGGTTTCGAGCGCGGCAACCGAGCGGTCGCGGCCGACGAACAGCGGCACGATCATGTGCGGGAAAACGACAATGTCGCGCAGCGGCAAAAGCGGAAAAGATTGCGTCATTACGGCTCCTGGACAGGCGCCACGACCGGACGCTCCGCCCTTCTTATAGGGTGTTCATCGCTAATATGGCGTAACTTGGCACGCATTCAATGTCGGAGTGCTGAACGGGTTGAACAATCCTCCCTGTCGCGAAGCGATGGGGAGGTGGCAGCGCGAAGCGCTGACGGAGGGGCGATGACGCGACGTTGCGGCCCCTCCACCACCGCCTGCGGCGGCGGTCCCCCTCCCCATGGCTTCGCCACAGGGAGGATAATTTCCATTCAAAATGGCAGCTTGAAGCCCGGGGGCAGCGGCAATCCGCTGGTCATCTTGCCCATTTCCTCGTTGCTGACCCGGTCCGCCTTTTCGCGCGCATCATTAAACGCTGCGGCGAGCAAATCCTCGAGCATCTGCTTGTCGGCGGGAACGATCAGGCTGTCGTCGATATTGATCGACTTGATCCGGCCCTTGGCGCTCGCCAGTATCCGCACCAGCCCGCCGCCCGACACGCCCTCGACCTCGACACTGTCGAGCTTCGCCTGCGCCTCCTGCATCTGCGCCTGCACCGTGGCCGCAGCTTCCTGCGCCGCCTTCATCATGTCTTCGATCGATTTCATGGAAACGACTTATGGCGATTGTCGGCGGGGTCTTCAAGGCTGGCGTCGGGAAAAGCGGCGAGCGCGGCCTTGACGACCGGCAATTCGCGGATCCGCGCCTCATTGTCCGCGGCGGTCGCGGCGCGCATCTCGCCCAGGCTGGGCCGGGCATCGCCCTCACCCGCGCGGACGTGCCATCGGCTGCCGGTGGCGGCGAGCAGCGCCTCGCCCAGATCGCGCGGGAACGTCGCGGACAGCGCCGGGACGGCGGCAAAAACCAGCTCGCCCGGCTCGAGGGTGATAACCCGCAAATGATCATGGACCTGCACCGCGAGGCGGTGATTGCCGCTGCTCTCGAGCAATTGGTGGATCTGCGCAATCGTCAGCGACGTCGCCGGAAGCTCGGCGGCGGCGGCGGCCTCGGCAACGGGCGCCGCCGCAGCGGTTTCTTGTCCAGCGGTCGCAGGCGGCGATGCGAGCGGCATCGTCGGCAACCGTCCCGATTCGAGCAGTTTTGCCAGTTCGCCGGGATCGGGCATCGACGCGGCATAAATCACCCGCAGCAACAGCATTTCCAGATGCTCGAGCGGATTGTTCGCACGCAGCACTTCGTCATGGCCCTTGAGCAGCAATTGCCATAGCCGGTTCAGCGGCGCGAAGCCCAGCTTTTGCGCCCAGTCGCCGATGCGTTCGCGATCCGCTTCGGCCAGCGCGGGATCATCGTGGCGCGACACTTTGGCGAGTGTTACCGCGTGGGTCAGGTCCATCAGCCCGCGCACCATCGCGACCGGCTCGATGCCCAGCGCATATTGCGCCCGCGCCAGGTCGATCGCGGCACCGCTGTCGCCGTCCAGGATCGCCGCCATCAACTGCGCGATCGACGTGCGGTCGGACAGGCCGAGCATCACGCGCACCTGATCGGCGCCGATCTTGCCGCCGCCATCAAGATCGGCATGCGCAATCGCCTGATCGAGAATCGACAAACCGTCGCGAACCGAGCCTTCGGCGGCGTTGGCAATCAGCCAGATCGCCGGCGCCTCGGCCTCGACGCCCTCTTTCTGCAAAATTGAACTAAAATGCGCGAACAGCATGTCAGGGGTGATGCGGCGGAGGTCGAAACGCTGGCAGCGCGACAGCACCGTCACCGGCACCTTGTTGACCTCGGTCGTCGCGAACAGGAATTTGACGTGCGGCGGCGGTTCTTCGAGCGTTTTCAGGAGTGCATTGAAGGCGTTGCGCGACAACATATGCACTTCGTCGATGATGTAGATCTTATAGCGCGCCGACACCGCAGCATAGCGCACCGCCTCGATAATCTCGCGGACATCGTCGACGCCGGTGTTCGACGCGGCGTCCATCTCGATGACGTCGATATGGCGCCCTTCGGTGATCGCGCGGCACGGCTCGCACACCCCGCAGGGATCGATCGTCGGCCCGCCCTGCCCGTCGGGGCCGATGCAGTTGAGCGCCTTGGCGATCAGGCGCGCGGTCGACGTCTTGCCGACCCCGCGCACCCCGGTCATCAGAAACGCATGCGCCAGCCGGTCGCGCGCAATCGCATTGCCGAGCGTGCGGACCATCGCATCCTGACCGATCAGTTCGGCAAAGGTTTGCGGGCGATATTTGCGGGCGAGGACGCGGTACGGGCCGGATGACGCCTGCGGCTTCACCTCGGGCAGGTCCATTCCCAGCATCGGGGGTTCATCGTCCGCGGAATCGCTCATGCCATCGTCTTAGGGACGGCGCGCGATCTTGTCGAAGGGGGAAATGGGGTGGGAGCCGGAACGACCCGCGGCGAATTCGTTGCGGCTGCTTCCTTCCGGACCTGACCGGGTTGGCGAAGACCACGTCCGCCCGACTCCCGCGGCGCATATGGCGGGGGATGGGGTGAAATGCAAGGTGTGTTGCCCCCTCCAATCGTCATCCCGGCGAAGGCCGGGATCTCGCCGGTGCGTCAGCCCGCGAGCTCGAGATCCCGGCCTTCGCCGGGATGACGAGGGTTGGGTTCAGCGCGGCCCCTGCATATTGCGGCTTTCGCCCGGGATGGATACGGTCAGCCCGTCCATCGCGTCGGTCAGCAAGATCTGGCACGCAAGACGGCTCGTCCGACGTACCCCGGCGGCAAGGTCGAGCATATCCTCTTCCATCTCGGTAGCGGGCGGCAGGCGGTCGAAATCCTCTTTGGCGACAATGACATGGCAGGTCGAACAGGCCATCTGGCCCTCGCACGTCCCCTCCAGCGGCATCATATGCGCCTGCGCGACGTCGAGCAGGATGCTGCCGGGTTCGGCTTCGGCGTCGGTGCGCCCCTTGCCATCGGCGTGAATGAAGGTGACGCGCATCAATTGACCCCCTGCAATCGCGCGGCGTCCTTGATCGCGATCAGTCCGTCGCGCAGTTCCTGTTCGCTGGTGTAGCGGCCCCAGCCCAGGCGGATCGACGCGCGCGCGTCGGCTTCGTTCACCCCCATCGCGCGCAGCACGTGGCTGACCTTGCCCGACCCGCTGCCGCACGCGCTGCCGAGCGAGAACGCAACATTGCGCGCGTCGGACATCAGGCGCAGGCCGTTCACGCCCTCGCGCCGGATGTTGAGATTGCCGTGGTAGCGCGCGTCGACGGCGCCATTGATCGTCCATTCGGGCAGCATGTCGCGCGCCAGCGACCATAGCCGTTCGACATGCGCCGCATCTTCGTCGAGCCGCTCGGCCGCGAGTGCCGCGGCGGCCCCGAACCCGGCGCACAGCGCGGGCGATACGGTGCCCGAGCGCATCCCCTGCTCCTGCGCACCACCGAACATCAGCGGCGGCAGGTCGATGCCGTCCTTGATCCACAGCGCGCCGATGCCTTTCGGGCCGTGAATCTTGTGCGCAGATATGGCGATCAAGTCAGCGCCTTCCGGCATCTCCACACGACCGAAGCCTTGCACCGCGTCGCAGAGCAGCAGGCTGTTCTTCGCATGCGCCGCGGCGGCATATTCGGCGACCGGCTGGATGGTCCCCACCTCGTTGTTCACCAGCATCGCCGCTACGATCCCATTTTCGGGGATCAGTGCGGGGTCAGGCGGCAGCGCGACGCCTTCACTATCGACGGGCAGGACGATTGCGTGCAGCCGTTCCAGACATTGTAGCGACGCCGCATGTTCGATGCTGAGGCCTGCGACGCCGCCGGGCATGACTTCGGCGCCGCGCAGCAGCGCCCAGTTAAGCGCCTCGGTCGCGCCCGAGGTGAAGAATACGCGCCCGCCTTTCGGCAGCAGCGCCGCAACCTGATCACGCGCCACCTCGACCGCCGCCGCCGCGGCGCGGCCGCCCTTATGGGTGCTCGACGGGTTGGCAAAGCCATCGCCCTCGCCCGGCCCTTCCAGCCAGCGCAGCATCGCCGCGCGCGCCTCGGGGGCGAGCGGGGTCGTGGCTTGGTAGTCGAGGTAAATCATGCGCGGCATCTGCCCCTAAATCCCGTTCGTGTCGAGCGATCCATAGTTGTCGCCCCTGCGAAGGCGGGGGCCGCTAGATGCCTATGCAGCGAGGCCGTGTGCCAACGAAGGCGGCCCCCGCCTTCGCGGGGGCGACGGCATCCCTCACGCCCTTATTGCGACTGATTCGCAAAAGTTGCAACTTGCAACGCACTTTCTGTATAGGCGCCACCTTCGCTCCGCCACCCTGCCACTCCGGCGATTCGGCGGTCAGCTGCAAAAGATAAGAGGTGCTCCCATGCCCGACGTGATTTTCCCCGGCCCCGAGGGCCGTATAGAAGGCCGTTTCTCGCCCCCGCCGCGCCCCCGCGCGCCCGTTGCGATGATCCTGCACCCGCATCCGCAGGGCGGCGGCACGATGAACGATCGCATCACGCAGGCGATGTACAAAAGCTTCGTCGCGCGCGGTTTTGCCGTGCTGCGCTTCAACTTTCGCGGCGTCGGCCGCAGTCAGGGGACGTTCGACAACGGGATCGGCGAGCTGAGCGATGCCGCATCGGCGCTCGATTGGGTCCAGTCGATCCATCCCGAGGCGCAGACGACGTGGATCGCGGGCTTCAGCTTTGGCGCGTGGATCGGTATGCAATTGCTGATGCGCCGCCCCGAAATCCGCGGCTTCCTGTCGGTTGCGCCGCCGGCGAACATGTACGACTTCAGCTTCCTCGCCCCCTGCCCTTCTTCGGGGATCATCGTCGCGGGCGGGCAGGACGAGATCGTGCCGCCGTCTGCGGTGCAAAAGCTGGTCGACAAGCTGCGCACGCAAAAGGGCATCACCATCCATCACGACGAAATCCCGCGCGCCAATCACTTCTTCGAGCATGAGCTCGACCAGCTGATGAAGTCGCTCGATAATTATCTGGATATGCGGTTGGCGCCGGATTCACCGATTCGGTGATTCAAATATCCTCCCTGTGGCGAAGCCATGGGGAGGTGGCAGCCCGCAGGGCTGACGGAGGGGCCATGGCGCACCGTCGTCGCCCCTCCACCATCGCCCGCGGCGACGGTCCCCCTCCCCATCGCTTCGCGACAGGGAGGATTATTTCACTGGCACCAGCCACACCGCCACATTGGCGAACATCACCAGCGCCGCGACCAGCATCAGCAGCGCGCGGCGCTTGTCGCCCATACGAAAGACATAGGCAGCACCGCCGGTCAGGACGACCCCGGTGAGCATCAGCACGGATATGACGGTATCGGACATGGCGCAGCTTTATCGGCCGCGTCACAAATTTGCCACCTCGCTTATGGCCAAATCGGGCGGCGTCGCCTAAAGCGCCGACATCGATTCCCTTGACCCCAGCGGGAGCCGCGCCGATGCGCATTGCCATTGCCTCTGACCATGCCGCTTATGAGCTGAAAGCCCAGCTCGCGGATTGGCTGCGCGCCGAAGGCCATGACGTCGAGGATCTCGGCACCAACGGCCCCGACAGCGTCGATTACCCCGATTTTGGCTATGCGCTTGGCCAAGCGATGGCCGAGGGCCGCGCTGACCGCGGTGTAGCGCTGTGCGGATCGGGGATCGGCATCTCGATTTCGGTCAACCGCAACCCGGCGGCGCGCTGCGCGCTGGTGTCCGAGCCGCTGTCGGCCAAGCTGTCGCGCGAGCATAATGACGCCAATGTCATCGCGATGGGCGCGCGCCTGACCGGCATCGACATGGCCAAGGCGTGCCTGGCCGCGTTCCTGAACACCGAATTCGCCGGCGATCGCCACGCGCGCCGCGTCGACAAACTTTCAAACCCGCCGCAACTGGAGACCAGCCGATGACGACCAACACGCTCGACAAGCCCATCAAATCGGCCGGCTATTTCACCGACGGCGTCGGCACCGTCGATCCCGCGGTCGCGGCGGCGATGAAGCATGAGCTGGAACGCGAACGCTATCAGATCGAACTGATCGCCAGCGAGAATATCGTCTCGAAGGCAGTGCTCGAAGCGCAGGGGTCGGTCTTCACCAACAAATATGCCGAAGGCTATCCGGGCCGCCGTTACTATCAGGGCTGCGCGCCGTCGGACGAGGTCGAGACGCTGGCGATCGACCGCGCCAAGCAGCTCTTCGATTGCGGCTATGCCAATGTCCAGCCGCATTCGGGCGCGCAGGCAAACGGCGCGGTGATGCTGGCGCTGACCAAGCCCGGGGCGACGATCCTCGGCATGAGCCTCGACGCCGGCGGGCACCTGACCCACGGCGCCCCGCCCGCGATGTCGGGCAAATGGTTCAATGCGGTTCAGTACGGGGTGCGCGCCGACGATCATCTGGTCGATTTCGACCAGGTCGAGGCGCTGGCCAAGGAACATCGCCCTGCTCTGATCATCGCGGGCGGTTCGGCCTATCCGCGCATACTCGACTTTGCGCGATTCCGGGCGATTGCCGATGACGTCGGCGCGCTGCTGATGGTCGACATGGCGCATTTCGCCGGGCTGGTCGCAGGGGGTGTCCATCCTTCGCCGCTGCCGCACGCGCATGTCGTGACCACGACGACGCACAAGACGCTGCGCGGTCCCCGCGGCGGCATGATCCTGACCAATGACGAAGCGATCGCCAAGCGGATCAATTCGGCGGTCTTCCCCGGGCTGCAGGGCGGCCCGCTGATGCACGTCATCGCCGCCAAGGCAGTGGCGTTCGGCGAAGCGCTGCGTCCCGATTTCAAGGATTATGCCAAGGCCACTGTCGCCAACGCGCAAGCGCTGGCTGGCCGCCTCAAGGCACGCGGCGCCGATGTGGTCGCGGGCGGCACCGACACCCACCTTGCGCTGATCGACCTGCGCCCGCTCGGCGTCACCGGCCGCGACGCCGATGAGGCGCTTGAGCGCAGCGCGATCACCTGCAACAAGAATGGCATCCCCTTCGATCCGCTGCCGCCGGTCAAGACCAGCGGCATCCGCGTCGGATCGCCCGCGGGCACCACGCGCGGCTTCGGCATCGCCGAGTTCGAGGAAATCGGCGATATGGTTGCCGACGTGCTCGAAGCATTGCGCGACAAGGGCGAGCATGGCGACGCCGATGTCGAAGCCAATGTGCGTGGCCGCGTCCGCGCGCTGTGCGAACGCTTCCCGATCTATCAGGGCTGACCCGATGGCACGCCAACATCCCGAAGAACCAACCCTCGCTGAAGTCACGATCGAAGAGGTCAAGGCGATGGGCAAGCAGGGTCTGGCGCATCCCTCGACCAAGCCGGTGCTCACCGGCGGCGCGATTGGCGCTGTTGCCGGACTCGTCCTGCCGGTGGTCAGCTGGCCCGTCGGGCTGCTCGCGGGCGCCGCAATCGCGCTTTACTCGCGGGTGAAACGCTAACCGATGCGTTGCCCCTATTGCGGCCATGAAGACAGCCAGGTGAAGGACAGCCGTCCCACCGAGGACGGCGCCGCCATTCGCCGCCGCCGTCAATGCGAAGATTGCGGCGCGCGCTTTACGACGTTTGAGCGCATTCAGCTGCGCGAAGTGTCGGTGCTCAAGGCCGGGGGCGGGCGCGAGCCCTTCGACCGCGAAAAACTGATGCGGAGCATCCAGATCGCCTGCCGCAAGCGCCCGATCGACGGCGCCCGCATCGAACGGCTGGTGTCGGGCATCCAGCGCCAGCTCGAGACATCGGGCGAAAATGAAGTGCCGGCGGCGCAGATCGGCGCGATGGTGATGGAAGCGCTCAAGGGCTTCGACAGCGTCGCCTATATCCGCTTCGCCAGCGTCTATCGCGAGTTCACCGAAGCCAAGGATTTTGAGGAATTTGCCTCGTCGGTGACCGAGGCGGCGCACAAAAGCTAAATACATCTTCTCCTTCTCCGTTTCCCCGAGGGAAGACGAGGGACTATTTCGAGCGCAGCGAGAAACGCGAAAGCAGGCAGCCCATGACGTTTTGGACCTATATGCTGCGCTGCCGGGATGGCAGCTACTACATCGGGCACACAGACCATCTCGAGCATCGGGTAGGGCAGCATCAGGCCGGAGAAATTCCAGGCTATACTGCGACGAGACGGCCCGTAGAAGTGGTCTGGAGTGCCGAGTTTTCGACCCGGGTCGAAGCCCTGGAAGCTGAACGGCAGATCAAAGGTTGGTCTCGCGCAAAAAAGGAAGCACTGATCCGCGGCGACTGGCCCGCGATCCGTCGGCTCGCAAGCCGTGCGAATATCCTTCGAGACGAGGCAGAGCCTTCGCCAAGCTCAGTCTCTGCCTCTCCTCAGGACAAACGGACACTAACAAACCCCGTTCGTCCTGAGGAGCGACTGAGCCCCGGCGAAGGCGCGTCTCGAAGGACCACCACCCCACCCCCCGTCATCGTCCTCGTCCGTCCGCAGCTGGGTGAAAATATCGGCAAAGCGGCGCGGGCGATGCTCAATTTCGGGCTGACTGAGCTGCGCCTCGTGGCCCCGCGCGATGGCTGGCCCAATCCCGATGCGGGACCGGCGGCGGCGGGCGCCGACATCGTGCTCGCCGAAGCACAGGTGTTCGCCAGTCTCGCTGACGCGGTTGCCGATTGCACCACCATCTATGCTACCACCGTGCGCAAACGCGGCGTGATGAAACCGGTGCTCACCCCCGAAGCCGCAGCGCGCGCAGTGCACGCCGATGCCGGGCGTTCGGCCTATATTTTTGGAGCCGAACGATCCGGCCTCGAAACCGACGATGTCGCGCTTGCCCACGCTATCGTGACCGTTCCGATCAACCCGGCGTTTGCATCGCTGAACCTGGCGCAGGCAGTGATCCTGCTCGCCTATGAATGGTCGAAGCACGTTCCGACCGGGGCAGAGGGGAGCGTGGCGCTAGCTAGTCCTCCGACCGTCACACTCAACCCCGTCGCGCCGCATGGCGAGCTGGAAGAACTGATCCAGCATCTGGTCCGCGATCTCGACGCCAGCGGTTATTTCAATCCGCCCGAACGAACTGAGGCGACGCTACGCACATTGCGCACCGCGCTGACCAAGACCGGCTGGTCGCATAATGATATCAGGATGATGCATGGCATCATAACCAGTCTCGGCAGAAAGCCGCGAGCGCGATAGGCCGTGCTTCCCGCGGTCAACGACCGGCGCGGATGCGATCCCATTCGGTGGCTTCATGGGCGATCGATTGTTCGACCAACTCATTCCACACCGCGCGCAGCCGGGCAGGGTCCAACCCGGCGGCTGCCGCTTCGCGCGCCACATTGTCCAGCACCTGCGCCTTGCGCGCCTCGTCGCGGACGGTGGCGCGATCGGTTTTGATCCGTGCCGCCGCGTTCATATAGCCAAAGCGACGGACGAGCAGCGCCACAAGTTCGCGGTCAACCTGATCGACTCCGGCACGGACATCGATCATCGTTTCGCAGGCTTCGGGAGATTTGGCAGCGGTCATGCGCGCTGCCTTTAGCGGTTTTTCCGATGCTGTCGAGGCACGCGTCCGAACAGGGCCGCAACGCTTGACTTTGCCCCGTCCCCCGTCTAACCGCGCGCCTTCGCAATGGACCCCGCACCCCGGTGAAGCGGCGGTCGCATATGGCTCTTGCCCATATGGTGCGACCCGGGAACCGCCGAAATTGTTCGGCACACAGCATATTGGAGACGACAATGTCGAAGCGCCAGAGCGCCAAGTATAAACTCGACCGCCGGATGGGTGAAAACATCTGGGGTCGCCCGAAGAGCCCGGTCAACCGCCGCGAATATGGCCCCGGCCAGCACGGCCAGCGCCGCAAGGGCAAGGTGTCGGACTTCGGCATCCAGCTCCGCGCGAAGCAGAAGCTGAAGGGCTATTACGGCGACATCACCGAAAAGCAGTTCAAGAAGAACTATTTCGAAGCGTCGCGGATGAAGGGCGACACCGGCCAGAACCTGATCGGCCTGCTCGAACGCCGCCTCGACGCGGTGGTCTATCGCTCGAAGTTCACCCCGACGATCTTCGCGGCGCGCCAGCTGGTCAGCCACGGTCACGTCTATGTGAACGGCGTGAAGTGCAACGTCGCCAGCCGCCTGGTCAAGCCGGGCGACGAAATCACCCTTGGCAAAAAGGCTCAGGAAATGGCGCTGGTCGCCGAGGCGCAGAGCCTCCCCGAGCGGGACCTGCCCGAATATCTGGCGATCGACGGCACCAAGGCCACGTATGTCCGCGTCCCGACGCTCGACGAAGTGCCCTATCCGGTGAAGATGGAACCCAATCTGGTCGTCGAATTCTATTCGCGCTGATCGATTTTCAAGCAGCAACGATATCATCAAGGGCGGTCCATGCGGGCCGCCCTTCTTGCATGCGGGCACCCACGCTGGCACACAGTGCGCATCACCAACGACAATTCGAGGAAACCCCATGATCCGTTCCCCCAGGGTTCTCGCCGCCGCGGCCGCGCTTTTCGCGGTCGCCGCCTGCAATGCGAGCGATACCGCGAGCACGAATGTGGCAGACGCCATCCCCGACGTCGCCATCCCCGAAATCTCGCTCAAGACAATGCAGGACGTCGTCGGCGCGCTGGCGTCGGACGAATTCGAGGGGCGGGCGCCGGGGACGCCGGGCGAGGAAAAGACCGTTGCGCTGCTGATCGAGCGTTTCCAGGCGGCGGGGCTGGAGCCGGGCAACAAGGGCAGCTGGACGCAGGACGTGCCGCTGGTCGAGATCACCGCCGAAAATGTGTCGCCGCTGACCTTTACCGGCGGCGGGGCACCGATGTCGCTCGCCTATGGCAGCGAATTTGTCGCGGGCAGCTATCGGGTGCAGCCGAAAATCGCGGTGAAGGACAGCGACGTCGTCTTCGTCGGCTACGGCATCAACGCCCCCGAAAAAGGCTGGAATGATTATGCCGGGCTCGACGTCAAGGGCAAAACGGTGGTCATCCTCGTCAACGACCCGGACTGGCAAGTCGCCGATGCCAAGGGCGAGTTCAATGGCCGGGCGATGACCTATTACGGCCGCTGGACGTATAAATTCGAGGAAGCGGCGCGCCAGGGCGCGGCGGCGGCACTCATCGTCCACGACACCGAACCCGCCGCTTATGGCTGGAACGTCGTCCAGTCGAGCTGGACCGGCACGCAATATCTGGCCGCGAGCGCGAATAACGGCTCCGACCAGACGGCGGCCAACGGCTGGATCCAGCTCGACAAGGCGAAGGCGCTGTTTGCCGGCGCCGGCCGGGATTTCGACGCGCTGCGCGAAGCGGCGAAGAAAAAGGGCTTCAAGGCGGTCCCGCTCACCGGGGTGAAGGCATCGCTGAACTTCGACAACAAGATCGCGCGCAAAATGTCCAGGAACGTCATCGGCGTCCTGCCGGGCACCAAGCGGCCCGACGAATATGTCCTC
The DNA here is from genome assembly GCF_035998965.1 of Sphingopyxis sp. Lineage (GTDB taxonomy): Bacteria > Pseudomonadota > Alphaproteobacteria > Sphingomonadales > Sphingomonadaceae > Sphingopyxis. Next base: position 25,115 of record NZ_DASYHE010000093.1, read on the forward strand.
TATACCGCCCACTGGGACCATCTGGGGAAATGCGAACCGGTGAACGGCGACGGCATCTGCAACGGCGCGATCGACAATGCGACCGGGACCGCAGCGCTCGTCGCCCTCGCGGAAGCGCAAAAAAAGGCCGGCGCGCCCGACCGCAGCCTGGTGTTTCTGGCGGTAACCGCCGAGGAATCGGGGCTGCTCGGTTCCAAATACTATGCCGAAAATCCGGTGTTCCCGCTCGCGCAGACGGTCGGCGGCGTCAATATGGACGCCTTGTCGGGCTCCGGTCCAGCCAAAGACATCATCGTGATCGGCCGCGGCAAGTCGCAGCTCGATGCCTATCTGGAAAAGGCCGTCGCGCAGGAGAAGCGCGTGGTCGTCAACGAACCGACGCCGGAGAAAGGCTTCTATTATCGCTCCGATCATTTCAGCCTCGCCAAGCTCGGCGTGCCGATGATCTATTTCGACGGCGGCGAGGATCTGGTCGACGGCGGCTCCGACGCTGGCAAGGCGTGGGCTGAGGCTTATACCAAAGACCGTTACCACGCACCGTCGGACGATATGTCGGCGATCACCAGCTGGGATGGTATGATGGCCGACCTTCGCCTCTATTATGCGGTGGGCCGGATGCTGGCGATGACCGACGCTTGGCCGAACTGGAACGACGGCGACGAATTCCGCGCCGCCCGCGACAAGTCGCGCGGCGCGGTGAAGTAACGGCGAGCCTAACCTTTCCGTTTGTGCTGAGCTAGTCGAAGCACCGTTCTTCTTCTGCATTGGAAGAAAGTACTGCCCTTCGACAGGCTCAGGGCGAACGGGATTTGAAGCAAAATTGGAACGAGACGTCAGATGACCCTACGTATGCCCGCCGAATGGGCGCCGCACGAAGCGGTGTGGATCGGTTTCCCGCACTTGGCCGACGAATGGGCGGGACAGATCGACGCGGCGCGGCGCGACGTCGCCGCCTTTGCCAACGCCGTCCATGACGGCGGGCGCGGCGAGACGGTGCATCTGCTCGTGCGTGATCATGCCAACGCCGATGTTGCCGAGACGCTCGTCGATGAGGGTGTGCAGCTATTCGTCGCTCCCTTCGGCGATATCTGGCTGCGCGACACAGGGCCCATCATCGTCGGCACCGGCACCACGCGCGAGGCGCGCAATTTCGACTTCAACTGGTGGGGCAACAAGTTCGTGATGCCCGGCGACCGGGAAATCGGAGCGATCCTCGCCGCGCACGCGGACCTGCCGACGCAGCATCTTGATTGGGTAGTCGAAGGCGGCGGCATCGACGTCGATGGCACCGGGCTATGCGTCACCACCGAGGAATGTCTGCTCAACCCCAACCGCAACCCCACGCTGACGCGCGAGGACATCGCGGTACGGCTGCACCAGTCGCTCGGCATCGACCGGCTGCTGTGGCTCGGCAATGGGCTCGTCGGCGACCATACCGACGGCCATGTCGACAATCTCGCGCGTTTTGTTGGCGAAGGGCGACTGGCGCTGCCCGTTGCGGCCGGTCATGACGACCCCAATGCGCACATCTATGCCGACGCGCGCGCGCGCACTGCGGACTTTGGCGGGGTCGAAATCGTCGACCTGCCCTCGCCCGGACGGGTCGAGATCGACGGCGAAATCGCGGCGGCGAGCTATATGAACTTCTACATCGGCAACAGCGTCGTGGTCGTGCCCACTTATGGCGTTCCGAACGATCAGGCGGCGGTTGACGCCCTCGCCGCCCTCTTCCCCGATCGGCGCGCCGTCGGCGTCCCTGCGCGCGGCATCATCGCGGGTGGCGGCAGTTTCCATTGTTCCAGCCAGCAGCTTCCGGCATAGCGCCGCCATGACCCGCACCATCACCGTCGCCGCGTTGCAGCTTCCCCTGCCCGGCCCCGTCCAGCCCAACATCGACGCCGTCACCGCGCTTGTCGAGGAAGCAGCAGCACAAGGGGCGCAGGTCATCCTGCCGCCCGAATTGTTCGAAGGCCCCTACTTCTGTCAGGTCGAGGATGAAGCACTATTCGCATCGGCGCGTCCGACCGCTGAACATCCCAGCGTCATCGCAATGCAGACGCTCGCCGCGAAACTGAAGGTCGCGATCCCGACCAGCTTTTTCGAGCGCGAGGGGCACCATTATTACAATACGCTCGCGATGATCGGCCCCGACGGCGCGATCATGGGGACATACCGCAAAAGCCACATCCCCGACGGCCCCGGCTATGAAGAGAAATATTATTTCCGTCCGGGCAACAGCGGCTTCAAGGTCTGGGATGTGTTCGGCGCGCGGATCGGCGTCGGGGTGTGCTGGGACCAATGGTATCCCGAATGTGCGCGCGCGATGGCGCTGATGGGCGCCGAATTGCTTTTCTATCCGACCGCGATCGGCAGCGAGCCATATGACGCCGACCTCGACACCAGCCGCATGTGGCGCCGCGCAATGCAGGGACATGCCGTGTCAAACTGTATGCCGGTAATCGCCGCCAACCGCATCGGGACCGAGGGCGACGCCAATTTCTATGGCCACAGTTTCATCAGCGACGAATGGGGCGATCTGACCCACGAGTTTGGCGCCAGCGAAACCGGCGTGCTGATCGCAACGATCGACCTCGACCGCGCGGCGAAGCACCGTGCAGGGATGGGGTTTTTCCGCGACCGCCGACCACAGCTTTACGGACGGTTGGTCGAGGACATCTGACGCCGCGAAGGCTCTCAGCTTTCGAAGCGGCGGATGCTTTCCAGGTCGGCGCGATCCAGCGGCTGGGTCAGCCACAGCCCGCCGCGACCGGCGCGCGACCAGCGCACGATGGCACGGCGCTTGATCCCACCGGGAAGGATCAGATCCAGCTCCTTGCCGACCTCGAAATGGCCGTCGTGCAGGAAACCCGCGCCATGTTGCGACAGGTCGACCAGCTCGATGTTGCCCGTCCCTTCATCGGTCACCGCCTGAGCGCGACTGTGCACCGGCAGGCGCGGCTGGCGATAGCCAGTGGCGCGCTGTTCGGCGGCCAATTGTTTGAGCACATCGGCGACATCGACTTCCTGGTCGAAAGCCACGCCGCAACGCCCGTCCTCTGACCAGACAACCTTGCCGCGCAGGGTGACCGTATCGGACAGCGCGATTTCGAGCTGTTCGCCAATGCTGATCGGTACATCGGCGGCGAGCATCATTCCACGGTCGGATATATTGCGCACCCGCCACAACCCGGCGTCGCCATTGCGAATGATTTTTGCGATGCGCCAGACGGTACGATAACGATCCGCACCGCGGCGATCACCGGCATTGGCGGAAAATTCATGCTCGTCGCTCGGGCGTGGTTGGTTCATGGCATCCACCTTATCGGAGCAGAGTCAAAGAGAGTCGGCAAATCGCGATAAAAGCTGCAAAACACACAAACTAGTCTTGGTTCTTCTATCATGTTTTTCATTATTTTTCAATGCCCGTGCCAATAGTCGTCAGGAAAGTTCAGTTAACGCCATCCAAACCTTGACCAACTTGACCGCTAACCATGAATAAATTTTGTAGTTTGCATATTTTAACGGTGCCAAAGCGGCGACATTAAGCACCAAAATGGTAGCACCGACGCGTCAGCAGCACCCGATTGCCGACGCGTCTCGAATGCGCCGCGTCCTGCGCAGCGCATCATCCGTCGAAATGTCGAAAAAGCCGATGGTGCCCCTGGCCGGACTCGAACCAGCACTCCTTGCGGAACCGCATTTTGAGTGCGGCGCGTCTACCAATTTCACCACAGGGGCCCGTGGACGGCGGTCTGGCCGGAACTGATTCCCGCCGGACGACCGATGCGGAGGAGCCGTTGCCACAGAAAGGTGGTTTTAGTCTAGTGGATAAGCAGCATCGTGCCTAATAGGGCGATATGACCGAACCGACCAAGGCGCCCCCTGCCCCGACCGCACGCGCCACGCCCGCGGCCCCGGCCACGTTCAGCCCGGGCAAAATCGCACTGGCGGCAGTGGTCGTCATCGCGATCATCGGCGTCGCGTGGCTGGCGGTCACCCTGACCCGCTTTTTCATGCTCGTGTTCGCGGCGATCGTGCTGGGCGCAATTTTCGACGCGATCGCCAGCTGGCTGGTTCGCCGGACCAAGATGAAACGCGGCTTCGCGCTCGCCGGTTCGGTCGTCGGCATCATCGCCATTTTTACCGGCGCGTTCGTGCTGTTCGGATCGCAGCTCGCCAGCGAGGTCGATACGATCCGCGAGCAGGTGCCGCGCGCACTGCAAGGGGTCGAGGCGTTCCTCGATCGCTACGGGCTTGGTACCCGCGTTCGCGAACTTGCCGAAGTCGGCGGCAACGACATCTCGCAGCTGGTTTCGCAAGCGGGCGGCTATGCCCTCGCAGCGGGCAGCGGCATCGCCGATTTTGTGCTGGTGCTGGTCGCGGCAATTTTTCTCGCCAGCGATCCTGCCACCTATCGCCGCGGGTTGCTCCTGCTGATGCCCGCCAAGGCCGAGAAGACCGCAGAATTGGCGCTCGACGATGCTGCACGCGGGCTGAAGGGCTGGATGGTCGGCCAAGCGGTGTCGTCGCTGGTCGTCGCCGCGCTGACCTGGGCGGGTCTCGCGTTGCTCGGCGTTCCCGCGGCGGGCGGGCTGGGGCTGATCGCTGGCCTGCTCGACGTGATCCCGATGATCGGCCCGATCATCGCCGGCATCCCCGCGGTGCTGCTCGCCTTTACCGTGTCACCCGCCACCGCGCTGTGGACGCTGGTGCTGTTCCTGGTGATCCAGCAGTTGCAGGGAAATTTCCTGCAACCGATGATCCAGAAACAGGCGGTCGACGTCCCACCCGCGGTGCTGCTGTTCGCGGTCGTCGCGGCCGGGGTGCTGTTCGGCTTCCTCGGCGTTCTGCTCGCGGCGCCGCTGACGGTCGTGGTCTATGTGCTGGTGCAGCGGGTGTATGTGAAGACGTTGCTGGGCAAGGACATCAAGATCGCGGGGCAGGGCTAATCAACACAAAATCCGTTTGCCCCGAGCTTGTCGAAGGGCCGCCCTTGTCTTCAGCGCCGCAGAGAGAAGAACGGCCCTTCGAAAAGCTCAGGGCGAACGGGTCAAGGGCTTTCGCTGGCCCCTACTTCTTCAATTCCTTCGCCAACGTCTTCGCCGTCGCCTTGCCATAAGGCGGCTTGAACCCGGCCAGTCCGGCGACATCCAGCTTCGGCTGGCGATATACTGCCCGCGCATGACTAAACGTGCGGAACCCGTCGACGCCGTGATAATTGCCCATCCCCGACGGCCCGACCCCGCCAAACGGCAGATCCTCCATCGCATTGTGGAACAACACGTCGTTCACCGTCACCCCGCCGGAGATCGTCCGCGACAGCACGCGATCCTCCTCGCTCTTGTCCTGCCCGAAATAGTAAAGACCAAGCGGGCGGTCGTTCGCGTTCACATAGTCGATCGCATCGTCGATATTCTTGTAGGTTTTGACCGGCAGGATGGGTCCGAAGATTTCCTCCTGCATCACCTTCATGTCGTCGGTTGGGTTGCGCACGATGTGCAGCGGCATCTTGTGGCCGTTCGAACTCGCGAAATCCTCATTGCCCGGATTGACCTCAATGACCTCGGCGCCCTTTTCGCGCGCGTCGGTCAGATAAGATTGCAGCCGGTCGTAATTACGCGTGTTGACCACTGACGTGTAATCGTCGTTGGCGAGGAGCGTCGGATAGAGCGCGGTCGCGCCCTTGGTGACGCTGTCGATCACCTCGCCTTCCTGATCCTCGGCCACCAGCAAATAATCGGGGGCGAGACAGATTTGCCCCGCGTTCATCATCTTCCCCAGCGCAACGCGCTGCCCGACCAGATCCTTGTTCGCGCTGCGCCCGATAAAGGTCGGCGACTTGCCGCCCAGCTCCAGCGTCACCGGCACCAGATTGTCTGCCGCGGCGCGCATGATATGCCGCCCGACGCTGGTCGCCCCGGTAAAGATCATATGATCGAAAGCGAGTTTCGAGAACGCGACCCCGACATCGGCATCGCCAGTAAACACCGCCATCTCGGTCTCGTCGAAATAGTCTGGCACCAGCCGCGCGATCAGCGCCGAAACATTTTCGGTGAACTCGCTCGGCTTGATCATCGCGCGGTTGCCCGCGGCAAGAATGCCAGCCATCGGCACGAAGACCATGCCGACCGGGAAATTCCACGGCGCGACGACGCCGACGACACCCTTGGGTTGATACACCACCTCGGCCTTCGCGCCGAGCAGCCCGAGCGGAAATGTCGGCTTGCGCTTCTCCCCCTTCGCCCAGCCCGCCATATGCTTTTTGGCATGCTTCAGCGCGCTGACCGAGGGCATGATGTCGGTCATCAGCGTCTGCTCGCGGCTGCGATGCCCGAAATCTTCGCTCACCGCTTTGGCAAATTCCTCGGCATGATCGACCAGCAGCGCGATCGCGCGGTCGATCCGATCGGTACGAACGCTCAGGCTCTCCGGCATCGCCGCGGTAAAGCTGGCCTTTTGCGCGGCGAGCACCTCGTGCATGCGTGCGGTTTCGCCGGCGATATCCTTCTTGATGGCGGTGGCCATGACCCGTCTCCCTGTTTGGATTTGCGACAGTTCACCATGGCGCGCGGTTCGTTGCAAGTTGAAACCCGCACCCGCGATATCGCCGCCTCGGGTGATGATCGCCAGCGCCGTCGTTAGGGTCCGCACAGAATGTTTTGAAGGTTTCTCTCCGACTCTATACGGGCATCGGATTGGTTGCTTCCCTCGCCTCGCGCTCGGTTTGTTCGCCCAGCCGTTCGTACAAAGGCAGATCACCAGGATTTTGAACAACAATGAATTACCGCCATAGCTTTCACGCTGGCAATAGCGCCGATGTCGTAAAGCACGGCCTGCTGATCGCGCTCGTGCAGGCGTTGCAGCAAAAACCGGGCGCGCTGACGCTGATCGACACCCATGCCGGCTCAGGGCTGTATGACCTTGGCGGCGAGGACGCGATGCGCACTGGCGAGGCGACGCAGGGCGTGCTGCGGGCGTTTACCGACTCGAACCCCTTGCTGGACGATTATCGCGCTGCCGTACAGGCGGTGAATGCCGGGGCCGAGCCGCGCCTCTACCCCGGCTCGCCGCAGGTTCTGGCGCAGCTTCTGCGTCCGCAGGATGTCCTGATCCTCAACGAAAAGCATCCCGATGACGCCTACGCCCTGCGCGGCGCCATGCGCGGCACAACCGCCGCCGTGCATCAGCGCGACGCCTACGAACTTTGGCTGGCGCTGCTGCCGACGCGCACCCCGCGCGGCGTGGTGGTGGTCGATCCACCCTATGAGCAGACCGATGAACGCGCCCGTATCGCCGCCACCCTTGCCGCCGCGCACCGCAAATGGGCGCATGGCGTCACGGTGATCTGGTATCCGCTGAAGGACCGCGAGACGCATATGCGTTGGAAACAGCAGTTGCGGCAACTCGGTATCCCGAAGTTTCTGGTCGTCGAGCATTGGCTGTACGACCGCGATCAGCCCGACATCTATAACGGCGCGGGGTTATTCATCGTCAATCCGCCTTATGCCTTCATACAGGCGTTGCCACCGCTGCTCGAAGCCATGCGGGTCGCACTGGCGCCAGAGGGGCATCGGGGACAGATGAGCTGCAATTGGCTGGACGGTTGAAATACTGCCGTTGCTCTCGACACTCTCCGTTAAAGCCCTCGACGAAAAACCGCTTTCCTAATATATTTCGCTATGTTTCAATATGGCAGAAGAATGACGACACGCCCGCTCAGTCACGCGATATAATCGCGGGCAGCAAGGCCGCTGGGCTCGTTGTTGGGCTGAACTTTACTGAACTTTGAACCCGTACCGCACGGGTGGGGCGCCCCTCGTCCCGACAAAAGCGGCGCGGTACATCACCCCCTTTCGCAGTTGCAGCATTTCCGCTAATCGGGCCGCCGATCCTGTTTCCCTTACGGAGTCTTGTTCCATGACCGCCACCGATCCCGTCGTCTTCCTGTCCTATGCCCGCACCCCGATGGGTAGCATGCAGGGCAGCCTGTCGGACGCGAGCGCGACCGATCTGGGCGCGACGGCAGTCAAGGCCGCGGTTGAGCGCGCGGGTGTGTCCGGTGACGACATCGAGCGAATCTATATGGGCTGCGTGCTGCCCGCCGGGCTCGGCCAGGCACCCGCGCGGCAGGCCGCGATCAAGGCGGGCTTGCCCAAGTCGGTGCAGGCGACCACCGTCAACAAGGTATGCGGTTCGGGGATGCAGACCGTGATCATGGGCGCCGAAGCACTCGCCGCGGGGAGCGTCGACCTCATCGTCGCGGGCGGCATGGAATCGATGACCAACGCGCCCTATCTGCTCAAAAAGCATCGCGGCGGTGCGCGCATCGGCCACGACACCGCTTATGACCATATGTTCCTCGACGGGCTGGAAGACGCTTATGAGGCGGGCCGCGCGATGGGGACTTTTGCGCAGGATACTGCCGACGCCTATCAGCTCAGCCGCCAGGCGCAGGACGATTATACGCTGGCCTCGCTAAGCCGCGCCAAGGCGGCGATCACCGACGGCGCCTTTGCCAACGAGATCGCGCCCGTCACCATTTCTGGTCGCAAGGGCGACGTGATCGTCGATACCGACGAAGCCCCGGGCAAGGCGATGCCCGACAAGATCCCGACACTGAAGCCGGCCTTTGCCAAGGACGGCACGATCACTGCCGCGACCAGCAGCTCGATTTCGGACGGCGCTGCCGCAGTGGTGCTGACCCGCCAGTCGGTCGCCGATGCCAAGGGCGCCAAGCCCGTCGCGCGCCTCGTCGCCCACGCCGCGCACGCGCAGGAACCCAAGGACTTCACCATCGCCCCGGTCGGCGCGATCAACAAGGTGCTGGCCAAAGCCGGCTGGACCATCGCCGACGTTGATCTGTTCGAAGTAAACGAAGCCTTTGCCTGTGTGGCCATGTTCGCGATGCACGACCTCGGCATTCCGCACGACAAGATCAACGTCCACGGCGGCGCAACCGCGCTCGGCCACCCGATCGGCGCCAGCGGCACCCGCATCATTACGACGCTGATCGCGGCGCTCCAGCGTCATGGCAAGACGCGCGGTATCGCCAGCCTGTGCATTGGTGGTGGCGAAGCCACGGCGGTCGCGGTCGAGCTGGTTTAACGCGGTCAGCTGTTCTGTGCCCCTGCGAAAGCAGGGGCCCATCTCCGGTCCTTCCGGTTTCGAACGGCGGCCGTTTTCGGGAGAGTGGGTCGGGTGATAGGCTCCTGAATTCACACGGACGCAAGCCCCGCAGGTAGAGTTCCATCTACATGCCGCACTGTCTCATCAATCCACCGCATCACGGCGACAAATTGCGACACTAATGTCCTGAAAATAAACGCGCCGTTCCGGAACAATTCAAATCGACTCGCGTAAACCTATCCTTGTCATCGGGCAGTCCCCTCCCCCTGACGGATTGAAAGGATAGACCAATGAAGACCAAATTTCTCACTGTCGGGCTCATTGCGGCCCTGATGGTTCCGGCTGCGGCCTCGGCCCAGACCCGCGGCGAAGTCCGCGAAAGCCGCCAGGATCTGCGCGAGGAGCAGCGTGAGTTGCGTCAGGCTCAGCGTTACGGCGACCGCGGCGATATTCGCGAAGAACGCCGCGACGTGCGTGAAGCGCGTCAGGAGCTGCGCGAGGATCGCCGCGATTGGCGTCAGGATCGCCGCTATCAAAATTATCGCGCGCCGTTCCGCTATCAGCAGTTCCGCGTCGGCGCGACGATCCGCCCGAACTATTACGCTCCGGCGTATCGTCCGAGCTACGACAGCCGCTGGGGCGTGCCCCGCGCCGGTCGCAACCTGACCTACGTGCGTCACTACAACGACCTGCTGCTGGTCAACGAACGTAATGGCCGGGTGGTGAAGGTATACCGCAACCACTTCAACTGGCGCCGCTAAGCGCTAGCCGAGACAAGGTAACCGAGAAGGGTCGATGGGCAACCATCGGCCCTTTTTGGTACGCCTATCGAGGGATTGTCGCCGCTGGACGGAACACCTAGCCTGCGGGCGCCTTAACGGGGAGATTTTGCCATGAAAAAATTCGTTCTGCTTGCCGCCGTCGCCGCTTTGTCCGCCTGCTCGCAGCAAGCCGAGGAAACAAAGGAAACCGCCGCGCCCGCCGAAACGATCGCACCTGCCGCACCGGCAAACACCGGGACGCCGCCGGGCGATTATGAGGTGAAGATGGCCGATGGCACCATCGCGTCGACGACGATCAATGCCGATGGAACCTACGTCGATACCGATCCCAAGGGTAAAGCCGTCAAAGGCAAATTGACGCACAAGGATGGCAAGGACTGCTTTGACCCCGATGGCGACGAAGCCGAAGCCTGCTGGAGCCTGTCGCCGACCGCGGCCGACGGCAGCTTTACCGCCACCGCACCCGACGGAACGGCCGTCACTGTCACGCCCAAGAAAAAATGATCGCGATCATCGGCGCTATCGGGGGCGGCGTTAGTCGCCCCAGATATGGTCGGTCTGGATCCAGCCCTTTCGGCCCTTTACGTCGAGCATACACCAGCCTTCGGAACATTCGATAATGCGCCCGACGACTCCCGGTTCGGCGCGATAAGCGACGGCGGCCGAGGTGCTCGCCGCCTCGCGCAGCGGGCGGACCTCGCCGGTGACAATCGCGGTGCGAGTGCGGCTGAGCAACCGCGCCGCCATCCAACCTTGCGTGCCGTCGGGATCTTCGATCTTGCGCCAGGTTTCGAACCGGGCGATAACCTTCACCGGCAAATCCTTGCGCCGATACTCCCAGATCACAGGCACGTCGGGCGACGGCCCCTTGCGCATCCGCGCCTCATCGACGCTGATCGATGCCCAATAGGGCAGCTTGACGGGGTCGGATTGCGCGGCGGCCGGTCCCACGACGGCGAACAGCGCAGCGGCTGCAAATATCAGGCGGCTGGTCATCATATTGCCTTGTCAAACTCGGGTTCGATATTCAACCGTTCGCCGCGCAAAAGGCTGCGTTCATCCCCAGCCTTTTCGCATGTCTTTCCGCACCCCTGCTCTTGACCGCTGCGCCGCGGCGCGCTCTATCGGCGGCCATGCCCGATTCATCCCGCCCCAAACGTCCGCGCGTCATCGTCACCCGCCAATTGATGCCGCATGTCGAGGCGCGCATGGCCGAATTGTTCGACGTCGCGCTGTCGGCAAACGATCAGGCGTTCACCAAGGACGAATTAAAGGCTGCGGTCGCCGACTGTGACGTGTTCGTGCCGACAGTGACCGACGAGATCGACGCCGACGTCATTGCCGCCGCGGGCGAACGACTCAAACTTATCGCCAATTTCGGCGCAGGGGTCGACCATATCGACCTGGCGGCGGCGCGCGCCAAGGGCATCATGGTGTCGAATACCCCCGGCGTGTTTACGGAGGACACCGCCGACATGACGATGGCGCTGATCCTCAGCGTCCCGCGGCGGCTCGCCGAGGGCGAGAAATTGATGCGATCGGGGCAATGGGCCGGTTGGGCGCCCAGCGCGATGCTCGGTCACCGGGTCGGCGGCAAATTGCTCGGCATTATCGGCATGGGGCGCATCGGGCTCGCAGTTGCCCGCCGCGCCCGCGCCTTTGGCCTGTCGATCCATTATCACAACCGCCGCCGCCTTCCCGAAGCGATCGAGGAGGAATTGGGCGCCAGCTATCACGCCAGCGTCGATACCCTGCTGCGGATCAGCGACATCGTGACGCTGCACTGCCCGCACACCGCCGAGACGCACGAGATGGTGAGCGCCGCGCGCATCGGTTCGATGAAGCCGACCGCGTACCTGATCAACACCGCGCGCGGCGAAATCGTCGACGAAAAGGCGCTGATCGCGGCGCTGCAAACCGGCCGCATCGCCGGCGCCGGGCTCGACGTCTACACCCACGAACCCGCGGTCGACCCAGCGCTGCTCGCGCTCGACAATGTCGTGCTGCTGCCGCACCTGGGCTCGGCGACGATCGAGGGCCGCGAGGCGTCGGGCGAAAAAGTCATCGCCAACATCCGCGCCTGGTGCGACGGTCACCGCCCGCAGGATCAGGTGCTGGAGGGGTGGGTTTAAACAGCCCGTCATCCCAGCGAAAGCTGGGGCCTCCATCGACCTGTCGCCACGATAGCGATCCCAGCTTTCGCTGGGACGACATATCGGCTTAATCCCCCGTCAAAATCCGATCGACCAGCTGCTTCACCGTCGGCGTGAAGTTGTTCGAATAAAAGGGATCGGTCTTGAAATTGAACGCAGCATGGCCCGCAAACATCAGATTTTGCTCGGGATCGCCGCCGTGCGCGATGTCCTGGAGCGTCTTCTGGATGCAGAAGCTGCGTGGGTCGGCGAGGTAGCCGGTGGTGTAGTCGTCATGGTCCTTCCACGACGAAAAGCCGCAATGCGACAGACAGCCCATGCAATCGGTCTGGTCCTTGCGGATCACCGCCTTGTCGGCCTCGGTCACGAATACCACCGTATTGTCGGGCGTCTTCAGCGCCTCGGTGTAACCTTCGGCCGCCCAATCGCGCGCGCGGGCGCGATCGTGTGGGGTGACCCAGAAATTCTTGCCCTTCACCCCGACGTCGAGCTGGACGATATGGTCCCCCGCTTCCTGCTTCGAGTAAGGAATCTGGCGCTCCGAGCGCGCTTCGAGGTCGCGCAGGAACGGCGTGCGCACCGCGCTCGAATAAAATCCGGTCGGCGAGAAGCGGTGGAGCAGCACGTCGCCGTCGTCGAGGGTGCGGAGGCGATCCTTCCACGCCTGTGGGATCGGGCTTTCTTCGGTCAACAGCGGGCGCGTGCCATATTGGAAAACGATCTGGCCCAGCTCGGGATTGTCGATCCAGTCGTTCCAGTCGCGCAGATACCAGACGCCGCCCGCCATCACGATTGGTACAGAGTCTGCAATCCCTTCCGCCGTCATGACGTCACGCAGCGCCTTCACGCGCGGGTATGGATCCTGCGGGACCAGCGGGTCTTCGGCGTTCGACAGGCCGTTATGCCCCCCGGCCAGCCACGGATCCTCATATACCACGGCGCCCAACAGTTGCGGCACCTTGTGATAGGCGCGTTTCCACAGGGCGCGGAAAGCGCGCGCCGAGCTGATGATCGGCAGATACATGACATTGTGGCGCTCTGCGATTTCGCTGAGCTTGTAAGGCATTCCGGCGCCGCAGGTGACCCCGGCGATTTTGCCTTGGGTCCGTGCCAACACACCTTCCAGGATTTGCTGCGCACCGCCCATTTCCCACAGCACGTTGATGTTGATCGCGCCCTTGCCGTCCGCGATCTCATAGGCGCGATCGACCTGCGCGACGGCGCCCTCGATGCCGTAGTGGATCAGCTCTTCGTGGCGTTCCTTACGGGTCAGCGCCCTGTAAAGCTGCGGGATGATCTTGCCCTCGGCGTCATAGCTGTCGGCGTTCACCGCCGACACGGTGCCGATCCCGCCTGCCGCGGCCCAGGCGCCGCTCGACATATGGTTGGTCGCCGACACGCCCTTGCCGCCCTCGACCAACGGCCAGACTTCACGTCCGCCGTAAAGGATGGGCTTCAATCCTTTGAACATTCTAAATCTCTTTCTCTCCACCGGCCGTCCACGTCCCGGCCAGTCCCCGTTTGGGTTCCGTAAGCGGAAGCGCGCGGCGAAAGTCAATGGTTCCGCGGCTGGCTAGCCCGCAAACAGGCGGCGACCGTCAAGCGCCCGACCATAGAGATTTTCATACGCAGCGACCATCGACGATTCGTCGAACCGTTCGGCAGCAACGCGCCGGTTCGCGGCGCCAATCCGCGCGCGCAGATCACCATCCGCAGTCAGCTCGGCCAGTGCAGTGCGAAAGCGTGTTTCGTCGGCGGCGACAAAGTGCCGGTTGTCGGGTGCGACCATCGCGGCAACATCGCCCACATCAGGGCTGACGACCGGCAAGCCCGCCGCCATCGCCTCGATCACCGCAATCGGCGCCTGCTCGCTCTGCGACGACAGCGCTAGCAGGTCGAAATGGCCGATCCAGCGCGCCGGCTCGGCCATGAACCCCGGAAGCACCAGCCGGTCGGCGATCCCGCAAGACACTGCCTCTGCTGCAATCGCCGCGCGCTCCGGTCCCTCGCCGACGATGACCAGCCGGACGTTAGTCGGTAAAGTCGCCACCGCACGAACCAGCCGTGGCAGATCCTTGACCTTGCGTAGCCCGGCGACAGTGCCGATCACCACCTCCCCCGCGCGCCGGTCCAGCGCTGGAATCGCAATCGATGGGGGTGCATCATAGGCGGCGGTGTCGACGCCGTTGCGAATCAACACCGTGCGCCGCCGCGCGCGCCATTCGTCCGCCGCGATCCGTTCGAGGAGTGTCGACGGCACCACCAGCGCGTCGGCGGTCGGCAGCGCGAGGCGGCGAAAGCCGTTGCGTTTCCAGTTGCGCCGGACGCTCTCATCCTCGTTGAACCCATCTTCGTGGTGGATGAGCGGCGGCAGGTCGCGGAACGGGGCAAAGACGCGGTGCGCCATCACCCCGTCCATTGACCCCCAATTATAGCTGAGCACCAGATCGAACTGCTGCATGAAAGCGGCGAGGTCGCGATAGCGCGCCAGCCCCGGCTTGCCGTGCAGCAGCGGGGCATCGACAGGAAATTCGACGTCGATCCCTGCGTCAATGGCATCACGCGCACTCATCGCCTCGGGCACCGCCGACAGGATCGTGTGCCGCGCGCGCGGTCCCATCAAATTCATCAGCCGCACCGCGCGCGCCTCTTTGCCACCCAGCGAAAAGCTGGAATGCAGGTGCAACAGGCGCACAGGAGCCTTGACGCCGGTCACGCGGCGGGCAGCTCCGCCAGCCACGCATCGATCGCGGCCACCGCGTCCGGTTCGTCCATCGTCGGGGCATGGCCGACACCGGGGACTTCGACCAGCCGCGCGTGGGGGAGTTCGGCAATCATTTTCTCGCCCGCCGAGCGCGCCAAGATGTCCGACAATTCGCCGCGCAGGATCAGCAGCGGAACCTCGCCGAGTGCGCGATAGACTGGCCACATATCGAATGCGGCGTCGCCTCCCGGCGCGCGCAGCGGCGCCGCGATCTGCTTGTCATAATCGGTGACGATCCGCCCCTCGGCGGTCAGTCGGTGGGTGCGCTTGGTCATCCGCAGCCAGTCGTGGATTTCATAACCCGGATAGATCGCGGCGTTGAGTTCGGACATCGCGCGCGCCGCGTGCATCCACGTCGGCTGGCTGCCCCCCGCCCCGATATAATCGCGGATCCGCTCAAGCCCGCTCGTCTGGAGTTCGGGGCCAACATCGTTGAGCACAGCCCCAATGATGCGTCCGGGCAGCGTCGCCGCCATCAGCATTGACACCAGCCCGCCCAGCGATGTCCCGATCGTTGCAAAACGCTCGATCGCCATGCCGTCGAGCAAGGCAACGACGTCCTGCACATAGGTCAGCGGAACATAGGTCATTGGATCCTTGGCATAAGCGCTTTCGCCGCGGCCGCGGAACTCAATCACGATCGTCTTCCGGTGCTGCGCGACATGCGGCGCCAACAACTCAAAATCGCGCGCATTGCGTGCCAACCCCGGCATACACAGGATCGGCGGCGCTTTTTCGGTGCTGGTCGGCCCCGCATAGACGCGTGCGTGAAGCCGCACGCCATCGCCCGACCACCAATAATAGTCGGACCAGTCACGGCGCCCGTCCTGCTTTGCCTCCAGCTTGGCCAAAATGGCGAATCCCTCTAGTTCGTGTCGTGGCCCGTCCCGGCGCGCGGAACCCGTCCGCGTGTATCGCCAACCCAGCCGCGCGGCGCAAGCAATCCATCGTACCAGGCAGCAGCGCAGGTTGCCGCCACCGGCTTTCGCCGATAAGACCGGGGCGACCATGAGTGACACCCTGCTTTCCTTCGAACCCGCAACCGGTGAAGAACTGTGGCGCGGCGCGGTCAGCAATGTCGACGATGAGGTCGCGATTGCACGGCGCGCCTGGCCCGAATGGGCGGCCAAAGCGGTCACCTTCCGCACTGAAACGCTGCGCCGATTTGCCGATCGGGTCAAAGCCGAGGGCGAAATGCTCGCCGACCTCATCGCGCGCGAAACCGGCAAGCCGCTCTGGGAAGCGCGCACCGAGGTCGAATCGGTGGTGGCCAAAGTCGATATTTCGGTGAAATCCTATGGCGAACGCACCCCGAACCGGCGGATCGAGGGCGCGATGGGACTGCGCAACGCGGTGCGCCACAAACCGCATGGCGCGCTGGCGGTGCTCGGCCCGTATAATTTCCCCGCCCATCTGCCGAATGGCCATATTGTTCCGGCGCTGATCGCAGGCAATTCGGTGCTGTTCAAACCGTCCGAAAAAACGCCAGCGGTCGGCGCTAAGCTGGTCGAGCTGTTCCACAGCGCCGGGGTGCCGCAGGAGGTGCTGCGGCTGATCGTCGGCGGCCCCGACACCGGCAAGGCGCTGGCGGGACACCAAGGCATCGACGGGCTGCTGTTCACCGGCTCGGCGCGCACCGGGCTCGCGCTCAACCGCCAGTTCGCGGGCCAGCCCGGCAAGATGCTGGCGCTGGAGATGGGCGGCAACAATCCGATCGTCGTGTGGGACACCGCGGACACTCGCACCGCCGCGATCATCGTCGTTCAATCGGCGTTCCTCAGCGCCGGACAGCGGTGCAGCAACGCGCGGCGGCTGATCGTGCGCGACAGCCTTGCCGACGCGCTGATCGAAGAGGTCAAGGCGCTGACCAATCGGCTGATCGTCGACCATCCGCACGCCGACCCGGCGCCCTATATGGGGCCGGTGATCGACAATGAGGCGGCTGACGGGCTGACCGAAAGCTTCCTGATCCTGATGTCGAACGGCGGCCAGGTGATCCGCCACATGACACGCCCGATTGCCGGACGACCGTTCCTGACTCCCGGCATCATCGATGTGACATCGATGCCCGAACGCCCCGATATCGAGCTGTTCGGCCCCTTGCTGCAAGTCATCCGGGTCGAGACGTTCGAGGCAGCGATTGCCGAGGCGAACAACACCGCGTTCGGCCTGTCGGCGGCCCTCGTCGGCGGCACCCCGCAGCTGTACGACCAGTTTTGGGCCAACGCCCGCGCCGGGGTGATCAACTGGAATCGCCCGACCAACGGCGCCTCGTCCGCCGCGCCCTTTGGCGGGATCGGCCTGTCGGGCAATCATCGGCCGAGCGCCTTCTACGCCGCCGATTATTGCGCTTATCCGGTCGCGAGTGCGGAAAGCGACGCGCTGCGCGCTTCAATCGGTGTCGGTTTGCGCGATCCCGAAGGTGCGCGGTTGATTCCGAAGAACTACAATTAGCAACCCGTCATTGCGAGCGAAGCGAAGCAATCCAGATTGGGCTATTTCGATCTGGATTGCTTCGCTGCGCTCGCAATGACGAGTGGAAGAATGTCGGCGCAATTTTACCTTCATCAGCGTCAATAAAGCCTGCTTTGCCATTCGGCGGCCACGCCATCATCTATCGTGCATGGAAAAGACCCCCTCTCCTTCGGGCAAGTTATGGCTGGTCGGCGCCGGTCCCGGCGATCCCGACCTGCTGACGTTGCGTGCTGCGCGGTTGCTGGCGAGTGCCGATCTCGTCGTCCATGACGGGCTGGTCGGCGACGACGTGCTCGCGCTGATCCCGCCGCATGTCGAACGCATCAGCGTCGCCAAGCAGCGCAGCCGCCACACGATGAAGCAGGAACTGATCAACGAACTGCTGGTGCGCGAAACGCTGGCCGGGAAACAGGTCGTGCGGCTCAAAGGCGGCGACCCGTTCATCTTCGGGCGCGGCGGCGAGGAACTCGATGCTGCGCGCAAAGCAGGCGTCTCCTGCGAAGTCGTTCCCGGCATCACCGCCGCAATGGGCTGTGCCGCGCAGGCGGGCCTTCCCCTCACCCACCGTGACGACGCGAGCGCGGTCAGCTTTGTCGCGGGTCAGTGCAAGGATTTGAGCGAACAGGATTGGTCGGGCCTCGCGGGCCATGGCCGCACCCTCGTCATCTACATGGGCATCGCCACCGCGACCGCGATCGCCGACAAGCTGATCGCCGACGGCGTGTCGCCAGACCTGCCCGTCGCGGTGATTGAGCGTGGGACGACCGCCGACGCGCGCGTCCTGCGCACGCTGCTCACCGACCTTGGCGATCTGGTCGCGCGCGAAGCGGTGAAGAGCCCGGCGCTGATCATCGTCGGCAAGGTCGCGGTGCGCGCAGACGCGCTCGACTGCCTCGGCGCCCCCGGCGTCGCTGAAAAATTGGGGAATTTTGCATGAAACTGCTGACCGGCAACGACCTGAAAACAGGGTTTGTCACCTGGTGGACCGGCACCGACTGGTCGCTGCATATCGAAGATGCCGCTGACGTCGGTGAGGCTGGCGAGGCGATCCTCGCGGTCGAGGAAGCCGCGCGCCGCGTCAACGCGCCCTATATCATCGCTGGCGAAGCCACCCCCGACGGCCCGCGCCCCGCGCATATCAAGGACCGCATCCGCGCGCTCGGCCCGACCGTGCGTCCCGACCTGACATTGAAACCCGCCGATCCCACGGCCGGCGACTGGGTGATCTGACATGTATAAATATGACGAATATGACGAGCAGATGGTCGATGCGCGCGTCGCCGAATTCGCCGATCAGGTGAAACGCCGTCTGGCGGGCGAGATCACCGAGGATCAGTTCAAGCCGCTGCGCCTGATGAACGGCCTCTACCTCCAGCTCCACGCCTATATGCTGCGCGTCGCGGTCCCTTATGGCACGCTCGACAGCCGCCAGATGCGGATGCTCGCGCATATAGCGCGCAAATATGACCGCGATTACGGCCATTTCACCACCCGCCAGAACATCCAGTATAACTGGATCAAGCTGGAGGATGCCCCCGATATTCTCGCCGACCTAGCGTCGGTCGAAATGCATGCGATCCAGACCAGCGGCAATTGCATCCGCAACATCAGTTCGGACCAGTGGGCGGGCGCCGCCGCCGACGAGCTGACCGATCCTCGCCCTTGGGCCGAGCTGCTGCGGCAATGGTCGAGCTTCCACCCAGAATTCAGCTATTTGCCGCGCAAGTTCAAGATTGCGGTGATCGCTGCCGAGGAAGATCGCGCTGCGATGCGCCTCCACGACATCGGCATCCAGATCGTCGAGAAGGACGGCGTCCACGGCGCCGCTTTCTATGTCGGCGGCGGCATGGGCCGCACCCCGATGATCGCGCCGCTGATCAAGGATTTCGTGCCGCTCGACGATCTCTTGAGCTACACCGAGGCGTGCCTGCGCGTGTACAACCGCTATGGTCGCCGCGACAATATCTACAAGGCGCGGATCAAGATCCTGATCCACGAGCTGGGTGCCGATGAATATCGCCGCCAGGTTGAGGAAGAATTTGCCCATGTGAAGTCGCTCGGCATCGATCCGCCGAAGGCCGAATTTGACCGCATCGCGGCGCAGTTCGCGATGCCGCCGCTGGATGCCAGTGCGCCCGACGAGATCGACCGCAGCGACCCCGACTTCGCGGTCTGGGTCGACCAGAATGTCGCGGCGCACAAGGTGCCGGGCCACGCGATCGTCAACATCAGCCTGAAACCCTTGGGCGGCATTCCCGGCGATGCGAGCTCGGCGCAAATCGACCTGATGGCCGACCTCGCCGAACGCTACAGCCACGACGAACTGCGCGTCACCCACGCGCAGAACATCGTACTGCCGCACGTCCGCAAGGCCGACCTGTTCGCGATCTGGCAGGCGCTGGACGCAGCGGACCTCGCGACGCCGAACCTCGACCTGATCAGCGACATCATCGCCTGCCCCGGGCTCGATTATTGCAGCCTCGCCAACGCGCGTTCGATCCCGGTCGCGCAGAAGATCGCGCAGCGCTTTTCCGACCCGGCGCGGCAGCGCGATCTCGGCGAGTTGAAGCTGAAAATTTCGGGCTGTATCAACGCCTGCGGGCATCACCACGCGGGCCACATCGGCATCCTCGGCGTCGATCGCAAAGGCACGGAAAATTACCAGCTTCTCCTCGGTGGTTCGGGCGCCGAGGATGTGTCGCTCGGCACGATCACCGGCCCCGGTTTCGACGAGGACGGTATCGTCGATGCGATCGAGCGTGTGACCGACAAATATCTCGCCGAACGCACCGATGGTGAGCGCTTCGTCGACACCTATCGCCGCGTCGGCATGGCGCCGTTCAAGGAGGCGATCTATGGTTGAGCATCTGCAAGCCGATGGCGAGGAACCCTGCGTCACGCTCGACGCCTTCCTCGAACAGTCGAACGCGACCGCGGTCCGGCTCGAGTCGGATGAGGATGCACGCGCGTTGATCCCCTATCTGGACCGGTTGAAATTGATTGAGGTCGCCTTCCCGAAATTTCGCGATGGCCGCGGCTATTCGTCGGCGCGCATCCTGCGTGAGGCGGGTTACACAGGCGAGTTGCGCGCGCAGGGCGACGTTCTGGTCGACCAGATTGGCTATATGAAGCGCTGCGGTTTCGACAGCTTCGCGCCCGAAAAGGACCTGAACCCAGCCGATGTCGAGGCGGCGCTGTCGCGCTGGCCCGAACATTATCAGGGCGCCGCCGACGGTGCGGTGCCAATCTGGAAATTGCGGCATGGATAAAGCCGATCCGCGAATTCCGTTCGTGTCGAGCGAAGTCGAGACACCCGGCGGCAGCGCGCCGACGCGCAGCATCTCGACTGCGCTCGATGCGAACGGGGTTGGGAATGATCGAATCCGCGATCGCATCGACGTCGCGCCGCGTTTCACCGACGCCGATGTCATCCGCCTGAACAATCTGTTCCGCGGCCAGGACGCCGCCGAAGTCGTCGCCAGCGTCTTCGGCGCGGGGTTGCTCGGCGATACCGCGATCGTCTCCAGCTTTGGCGCCGAAAGCGCGGTGCTGCTGCACCTCGTCGCGCAAGTTGCCCCCGACATGCCTGTGCTGTTCCTCGACACCGGCAAGCATTTTCCCGAAACGCTCGCATATCGCGACACGCTGGCGGCGCGGCTCGGGCTCAATATCGTCAACCTGACCCCCGATCCCGAAGATCTGGCGGCTAAGGACTCCACCGAGCTGCGCTGGTCCTATGATCCCGACGGCTGCTGCGAAATCCGCAAGGTCAAGCCGCTCGAAAAGGCGATGGCGGGTTTCGATGCGTCGATCACCGGGCGCAAGGGCTTCCAGTCATCGACGCGCCAGGGCCTGCCGCGCTTTGAGCTCGACGGCGGCACCGGCCGGTTGAAATTCAACCCGCTCGCCAACTGGACGCGCGCCGACCTCGACGCCTATTTCGAAGCGCACGACCTGCCGCGCCATCCGCTGGAGTCGCAAGGCTACCCGTCGATCGGCTGCTCACCCTGCACGTCCAAGGTTCTGCCGGGCGAAGACCCGCGCTCGGGCCGCTGGCGCGGCTGGGACAAGACCGAATGCGGCATCCATGAAGCGGTGTCGCCGATTGGCGATGACCCGGCGAACGATCCGGCGTTCTGAGAGGCCGACCGCATAGCCAACGCCGTTTGCCTTGAGCTTGTCGAAGGGCTGTTCTTTCTTTCGACGTTGAACGGAAGAACGGTCCTTCGAGCGCTCAACACGAGCGGAATTAGGTTGGCGCTATTCGCTACTCATAATCCGCAAACGCCTGACTTTCGTCAGCTAGGTCACTGAACTTCGTCGTCTTCGCCTCAAAGTGCAGGCGGATCTTGCCCGTCGAACCATGGCGTGATTTCGCAACGATCACTTCGGCCAGACCGAATACGCGCTCCATTTCGGCCGCCCATTCCTCGTGCGCCGCGTGGATCTTCACATCATCGCCCTCCATCGGGCGTTTGGGCTCGCGCGAACCGACGTAATAATCCTCGCGAAACACGAACAGCACCATGTCGGCGTCCTGCTCGATCGAGCCCGATTCGCGCAGATCGGACAGCATCGGACGCTTGTCTTCGCGCTGTTCAACCGCACGGCTCAGCTGCGACAGCGCCATCACCGGGACATGAAGTTCCTTTGCCAGCGTCTTCAAACCACGCGAAATTTCCGAAATTTCCTGCACGCGATTGTCGCCGCTTTTCGAGCTGCCCGCGAGCAACTGGAGATAATCGACGATGATCAGGCCGATGCCGTGCCGCCGCTGGAGGCGCCGCGCGCGCGTCCGCAGCCCCGCGATCGTCAGCGCCGGGGTGTCGTCGATGAACAACGGCAATGTCTGGAGCTGCTGTGCCGCACGCGACAGCTGCTGGAATTGCTCCTTGCTGATCTTGCCCATGCGCAGCGCCTCGCCCGATACCCCCGACTGTTCGGCGAGGACGCGCGTCGCCAACTGGTCGGCGGACATTTCGAGGCTGAAAAAGGCGACCTTGGCGCCCATATTCTTTTCAGGCGGTATTCCGTCATCCTCGTCGCGGCGCCACCGTTCGGCAGCATTATAGGCGATATTGGTGGCGAGCGAGGTCTTGCCCATGCCGGGACGCCCGGCGAGGATCATCAGATCCGAATTGTGCATGCCGCCGATCTTGGCGTTCATGCTCGAAATCCCGGTGGTGATCCCCGACAGATGGCCGCCCGAGTTGAGCGCGCGTTCGGCCGCCTGCAACGCGGTCAGGCTGGCCTGGCTGAAGCTTTTGACCGAACCCATTTCGGCCTCGCCGCCCGCGACGCGGTACAGTGCGGTTTCCGCCTCTTCGATTTGCGCCTGCGGATCGACGCGCTCGCTGGTGTCGAGCGCATTTTCGACCAGCACCCGCCCGACGCCGGCGAGTTCGCGGAGCAAGGCGAGGTCGTAAATCTGCTTGGCAAAGTCGCGCGCGCCGATCAGCCCGGCACCGCTGCCGGTGAGCTGCGCCAGATAACCGACCCCGCCGACCGCCTTCATCGCCTCGTCGGCTTCGAAATAAGGCTTCAGCGTCACCGGCGTCGCGATGCTGTTGCGTTCGATCAGCGCCATCGTCTGCTGGAAAATGCGGCCATGGAGCGGCTCGAAGAAATGATCGGGGGTCAGCGCGACGGGCAGATCCTCGACGACTCGGTTGTCGATCAGAATCGCGCCAAGAAACGCGGCCTCCGCCTCGATATTGCGGGGCAATTGGCGGTCGTTTCCGGTGGCGACCGGGGTCGAAAAAATGGCTAGCTCTGGCATTGGCGCTTTAATGGGCCGGTGCCCCATGAGGCGCAACCGGCGATGTCGATCAGCCTATCATAACTGTGGAATGCTGTGAATAAGTCGGCTTGCCCTTCGCCCCGCGCCAAGTAGAAGCACAGGCAGCATGGCCGACGCAGACCCTTCCAAACAGCGCATCATTTCGGTCGAACTCGACGAGGGTTCGATCGTCTGGCGCAATCCCGATGTCGAGCAGGAACGGCGCGTCGCCATCTTCGACCTGATCGAGGATAACAAATTTGTCCCGCAGCGCGGCCATGCCGACGGCTATGCGGGCCCCTATCGCCTGATGCTGCGCGTCGAGGAAGGGCGGCTCATTTTCGAAATCAGCCGTGAGGACGGATCGCCGCTCGAGGCGATCATCCTAGGTCTGGGCCGGTTCCGTCGTCCGATCCGCGACTATTTCGCCATCTGCGATTCTTATTATCAGGCCATCAAGACCTCGACCGCGCAGCAGATTGAAACTGTTGATATGGCGCGCCGCGCCCTGCACAACGAAGCGGCCGAGATGCTGATGGACCGGCTCGACGGCAAGATCGCGGTCGATTTCGACACCGCGCGGCGCTTGTTCACCCTGATCTGCGTCCTGCACATCAAGGGTTGAGGCGTGGCGACGGGGGCCATCAAACGCAAAGATTCGGCCACCCCCGGTGGCAATTGGCGTGGAGCGCTTGCGCGTCTGCTACGGCGCATCGGTGCCGCCATCGTCCTGCTGCTACTGGCGACCGGCCTTGCGCTGTGGTGGGCGGCGCGCTGGACCCCCGATCGGGCGATCTATCCGACGCAGGGGGTGACGATCGACGCGGGAAATGGCGACGTCCAATGGGGATCGATCAAGGCCGCAGGCGCCGACTTTGCTTATGTGATGGGCACCGACGGCACCCGCGGCATCGACGCCAAATTTACCCGCAACATGGTTGCGGCGCGCGAGGCGGGGGTGCAGACCGGCGCGATCCACCGCTACAGCCTCTGCCAGCTCGCCACTGATCAGGCGGCCAATTTCATCCGCCACGTGCCGCGCCGCGCCGACGCGCTGCCCGCCGTCGTGTGGCTCGATTATGACGACCGCTGCCCCGACCGCCCAACGCGCGCTTTGCTGCTGTCCGAACTGGCGACCTTTCTGGCGCAGATCGAGGCGCATATGGGCAAGCGCAGCCTGATCGCCCCCGGTCCTGCGTTCGAGAGCGATTATCAGGTGACCAAAGGCATCGCGCGCACCATCTGGCTGCGCCGCGATTTCTTCGAACCCGATTATGCCGCGCATCCTTGGGCGATGTGGCAGGCGAATGACTATGTGCGCCTTTCGGGCGCCGATGGCACGGTCGGCTGGAACGTCGTCCGCCCGGAAGGAAATTGACCATGACCGAAGCCCGTGATGAACTGATCGCCGCCGCCCGCGATGCCGCGCGCCGTGCCTATGCGCCTTATTCGGGTTTCCATGTCGGCGCCGCCCTGCTGCTCAAAAACGGCGACGTCGTCACAGGCGCCAATGTCGAGAACGCCAGCTATGGCCTGACGCTGTGCGCCGAAACCGCGGCGGTGGCCAAAATCGCCAACGAAGGCTGGATCGGCGAACTCGCCGAAGTCGCGATCATCGGAGGTCGTCCTGATGGCGATGCGCTGCTGGGGACGGATCCCGTCAATCCGTGCGGTCGCTGCCGCCAGATATTGAACGAAGCCGCCGAGCGCTCAAAAACCGACATCCTCGTTCACTGCGCGTCGGGCGATGGCGCGACGGTGAACACCTACAAGCTCAGCGCGTTACTCCCGGCCGCGTTCGGGCCCAAGGATTTGGGGCTTATCAACGACTGATTGCCCCCTTCCCCCTTGCGCTTGTCAGTCAAATGAGTCACAACTTTACGTGAACGTAAAGGTAAAGACGCGAGAGGATTTCTTCCCCATGACTGACATCCCAACCTTCGACACGATCAAGCTGGAAATCGCCGACAATGTCGCGACGATCACGCTCAATCGCCCTGACCGGCTCAATTCGATGCCGCCCGCGATGGCCGACGATATTCGGGAGGCGCTCGACCATTTGCCCGGGCTTGGGGTGCGTGCGCTCCTCATCACCGGCGAGGGGCGCGGCTTCTGTTCGGGGGCCGATCTGGGCGGCGATCGAGCGGCGTCGGCGGTTGGCGGCGGCGCGAATAGCCGCAAGGCACTGCGCAACCATTATAACCCGATGCTGCTCGCGCTCGCGAATCTCGACATTCCGGTCATCACCGCTGTCAACGGTCCGGCAGCAGGCGTCGGGTGCAGCTTCGCCTTGTCAGGTGACTTCACGATCGCGGGCAAAAGCGCCTATTTCCTTCAGGCCTTTGTCAATATCGGGCTCGTTCCCGACGGCGGTTCGTCATGGCTGCTGCCGCGCCTGATCGGCCTGCCGCGCGCGACGCAGATGATGATGCTGGGTGAGAAAATCTCGGGCGAACAGGCCGCCGATTGGGGTATGGTCTACAAGTGCGTCGACGATGCCGACCTGCTGAGCGAAGCGCGCGCGCTGGCGGCGCGGCTTGCGAATGGGCCGACCGTGTCACTCGGCACAATGCGCAAAATCCTGCGCGACGGACTGTCGCAAAGCTACGCCGAGACGCTCGATGGCGAGGCGAAGGGCCAGTTCATCGCAGGGAACAGCGCCGACGCGGTCGAAGGCGTACTGGCGTTCGTCGAGAAGCGGAAGACGGCGTTCAAAGGGAAATAACCCAAGCTAAACCGTCCGTGTCGAGCAATTTCGAGGCACCCCGAAAGCCAGCGCAAAACCGAGAGGTGTCTCGACTTCGCTCGACACGAACGGAATCGGAAAGTCGGCGGCGGTCTTCTTGAGGGCCTACGCCGCCGCTTCCTCGACCATCACCTTCTTGTAGATGCTCGTTTTTGGATAGGAACAGATCCGCATCACCATAGGCTCGAAAAACGCCAGCGGCTCACTGTCGTAATCGGGGTCGAAGGCCGGCGCGTCATATTTTTCGCAGAATTCGGCGCAGGCCGCATAATGCGGACTGTCCTTGAACTGGTCGCGCATGTCGCGGTCGAGGCCGATATAGTGGAAGAAATAATGGCCCTGGAAAATGCCGTGGTGCTGGACGATCCACAGATTTTCCTCTGACAGGAAAGGCTTCAATATCGCCGCCGCGACGTCGGGGTGGTTGAACGCCCCCAGCGTGTCACCGATGTCGTGGAGCAGCGCCATCACGACATATTCCTCGTCGCGGCCATCCCTGTGCGCCCGCGTCGCGGTTTGCAGGCAATGCTCCAGACGGTCGACCGGAAATCCGCCATAATCCCCGCCGAGCAGCTTGAGATGATCGAGGATGCGCTTGCCATTTTGCGGCGCAAACTCTTTCTGTTCGCGCGCAATGATGTCCCAATCTTCCTGCGTTCCGTCGATCATCGACCGGAACGTGGCGTGATCGTGCGTCATATCGGTCATGGCAGCCTCTCCTGTATTTGAGGTCAGCCTATCTTATTCGTTGTTATTTGCAACGTTGTACGATTTGACCTCGGCCTGCGTCAGGCAGCGGCGCGTCGATTTGTCGTCGGCGTTGGCGAGCGCCTTTTGCTGATACATAACCTCCGTCAGCAGTTTGCGCGACACGCCCATGCGGATCAGGAAATCATTGTCCTCGCTGGCGAGCAGCGCCGCGTCCTGCTCGATGTCGCCGATCAGTTCGCGCGTCGCCTCGGTCCCCATCGCGACGCTCATGTCGATCGTGCTGCGGTCGCCGGTGCGCGTGAACATATGGACGATGAACAATCCGCCCGGGTCGATCACGCGCGGCTGCCCGCCCATGAAGATGAAATTGCAGGCGCTGAAACACGCCCAGCCCGACGGGATGCGCGTCGTCAGACCGAAGTTCGAGCGGATGATCCGCCCCGCTGCATTGCCCGCCCGCGCATCGCCGCCAGGCGAGCGCAGCCACACCTCGCCAACGTCCGGATTCGCGGCCAGCGCAGCTTTCAACCGGTCGGGCAGCCCCGCGTCGATCCGCCCCTCGGCCAGCAGGACCTTGGCGCCGCCCTTGACCACCGGGGTCAGCTGCATCGTCGTATTGGCCGACCAATCAGGGGTCAGCGGACAGGTTGGATTCGCCGGGTCCATCTTGACCTTCGCGGCGCCGGTCAGGCTGGCGAGCAGCCCCGCCGCGAGCGCCACGCGAACGACTTTATGCGGCAAGGACATAGCGCGATGCACCCGGTTCCTTGCACATCCGTTTGCTGACGCGCGTTTCTTCGCCTTCGACGATGATGATGTCGGTGACGTTCATGCAGCGGGTGCCGTCGGCGAGGTCGTTGCGCGCCGCAACGGTCGATGATCCGTTAACCTCGGGCCGCGTCGCGCTGGTCCAGTTCGACGTGGCGCCGACCTCCTCCCCGCGTGTCACCTCCTCGGTCGCGGCGGCCGCCTGCACCTGCTCGGCGGGATCGAGGCGGCAGGCGATCGCGTCGGTCAGTGTCCCGCTGACTTCGCCAATCGGTACATAGCTGTACACGCCCGCCTTGCTCGCCGCATCGCCGACCGCGTCGTTCAGTACATTGCCCAGGATATTGCGGCCGATGCTGCTGCCCTTCTTGCCCTTGGGACAGCCGCCGTTGTCGTCGCTGCTCGGCTTGGGCGCCGGCGTCGTCACCTTGCGCAACAACCCGCCGAATTGGGCTTGCGCCGGGGCGATCGCCAGCAGACACGCTGCCAGCACGGCAGGGGCACCCCAGATTTTATGCATCATCCGCTCCACCCCAAATCCTTGCCGCTAACAGCATCCTGACTGCACTAGTATGCGGCGTTCATGCCATCCGCTGTGATTTTCATCAACTCTTGGCAAAATCTCATCCAGACAGGTTGAATTAAGCCTGAATTTGTCACACTAACTCGCCATGCTTTCGCAAAAGACCCGCTATACGATCCGCGCTTTCCAGCATCTGGCCGACCATTGGGGCAAGGGGCAGGTGCAGCTGGCGGATATTGCGGAGGCACAGAATATCCCGCCCAAATTCCTGACTGTCATCCTGTCGGAGATGGCGCGCGAGGGCCTGCTTATTTCGCAACGTGGCCGCGATGGGGGCTATCAGCTTGCCCTGCCACCGATCGACATCAGCTATGGCGACCTCGTCCGCCTGACCCGCGGGTCGCTGGCGCTCGTTCCGTGCGCGTCGCGCAACGCGCACGAACATTGCAAGAATTGCCTGCCCGAAGCCGAATGCCGCCTGCGCAGCCTGATGCTAAAGGTCCGCGACGACACCGCATCGATCCTCGACCGCATCACGCTGGCCGACCCCATTGCGCTGGAACCGCTGTTCGACGAGATTGCCGCATAGCGCCGGACGCCGCCCGGTTGCCGCGACAATCCAAAGTTCAGCAAAGTTCAGCCCAACCGCGCCCCCGTTCCAACTGGACTGCGTGGAGGGCAAGACGGACGCTGCCGATGAGCAAGCTTGAAGCATAGCAAGATATTGTAGGAAAGAGATTTTGTGAACCGGTATGCCGAAATGGCCGAACGGGTTGGGATCGGCGTGCAATGATGCCCTAGCGTCCAACAAAAAAGGCCCGCTTGCGCAGGCCTTCTTGAAGAAGTGGTGGAGGCTAGCGCAACGACATACTCATTTAACTTCGGACGTTATCATCCATTTTATTATTCTATTATAATGCTTTAAGCCCTTCTCTATCTGTCCCCGTCCGTCATTGAATGACTAAATCCAGTACAAAGTGTGGGGTAGATTGTGGCATAGGCTTGCCATATTGAAAGTGTTAAACCGAGGTCACATCGCGGCCTCTTCCCGA
Organism: Sphingopyxis sp.; assembly: GCF_035998965.1. Classification (GTDB taxonomy): domain Bacteria; phylum Pseudomonadota; class Alphaproteobacteria; order Sphingomonadales; family Sphingomonadaceae; genus Sphingopyxis. The sequence goes on from NZ_DASYHE010000093.1 coordinate 53,994, forward strand.
TCACGGCCCAGTCAGGTAAAAACAAAGTGTTGAAGCGTTGGACATCATCGCTCTGCCGCTTCTCGCCCGCAAAACTGAAATCATGATCAGGTTTTGGCCGTTAGCGGTCAGTCACCTTTTTGCTGCCAACTCAAGAAATCGGACGCCCTGACATCCGGAACTTCGCTTGCGACGGTTGCGAAATCGATGTCGGTTTTTGACGGTTAAACCCCAGTTCGGTGGCCGGACCTCTGTCGCTGGCGGTACCGGTCGCCGGTAGCGGCTCGTCGGGGCCGCTCAGGCGCGCAAAATAACCCTCGTCGGCCTTTGCGACGGCATGACGCACCGCATCGAAGTCATTGACGAGCTGCTGACGGTCAACGTGAAGCTTTTCGCCGATCAACGCCGGGCGGATGAGCCAGGGGTTGTTGGTGAAGCGGATGACGTCGCCGCGCACCGGTCCGGCCACCGCGATCGCAATGCTGCGCGGCACGCCGCCATCGCGGCGCGCGAACGCTTACCATGCGGCTTGGAAGCTGGCGTGATGGGCGGTGAGCAGCTTCGTCGCTTCGCCCAGCGACACGACACGGCCGCCAGCCACCTCCGCGATCACCAGTTGCGCATGGGTGCCGCCGATACCGACTGCGACTACGGTCTCGGTCATAGTGCTCCTCTTCGGTGTCGGGTCAATCCCCGACGCCAAACTCAGTTGCAAGACGCCGCGCTATACCGCCGGGCGCCGGGCGTAATAGCCGAAACATGCGATCACCGCGTAGCAAAGGGCGGGCAGCAACAACGCCAGCGCCAGACTGCCGGTCAGGTCGGCGAGCGCGCCGGTGGCGAGCGGGACGACGGCGCCGCCGAAGATCGCGATGTTGATGATCCCCGACCCGTCGGCGGCGCGGGGTCCGAGCTTTTCGGACGCGAGGCTGAAGATCGTCGGGAACATGATCGCGTTGGTCAGGCCGATCGCGAGCAGCGAATAGGCCGCGACGACCCCGCTGGTGCTGGCGGAGACGAGGATCAGCGCGATGGCGCCGACCGCCACCGCCGCGAGCAATTTGCCCGGACTGACGCCGAGATACATGATCCACGAACCGATGAAGCGCCCGATCATCGCGCCGCCCCAATAAAGCGCGATCATCCAGCCGATGGCGGACTCGGGCTGGCCGAGCACGCGTTCGAGCGCGAGATAGTTGATGACCAGCGAGCCGATCGACACCTCGGCACCGACATAGAGGAAGATGCACAGCGCGCCGAAGCTGAAGCGCGGCCGCTTCAGAAGATCGAGACCCGCAAAGCCGCTGCTGGCGTCATGCTTCTCGTCCTTGAGCCGCCCCCGGAACATCCACACCGCCACGGCAACGACCGCGAGCGCCGCCGCGATCCCGAGATAGCCGTGAACGATCGCCTGGCTCTCGGCGACGCGGTAGGCGTCCAGCGCTGCCCCCGACAAATCCTCCGCCGACACATCCTTGAGCGAACCGAGAATCAGCCCCGCGCCGACGAGCGGAAAGATGGTCGTCCCGAGTGAATTGAACGCCTGCGCAAAGGTCAGGCGGCTGTGCGCGGTCTGGGGTTTGCCCAGCAGAGAGATCAGCGGATTGGCGACGACCTGCACGATCACCACCCCGCTCGCGAGGACGAACAGCGCGAAGAGAAACAGCCCGTAGGTCGCGGTCTGCGACGCCGGGATGAAGAGCAGGCAGCCGACCATCATCGTCACCAGTCCGGCGACGGCGCCGCGCATATAGCCGATTTTTTTGACCAGCTTCGCCCCCGGGATACCGATCAGCAGATAGGCGGTGAAGAAGCAGAACTGCACCAGCATCGCCTGGGTGTAGTTGAGCGTGAACAGCTCCTTGAGTTTGGGGATCAGCACATCGTTCAGCGACGTGATGCCGCCGAAGATGAAGAAGAGACCCATCACGAACAGACGCAGCTCGGGGGCATCGACATGGCCGCCCGGCTCGGTTCCGCTGCCCGCATCCATCGCGCTATCCTGCGGCATAATCGCCATGTCTATGTCTCCCTAAAACGGCGTGGGCATGCTGCCCGAGAATCCGAACAAAGTCTCGCTTGTCTGCTGGTTCGTCCGTGCGGCACGATTGCTCGCCCACGCAAGGTTGCCGGTGCATCACACATCGCGCGGCATCGTCGCCAGCAGCGCGGCGGCGCACAGTGCGAGCAGGGCAAGCACCAGAAACAGCCTGCCGAAGCCGAAACCCGGAACCACCGAGATGGCGATCCATGGCATGATGAGCGACGGCGCGGTGTTGGTGAGGTTGAACAGCCCGATGCCCAGCCCACGCTGTGCGGGGTCGCGCAAGACGCGAAGCGTCTGGCTGGCATGCAGCGCCAGAAAGGTCGCGCCAGCGATCACGAACAGGACATAGGCAAGCTTTGCCATCGCCGGGTCGTCGGCAAGCGCCATCGCGGCGAGTGCCAAACCCGCGAGCGCCGAAATCAAGGACAGGACTGCAAAAGGATGACCATATCTGTCCGACCAGCGGCCGAGGAACACCGCGACGACGATCGACGCCGACAGGCCGCCCGCGAACAAGATGGTCTTTTCCCCATCGCCCATCACGGGGTCGAGCGCGCGGAGCCAGAAATAGAGATAGCTGGCGAGCGCCGCGCCGGAAATCTGCATCAGGAGACGGGCGACCCACATGCGGGCCGCCGCCGATGTGAGGTGCGGCGACGTGGCTTGGCTCGCCGGTGATACGCCCGGCGACACGGTCAAACGCCGCGGCTGGCCCAAAAGCAACAACGGCAGCATAAACGCAGCGGTCATCGCCGCGATAATCACGGCTTTGCCCTCGAACGAGGCCACCGCCCCGGCGGCGAACAAAATGCCCGACCATGCCCCCAGTGCGGGCGCAATCGAGAGCAGACCGCCGAGCAGACCCTTCTGCGTGTCCGGAACAAAGTCACCCGCCCAGGCGATCAGCGGCACGAGCATCAGGTTGAGCGCCAGCTGCCACGCCACGACCAGCCAGAGCAGGGCGCCGATGCTGTCGCACTGCGTCATGGCAAGCTGGAGCAGGATCGTCGCGACCATGCCAACCGCGACCCACAGACGGCGGCTGTTGGTACGGTCGCTCAGCCATCCGGACAGGACGCCCGAAACGCTGGCCGCGACCGCGCCCGCGAACACGATATACCCCAACCAGACAATATCGTCGGCGCCGGCGAGTTCGGTGATCCGCGCCGGGAGGACGAGCATGAGAAAGGGGGTGTAGGCCGTAACGCCGCCCGCATAGGCAAGCGCATAGAGAAGCAGGAAGCCAAGCGGCTGCCGCGCCGCTCCTCCGGCCCCATTGTCCATCGCCAATGCTTTCAAGCCTCCGCTTGGGCACGCCGCCCTTCGCCAACCTACAGCCTGCATAGCGGTACCAACCGGCATAATACAGCCGCCCAGACCACGTCGCGGCCCAGGCGGCTGCCCCTTTTTTTAGAAGGTCACCCGCGCCCGCAGACCATAGCTGCGCGCGTCGTTCAGGAAGCGGATGTTGAGCGACGAACCGACCAGCGCCTTTTGCGAGACTTCTTCGTTTAGGAAGTTGCTCGCCCAGGCTTCGAGGCGGAAATTGTCGATCGTATAGCCGATCCCCAGATTGAGCGTCGCATAGCCCTTTTGCCGGTCGGGGAAACCCGCCGCCAGCGACGTCTGCCGCGCCCCGCTCAGGAACACGATATCATCCTCGTTGAACTGGCTGAGGAAGTAGGACGAGCGGTAGTTGAGCAGCGCCTGCCAATCGAGACGGCCCGGGCCGACGTCGAACCATTGCGACAGACGCGCGCTGACGTTCATCTTCGACGACAGCGGCAAACGGTTTCCGACCAGGCTGATCAGCGGCGAATTGCCGCCCGCGCCAAAATCCTGCGCGCGCGCATCGGCCACGGTGCCGCGCGTGATCTTTGTGTCGAGATAGGCGGCATTGATGTCGAGCCCGAAATTGCCCGGCAGACTCAGGCGCAGCTCGGCTTCGGCGCCATAGATACGCGATGCGCCGATGTTGCGGTTGACCAGCGAATAGCCGTTGCAGACCGGCGGAGTCTGGGTGCTGTCGAGGTTGATACAGGTCAGATCCTGAAACACCTGGTTCGAATAGTCGTAATAGAAGCCGGTGAGGTTGAAGACCGCCCGCCGTCCAAAGGCATCGAAGCTGTTGCGGCTGCCGACCTCGTACACGAGCAGCTTTTCGGGGCTGAAGGTTTCGGGGATCGTCGATCCGTTGAAGCTGTCGTTGAAGCCGCCCGATTTGTGCCCGGTCGAAACCTTGGCATAGAGCATATTGTCGTCGCTGACGTCGAATTCGATGCCCGCGCGCCAGTCAACGAAGTTGAACGCCGAACTGCCGACTTGCTGGCCCGGGATGGTCAGGTTCGCATAGCTGAAACCCCCGTTCGTGTTGGAGGGATTGAGCGCCGGGCAATTGACGAAGCCGTTATCGATGTCGGGGCGGTCGATGCAGGTGCCGTTCGGGTTGGTGCCATTGGCGATCGCGCCGATCTGCTGGATCAGCGTGTCGCGGAGCCCCGGGGTCTTGATGCCTTCGATCAGGAATTGCGCCAGACCGCGCGGCGTATTGATGCCCGTGACGTCAAAATTGGGCCGGTCGAGCAAGTTGGGCTTGAAGCCTTCGGTCCCGAGGCGGGTCGCAAAGCAGCAGGCGAAATCTTCGCCGCCCAGCGTCAGCGCCCAGTTGCCGCCAATGCCATAACGCGACTTTTTCTCGTCCGTGTAGCGAATGCCGCCGAGGAAGCGTAGCCGGTCGGTGACGTCGAAGGTGCCATCGGCATAGAAGGCATAGCTTTCGCCGTTGACGTCGGGCATCGTGAACTCGGTACCGGAGTAGCAGCAATAGCCCCGGTCGGCGAGCGCGAGATAGCCGACCGCCTGGTCTTCATTAAAATAGAAGCCGCCGAGGTTCCAGCGGAAACGCTGGTCCTCGTTGGCAAACACCCGCGCCTCATAAACTTGGCTTTTTGACTTGGTCTGCCAGAAATTGCCCGAGAAATTATCGTAAAGGACCGCCGACAGGTCGCGGCCCGGATAGTCGATGCCTTCGCTCGACGCATTGACCTGGTAGAAATCGACCGACCGATAGCTGCCGGTCAGTTCGGCACCGAAGCTGCCGAAATCATAATTGATCTTGCCCTGCACGCCCCACAGCTCATTTTCCATCTCGCCCTGCAGGCCGCGATAGACGACATTTTTGAGGTTGAGCTTGTCGGGGCGGAGGCCGGTCGCCTGAACGGCGCTGAAGATGTTCGCGCCGGGATAGCCAGTACCGGTTTCCTTGCCATAGTCGCCGACGATCGAGATGCTGAGCTGGTCGCTCGGTTCCCAGAGCAGCGACAGGCGGCCGGCGTAATTCTCTTCGAGGCCTGCGGGTTTCAGGCCGCTCGCGAGCGCGCCGGTCGAGACATTTTTAAAACCAAAGTCGCGATTGATGTAATAGCCCGCGGCGCGCAGCGCGAAGGTGTCGCCGAGCGGGATATTGATCGCCCCCTCGGCGCCGTAGGACGAGCGGTTGCCGAACTCGGCCTGCGCATAGCCGCCAAATTCGCCGAGCCGCGGTTTCGCGGTGATGATGTTCAGTGTCCCCGCCACCGCGTTGCGGCCATAGAGCGTGCCTTGCGGTCCCTTATTCACCTCGACCCGTTCAAGGTCGTAGAACATCAGGCCCAGCCCGCGCGGGCGCGGAATATAGGTACCGTTGAGGTGGGGTGCTGCGCCGGGATCGCCAAGCTCGGTGCTGTTCGCCGAACCCACCCCGCGGATGAAGATTTCGACATTGCCCTCCTGATTGGAGATGCTGAGGCCGGGGATAGCGACCTGCAGATTGCGCAGATCGCTGATGCCATCGCGGCGCAACTGATCGGCGCCCAGCGTCTGCACGACGCCCGACACATCCTGCAGATTTTCCTCGCGGCGGTTTGCCGTGACGACGATCACATCGTCGCGATCCTCGGCGGCCGTTTCGGCGGCCACCGGCTCCTGCGCATAAGCCGGAACGGTGGCGACGGTGGAAAGCAGTACCAGAAGCGCCGAACGCCCAAAAATTCCCTTGTTCATAACATCCTCCCTAATTTGTCTTCTTATTTGCATGCAAGCTGTGGTCCCGACGGCGAGACGATCCGCGCCGAGGACAAGGTAATGTCGAGACTGCCGGCGGTTGCGAACGTCAGCGGCATCTCTACGCGGGCCATGTCGACCCCGGCCTTTTCAAAGCAGCGCAGCGGGACCGCGATGCGCGTCCATCTGTCCGTCTTCGCCGCTTCGGTGAGCAGGCTGCGCACCGGGATGCCCCCCGCACAGTTTGCGCCGCAGCCCATCAACAGGCTGACGTCGGCGGACGGCGCCGCGTTGACCTTCATCTCGAGTTCGAGCGCCAGGTCACCGTTGGTCTGGCGTGTCAGGTCAGCGGGCGTGTCCTGGGCGATTGTCGCGACGGCATGCCCCGCCCCCGTCCAGCGAAGACGTACCGAATCCTCCTGCGCGGTGCGGTCGGCGGCGCGCGCTTCGATCAATTGCGGGCCGGGATTGGTCGACAGCGCGCCGGGCGCGCCTAGCAACAGGCGGCGGCCGCTCCCCGGCTTGCCGGCGGCGAACAGAGTGCCGGGATCCTCTATCGCCGCGGTTGCGCGTTGTTCGGGTAGTGGTGCGAGATTGCCCTTGTCGGCAAAAGTCAGGCCGAAGCCATAAGCAAACAGTGGATCATAATTGGCGTCGCCGACGTTGACCGCGGTCTGATCGCTCGACCGGGGCCAGCTATAGGGCAGCTTGCCGCGGAAATCGGCTTTGCCGAACAGGATGTCCGCCACGCCGCCGCCTTCCGATCCCGGCAGCCAGGCGGCGACGAACGCGTCGGACGTATTGAGGAAGGGATTGACCCACATGGCGCGCCCCGACAGGAAAACCGCAACCGTCGGCACGCCTGCCGCCTTGAGCGAACGCAGCAAGGCCAGGTTTTTAGCGTCGTCATAGCCGACATCGGGACGATCGCCCTGAAATTCGGCATAGGGATCTTCGCCGAATACGACGATCGCGACGTCGGGCTTGCGCGCATAGGTTCCGTCGGCCGAGAGGGTCGCGGTACCGCCAGCGGCCTTGACCGCCTCGTCGATCCCTTCCCAGATCGACTGGGCATTGGGGAAGTCGCTGCGCTTGGTGCCGGTGCCTTGCCAGCTGAGCGTCCAGCCGCCGGTCTGCTTGGTCAGATTGTCGGCGCCGTCGCCCGCGACCAATATGTGGCCACCCGCCTTGAGCGGCAGCAATCCGCCAGCGTTTTTAAGCAGGACGAGCGATTCGCGCACCGCTTCGCGCGCCAGGGCGCGATGCTCCTTGCTACCGAGCAGTTCGAACCGGCCGCCATAGGGCCGCGACGACGGCTTGCCCGCTTCGAACATTCCGGCGCGGACCTTGACGCGCAGGACACGGCGCACCGCATCATCGAGCCGTGCCATCGGCAGCGTTCCGTTCTGCGCATGGGCGAGCGTCGTGCGATACAGGTCTTTCCAGCTGTCGGGCGCCATATACATATCGAGCCCGGCGGCCACCGATTGGGGACAATCGGTGGCGGTGCAGCCCGCGACCTGGCCATGGCCATTCCAGTCGCCGACGAGGAAACCGTCGAAATTCCAGCGATCCTTCATCACGCCGGTCATCAGCGACTGATGCCCATGCATTTTGACGCCGTTCCAGCTTGAGAAGCTGATCATCACCGACTGCACGCCCGCGTCGAGCGCGGGGAGATAGGGCGGGCTGAACAGGTCGCGGAGTTGCGCTTCGGGCATCACGGCGTCGCCCTGATCCTTGCCGCCGCTGGTGCCGCCATCGCCCAGGAAATGTTTTGCGGTGGCGACAATATGCGGCCCGCGCAGCCAGTCCTTGTCGCCGATCCTGCCCTGCAACCCTTCGATCAGCGGCGCAGCATAGCTGGTCGCGATTTCGGGGGTCTCGCCAAAACCCTCGTAAGTGCGGCCCCAGCGGTCGTCGCGGACGACGGCCAGTGTCGGGGCAAAGGTCCAGTCGAGCCCGGTGACGCGCATCTCGATCGCCGTCGCAGCGCCGATCCGGCGAATAAGATCGGGATTCCGCGCCGCGCCCAGCCCGATATTGTGCGGAAACAGCGTCGCGCCGACGACATTGTTGTGGCCATGGACCGCGTCGCTTCCCCAGATCACCGGGATGCGGGGCAGCGTGCCGTGGCGCTTCATCGACGCGGCGTAAAAGGCGTCGGCGGCGGCCAGCCAGTCCTTCGCCGGGGCATTGTAGCGGCCGCCCGGATCGGAATTGCCGCCATTGAGCACCGAACCCAGATGATAGCGATATACGTCGTCGGGCGTGACGCTGGCGATGTCGGCCTGGATGATCTGGCCAACCTTCTGCTCGATCGACATCGCGGCGAGCAACGCGTCCACCCGACGTTCCACCGCCGGATCCGCAACGACCGTCGCGGCGCGCGCGGGCCAGTTTTCGGGTGTAGCCAGCGCGTTCAGAGCTGCGTCAACCGTTTGGGCAGCGGCGCGGTCGACAAAATTGGGTGAAACGAGCGCGACGAGCGACGTCGCTCCCAGCGCCAGAACAGCCGCGCGTGACAGACTCATTTCCTCTCCCCATTTTATGTCAACGTTTACCGTTTTGACGGTCAACGTTTACCGTCGATTCTCGACAGAAGTCAATAGAGGCGCTAAGGGGAAAGCGTGGGACGCGGCAGCGATGCCGTGAGGCGAGCTACCTAATTGATCGGAGAGGGAAATTTCGAAACGATCAACGATCGTCGATATTGCGCGGGTCGCCGGGGTCACGCCCAAGACCGTGTCGCGCGCGCTCAACGACGCCCCGCACGTCAGCGAAGCGGTGCGCCGCAAGGTCAAGGAGGCGGCGGCCGCGCTCGACTATCATCCCAACCTCGCCGCGCAGAGCCTGATCGCGCGGCGCTCGTATCTGATCGGGCTGACCTACGAACGTCCCAGCCCGAGCTATGTCGTCGAACTGCAGAACGGCGCGCTCGGTCGTCTTGAAAACGAGCGTTATCGCCTCGTCGTGCTTCCCTTCAATCATGTCGCCAGTCGGCCCGAGGAACTCGGCAAACTTCTGTTGCGCGCCGGGCTCGACGGGGTGCTGCTGGCGCCGCCCGCATGCGACCAGCCGGTGCTGCTCGACATGATCGAACGGCAAAGACTTCCTTACGCTCGTATCACGCCGCACAGCGACCTCGACCGCGGGCTGGTGGTTGCGATGGACGAGGTCGCGGCAGGCCATACGGTTGCCACACATATCCTGTCGCTCGGGCATCGACGCGTCGGGATCATTCTGGGCGACCCGTCCCACGCCGCAAGCCGCGGGCGACTGGAAGGCTATCGGCAGGCATTTGACGAAGCGGGGGTTGCGATCGACGATTCGCTCGTCGGCACGGGCGACTTCACCTACGACGTCGGTTACCGGGTCGCGCGGGAGCTCTTGGACGGCCCGCTCCGCCCCACCGCGATCCTTGCCCAGAACGACGACATGGCGGTCGCGGCGATTGCAGCGGCGCGCGACCTTGGTCTTTCCGTTCCGCAAGATCTCTCGGTCGCAGGGTTCGACAATTCGGAAGTGTCGCGAACCGCTTGGCCGCCGCTCACCACCGTCCATCAACCCGTGCGCGAAATGGCATGGGACGCGGCCAACCGGCTCATTGCCATGCTCGATGCGGACACCGATAGCGACGCGCCGCGCCGCCGCGATCATCTGCACGAATTGCTCGTTCGCGCTTCAACCGCCCCGCCCTCCTCGACCGGATAATCAAAGTCGCGATAGTGCCGCCTATCGATCCTGTGAGATCGGCGGGTTCGCAAATTCGATCAATTCGCGCGCCTGTTCCGGAAACCAAGACCCCGCCGACGGTGCTATCAGCCCGCGCTCTGGATCCGCCGGACCACCGCGTCCGCGATGGCATTGGCCATCCGATTCCCCGGGAATCTTGATCCACAGCAGCGCATCGACATAGGGGCTGCCCGTTTCAAGCGTAGGTTGGCGACCCAGCCCCCGGTTCGGCGGGTTGCACCAGACTTCGGCATCCGAATATTTGCCGACCGGCGGATGCCAGGATCCTCTGCCGTTGCGGCTGGTATCGATCACCGCATGTTTTTGCGACGCGGGGTCGCGCTTCAGCCCGGCTTTTTCGAACAAGCGGTCAAATGCGGCATCGGTCGCGCCCCAAGTCGTATGATCCTTGAAATCCGCAGGTGCATATTGGCTGGGACAGGCGCGCGCATCGAGGCCGCCGCGCGTCACGAGCGCGATGCAGTCGCTGACCCAGCGCGCATAAGGAATAACGCGTGCGTCGCTTTCGAAGTTCGAAACGTTGAGGAAGAAACCCGTCGCGCGCGCAACGTCGGCCTTGACCAGCCGGTTTGCGGCTTCGCCAGGCGCAAGCCAGCTGCTACCGGTTCCATCGAGATACACGCGCGCATTGGGCAAGGCGGCAAGGATCGCGACCGCGCCGCGCAATTGTTCATATCGCGCATCAGCCGCTCGGCTGTCCTGCCCGGCGGGCCGACAATGTTCGACCGTCTCGTCGAGCGTCCGGTGCCAGGGTATGATGCCCAGGCCATCGGGTTCGAGAATGACGATGGCGTGACGCTTGCCGATGCCGGCGGCGAAACTCTTGACCCACGCAAGATAAGCCGCGCTGTCCGACGCACCGCCGGCCGAATAGAGCGCACAGTCCCGAAACGGAATGTTGTACGCAACAAGAACCGGAACCTGCCCCGCCGCCGTAGCACGATCTACGATGTCGCGAACTTTGGCTTCCACCAGGTCGGGCGTCCCACCGGCGAACCATGACGCCGATGCGATGCGGGACAACAAAAGGGCGTCGTGCCGCGATTGACCTTCTAGCCGCGCGGCGGCCTGAGACGTCGTGCTATCGGGATCGACAAAAATGCGCCCGCTGCGAGGCGTCTCACCCGACGCCGGCGCGCATAACGCGGCAAATGAGAGAGCGGTCCCCAATGCAAAGCCCTTCATGATCCCCCCAGTATAAAGCCTTCACATCCCATGAGCCGAAGCAAAGCTGGCAGCTCTATCATCGCGCGCAACCGCACCTCGCGACAAGCACGATTTCTTCTTTCCAAGCCAAACAAAATTCGGGCTAAGCCATATAGACTGGATGGCCGGTTTCAGATCGCGTCAGATACCCTCGAACGGCCTAGAACAGGCGCCTAGCTGCCGATCCACTCTTCGGTTTCCCCTGACCGCGAGCTGACTGGCAGCGTTCAGGAATCGCCGCGAATGACGAGGTCGTCAGGATCGCCAAGGCTAACCGCGAACGTCTTTTCGCGCTGCCGCACTGCGGTCGGCGTCAATCCAAAACGGCGCGCGAAGGCGCGGGTGAAACTCGCGTTGCTGTGATACCCGCAGCGATATCCGATGCTGGAGATAGGCAGGTCGCTAAGCGTCAACAGCGAGCGGGCATTGGCCAATCGCCTCTCGCTCACCGCCTCGGCGACTGTGCATTTGTACATTTCGCGAAAGCCTTGGGTGAGCTTTGTTTTACCAAGTCCCGAGCGCCGCGCGACATCGGCAACGGTCAACGATTCCTGCCAGCTTTCGCTGACCAATTGGTGTGCAGCGGCGACGCGCTTTGCGTCGACTAGGCTGAGCGTCGTCCTGCCATGATATTCGACCATCTCATGCTGCTCGAGAGCACCGAACAACCGGCAGAGCAACTCCATGCTTCGCGCGACGCGCAACATGCTAGCCACCTCGCTTTCCCCTTCGACCGCCACCAGCGCTCGGCCCAGCTCGCGGAGATCGGCGGCGAGATACCAGCTCCCTGTCACGCTCGGCAACAGGCCGAACATGCGGAGGCACGCAGGGCGGCTGATCGCGAAGAGGAGAATGTGGCTGCTTGCGCCTTCGCTTACATTATCGGCCGCCAAAACACTGACCGCCGGTTCGCCCATGTCGCCAAACCCGATGACGATCGGCTCGGGCGGCAGGCAAGCCGTATCCAGCGCGCCGCGCCCGACGAAACTCGTGAACTCCGCCGATATGATGGTGGCGCGTTTGTGCATCATCGATCCTGCCAGCCTCCCCGCACCCCCTAGGGTTCAGAGAGAAACGCGTCCAGTTCCGTCAGCAACAATTCGGGCACCTCTTCCTGGGGACTGTGGCCGCAGGGCAGCGCGCGACCGCGCGTATCGACGGCCTTCGATTGCCAGCTTGCCATGACGTCGAAGAGCGTTCCGACCGTGCCATATTCGCCCCACAACAAAAGCACCGGCGCCTCGATCCGACGATCGACGTCGGCGGCGTCATGGTCCAGGTCGATGCTCGCGGCGGCGCGATAATCCTCGCAGATCGCGTGGCGCGTCGCCGGGTCGCGGTAGCAGCGGCGATATTCGGCAACGACGCGCGGGTCGAGCGAGCCTTCGATCTTGATCTGGCCCGCAAGGTGGCAATCGAGAAAATGGTCGGGGTCGGCCGCGATCATCCGTTCGGGCAGGTCGAACGGCTGAATCAGGAAGAACCACCAGAAATAGCGCGTTGCGAACTCGCGGTTCGTCTCTGCGTACATCGTCGCTGTGGGCGCGATATCGAGCAGGGCGAGCCGCGCAACGCGGTCCGGATGATCGAGCGCCATCCGGTGCGCGACACGCGCGCCGCGATCGTGGGCAACGACATCGAAGCGGTCGAAGCCCAACGTGGCCATCACCGCGATCTGGTCAGCCGCCATCGCGCGCTTCGAATAATTCGCGTGCGCCGGATCGCCCGGCAGCTTTTCGCTGTCGCCATAACCGCGCAGATCGGTCGCGACGACGGTGAAGCGTCTTGCAAGAGCCGGCACAACCTTGTGCCAGGTCAGATGCGTCTGCGGGTGGCCGTGGAGCAGCAGAAGCGGCGCCCCCACCCCGCCAACCGCGGTCCGGATGCGCACGCCGCCTGCGTCGATGTCCTGCCAGCGGAAACCGGGCATAAGATCGGGATATTCAGGTCTCATGCTCATCACTGTCGGCACTCATAAGCCAGGGCTTGCGACCGAGATAGGCCTTCTCGAACGCGCGGATGCGCTCGGCGTGCATCAGCGTCTCACCGATCCGGTCGAGCCCTAGCATCAGCGCCTGCCGCGTCGCGGGATCGATGTCGAAACCGGCGGCATAGCCACCCATCTCGATGCGCTGTGTTTCGAGATCAACGGTCATATCCCCTGCGCCTTCGTCGAGCTCTGCCGTGAGAGCCGCGATTTCCGTCGCGGGCAGCGACAGGAGAAGCAGCCCGTTGTTCGCGGCATTGTCGGCGAAAATCGCGCCATAGGAGGAGCCGATGATGCCGCGGATGCCATATTGCAGCATCCCCCACACCGCATGTTCGCGCGACGAGCCACAGCCGAAATTGGGTCCGACGATCAGGAACCGCGTCTCCGCCATGTCGGCGCGGTTTAAAATGAAATCGCGTCGCACCGCGTCATCTTCATCGAAACGAAGATCATGGAAGAGGCCGATCGCCAGCCCCGAACGGTCGATCCCCTTCAGATAGGCTTTTGGCATGATGACATCGGTATCGATGTTGGCGGCGGGCATCGCTGCGGCGCGGCCCGACAGCCGGATGAAACACTCCATCAGGAAATATCCTCTGCCGCGAGCACCCGTACATCGGCGAGCCTTCCGGTGACCGCTGCTGCCGCGACCATCGCAGGACTCATCAGATGCGTGCGACCGCCAATGCCCTGCCTCCCCTCGAAATTGCGGTTGGTGCTTGATGCGCAGCGTTCGCCAGGCGCAAGGCTGTCGTCGTTCATCGCGAGACAGAGCGAACAGCCCGAGCGGCGCCACTCAAAACCCGCGTCAATGAAGATGCGATCGATTCCTTCCGCCTCGGCGGCCCGGCGGACGCCGCTGCTGCCTGGCGATATCATCGCGCGAACCCCCGGCGCGACCTTGCGACCTTTCAAGATCTGCGCGGCATCGCGCAGGTCGGTCAGACGCGCGTTGGTGCATGATCCGATGAAGGCGCGATCAATCGTGATGTCTTGCAACAGCGTGCGCGGCGCAAGGTCCATATAGGCCATGGCACGGATCGCGTCGGCGCGGCGCTCGGCAGGCAGTTCCGCCGGATCGGGGACAGCGCCGGTGATCGCCAGCGACTGATCCGGACTTGTTCCCCAGCTTACCATCGGCGGGACATCGCCGGCTTCGAGCTTGATTTCTTTGTCGAATCGCGCGCCGAGATCGCTGCGCAGCGCCCGCCAATCGGTGCGCGCGAGCGCGAGCATTTCTGTCGACGGCGCGCGCGGACAGCCGGAGATATAATCGACAACCTTGTCGTCGGGTGCCATCAGCGCGACCCGCGCACCGCATTCGACCGCCATGTTGCAGATCGTCATGCGCGCCTCGACACCGAGCGCGTCGATCGCCTGACCGGCGAATTCGACGGCATGGCCGGTCGCGCCATCGGCGCCGATCTTCCGGATCACGTCCATGATCAGATCCTTTGCGGTGACGCCTGGCGCCAGCGTCCCGTCGATCGTGATGCGCATCGTTTTGAGCCGGCGATAGACGAGCGTCTGCGTCGCAAGCAGATGTTCGATGTCTGTCGTGCCGATACCGAAACCGACGACGCCGAACGCGCCGTATGTGGTCGAATGGCTGTCACCCGCGGCAATCACCATGCCCGGCAGCACCAGGCCAAGTTCGGGCATGACGACATGCTCGATCCCTTGCCGCGGGTCGAACAGGTCGAAAATTTCAATGCCAAAATCGCGGCCATTCTCGCCCAGATATTCGATCTGCCGCCGCGCGCCGTCGTCGAGCTCGCCCGCCGCGCGGTCGGGGTTGGTCGAATTGACATGATCGACGACCCCCAGCGACGCGGCAGGGCGCCAGACGGCTCGTCCGGCCGCACGGAGACCGCTGAACGCTTGGGGGCTTGTATATTCGTTCAGCACCGTCCTATCGATATAGAGCAATAATCGTTCGCCGGCGCCGCCGGATTCGTCGAAAGACAATATGCGGTGTTCGTCGACGATCTTGTCATAGAGCGTTTTTGGCGCCGACATTCTTCATACCCTTCTGCGGTTTCGCGGGCAGGGATTACCGTCAGCGGTTCGGACGAAGCCAATGCCGGGACAGTATCAATTGATGCGACGAGTGGAATCAAATGGATATCATGTGGCTCGAGGACTTCATCAAGTTAGCGGATGAAGGCAATTTTTCCCGCGCAGCCGAAGCGCGCAACCTCACCCAGCCGGCTTTCAGCCGCCGTATCCGCGCGCTCGAGGACTGGGTGGGTGCGACGCTCGTCGATCGCGATACCCACCGCATCGCGTTGACCGAGGCCGGGCAGGCCTTTCGCATCCTCGCCGAAGAAATCATGCGGCGCCTCACGCTGGGCCGCGATCATGTCCGCGAAATCGGCGGCACGCTGAGCAACGAAATCCGTTCTGCATCGACGCACGCGCTGTCGACGACCTTTTTTCCAGCCTGGCTCCGCAGCCTGCACGACGGGCAGGAGGCGGGCACGATCACGCTGATCGCCGACCATATGGTCGCTTGCGAACGCTTCATGCTCGAAGGCAAGGCCGATTTCCTGCTCTGCCATCATCATACGGCCGCGCAGCATAGGCTCGATCCAGCGGGCTTTGCCTCGCTTCCGCTCGGTGAGGATGTGCTGCTGCCCGTGACCGCCCCGCTCGGCGACGGGAGCCCCACACACATCCTGCCGGGCAGCGGCGACCAGCAACTCCCCTATCTGGAGTTCGAGGAAAAGTCGGGCATGGGCCGCATCTTGCAGGCGGCACAGGTGATTTCGGCGGGTTCGGCGTCACTACGCACGGTGTTCCGATCGCATATGGCAACCGCGCTGCTGTCGATGGCGCGTGACGGGCGCGGGGTCTGCTGGGCGCCGCTCAGCGTCGCCGCCGCAGACCTCGAAAGCGGCCGCCTCGTCTCGGCGGGCGATGCCCGCTGGCACGTCCCGATCGAAATCCGCATCTACAAACCGATCGCGCGGCGGAGCCCGAGCGTTGAGGCCTTCTGGACGATGCTGAAGAATCGCTTGAAGGCCGAAGCCGCCCTGTAGGACGCCAGTATGGCGACGCGCACTGCGCAACAATGCTGCGCAGACGCCGCTCACGCCGCACGAATGATTCTATGTCGAACCGGCATTGGGATCGATGTCCGCATGTCCATAGACAGGCTGGACCCTAGCACTAACCGACGAACGGACGGTTCTGGCAGGGTTAAGGGCGGAGAAAAAACATGATCCAGGGACCGGCAACGGCAGCCAAGAGCGGCCAGCTCAAAATTTCCACGTCGCTTTTCGCCATTGCGCTGTGCGCGAGCTTGGCAGGCACCGCGCAGGCTCAGGACGCCATCGTCGCACCGGCCGATGAGCAGGCCATAGAGGGTGGAAGTGACATCGTTGTGACCGGGTCGCGCATCGGTCGACCCGTCCTCGACCTGCCGACCCCCGTCGGCGTCGTGACCTCGGAAGCCCTCGACAATAACAATGCCCAGTTCGACATTGGCCGCGCGCTCGCGCAGCAGCCGTCGATCGGCTTTTCGGGCAGCATGCAGCAAAGCCAGCAGACCGGCGCTTCGGGTTCGCGCGGCGAAAACAGCGGCGGCCTTGCTCTCGTCGATCTGCGCAGCCTCGGGTCGAACCGCACCCTGGTGCTCGTCAACGGCAAGCGCCGCGTCGCGGGCGCCACTGACAGCACCGCCATCGACCTCAATTCGATCAATCCCAATCTGATCGAGCGCATCGAGGTCATTACCGGCGGTGCATCGGCGATTTATGGCTCGGACGCGGTATCGGGCGTGGTCAACATCATCACCAAGGATGATTTCGACGGCTTTCGCCTGTCGTTCAACGGCTCGCAGCCCGCGCGCGGCTCGGAAGGGCTGACCTATGGCGCCAGCCTCATCGCCGGGATGAATTTTGGCGATGGCCGCGGTAACATCACGGTGGCTGGCGACTATACGAAGGTCAAAGAACTGACGCCGCGCCAGGCCGATATGAAAAATTATGTCGCGATGCTCAATCCTGCCGACACGGGTCCGGACGACGGTATCCCCGACATGATCGTCGTCCCGGGCGGCGAGGCGCTGCGCTTCTCGGGCTATGGCGTCGTGGGCTTCGGCAACGATACCGGCGGCCTTGGTCGCTTTGTGTTCAACGACGACGGCACCGCCCGCCCCTTCCCGACACCCAGTCTGACCGACGGTAGCCTGTTCGGCATCTTCGACAATTGCGGCGTCGCCTGCTTCCGCTTCGACGATTCGATTTCGATCGTTCCCGATATCGAACGATACAACCTCAACCTTAGTGCGCATTATGATTTCAGTGACAGCGTGCGCGGCTATTTCGGCGTCGATTACAATAACACCTCAAGCTATGGCCGCGGCCAGCCAGTGATCCGCTCGGGCGCTGCGATCAACATCGCCCAAAACGCCTTCCTCAATCAGGACTTCCGTCAACGTCTTCTCGCAGCGGGGGCGACGACCTTGCGCCTCGACCGTCTCTATACCGACGTCGGCCTGCGCTTCAGCCAGGTTGATCGCAACAGCCTGTCATTCGTTGGCGGCCTCAAGGGAGAGTTCGAAACGGGTTTTGCCGATCTTCGCTATGATGTTTACGGCACCTATGGTCGCACCAAGGCGAAGTTCATCGGCTACAACCGACTCGTCGTTCCCAATTTCCTCGCCGCACTCGACGCAGTGGTCGATCCCGCGTCCGGGCTGATCCGATGCCGCGCCGACGTTCCCGCGCTGCAGCCGGTCGGCTATGTGCGCCCCGTTCAACCCCTTTGGATCGACCGCCAGTTCGCCGGAAGCCCGCAACTTCGTCAAGACGACGACCGTGTCTGAGGCATTCATCCGCCAGACGACCGCGGGCTTTTCACTTGCGGGCGATACCGAAAAATTCCTGACCCTGCCGGGCGGCGGTGCCGTCGGCTTCGCTCTCGGCGCCGAATATCGCAAGGAGCGCAATGGCCGCACGACCGACCCGCTGGTCAAGGCGGGCCTGACCAACCAGGCGGCAACGCAGGATTATGAAGGCGGCTACGACGTTACCGAATTTTTCGGCGAGCTCAGCGTCCCGATCCTGACCGACATGCCCTTCTTTCAATTGCTGTCGATCGAGGGCGCGGTGCGCCACGCCGATTACAGCCATGCCGGACAAGCGACGTCGTGGAAAGCAGGCGCGATCTGGGAGCCCACCGACGGCCTGCGCCTGCGCGCAACGATCAGCCGCGCCATCCGCGCCCCGAACATCTTCGAGGCTTTCCGTCCGAGCGAAGGGCAGACGACGAATGTCAATGACCCCTGCGCCCAGACCAACCTTGGCCTCAACCCCAACCGCGCCGCAAACTGCGCCGCGCTCGGGCGCCCGGCCGGGTTCACGCCGCTGAACGGCGGGGTCGGGGTCCCCTTCATCGTGTCGGGCAACCAGGATCTCAGCCCCGAAGTGTCGGACAGCTGGACTGCCGGCATTGTCCTGACGCCCAACTTCCTGCCCGGCCTCCAGATTTCGGCCGACTGGTTCAACATCGAAATCGACGATGCGATCAGTTTCCTCAGTCCCCAGCAGATCGCCGAAAACTGCGTCGATCGCGCCGGTGGCCCCGATCTCGAGCTCTGCTCGCTCATCACGCGCGAGTCGAATACCGCCAGCCCGAACTTCTTTGGCATCACGACGGGCAACAGCACCTATGTGAACACGTCGAAGCTAGAAACGTCCGGACTCGACACGCAGTTATTCTATGCGCTTCCACTCGGCGGCGGGCGTATCTCGACGAACCTCGCCTTCACCTATCTGCACCGCCTGCGGACCTATACTTTCCAATCGCGGCCGGACCTGTTTACGGTGCTCGAAGGCTTTTACGGTTACCCGAAATACAAGGGCGTCGTCGGCCTGACCTACAGCAACGGCCCGCTGACACTCGGCTGGCAGGGACGCTATCAGTCGAGCCAGGCCTTGACCGATATCTCGCCGGGGATCAGCCGCGAATTGCTGTCGCCCGACCGCACAGGATCGCGTTTCTACAACGACATCTCGGCATCCTACACGCTGTCGATGAACGGCAGACAGGAAGCCAAATTCTCGTTCGGAGTTACCAACCTGTTCAACGAAAAGCTGCCGGTGATGGAATCGGTGCAGGTCATCGATCCGTCGGGTGGCGGTTTCGAACAGTTCGGGCCCGTCATCCGCGCCGGGCTCGAAGTGAATTTCTGATCCGGGTTCCGGCAGATGAGGCCCGCGTGATATTCGCGCACGCGGGCCTCATGTCGTTTTCGAAGGAGAATCCACCTTGCCCGGTTCGGAAGCCGCGATCATGAGTGCCGAAACCGTCCGCCCCGCGCGCCAGAGAGGCTTTCTCGGCGTCGTCGAGCGCGTCGGCAATCTGCTGCCCGATCCGACCATCATATTCCTCTACCTGATCGTAGTGCTGATGATCATATCGGCAATCGGCGCGGCACTAGGCTGGACCGCTTCTTTGCCCTATTCGGGCAAGGAAGCGCCCCCCGGGGCTGAACTTGCTGGCGGCGTGCTGACTTATCGCGCTTCGAGCCTGTTCTCTGCCGACAATATCGCGCGGCTGTTTACCGAGATGCCGCGCACTTATGCCGGCTTCGCTCCGCTCGGTATCATTCTTACGATCATGATGGGCGCCGCGGTGGCCGAGCGATCGGGATTGTTCTTCGCGCTGATCCGCGGTTCATTGCGTAACACCCCGCGCCGCTACATGACCCCGATCATCGCAGTGGTGGGCATGGTTTCGCACCACGCCGCCGACGCCGCTTATGTCGTGCTCATCCCGATGGCGGCGGTGCTCTTCGCCTCGGTCGGCCGCCACCCACTCGCCGGGATCGCCGCCGCGCTCGCCGCGGTGTCGGGGGGCTATGCCGGCAACATAATGCCCGGCCAGCTTGACGTGCTGCTGTTCGGCTTCACGCAAGAAGCAGCACGCATCGTCGATCCCGGCTGGACGATGAATCCGCTGGGTAACTGGTATTTCATTCTCGGCATCGTCGTCTTTTTCACGCCAATCATCTGGTTTGTTACCGACCGGATTGTCGAACCACGGCTTGGCGTCTGGAACGAAGCCATCGACAACGAACTGCGCGCCGACCTCGAAAAGGGCGAACTCAGCAACGACGAGCGGCGGGGGCTCCGACACGCTGGGATCGCCGCACTGCTGGTCGTTGCAGCGTTTGCCGCTTTGTGCCTGTGGCCCGGATACACACCCTTCATCGACCAGGATGCCGTCGGCCCGATACGGCTACAGCCGCTCTACGGATCGATTATTGCGGCGCTGTTCCTGCTGTTCCTGTTCACCGGCATCGCTTTCGGGCGCGCTATCGGAACGGTGAAGGGATCAAACGACGTCGTCGCGATGATGCGCGAAGGGGTCAAGACGATCGCCCCCTATCTCGTCTTCGTCTTTTTCGCCGCGCATTTCGTCGCGATGTTCAACTGGTCGGGTATCGGTCCGATCATCGCCATCAGCGGCGCCGAAAAATTGCAGGCCATGGCACTCCCCGCGCCGCTGCTGCTGGTCTGCGTGCTTCTCCTCTCGTCAGTGATGGACCTGTTCATCGGGTCGGCGACCGCCAAGTGGAGCGTCTTGTCGTCGGTGGTCGTTCCGATGTTCATGCTGCTCGGCATCAGCCCTGAAATGACGACCGCGGCCTATCGCATGGGCGACAGCTATACCAACATCATGACCCCGCTGATGAGCTATTTCCCGCTCGTGCTGGTCTTTTGCCAGCGGTGGGATAAGTCGATGGGGGTCGGCTCGCTGCTCGCACTGATGCTGCCCTATGCGCTTTGCTTCATGGCCACGGGAATCGCTATGGTTGTCGCCTGGGTCGCCTTCGACCTGCCCCTCGGCCCCGGGGCGCAGGTCTTTTATCAGGTTGCGGCGCATGCGGCACCATGACGGAGCAAATAATGGAATTTGCCGCCAAACATGCAACCATGTCCAATAAGCATTGGGGTCGAACCTGCCCGCGTCCTAGCCTGATCTTGCCGCTGCGCCAGGAGGTGCGTCCCCATGTCCGTTGACCTGACACTACTCGAAGCTGACATGACCGCCTGGCGCCGGCATATCCATCAGCACCCCGAACTCGGTTTTCACGAACAGAACACGGTTCGCTTCATCCTCGACCTTCTCGAAAGCTTCGGGGTCGACGAGGTCGCGACCGGGATCGGCGGGACCGGCATCGTCGCGACGATCCGCGCCGGAGAGTCGGACCGCGCGATCGGCATCCGCGCCGACATCGACGCGCTGCCGATGACCGAACTCGCCGAATCCGATCATAAGTCCTGCACGCCGGGCGTGATGCACGCCTGCGGCCACGACGGCCACACGACGATGCTGCTCGGTGCCGCGAAACATCTCGCCGCGACGCGCAACTTCGACGGCGCGGTCCACCTGATCTTCCAGCCTGCAGAGGAATCGCTGGGCTATCAGGGGCCGGGCGGCGATCCCGACGGCGGCGCCAGCGCGATGATCCGCGATGGATTGTTCGATCGCTTTCCGATGGACGCGATCTTCGGCATCCACAACCGCCCCGGCCTCGCCGCGGGCAAGCTCGCGGGACGTGCGGGCGCGCTTTATGCCGCCGCCGACAAGTTCGAGATTGTCGTGTCGGGCAAGGGCGGCCACGCCGCGCGCCCGCACCTGACGGTCGACCCCGTTCTCGTCGCGGCGCAGATCATCGTCGCTGTACAGAGCATCGTCGCGCGCAATACCGACCCGATGGACGCCGCTGTGGTGTCGATCTGCAAGGTCGAGGCGGGCACCGCATTCAACATTATCGCGGACGAGGCGCGCATGGGCGGAACGGTACGCACGTTGTCGCGCGCCAGCCAGGACGCGACCGAGCAGCGGCTGCGCGAAATCGTCACCGGGGTCGCGGCATCGTTCGGCGCGACCGCCGAGCTTCACTACGAACGCGGCTACCCTGCCCTCCACAATCGGGCCGATCTTTACGCCAGGGTCCGCGACATCGCGATCGGCGTTGTCGGCCCCGATCGCTTCATCGACCTCGACGCACCGGGCATGGGGGGCGAGGATTTTGCACGCTATCTCGACATCGTTCCCGGCTGCTTCCTCCTGCTCGGCAACGGCGACGAGGGGCCGGGGTCGGTGATGCTCCACAATTCGCACTACGCCTATGACGACAGCATTTCACCGACGGGGGCGGCGCTGTGGGTCGCCTTGGCCGAGACATTCCTGCCGAAGTAACCAATACGGGGAGACGCTTTGATGCGCCGTTCGACTGCCGCCTTGCTTCATGCTTCGACCATTTTGCTCCTCGCGGTGGCCGCGCAGGCGAACGCCGCCGAAAAGGTCCGCATCTATCGCGACGATTTCGGGGTGCCGCACGTGCAGGCGGAGACGTCCGACGCCGTCATGTTTGGCGCGGGCTATGCGATCGCGTCCGACCGGCTCGCCGCAATGGAACTGGCGCGGCACAACACGCAGGGCCGCCGCGCCGAACTATTGGGTGCCTCGGCGCTCGAAGGCGACAAGATGATGCGCGGTCGGCGACTTTCCGACGCGACGCTCATGCTGCGCTACAAGGCGCTCGCGACCGAACACCGCCAGATGATCCAGGCGATGGTCGACGGCATCAACAAGCGTATCGACGAAGTGAATGCCGACCCCGCACGGCTGACCCCGCTCGAATTCATCCGCTGGGGGATCACGCCAACGCGCTGGAGCCTCACCGAATATCTCGCGTTGATCAGTGCCGCACCGCTCGGCCGCGAAAGCTATGAAATCCAGAACCTGAAATTCCTGCAAGCGATGACTACGCGCTATGGACAGGAAAAGGCGTGGGCGATTTTCAACGACGTCGTGCCGATCTCCGACCCTGATTCGCCGACGACGATCCCCGCAGGCGACGATCTTGCCCCTGCCCGCCCCATACCCACGCCGGTACGAGCGCCGGCACAGCTACCCTCCGGCGGTGCCGCGTCGGCCGCGGCGCAGGTGGCGCCGCTCCAGCCGGTGAAGGGCGCGAGCCGCTGCCTGGTCATCGGCCCCGAAAAATCAGCGAGCGGCAAGGCGCTGATGCTCGAAGCGACCGCCGACGGCCCCGAAATCCACCTCCACGGCGGCGGCTTCGACAACGCCGGGTTCGGCTCGAACGGCTGGGGCGTCCCGACAATGGGACGCGGCGCGCAGCACGGCTGGCTGCTCGTGTCGGGCAGCAGCGAAGCCGGCACCATGTTCGCCGAAAAACTCAACCCGAAGAACCGGTATGAATATTGGTACAAGGGCGCGTGGAAGCCGATGGAGCACCGCACCGAGACCTTCAAGGTCAAGGACGGCGCAACCGTGACGCACGAAGTCGCATGGACCATCCACGGCCCGGTGATCGCCTGGGACGCCGAAAACGGCACCGCTTATGCCCAGCAGATGGGCGTGCAAGGGCGCGAGCTCGACACCTGGGTCGCCTTTGCCGAAATGGGCCGCGCCAAAAGCCTCGACGAATTCCGCGAAAAGGGAGTCGACCGGCTCGGCTGGAACGTTGGCGCCTGCTACGGCGGAGAGGATGGCACCATAGCCTATTTCGAAGCAGGGGCGCTGCCGAAAAAAGCCGCCGGGATCGATCCCCGCCTACCGACGCCGGGCACCGGCGAATATGACTGGACCGGCTTTCTGACGCGCGATGAAAAGCCGCACATGATCAACCCGCGGCAAGGCTATCTCTTTTCCTGGAACAGCAAGGCGACGGGCTGGTCGCAGGAAGGCGACAATGCGCGGATCGGCGCGACCTTCCGTACCTGGCTCGGCGACCGGCTCGCGAAGGAAGGCCAGTCGCTGACCTTACTCGACATGCGCGAGTTCAACGGCAAGATTTTCAACGCGCTCGGCGCGGTCGATCGCAACCAGGCCGCCCCCGACTTTTTCGCGCCCTATCTGCGCCAGGCGATCGAGACAAGCGATGATCCCGAGGTGAAGCGCGCGGGTGAATATATGCTCGGCTTCAACGGGCTCTATCAGGACCGCGACGGCGACCATAAATACGACGATCCCGGCCTGACGCTCTATCGCGCTTGGCTTCAGGTCGCGCCGCGTGTCGTGTTTGGCGACGATATGGGCGACTGGTGGAAGACGATCGATGAGGGACGGTACCTGACCTATCAATCGAGCCTGCTGTTGCGCGCCTTTCAGGGCGACAAAGCGGGATTGCCGCTCGGCATTGACTATTTCAACGGGCGCGACCGCGCCGAGGTTCTGATTGAATCGATCAAAGCAACGCTTGCCGAGATCAAACCGCGCTTCCCCGGCAAAGATATGGCCGAATGGAAGCAGCCGATCTTTTGGAAATACTTCGATGCGTCACTTGAAACGCCCGAACGGCCGCAGATGGCCGAGGATGCCCCCGAAAACCGCCTGTCCGCGATCCTGCGGCTCGGACCGACGATGGCACCGCACAACGGCGGCGAAAGCTGGGTCGGCTTGATGGAAATCGGTGCCGACCGGCGTGCGCTCTATTCGGTCGTCGATGCGGGCGGGCAGAATCTGTTCGTCGGTCCCGACGGCAAGGGCAACCCGCACCTCACCGACCAGACCATGATGCACGAGACCAACGAGCTCAAAAAGATCGAACTGTCGCCAGACAGGATACGCGAGACGGCGCGATCGACGACGACGCTCGAATATCGGTCGCAGACCCGGTAGCGCGGCAGCGGCGATGATCGAGCACTCCCGACCGGCGGCGTTGCCGATCCAGCGACGGGCGATGCTCGGGATGATCGCCACGCTGCCGCTTTCCGCATGCGCGCGTCAGCCGCGTGCGCCGGGCGAACTGTGGGTCGGCTCGTCGCCGACCGGCGTTCCGTTCAGCTATGTCGATCCTGCGACCAACGAACTGACGGGCGCGATGATCGATATCGCGCAGATCGTTTTGCGCGAACTGGGGATGAATGGCGATTATCGCGCCGCGCCCTTTGCCGCGCTCATCCCGTCGCTGACGACGGGGCGGATCGACATGATCGCGGCGGCGATGCAGCGCACCCCCGAACGCGCCGAAATCGTCGACTTCAGCGCACCGGTCTTTTCCTATGGCGGCGGACTTGTCGTTCGGAAGGAGGACCGCGGTTCCTATCCGGCGCTGGCTGCGGTGCGCGAGATGCGTGTGGGCGCGCAGGTCGGCACGCGCTTCGTCGACCAGCTGCTCGGTGCCGGCGTCACCCGCGTCAAAACCTATGACGGGCTCGGCGAAATCGTTCGCGACCTGGCCAACGGCCGGATTGACGCCGGCTATGGCGACGAACCGATCCTGCGCTACCAGCTTCGGGTTGGCCCAAAGCGGCCCGTTCGCATGGCCAGCGAGTTCACGCCGCCGGTCGAGGAGGATCTTTGCCTGATTGTCGCCAAGGGCAGTCGGCTGCTTCCGCGCCTCAACGCCGCGATTCTGCGCCTGAAGGCAGCGGAAATACGCGCGATTCTGCAACATTGGGAGCTTGGCTGATGCAGGAATTTATAGCGGACGCCGTGCTGTTTCTGCCGGTCCTTATCCGCGGCCTGGGCATCACCCTCCTCCTCACCGGCGCCGCACTGATCGTCAGCATCGCGCTCGGTCTCGTGTGGGTGCTGATGGGCTACTCGCGCTTTGCCCCGCTGCGCTGGATCAGCCGCACGATCATCAATGTCATCCGCGGCATCCCGATCATCGTCCAACTCTTCTGTATCTATTTCGTCCTGCCCGAATGGGGCATCGACCTGCCCCCCTTTGCAGCGGGCGTGCTCGGCCTCGGCCTCGCCTATTCGGTGTATCAGGCCGAAAATTTCCGCGGCGGGCTGTCATCGGTCGATAAAGATCTGATCGAAGCGGGCACCGCGCTGGGCATGACCTGGCCGGTGCTGATGCGCCGCGTCGTGCTGCCGCTCGGCATCCCCGCCGCACTGCCGTCACTCGGCAACACGACGATCATGCTGCTGAAAGATTCGTCGATCGCCTCGACGATCACGATCGCCGAACTGACTCGCGCCGGGCAATTGCTCGCGATTTCGACCTTCAAGAACGGCACCGTCTATCTGCTTATCGCGCTGCTCTACCTCGCCGCCAGCCTGCCGATGGCGGCGGGCGTGCGCGCCCTCGAACGCCGGTTCGCGCGCAAATGATCCGGCTGCGCGGCGTCCGCAAATCCTTCGGCGCGCGCGACGTCTTGCGCGACGTGAACTTTGAGGTCGCGGCGGGCGAGGTCACGTGTCTGATCGGTCCCTCGGGGTCGGGCAAGTCGACGATCCTCCGCTGCATCAACGGGCTCGAAGCCCATGATGCGGGGACGATCGAGGTCGACGGCGTACCAGTGACGCCGCACGCGCTGCCGCAGGTCCGCGCGGCGGTGAGCATGGTATTCCAGCGCTTCAACCTGTTCCCGCACCGCACCGCGCTCCAGAATATCATCGAAGGTCCGGTCCATGTGCTCGGCCTGCCGATCGCCGAAGCGACCGCACGCGCGATGGCGCTGCTCGAAAAGGTCGGCATGGTGTCGCACGGCAACGCCTTCCCGCGTCAATTGTCGGGCGGCCAGCAACAGCGCATCGGTATCGCGCGGGCGCTGGCGATGGAGCCCCGCGCAATCCTGCTCGACGAGCCAACCTCGGCGCTCGATCCCGAGCGCGTCGGTGAAGTGCTGAGGGTGATGCGCGATCTTGCCGACGGCGGCATGACGATGATCGTCGTGACCCACGAGATCGCCTTCGCACGCGAGGCGGCGGACAGCATCCTTTTCGTCGACAATGGCGTGATCGCCGAGCAGGGACCGGCCGCTGAATTTCTCTCAAACCCGAAAACCGACCGCACTCGCCTTTTCCTCAGCCGGGTCCGCCACCCCATTTGATCAAAGGAGCCGCAAATGACCGCTGATGCGATCAGCCTATTCCGCTCTAACGAACTTCTCGCCATCGGTGCAATTGCACCCGTCGCTGCGCCGCTGGGGGAACCGGTTTCGCAGGTGCGTTCAGTCGCGATGCCGGGGGTTGGCGCAAGCCGCCATGGCGTTTGGCATTGCACTCCTGGGGTCTGGCGCCGACAGGTGGTCGAGGCCGAGTTCTGCCATTTCCTTACCGGCGAAGCGATCTTCCGGCCCGACGATGGCGAGCCTTTGCACATCACCGGCGGCGACACTGTCTATTTTCCGCCGCGTACCGGCGGAACCTGGGAAATCCTGCGCGATAGCGAAAAGATCTTCATTGTCTTTGACGAGGTCGGAGCAGCCCGATGAGCGCAACAATTTCAGCCGCAGACATCGGCAGCTATTGGCTCGCGAGCTGTAACGACGATCTGACGCCACGACCTGCCGTTTCTGGCGACGATACGGTCGACGTTGCGATCATGGGCGGCGGTTTCTCCGGTCTATGGACCGCCTATTATCTGCTGCAAGACAACCCGGACCTGTCGATCGCAATCGTCGAGCGTCAGTTTTGCGGTTTTGGCGCGTCGGGGCGCAATGGCGGTTGGTGTTCACCGCGCTTCCCGATCAACCCCGCGGCATTGACCCGCCGTTTCGGCGCCGCGACCGCCCGCGCGATGCTGGTCGCACAGCAGGCGATGATCGACGAGGTCGGCCGGATTTGCGACCAGGAAGGCATCGATGCCCAGTTCAATCGGGTCGGGGTGCTGACGCTTTCCCGCAGCGCAGAGCAACTGCCCTCGATCCGACAGTCCTATGATGCGTATTGTAAACTGGGGATGGCCGATGCTTGCGAGCTACTTGACGCCGGTCAGGCGCAGGCAGCAGTGCATGCAACCGACGTCCATGGCGCGCTGCGCCTTCGCGCCGGCGCGACCATCCATCCCGGCCGCCTTGTGCGCGGCCTCGCGCGCGCGCTCGAACGGCGCGGCGTCCGCATTTATGAGCGTAGCGAGGTACTGCAAACGGTCGAGGGACCGGCGCCCGCGCTGGTCACTGCGGGCGGCACCATTTGCGCCCGCCGCGCGATCCTGCTCGCGGGCGAGGCCTATCTGACCGCGCAGCCCGGCTATCGGCGCCGGTTGATCCCGATGGCCTCGACGATCATGCTTACCGCGCCGCTGACCGCCGAACAGTGGGATAGCGTAGGATGGAGCGGCGGCGAGTGCCTGTCGTCCTATGTCTACACCACCAACTATCTCACCCGCACCGCCGACGGGCGCATCCTGTTCGGCAGCCGCGGCGCGCCGTATCGATATGGATCGGACATGGACGAGACCGCGCTCCGCGAAAACGCCAATTTCGGCTGGATCCGCGACCGGCTCACCGAATGGTGGCCCGCGCTGGACGGGTTTGAATTCACGCACCAATGGGCGGGCTATCTCGGTATTCCGCGCGACTGGCTGCCGACCGTCCATTTCGACCCCGTGAAGCGCATCGGCCACAGCTATGGCTATACCGGCCACGGCGTCATCACCAGCGCGATCTGCGCGCGGGCGCTCGCGGGGTTGGTGAACGGTCGTGCACCCGGTCCGCACGCGCCCTATGTCCGCGAACAAGCGCCGAACTGGGAGGTCGAACCGCTGCGCTGGGCGGGCATCCGCTATGTCCAAAATGCCTATTTGCGGATGGACGTGGCCGAAGCGGCCGGGCTGACGCAGCCGCCCGACGCGAGCCTCGCCAAATATCTTGGCGAACCCTAGCGGCCCGTCACTTCGCCATGGCCGCCAGCGCCGCTTCGAGGCCGGGGACGAACTGCGCCCCTGCCTTCAATTCGACGCGCGACCCGACCAGATCGTCGCCATAGGGTTCGGCCGGTCCGCCAAGGCATTTCGACAGGAAATGCTCGGCGATTGCGGCGAACGAGATGTTGGTGCCATCCTTTGCATAGACATGTCCTTCGTCGGGATAGAAAGCATAGGTCACCGGCTTGCCGCGCGCCTTCAACGCCTCGACGATCTCTTCCGACTGGCTGGGGAAGACTCGCGGATCGTTGGCGCCATTGGTAACGAGCAGCGGCTTTGAGATCGCATCGACGCGCGCGATCGGTGAGCGACGCATCAAGTCCGCCGCACCCTCTGGCGTTGCCGGGTCGCCGACGCGGTTGACGAACTGCGGACGTTGCCACGTCCACCAATCAGGCATGGCGGCGACTTGTCGCACCAGATTGCTGGGGCCGGCCAGGTCGACGCCGCACTGAAAGGTATCGGGGGTAAAACTTAGCCCGACGAGCGTCGAATAGCCGCCGTAGGACAGCCCCATCACCGCGACGCGATCCTTCGCCGTTACCCCTTTGTCGATCGCCCACTGCACCCCGTCGAGCAGGTCGTCGTGCATCGTTTCCGACCATTTCCTGTCGCCCTTCGCCATGAAGTCGCTGCCGAAGCCCCCTGACGCACGAAAATTTACCGACAGCACCGCATAGCCGCGGTCGGCGAGCCAGGCGTGCTGCGGGTCGAACGCCAGATCGTCGCGCAGCCAGGGACCGCCGTGAACAAGCAACACCATCGGAACGGGCGTCACCGGCATCCCGTCGGCGCCGCGTTTGGCGTTGGTCGGAAGCGTCAGGTAGCTGGGCAGAGTCAGGCCATCGCGCGAAGCGATCGTGACCGGGATGCGGCGGGCCAGCGCCTGTTTGTCGAGGTCGGGCCGCGTCGACAGCAGCGGCACGAGCGTCCGGTCGTTGCGGTTCCACCAGCTATAGCGGTCGGGGCGGTTCGGAACCGTTTCGAGGAGCAGCCAGCGCGCGTTGTCGGCGGTCTGATCGACAATCCTGAACGGCCCCGCGGCCGCTGCTTCAAGCGCGGCAAACTCGGCCCGCACGCCCTCCGATCGCACCGTCCATTCGCTGACCAGCGGGTCTTCGCGCGTCGCGAGCAGCGTGCCGCTGGCTTCGTCGAACAGCGGATCGACGATATCGGCACGTCCCGATGCGGCGAGCAAGACCTGCCTGCCCGTGGCGAGATCGACCGAGACGAGGTTCGCCTTGTCGCTGGTCCGGCTGTCGAACATCAACAGCTTGCCCTTGCCATCGAGGCTCAAAATTCTGGAATTGCGTAGCGAGGCGAGCGGGATCCTCATGAACTCGCTTGGCCCAGCGGGGTCAAGACGGAGATAGGTCGACGAGCCGTCGACATTGCCACGAACGACCAGCCGGATATTGAATTCGGGATCGGCGACGACGTCGATATAGTTTCTCTCGTTGCGGAACACCTCGGTCCGCTGCCCCGTCGCCAGGTCGATCCGGTAGATGTCGCGATAGCGGCGGTCGCGAATGTTCATGCCAACCAGAATTTCGCCCGGGCGGCGCTTTGAAAGCTTCACGATCTTCGTCTGCACGGCCGGATCGGCGGTCATGTTGGTGACCGTCCGCTTTTCAAGGTTTGCGACCCAGAGCTGGCTATGCTCCTCGCCGCCGACATCCTTGAGCACCACGATGTACCGCCCGTCGGGGCTCCACTGGAAGCTGTCGGGCGGCCTGGTATCAAAACGGGTGACGGGGGTTGCCGACTTGGGATCGTCGAGCGGCGCGACCCAGACGTTCAGGACGCCATTCAACGGGTGGAGAAAAGCAAGCTGTCTCCCGTCAGGGCTGATCTGCAGTTCGGAATAGGCAAGCGAGGCAAAGAGAGCGTCGCGCGGGACCAGCGATGCCGTCTGCGTCGGCCCCGGTTCGGCGCCGACGACCGGCACAGAGCTGAGCATGATCCCTGCGCCAAGCATCGCGGTCGTCAACAGCGTCGCCTGACGGGCCCAGCCTCGTCGTTCTTGCCGCAAAATGTTGAAACCCATCGCTTGTTCCCTCAATCAGCCTGTCTTCGAAGCCAACGCCCGCCAATGCAAGTCGCAGCGCTGTCAGCAACCTGCCAATTGGGCGAACGCAGCTCCAATGCGCAATATGGATCAATCCATGCTGATCAGGAGGGGTAGGCACAGCGTGTCCCGGAGTTAAAAGCTCCAAGCGGCCGAAGGAACATAAGCAAATGGAACTGGCGTGGCTTGAGGATTTCGGCGCCCTGATCCACGCGGGGAATTTCTCGCGCGCAGCCGCGGCACGCTGCGTTACCCAGCCGGCCTTCAGCCGCCGCATTCGCGCGCTCGAAGAATGGCTCGGCGCCGAACTTGTTGACCGCAGCACGCATCAGATGGTGCTGACGTCGGCCGGAAAACGCTTCGCCAGTATCGCAGAAACGGTGCTGCGCGACATTGAGCATGGTCGGCGCGAGGTGCAGGAAATTGCCGGCACTTCGGCGTCGATGGTCAAAATTCTCGTTACGCACGCGTTGACGCTGAGCTTCTTTCCACAATGGCTTGCGGCACTTCAGACAAAGACCGACACCGAGATTCCGATCCAGCTCACCGCTGACAATATGGGGACGTCCGAACAGATGATGTTGAGCGGAAAAGCACAATTTTGTCTGTGCTATTTCCATCCCGACGCTCCCTCGGTTCTCGACGGCGCAGGTTTCCAGTCGATTTCGCTTAGGTCCGATGCGCTGGTACCAGTCAGCGCTCCACGAGGAACCGGCAGGGCTCCCCTGCACGCGCTGACGGATGACGCCACTCATCCGGTCAATATGTTAGCCTATGGCGCTGAATCAGGGATGGATCGCATCGTTTCGGCGATGCTGGATGCAACAGCGACGCGCGGGCGTTTTACGACGGTGTTCACATCGCACACGCTGATCCTTGCGCGCATGGCAAAGGACGCAAAAGGACTGGCTTGGTTGCCGCTGAGCATCGTCGCTGATGATCTGCAACAGGGTGCGCTGGTGCGGGCGGGCGATGCACACTGGGACATTCCGGTCGATGTCAGACTGTATCGGCCGCGCGGCCGACAATCTCCATCCGCCGAAATATTCTGGAGTCTGGCGAAGGCGTAGAGAAGCATGGCGGGTGCATCGGACACCGCGATCGCCCGAGCGGATTTTTGACCACCATGTTCATACGGGGCGGCATGAAACCATCCGCAACGGGCATTTGCCGACCGAAGCGTGCGATTGCTAATCGCTTCTAGCCGTACAGCAGCATCGCTGCCGTCCGGGAAGCCGCTTGGCGGCAGTTCTTGGCCATAGTTGCTAAATTGGGATCTCGATCGATGAAACAAATAGCTCCCGTCGAAGCCGTGGTCTTCGATCTTCTGACGGCCCTTCTCGATTCATGGTCGGTCTGGAACCGTGCGGCGGGGTCCGAAACCGACGGCCTGCGCTGGCGCCGCGCTTATCTCCAGCTGACTTATGGCTGCGGCGCCTATCGCCCCTATGAAGACCTTGTCCGGGAGGCAACCGCCAAAGCTGGTGTGGCTGCATCGGCCGCCGCCGCGTTGGTTGCGGACTGGCAGACGCTCCGGCCCTGGCCAGAGGCACCGCGGGTGCTCGCCGAGATCGCGGCGCGCAACATCCCGCTCGGTGTCATAACCAATTGTTCGGCGGATCTGGGGCGGCAGGCGGCAGAGCGGGTTGGAGTGGCTTTTTCCGTCATGCTGACCTCCGAAGAAACGGGATATTACAAGCCACGCCCCGAAGCATATCGTGCGGTCCTCGACCGGCTCGGCACCGATCCCGCGCGGACGCTCTTCGTGGCTGGCTCGCCGGCGGATATTCCCGGCGCGGCTGACGTCGGCATGCCGGTTTTCTGGCACAACCGGGCCGGACTGCCATTTATCGCTGACGCGGCGCGGCCATTCCTGATTGCCGACACGCTCGATCCGCTCCGGGAGTTAATCCCATGAGTTCGACCACCACGTTCGCGGGACTGAACACCCCGCGCCTGATTCTCGACGCCGACCGGCTGGAACGCAACGCCGCGCGCATGCGCGCCCGCTGCGACGCGCTCGGCGTCATGCTGCGCCCGCACCTCAAGACCGCAAAGTCGACCGACGTCGCCTTGGTCGCGGCCAACGGCGAGCGCGGGCCGATTACCGTGTCGACGCTGGCCGAGGCCGAATATTTCGCCGCAGCAGGCTGGCGCGACATCCTCTACACGACAGCGATCGCGCCCGCAAAACTGGCGCGCGCCCATCATATCCAGCGCGAGCATGGCGCGCAGCTTCTGCTGGTCCTCGACGACCCGAAGACCGCCGCGGCCATGGGACAAGCCGCGGCAGCGCTCGGCGCGCGCTTCGGCGTCCTGATCGAGGTCGATTGCGGCGAACACCGCAGCGGCACTGAACCCGCGTCGGAGGAGCTTGTCGCGATCGCCGGGGCGATTGCCGCCTGTTCGCCGCATCTCGAACTGATGGGCGTGATGACCCATGCCGGGCATAGCTACGCATTCGACGACCCGGCGCCGATCCGTGCCCTCGCCGAAGTCGAACGACATGCCGCAGTCGCATCGGCCGAATTGCTCCGCACGGGCGGCTACCCCTGCCCCATCGTCAGCGTCGGATCGACCCCGACGCTGGCGTTCGCCGAGCAATTGCGCGGTGTCACCGAAGTGCGGGCGGGCATTTACCTGTTCTGCGACCTTTCGCAATTGTCGCGGGGCGTCTGCGCGCCGGAGGATATTGCCGTTTCAGTGTTGGCGACCGTCATCGGCCACCAGCGTCGCGGCGCTGTCCCCAGCCTGATCCTCGACGCGGGCGCGCTCGCGCTATCCAAGGATGTCGGGGCCAACCGTTTCATGCCGAACGCCGGATATGGCCTGGTCTGCGATGCAGCGACGCTCGAGGCGCTGGGGTCGCTGACGGTCGTGACCGTGCATCAGGAACATGGCGGCGTGCCCGTGCCCGACGAAAGCTGGTTCAAACGCCTCCCGATCGGCAGCGTCGTCCGCATCCTGCCCAATCACGCCTGCCTGACCTGTGCGGCCTACACGTCCTACGATGTGCTGCGCGGCGGGAAAATCACCGAGGAATGGCCGCGAACGGGCGGCTGGTGAACGCAAGGGAAGATCGAGATGAAACATCATAAGATGACGGAGATACGGTGCGCGGCGGTACCGCCGCCCGGCGGGCATTATGCCCAGGCGATATTACACCGCGACACCCTTTATGTTTCGGGTCAGCTCGGCGTGACCGGCGAGACGCAAGACCCCGAAAGCCGATCGATCGCCGATCAGGTCGGCTTCGCGCTTGGCAATATCGAAGCGATCGCGCGCGTCGTGGGTGCCTCGCTCGACGACGTCGTCCGATGCACGATCTATGTGACCGACGTCGCGCATTGGAGCGAAGTCAATCGGGCTTACGCCGCTTTCTTCGGCACGCACCGACCCGCCCGATCGATTGTGCCATGTGGCTCGTTGCATTTCGGCGCGCTGGTGGAGATCGAGGCTGTCGTGGCGGTCGGTCTCGAACATTGAGGGGAGGAGGGCCGAACGCCAATTAGCGAGGCGCGGACCGACCGCTATCCGTGAATCAACCGAATGACCGCTTTCGGGCGCGTGCCAATCAAGGCGGGAACGGCAGGGATCAGGCGCAAAGCTGACATATCTTACCGGCGGTCATATCTCCGGGAGACAATCATTTATCAAAAATCAGCGTTACCCATCTAAAATCCGCTACAAATGTGGGCCATAATGTGGGGCTGAATGATTAAAAATGTAAAATTTCAATATTTTAGGTAAGAAGTGGTGGAGCCTAGCGGGATCGAACCGCTGACCTCCTGCATGCCATGCAGGCGCTCTCCCAGCTGAGCTAAGGCCCCACATCTTCATTCGATCGCGCTCACCGGAGTGGCTACTGCGATCGGGTTGCCGCCTTTAACAGTGCGGGCGGGCGATGCAAGGGGCCAAATGCATCGGACGATGCCTTTTTGACCCCCTGAAACAAAAAATCAGGTTTCGACGTCGTCATCGTCCGCCGTCGCGACGCCCAGATCGTCGTCGCCGCCCAGATCGACGTCATTGTCCGGCGAGTCATTATCCTCGTCGACATCGACGTCCAGATCCAGATCCTCGTCGACAACGACCTCTTCCTTGGCGACCTTGCCGGGCTTTTCGGCTTCGAACGGAGTCGACTGTTTCGATTTCAAAACCGATTCCGGAATCCAGTTGTAACCGCAATTGATGCAGCTGACCGGATCATCCTTGGTCAAATCATAGAATCGGGTGGCGCATTTCGGGCAGGTGCGTTTCGTGCCCCATTCAGCCTTGATCATAAATTCCTCGTAACCTTCTGGAAACAGAATAAATTGTGTGGAAAGCGACAGCTGCCTGCGCGGCGTCCATCAAATCGGCGTGCGCCTTGCCAGATTGTAAGGGCGCTGTCAAAAGCCGCTCGCCATGACCGATCAAACCGCCCGCCCGCGTAGCTTTTCCGCTTCCGTTCCGCTCAAGGGCCGGATCGCGATTCCCGGCGACAAAAGCATCTCGCATCGCTCGCTGATGCTGTCGGCGCTCGCGGTCGGCGAAAGCCGCGTCACCGGACTGCTTGAGGGGCATGACGTGCTCGCCACCGCCGCCGCGATGCGCGCGATGGGCGCCTCCATCGAGCGCGGGGCCGATGGCGAGTGGCGCATCCATGGCGTGGGGGTCGGCGGGTTGCTCCAGCCACGCGAAGCGCTCGACATGGGCAACAGCGGCACCTCGACCCGGCTGCTGATGGGGCTGGTCGCAAGCCATCCGATCATCGCGACGTTCATCGGCGACGCCAGCCTGTCGGGCCGCCCGATGGGCCGCGTCATCGATCCGCTGGCGCAGATGGGTGCCGACATCACGTCGTCGCCGGGCGGCCGCCTGCCGCTGATGGTGCGCGGCCTCGCCCCTGCCATCCCCCTCGCCTATCGACTGCCGGTCGCCTCGGCGCAGGTGAAAAGCGCGGTGCTGCTCGCGGGCCTCAACACGCCGGGTATCACCGAGGTCATCGAGCCTATTCCCACCCGCGACCACAGCGAACGCATGCTGCGCGGGTTCGGCGCCGAGCTGACGGTCGAAACCGATGCCGATGGCACCCGCCATATCCGCATTGTCGGCGAGGCCGAACTGAAGCCGCAGACGATTGTCGTCCCCGGCGATCCGTCATCGGCGGCGTTTTTCGTCGTCGCGGCGTTGATCGTACCCGGCTCG
Source organism: Sphingopyxis sp. (assembly GCF_035998965.1). GTDB lineage: Bacteria > Pseudomonadota > Alphaproteobacteria > Sphingomonadales > Sphingomonadaceae > Sphingopyxis. The sequence goes on from NZ_DASYHE010000093.1 coordinate 89,923, forward strand.
GACGTCATCATCACCAATGTCGGGCTGAACCCGACCCGCGCCGGACTGATCGATGTACTGCGCCAGATGGGCGGCGACATCGAACTGGTCGATCCGCGCGAAGTCGGCGGCGAGCCTGTCGCTGACCTGCACGTGCGCCACAGCGCGCTGACCGGCGTCGACGTCGATCCCGCGGTCGCTCCCAGCATGATCGATGAATTCCCGATCCTGTTCGTCGCCGCGGCGCTGGCACAGGGGCGCACGACAACCACCGGCCTCGACGAACTGCGCGTCAAGGAAAGCGACCGCCTTGCTGTGATGGCGGCAGGCTTGAAAGCCATAGGCGTGCGCGTCACCGAGACCGCGGACGGCTTGATCATCGACGGGACCGGCGGCGACCCGCTGCCCGGTGGCGCGACCGTCGCGGGCCACCTTGACCACCGTATCTGTATGAGCTTTGCCATCGCCGGACTTGTCACCGGGTCATCGGTAACGATTGACGATATGGCGCCGGTGGCGACAAGCTTTCCGAACTTTGAACGCCTGTTGGAGGAACTCCAGAAATGACGACTCATCGCGGACGCCGGATCATGGCGCTTGGCGCACTTGCCCTGACCTTTACAGCGATAACGGGGTCGCCGGTCGCGGCTCAGCAACGCGCGGCGGACCCATTTGTGCGTGCCGATGCCAGTTTTTCGGCGCACCGGCTCAACCGCGTTGTTCGACCGCAAGCGATCGGCAAGCCCGCCAATTGTTTCGACGGGGAATGCGAATGGGTCGATAAGGCCGGGGTTGCGCACAGTTTCGGCGGCAAGCTGCTGGCGATTAAGTCGGTTTCCGTGCGCCCCGACGACCGCCGCGCGCTGTCGGCGCTCGGCATCGGCACGGCGCGTGACCGCTCGGCGGTGTTGACCCGCGTCCGCGCCTTCCTGCCGGAAATCAAGATCGACTGCCTGGAAGCCGGGCAGGCCGGTGAAGGCGAAGGTATCGCCGCCTGCGGCGGCTCCTTCAAAAAAGGCGGCTGGATCAAACTGCTGTTCGGGCCCGACAACCGACTGACAAGCGCCCGCATCGACGCGTTCCAGATCAACTGATGATCATTGCTGTTGATGGTCCGACCGCATCGGGCAAAGGCACCATCGCGCGCGCGCTCGCCGAACATTTTGGGTTGCCGGTGCTCGACACCGGCTTGCTGTATCGCGCGGTCGGCTATCAGACGCAGCTAAACCATGGCGACGCCGACAATGCGGCTGATGCATTGGCCGCGTGTGATTTTCCGGATCGCCTGCTCGACGATCCCGCACTGCGCTATGAAACGACAGGCGGCCTCGCCAGCCGCGTGTCGGTGCACCCGCCGGTGCGCGCGGCGCTGTTGCAGCGGCAGGTGGACTTTGCCAACCAGCCCGGCGGCGCGATCCTCGACGGCCGCGATATCGGCACCGTCATCGCCCCCCACGCCGATGCCAAGCTGTTCGTGACCGCCAGCGCCGATGTGCGCGCGCGCCGCCGTCATGCCGAGATGTTGTCACGCGGCGTCGATGTCACCTTCGACGCCGTCCTCGCCGACGTTCACGCCCGCGATGCCCGCGACACCGGGCGCGCCGACGCCCCGTTGCTGCAAGCGCCCGACGCCCTGCTGCTCGACAACAGCGACATGCCGCGCGACGCCGCGATTGCCGCAGCCATCGCCTTTGTCGAAGCGCGCCGGAACGACCGCGGCTAAACGGGCTTTCGACCTTGCCTTTGCGGGGTTTGCGGACTATAGGCGCCCCGTCCGACGGGCCTTTCAGCCGGTCGAGGCACGGACAACCGCCGCCCGCAACCGGGCGTCGGGCGTGACGAGGCGATCTCGTCGCGCCCTTTTTGCTTTGCCCCTGCCCCGCCCGAACTGGCTCGAAGGATGTTCTGCATCGCATCCGGCGGGCAGGACAGATCGGCCATTAAGACCAGCGGAACCAACCGCTTGGCCGGAACAAATGAAGTAAGGAATATATCTCTATGGCCACTACGGCTTTTCCGACGCGCGACGATTTCGCCGCGATGCTCAATGAATCGCTTGGTGGT
>NZ_DASYHE010000097.1:0-104043 GCF_035998965.1 Sphingopyxis sp.
GCCGAACCCGAAGCTGGGCACCGTGACCCCGAACGTCGCCGAAGCCGTGAAGGCCGCCAAGGGCGGTCAGATCGAATTCCGCGTCGAAAAGGCCGGGATCATCCACGCTGGCCTCGGCAAGCTGTCGTTCGGCGAAGAAAAGCTCCGCCAGAACTTCGACGCCTTCGTCGACGCGATCGTCAAGGCGAAGCCGGCCGGTGCGAAGGGCAAATATGTCCGCAAGATCGCGCTGTCGTCGTCGATGGGCCCGGGCGTGAAGGTCGATACCGCCGACGTCACCGGCGCCTGATTTTCGCGTCGCACTGAATTAGGGAAGGGCCGGGGGAAACTCCGGCCCTTTTCTTATGCCTGTTGTTCGGGGCTGCGAAACTCGATCAGGTCCCATTTGTTGCCATAGAGGTCGAGGAAAACCGCGACGGTGCCGTAATCGGCCTCCATCGGTTCGCGCTCGATCCGGACGCTCTTGTCGATCAAACGTTGGTAATCGCGCCAGAAATCGTCTGTTTGCAGGAACAGGAAAACGCGCCCGCCTGCCTGGTCGCCGATGAAGCGCGTCTGCTCTTCGCTGCTGGCGCGCGCGAGCAGGATGGTGGCACCGCCCGGCGGATTGCCCGGCGGAGCGACCACCACCCAGCGTTTGTCCTGCGCCGACTGATATTCGTCGGCGACCAGCGTGAAGCCCAATGTGCCGACATAGAAGGCGATCGCTTCGTCATAGTCGCGAATGACGAGCGCGATATGCGCCAGCGATTGCCGGATCATTCCCTGAGCCCCCGCATGGCCGCCCCCGCCGCAAACGGCCCGATCATCGTCAGTAACAAACTCGTCGCGCCAAGCAATTTCATCGCCCCGCGCCCCGACGGGTCGAGCATCCCGGCGCCAAAGATCAGCAGCGGCACCGCGAGCGGCAGCACCAGCAGCCCGCCGATCGCACTGCCGCCTTTCAGCCCCGCGGTCAGCGCCGCGCTCAGCACCGCCAGCGACGCCAGCGCCGGGATAGCAATCGCGAGCCCCGTCGCCAGCACCTCGACCCGCGCCGCATCCTGCGCCAGCAACGCCGCCGCGGGGAACAGGGCGATCATCAGCGGCAGTCCGAACGCGATTCCATGCGCCAAAATCTTCACCGCCGCGATCACCTCGTCGGCGATCCCGCGCACCGCGAGCTGGTCGAGCACCCCGGCGTCGCGGTCGGGACGCACCAGCCGGTCGATCGGCAGCAGTGCCGCCAGCAACGCCGCGACCCACACCATCCCGCCACCCGCGCGCCGCAGCAACGGCGCGTCAGGACCGACGGCAAAGGGAAAGGCGGTCGCGACGAGCAGGAAAAACAGCACCGGCAACCACAGCGCCCCGCTGCCCCACGCCCGCCGCAGGTCACGCCAGAACAGGGCGAGGAGGGTGGTCATGGCCACGTTCTCCTGCCTAGGATCCCCCAAACCCGTTCGTGCTGAGCTTGTCGAAGCACCGTTCTTCTTTTCGGCGTCAAAAGAAAGAACGGCCCTTCGACAAGCTCAGGGCAAACGGATTGAGGCGCAGGCATGTTCACGCCAACGCCCCCATGTCCAGCTCCGCCAGATCATCGACCCCCAACGCAAAATGCGACGCCAGCAACACCGTCCCCCCATTCGCCCGGTGCGCCGCAATCGCCGCCACCAGCCGCGCCTGCGCCGCATCGTCCATCCCGTTCGCAGGCTCGTCGAGCAGCCAGATCGGCGCCCCGCTGGCGATCAAGCGCACCATCGCGGCACGCTTGCGCTGCCCGGTCGACAGCATCGCCACCGGCACCTCGCTCAGCGACGCCAGCGCCATCGCCGCCATCGCGCGGTCGACGGCATGGCCATCGACGGTATCGACCCGCGCCCAGAAATCGAGCGCGCGGCGCAGCGGCAGTTCGGCGTCGAGCGCCGAGGCTTCGTCGATCAGCGCGCAGCGCCCGCGGCGCTCGATCGTTCCCGCCGCGGCGCGTAGCAGCCCTGCGGCCAACCGGATCAGGCTCGACTTGCCAGTGCCATTGGGCCCGCGAAGCCACAGCGCGTCGCCGGGCGCCAGCGCCAGCGACAGATTTTCAAACAGCAGCCGGTCGCCGCGGATGCACGCCACGCCATCGAGCCGCAGCAGATCGCTCACGCCATATCTTCCAGCGCGTGCATATCATCGTCGCTAAATCCGAAATGATGCCCGATCTCGTGGATCAGCACATGCCGCACCAGCCGGTCGAGCCGCTCGCCGGTCTCGATCCATTCGACCAATATCGGAATGCGGTACAGCGTCACCCGGTCGGGCATCCCGCCGCTTTCGCTGACACTGCGCTCGGTCAGCGGCCGCCCCTCGTACAGCCCGGTCAGGTCATAGGGATGCTCGATGTCGAGCGATTTCAGCACCTCGTCATCGGCAAATTCTTCGATCGCGATCACCACGCCCTGAATATGCGGCAGAAACACGGCGGGCATGGTGTCGAGCGCGACTTCGGCCATCGCGAACATTGCGTCGGCATCGGGGGCGGTTCCGGTCCATCCGGCTGGCAGGGCAGGCTTGTCGGTCATCGCGCCCTTCCTTATGGCGGCGGCACGGCCTTTACCAGCGGGAGAAAATTCATGGTCCAGAAACTCGACGACGAAGCCCGCACCGCCTTGCTCGCGCGTTTCCCCGCATGGACGCACGAACCGACCCGCGACGCGATCACCCGCCGTTTCACCTTCGACGATTTCGCGCAGGCGTTCGGCTTCATGGCCAGCGTCGCGATCATCGCCGAAAAAATGGATCATCACCCCGAATGGTCGAACGTCTATAACCGCGTCGACATCCTGCTGACGACGCACGATGCCGACGGCTTGTCGGAGCGCGATGCCAAGCTCGCCGAAGCCATCGAGCGGCTGCTCTGATCGCATGATCCGCTTCGACCCCTCGCATCAGCTGCTCGCTATCGGGGTCGCCATCCTCGCCGGGTTTGTCGACGCGATCGGCTTCGTCGAATCGGCGGGCTTTTTCGTCTCGTTCATGACCGGCAATTCGACCCGGCTCGCGGTCGGGCTGGCCGAGGGGCAGCACGCCGCACTGGTCGCCGCGATCATCATCGCGGTGTTTGTCGTCGGAGTGGTGGCGGGGTCGCTGGTTGGCGCCCATGCTGGACGGCGGCGTACGCCCGCGGTATTGCTCGGCGTCACCATCTTGCTTGCGATCGCGACCCTGCTGCGGCTCGACGGCGAGGCGTGGGCGGCGATCCTGTCGCTCGCGCTGGCAATGGGCGTTGCCAACGCCGCGATCTCGGGCCGCGATGGCGCGGTGATCGGGGTCACTTATATGACCGGCACGCTGGTCCAGATGGGGCAAAAGATTGCCAATGCCTTGCGCGGCGAGGGCGATCGGCGCTGGCTCCACCACCTTGGTCTGTGGGCGGCGCTTGTCGGCGGCGCACTCCTCGGGGCGCGCGCGGTCATCTGGTCGCCGTTGCTGGCCTATGCGCTCGCGGTCGCGCTCGCCGCGATGCTTGCGCTGCGCGCTGGCTGGATCGTCCGCAATGCCGGGTAGCGATCTTCATGGACCCGCCCGCTTGCCACTCCGAAGCCGTCGTTTCACGCGATTCTCACGGCGCATCTTGCGCTCATGTCACACCGGCCTAAACGGCAGGAAAAATTTTTTCCTTTAGGAGAGGGGTCCCCATGTCTGACAGCCTGCTGCGCCGTAAGCCGATCGTTCCGGAAAAGCAGGAGGGGCACGGGCTCGCCCGCACACTCGGCTGGCCGCATCTGATCGCGCTCGGCGTCGGGGCGATTGTCGGCACCGGCATCCTGACCCTGATCGGCGTCGGGGCCGACAAGGCTGGTCCAGCGGTCATCCTCGCCTTCGGTATCGCGGGCCTGATCTGCGCCTGCGCCGCGCTCGCTTATGCCGAAATGGCAACGATGATCCCCGCCTCCGGCAGCGCCTACACCTACTCCTATGTCGTGATCGGCGAACTCATCGGCTGGGTCGTCGGGTGGAGCCTGATCCTCGAATATTCGCTCGTGGTCAGCGCGGTCGCGGTTGGCTGGTCGGGCTATGCCGCGCCCTTGCTCGAAGCCTGGGCGGGCGTCCCGATGGCGCTGATGCAGGGGCCGGAGCTTGGCGGTATCGTCAACCTGCCCGCGATCGCGATCATCGCGGTGGTCGCGGGGCTGCTGCTCGTCGGTACGCGCGAAAGCGCGACGCTCAACGCCATCCTCGTACTGGTCAAGGTGCTGGCGCTGGTGATCTTTGTCGCCGTCGCGCTGCCCGCGTTCAATGCTGCCAATCTCGAACCGTTCAGCCCCTATGGCTTTGCCAAGCATATGGGGCCGGATGGCGTCGAGCGCGGGGTCATGGCCGCCGCCGCGATCATCTTTTTCGCCTTCTACGGCTTCGACGCGATCGCGACTGCGGCCGAGGAAACCCGCAATCCCGACCGCGATCTGAAAATCGGAATCGTCGGGTCGATGTTCGTCTGCGTCGTCATCTATATCGCGGTTGCGGTCGCCGCGGTGGGCGCCATTGCCTACACCCGCTTCGCCAACAGCCCCGAACCGCTGGCGCTGATCCTGCGCGAACTCGGCAGCCCGCTCGCCGCGCAATATCTAGCGGTGTCGGCGATCATCGCGCTACCCACCGTGATCCTCGCCTTCTTCTATGGCCAGAGCCGCATATTCTTCACCATGGCGCGCGACGGTTTGCTGCCCGCGAGCCTCGCGACCCTGTCCTCGCGCGGTACCCCGGTGCGCATCACCATCTTTACAGCCATCGTCGTTGCCGTGCTCGCGGGCTTCATCCCGCTCGGCGAACTCGCCGCGCTCGCCAATGCCGGAACACTCGCGGCGTTCACCGCCGTGTCGATCTGCATGCTGATCATGCGCGTCCGCGCCCCCGACGCCCCGCGCACTTTTCGCGCCCCGATGCCGTGGGTAATCGGCGGCATCGCTGTGTTCGGCTGCATCTACCTGTTCTTCAGCCTGCCGATGCAGACGCAGCTGTGGTTCCTGGTGTGGAACATCGTCGGGCTGGGGGTCTATTTCCTCTACGCCCGGCGCAATGCGGTGGTGGGCTGATTGAATTCCTCCCTGTCGCGAAGCGATGGGGAGGGGGACCGTCCGCGGAGCGGATGGTGGAGGGGCGACGACGGTTGCGCCAAAGCCCCTCCGTCAGCGGTTACGCCGCTGCCACCTCCCATCGCTCCGCCACAGGGAGGATTGTTCAGCTCAGTCGAACAGCTCGCTCAAGAAACTCTTCTTGTAATTTTTCTTGTACGGCTTGCTGCCGTAATAGCGGTCGTCATGGCCATGCTCGCGATACTGCGGCGGCTGCTGATAGGGCTGCTGCTGCTGCGGAGGCGGCGGTGCCGACGCGCGCTGAGCAGGGGCGGCGACCGCTTCGCTGCGCTCGATAATCTTGTCGAGCTCGCCGCGGTCCAGCCACACGCCGCGGCATTGCGGGCAATAATCGATTTCGATCCCCTGACGCTCCGACATCGTCAGATTCACACGGCAGGTCGGGCAAAGCAGGCCTTGGGGCTGGGTCATGGACATCCTTTCGCGGGGTTTACGTCGGCATAAACGTGGTTTCGATCGACCGCGTTCCGTGCCATGATATGATGGCGTGGCCTGCCCACGGCAAGGGGAAGCAGCGCGCCTTGACTTCCCGTCGTTTCCGGCTAATAGCGCCCTCGTGTTGCCGCAGGTTCGCTTGCGGCAATTCCGTCCGAGACAGTTGGTGCAGGGGATTGGCCCTGCTTAATTTCCAGCCGAGACGGGGAACAGTCTTTTTCGGTCGCCCGCCTGCACGTTCAGGCGACGCGTCTTGACCGACCCCTTCGGACATCGTTGCGCAATGACGGGTGAGCCTTGGCTCGTCTCCGGCTTTGCGTGTGTTAGCCGCCCGGCGGCGCCAAGCGTTTCGGCGTCTTGCGCATCCGGGCACAGAGTGGAGTATAGGCATGGATCGTACGGAAAAGGCCGAAGCCGTATCCTCGCTGAACGCTACGCTGGCATCAGCTGCCTCGGTTGTGGTCGTCCGCAACCTCGGCATGTCCGTCGCTCAGTCGACGGTGCTGCGCCAGCAAATGCGCGACGCAGGAGCCGACTTTCGCGTCACGAAGAACCGTCTTGCCAAAATCGCGCTCGACGGCACGTCCTACGGCGGGATCAGCGATCTGCTGACCGGCCCCACCGCGCTTGCAACCTCGACCGACCCGGTCGCGGCAGCCAAGATCGTGGTGGAATTTGCCAAGACCAACGACAAGCTTGAAATCGTTGGCGGCGGCATGGGCGACGTGGTGCTCGACGTGAATGGCGTCAAAGCGCTGGCTTCGCTTCCCTCGCTCGACGAGCTGCGCGCCAAGATCATCGGTCTGGTGCAGGCTCCGGCTACCAAGGTTGCGCAGATTGCCGCAGCCCCGGCTGGCCAGCTGGCGCGGGTTTTTGGCGCATATGCCGCCAAAGAAGCAGCGTGATTTCGAACTAACTTTAAACCTTACTGCCGGGATATCCCGGTTCTGATGGAGAATGAACATGGCTGATCTTGCAAAGATCGTTGAAGAACTGTCGGCACTGACCGTCCTCGAAGCGGCTGACCTGTCGAAGATGCTCGAAGAAAAGTGGGGCGTTTCGGCTGCCGCTGCTGTTGCTGCTGCTCCGGCTGCCGCCGCTGCTGGTCCGGCTGCTGAAGAGCAGACCGAATTCGACGTCATCCTGACGGGTGACGGCGGCAACAAGATCAACGTCATCAAGGAAGTCCGCGCGATCACCGGCCTGGGTCTTGGCGAAGCCAAGGCACTTGTCGAAGGTGCGCCGAAGGCCATCAAGGAAGGCGTGAACAAGGCAGAAGCTGAAGAGCTGAAGGCCAAGATCCTCGCCGCTGGCGGTACCGTCGAACTGAAGTAATCAGTTTGCGGATCCGGTCGGTTCATCCGGCCGGCTTCTGATAAATAGAAGGGCGGCGCCGCGAGGCACCGCCCTTTTTTTGCGGTGAGGGGACCACCGCGCGTTTGTCCTGGGCGCTTAGTTGCTCGAATAGCCCGGACGGAAGCTTGTGCGCGCACGGGCCGGTTCGGGACGGCGCACATCCTGTTGCTGCGTCGCCGGGGCAGGACGCTGTGCGATTTCCCAAGCACTGACCGGCTTGCGCACCATATCCTTCTGCGCGCCAAGCGTCTGCTCATATGCGATGCGCTCCTGCCGATCGAGGAAACGCGCGCGCTTCAGGCGCTTCGACAGCGTCGCAAACGGATTTTCGGGCGTGGGGCCGGCCATCGCCATTGCTTCATGGCGTCCCATGCTGCCGCTCGGAGCTGCCGCGAAAGCGGGAGTCGTGCGCGGGGCCACGGTTTCGGGGGTGCGCGGCGCGTAGGCCGGGCTCACCCACTGCTGGGCATCGCTGGCGACCGGAGCGCTTGCAGCAATGGGCTCGAAACGCTGGACGGTCGCGTCATGAACGACCGCGTCATGCGCAGTTTCGTTGTCGGCGTGACGACGACGGCGGGCAAATGCCAGACCGATACCACCGACGAGCAGCAGTGCAGCGGCGCCACCGGCGATCTCCCAAGGAAACTCGCCGCCCGTAGCTGTCGCCGTTTCAGCGGGCGTTGGCGTGGTCGTGGTCACCGGGTCGGCAGGCGCCGCCATCGGAGCGGCGATCGGCGCCAATTCGGCAGCCGGTGCAGTTTCAGCAACGGTCGCTGCGACCGGAGCAGCCGCTACAGGAGCGGCGGAAGTCGAGCGCGTGCGCTGCGCAGCGGGGGCGGGCGCTTCTGCACGCTCGGCTGCGCGGGGCGCGGGGGTGGTTTCAGCGGGCGCGATATCGAGCGGCACGCGGATTACGGGCGCCGGTGCCGGGGTCTGCGCGGTCTGCGGCACGGCGATCGGTGCGGGTGCGCTCGGTTCAGCGACGGTTGGCGGGGTTTGGGGCGCCGGAGCCGTGGGCGCGGCGATCGGCGGGGTCATCGTGATCGAGGGCGCTTCCTGCGCGAAAGCGGCCGGGGTGGACAGGACCAGAAACGCGGCAATCGCGCTCGTGGCGGGGCGGGAGAGGGCGATATTCTTCATCATAGTGAAGGACAAACGAACTGCGTCGGAAAAGCGCTGCGCCTGATGGCGGATTTCCGCGACGAGCCGTGGCCGTCCGGCGGCGCGACGAAGATTTGGCGATGATTCATCGGACGAACGCATCGGCTTTGCGGTCGGCCGAACCACGCTGCCGCATCGGCGTAGCGATAAATAAATCACCCTAGAACAACAGTTTATTCTAAAGATGACATTGACCTTTCAGTTTGCGGTCATCCATCGTCACCAATTCGTCATGGCCGCGCAACCTTGGCGTGGTCGATGCGGCGCATGAAAACGACCGACCTCGCGCCGACCCGGCTGCCCGATCGCCTGCGCGAAACACAGCGCCTGTTGTTCATCGCCAAGCACGCCCGCTGGACCGGGGGGCTTCATGCCGATGACGGCAACCATGCGCTTTACCACCGCGAGATGCGCGAAACGTTGGAGGGGTTGGGCATCAAGCTTTTGATCGCTGATGACTACGCCTTGCTATTCGATCGGCCCGCCGCCGACTTCGTGTTTCCGCTGCTCAACCGGGGCGGCTTCTTCAATTCGGAAATGCTGATCCCGCTGCTTTGCAACCGACATGACATTCCATATCTGGGCGCGTCGCCCATCGTTCGCGGGCTGTCCGACGACAAGCATCTGACCAAGCTGGAGGCCGCGGCGCGCGGTGTACCCACCGCGCCCTGGGCCTTGTTCCGCCGCGGCGCACCGGTCGATGTGGCGCGCTGCCCGCCCGCGCGGCGCTGGGTGATCAAGCCGAACAACAGTTCGGCGTCATGGGGCGTCCGCGACGCGCATAACCGCGTCGAACTGGCGCAGGCAATTGCCGAGATCCACGCGCTCGACCATGATGCGATCGTCGAACCCTTTATCGACGGCAGCGACATCGAGGTGCCGGTCATCACGCTGGACGGCGAACCCGCGATGCTGCCGATGATGATTTTCGAGCAGGACGATCCGACACAATTGCGCACCTATCAGGAAAAGCGCGATCTGGTTGGCAATGTCGGCTATTCTATCAAACGCTTCGATGACCCGCTGATCAGTCGGCAGGTCGTCGAATATACCCGCCGCATGGCGGATGTCTTTCGTCCCTTCGATTATGGCCGCTTCGAATTCCGGGTCGATCAGGCGACCGGCGACGTGCGCCTTCTGGAAGTGAATCTTAACTGCAACCTGTGGTCCGAAAAATTATTTTCGCGCTCGGCCACTATTGCGGGCTTCACCCATGCAACGCTTATTGAAACCATTGTTGCCGAGAGCATGATCCGCCAGATCGTCCCGGCGATGGCGCGGCGCGACGCCGCATGATCGGCTCGATCCTGATCCTCGCGGGCCGACGCGCGGGCGCCATCGATGCGTTGGCCGCCGCACATGGGGTCGCTGACAAATGCCTGGTTCCCGTCGCCGGGCGCCCGATGATCGCGCATGTGCTCGACAGCGCCGCGGCCGGGCAGGCGAAACAGATTTTCGTGTCGACCCATCATCCTGCCCTGCTCGCCGACCTGCCCGAATCGGTGATCCAGTCCTTGGGCGACCGCCTGATCATCGTCCCCGCTGCCGACAATCTGGCAGATTCGGTCCTCGCGGTCGCGGGTGTTGCCCGCTTTCCTCTACTGATCACGACCGCTGACAACTGCCTGTTGACGCCAGAGACGATCGCCGAGATCAGCGCCGAGGCCGCCCGCCTCGACGCGGAGGCGGGGGTGACGCTGGCGCGGCGCGAGGATGTGCTGGCGGTGCATCCCGAGGGGCAGCGCCGCTTCTATGAATTTTCCGACGTCGCGGTGTCCAACTGCAACGCCTATTGGATCGGCCATCCCGGTGCACTGAAAGCGACCGAGGCGTTTCGCGGCGGCGGCCAATTCGTCAAAAAGCCTTTGCGCGTGATGCAGGCGTTCGGTCTGATCAACCTGCTGCGCTTCCGCTTCGGCATGGGACCGATCCACCATATTTTCACACGCATTTCGCGGCACATGAAGGTCGAAATCGCCCCGCTGCTGATCAGCAGCGGGGCGACCGCGATCGATGTCGACAATGAACGCTCGCTGCGCGTCACCGAGGCGCTGATGGCGCGCCGCGGGACGGTCAGTCCGCCACCCAGTTCCCGTGAAACCCCGGCGGAACCCGATGCGGCAGGTGAACGACAGCTTGCGGTGACCCGGTAAAATCGTCGGCGTTCAGGATGACCAGCGCGGTGGTTTCGTCGTTCATGTCGACGACCAGTCCGATCAACCAACCGTCATCCTCGGCGCCGTCGGCGCGGCGCGGGACAAAGACGAACTCGCCGGGATGGCGGCCGGGACCGAAATCATGGACCGCGGTCGTGCCGGCCTGCAAATCGTGGCGGAACAGCCTTGTGTCGCCGATCTCCATCTCGGTGGTCGTCCGGTCGGGGAGCGCGACCGAATAGACATAGCGATAGGGCTGCGTCGTCAGCCGCTCGTCATAGCGCGGGAATTCCTGCGGATGATCGTGGATGACGGCGCGCGTCGTCGTGCCGGCCGCCGGATCGATCGTCCAGCGCTCCATCCGCGACCGCTCGCTGTCGGGGCCGCGCTTTGAGCTGGCGAACATCGTCTCGTGCGCCACCACATCGACGATCACCTTGCCGTCCGCGGTCTCATACGCATTGGCGGGGTGAAAAACATAGCAGGGCTCGACCGGCACCCAGATGATGCTGTCGCCGCGGCCCTTCCGCGGAAGAAGGCCCACGCGCGCGGGGTGCGCGTCGTTCCACGCATAGGGGAAGCGATAGCCCGCGAGCAGCAGCTTCATCGAAAAGGTGACCGGCAGGTCGAACACCAGCGCGTAATTTGCGGTGATCGCGCAGTCGTGGATCGACGGGCCGTCGCTGACCGCAATCGCCTCTTCGCGGATGACTTGGGCGTCCTTGTCGAGCACGACGTGCCAGACCTTGTTTGGCTCGTCGCCGCGATAGGTGATCGCATGGACCTCGTCGGTGAACGGGTCGTGGTGGGGATGCGCGGTATAGGCGCCGACCAGCGTCCCGTCGAAGGGGTTGTGCGCGATGGTGCGCAGTTCATAATCCAGCTCGACCGGTTTGCCCCCGGCTTCGACGATTGCGAAGGTCCGACCGGCCAGGCCGACGACATTGGTGTTCGGCGCATCGTTGCGATCTTCGCGCGGGCCGGGAGGGATAGGCTCGCCCAACACTGCACACGCTTCGGTGCCGCGGACCCAGCGGTTGCGGTACCAATCGGCCTTGCCGCCCTCGATGCGGATGCCATGCACCATTCCCGCGCCGCTGAACCAGTGATAGCTGGCGGGATCGGGTGCGACAGCCGGGTTGGGGCCATTGCGCAGATAGCGGCCGGACAGCGCCGCGGGGATTGTGCCCTCGACGCGCAGCTGTTCCAGCGTCAGTTCCTCGGTCATCGGCTGGTGGATGCCGGTCAGATAGGGGTGCGCGTCGGTCGGGCGGGGCAGGCGCTTGCGGTTGAAATCGGCGACCTTGCCGATGCCTTTGACGACGGCGCCGCGGATCAGGGTTTCGACATTGCTTGCCATGGTGATGCTCCTTACGGATGGTAGCGAAAGTGGCGGACAGCGTGGAGGGGATTGCGCTGGCGACTCGGAATGTTTACGGTGACAACATGATCGAACAAGATAACAGTGTCAACATAAAAAGCGACGGCGCGAAGGCGGCGGGCGCTTATCACCACGGCGACCTGCGCGCGGCGGTGATTGCGGCGGGACTGAAACGGCTAGAGGCGGGCGACGATGGCGAATTGGGGCTGCGCGCCCTCGCGCGCGACGTCGGGGTCAGCGCCACCGCATTGTACCGCCATTTTCCCGACAAGGAGGCGCTGCTCGACGCGCTTGCCGACGAAGGGCTGCGGCGGCTGGGGGCGCGGCAGGCGCAGGCGTGGCTGAAAGCGGGCGGCGGGCGCAATGGGTTCAAGGCGACGGGGATCACCTATGTCCGCTTTGCCCACGACGAACCGGCGCTGTTCCGTCTCAGCTTCACCCGGCAGATGTCGGCACGCCACGCCAAAGTTGGTGGCGACGGCGGCGAAGTGGCCTATAATCTGTTGCGGGCCGGCGTGGGGGAGGCGTTGCCTGGGGTCGAAAATCCCGATACCGCGGCGTTGCATGCTTGGGCGCTGGTCCATGGTCTGGCCATGTTGATCCTCGACCGGCGGCTGGAGTGGGACGAAGCGATGGTCGACAATGTGGTCGGGTTGACCTTTGGCGGGATCGACTGAGCGCCGACGCAAACCGATCGCGCGGCGGGGGCCAGCGGACAGGGGTCAGAACACGGGGGTGAGGGGCAATGGCCAGATGTTAGCGGTTTCTTTCCCTCTTTTCGGTTAGTTGGACCGATGACCCGGCCCCTGTCCCCCCGAGTCGAGGCGGTTTTCTGGTTTCTTTTGACCGCTACCGGCTATTTCCTGCTGGCAAGCCTGTCGCTTTACGCGACCAAGGGCGCGGACAATATCGCCGCCGTCTGGCCGCCGAGCGGCTATTTCCTGGCGTTATTACTGTTGATGCCGTCGCGGCAGCGCATTGTCGCCTTCGTGGCCATGGCGGGCGCCAGCGTGGGCGCGAACATGATCGAAGGGGTCCCCGCTGCGGCGGCTGCCGCCTATACCGTCGCGAACACGGCCGAGGCGATCATCGCGCTGTGGCTGGTGCGGCGTCATGACGCGGGCGAAATGTCGTTCATGGCACCGCGCGCCGTCGGTCGTTTTTGCATCGCAGCGCTGATCGCCAGCGCCGCGAGCGCCGTTATCGCAACGCTGTTGACCGGCAATGGCTTTGATTTCCTGCTGTCGTGGATGACAACGGTCGGGCTGGGAATTTTGATTGTAACCCCGCCGATCGTGATGCTGGCGCGGATGGTCGGGTCGAACGCACTGAACAACGCGTCAACGGCGATGAAGTTGGAAGGCATCGCGCTGTTGACCATCGCCGCCTTTATCACCGGCGCGTCGTTCGCCCAGTCGGATTTCCCGGTCACCTTCCTCCCATGCGTTGCGGTGATCGTGGCGGCCTATCGACTGGGACCATTTGGCGCCGCCGCGGGGATGCTGATCGTGGCCATCATCGCGTCGCTGCTGACCGGCCAGGGCTATGGCCCGATCGCGGCGATGGACCAGGGCCAAAAGGTCGAGGTGCTGTTCCTGCAATTCTATCTGGTGACGATGTTGTTCATCGCGCTGCCGCTGGCGGCGTTGCTGGTGGTTCAGCGGCGGCTGGCCAGACGGCTGGAACAAAGCAATCGCTGGCTGCTCCAGGCCGAGGCGGCGGCACTGGTCGGCCATTGGCGTGTCGATCTGGTTGGCTGGACGATCACATGGTCAGATCAGACGTATCGCGTCCACGGGTTGCAACCCGGGATGCCAGTCGATGTGGATTACAGCGTTGAACAATATCTGCCCGACGACCGGGTGGCGGTACGCAAGGCGCTGGAAGAGGCGGTCCGTTCCGGCGAGCCCTTTGTGTTTCAGGGACGGATCCGGCGCGCCGACGGGGAAATCCGCTATGTCAAATCGCACGGGTCGATCGAAAAGGGGCGCCGCGGCAAAGCGGTCGGCATTTTCGGGACAGTCCAGGATGTGACCGACACGGTCGAAAACGCGCGCATTCTGGAATCGGCGCGCAGCGCGGCAGAACGGATCGCCAACACCGACATGCTGACCGGCCTGCCCAACCGGCGTCATACGCTGGCATTCCTCGATCAGGCGCTTCGCCGGGCCGTACAGGACGGCGCCCCGTTGGCGGTCGCGATTTTCGACATCGACCATTTCAAGGCGATCAATGATCAGCATGGCCATGCCGCGGGCGACGAGGTGATCCGCCGCGTCGGCCAACGAGCGAAAGCATCGCTGCGCGACGACGACATGGTCGGCCGCTATGGCGGCGAGGAGTTTGTCTGCATCCTGCAAGGCCGCAGCGCGCTGTCCGCCGAACTGGTTGCCGAGCGGGTGCGCAAGGCGGTCCATGCCGACGCCGAAGGCGTTGCCGCAGGTTTACCGGCGGTGACGGTCAGCATCGGACTGGCGATCTTTGCCGGCGAGGCCAGCATCGAAGACCTGCTCCAGCGCGCCGACAAGGCACTGTATACCGCGAAGCGCGAGGGGCGGAACCGCCTGCGCATGGCGGCCTGAGCGCTGGCTGATCTAGGTTGGTGCGAGCTGGACGGACAGTCTTCGAACGACCAGAACCAGCCGTCGTTTTCATCGTCATCCCGGCGGAGGCCGGGATCTCACCCTATCGTCATGACGCACCGGCGAGATCCTGGCCTCCGCCGCGACGACGAAAGCGACAAACGATAGTGACTAACCGGAATTAGAGCGTCGTGCGCAAAATAGGAGCCGTTTGCCCTGAGCTTGTCGAAGGGCCGTTCTTTCTTTTGGCGTCGAAAGAAGAAGGACGGTGCTTCGACAAGCTCAGCACGAACGGATTTGCCTATGGTGCAGATTTAGCGCACAATGCTCCAGCCGTCGCCCTTGCGAAGGCTGGAGCCGCTGACGATTTACGCGACGGAACCGAAACAGGACGATGGCGGCCCGCTCCTCGACCCCAAATCACTGCACCCGCGTCACCCTCATCCCCTTGGTCTCGAGAATCGCCGGAACGCCGTCAGCTCCAATCAGATGTCCGGCGCCGACCGCCATCAGCACCGTGCCGGGCTGTTTCAGCCTGTTTTGCGCCCATGCCGCCCAGCGGTGATTGCGGTCGGTGATGATCGCTTGGCGCGCCGCGGGAACGGCGTCGACATCCTCGTTGATCATGCGTTCCAGCGCCGCAACATCGCCGCGGCGCCAGGCGGCGGTCAGGGCGGTGACCCGGGCAACGGCATCGTCGGCGCCCGCGGCGGCGCGGGTCAGCAGCGCGCGCTGGGTCGGCGCGTCGAGATTTTCGAACAGCATCAGCTGGCTGCGCGCAGATTCCAGCCCGCCGATCGGTTTGTCCGCCGCCTCAAAAATGTCCGTCAGTTGCTTTTCGACCCCGGCCGCGGGCGACAGGGCGGCCGCGCGCGCGGCGCGCTGTCCGATCAGGATCATCACGGCCCAATCGTCGAGCGTGTCGCCGCCCAGTGCGCCGCCGCTCGCCTCCAGCGCGCGGTAGCGGGCCAGCGCGGCGCCGGACAGCCGCGCTTCGATTGGCAGCGGCGCCGGACGCGATGCCAGTGTCTGAAACATCGCGCCCGCCGCCGCCAGTTCGCGCGGCGACAATTCCATCATCAGCGCGTCGGACGCCGCAATCGCCTTTGCCACCGCGCCATCGTCCCAGTCGGTCCCGCGCGGCAGCGCGTGCATTGTACCGAGCAGATAGATACGGGTATCGTCATCCTGCACCAGCCACATCGCCGGTCGCGCCGGCGAGTCGGGTTTGTCGGCCCCGCACCCGCAGAGCAGCAACGGCAAAAGGGCCGCCGCAAAGCGGCGACCCCAATGGCCGGCAAGAGTGGGTTTTATCCTCAATACGCGATCCGCGTGGCGGTCAGGCCGCGGTCCTTGAGATAATCCTGCACGCTTTTTTCGCCCGCCAGATGCCCGGCGCCAACCGCGATAAATACCGTGCCTGGCTTGTCCATCCGCGTCTTGATTTGGTCGGCCCACCGCGCGTTGCGATCATAGAGCAAAACCTGGGCGAGTTCCGGGGTCGCCGCCATGCTTTCATTCATCGTGACCGCCAAGCCGTCGGGATCGCCCTTCGCCCACAGTCCGACCATCTTGTCGAGCATCGGCCCCAGCTTGTCGATGTCCTTGACCACCGCATTCAGGAACGCAACCTGCTGCGTTTCGGGCAGTTTGTCGAAAAAGCCGAGCTGTTCTTCGAGCGTTTCCAGCCCCGCGACCGGCTTGCTGCTGTCCTTGGCAAATTTGGTCAGCTGCTTTTCGGCGCCCTGTTCGGGGTCATAGCCCAGCTTGGTGAGCGGCAGCACCGACAGCGTCATCGCGGGAAACCAGGGTTCAAAGCTGTCAAAGGCATTGGCCGGGACCCCGACGCTCACCAGCGCCGCCTGGTAGGCCTTGAGCTGCTCGGGGGTCAGGCGCGAGGGGATGGTCTTGCCGGTGGTGTCCATCGCCAGCGGCATCATCGTCTTGGCCACCGCGGCTTGATCTTCGGGCAACACCAGTTCGAGCATCATCTCGTCCGACTTGTCGAACGCGTCTTTCACTGCCTCGTCGAACCAGCTGAGGCCTGGCTTGAGCACATGGACGGTGCCGAACAGATAGATGGTGGTGTCCTCATCCTTGACCACCCACAGCGCCGGATCGGCGTCGGTCAGCGCGGGGGTCGCGGCAACCGGAGCGGGTTCGGCAGCGGCGGCGACATTGCTGCCCGGCAGCACCGCGCATTGCGCAAAGGGGATGACGGCGCAGGTGGCGGCGAGCATCTTGAACCATTTTTTCATCGGGAAATGTCCTTTTGTCTATGGCACTTATGGCCGGAGGGGGTGGAGAAGGGGAGAGGGAAAGTGATTATCGAAATTTGAGCCACATATATACGAGAGCGTTGGCCGCGACGGTGAGCAAGAACAGCAGCATGGCATTAACCGGCGGAGCCAGGTCGGCGCGGGAAAGCACCCACCACATCGGAGCCGGGATCACAAAGGCATAATATCCTGCCAGCCCCGCCCACAAATAGGCGCGCTGTTCATGATCATCGATCGTCCGCTGATAGATAAATATCGCGATCGAGATACCGACACCCCAGAGCAACGCCAACCCGATCGCAATCTGTGGTGACAGGGCGCTGTTGCTGAAAAAAGGGTCGGCCGTGACGTCCGACTGGCCGCTGCGGAGCAATATGGCCGTGACGAAACCGAGCAGTCCCGATCCCGCAACGCTGGCGGTATAGAGCCGTTTGCGGCGCGACCAACCCTGCCAGAAGGCGCCGAAACGGCGAAGGTACAGCCACATCACGACAGTGCCGGCCAACAGGACAAGCCCGCCCGCGACCAGCCCGGAAGGGCCGTCGCCGCCATCGGCGCGATGCGCGTCGAGATAACCGGCAACGCCGCCCATCAGGAATACGGTGCCCAATATGATGACTGTCGGCCACAGCACGCCGGGGCGCGGGTGCGTGCCTTGCGGTTCATTCACCATCGTCATGTCCTTCATGGCCATCATCGAAAATCTCCTCGATCGGCATCGCGAACAGCCGCGCCAGTTTGAACGCGAGCGGCAGCGACGGGTCGTACTTTCCCGTCTCGATCGCGTTCACCGCCTGCCGCGAAACGTCGAGCCGGTCGGCCAGTTCGGCCTGGCTCCAGTTCCGCATCGCGCGCAGCACCTTCAACTGGTTGTTCATCATCGATCCCGTTGTCAGGCGACACTGACCGTATGTCATGTGTCCATGACTAAATGACATGATTCGCTGACTGTGTCAACAAGACCTTACATCGCTCCGAAATGACGCGCTGCGCGGCACTTTCGCTAACATCCACGCCGCACGCGCCTTGACCCTGCACGCGCCCTGCGCCAAGGGCAGCGACACTTGTTGCACCTGCGAAAGAGCGAATAGTGGCCGACGCGGCGGAGACGAAATCCTTGAGCTTTCAGGACATCATCCTGACGCTGCACGCCTATTGGGGCGCCCGCGGCTGCGCGATCCTGCAACCCTATGACATGCGCGTTGGAGCGGGGACATTTCACCCGGCGACAACGCTGCGCAGCCTCGGCCCCGAGCCGTGGAATGTCGCCTATGTCCAGCCCAGCCGTCGCCCGACCGACGGCCGTTATGGCGAGAACCCGAACCGGCTCCAGCATTATTACCAGTATCAGGTGATCCTGAAGCCGTCGCCCGCCGACCTGCAGGAACAATATCTGGGCTCGCTGGCCGCGATCGGCATCGACCCGCTGCTCCACGACATCCGCTTCGTCGAGGACGACTGGGAAAGCCCGACACTGGGCGCGTGGGGGCTGGGCTGGGAAGTCTGGTGCGACGGCATGGAAGTCACCCAGTTCACCTACTTCCAGCAGATGGGCGGTTTCGACTGCAAGCCCGTCGCGGGCGAGCTAACCTACGGGCTCGAACGGCTCGCCATGTATATCCAGAATGTCGACAATGTGTACGACCTGCGCTTTTCCGACCCGGTCGGCGACGTTTCGGGGGTCAGCTATGGCGATGTGTTTCTGGAGAATGAACGGCAGTTCTCGAAATGGAATTTCGAGGTCGCCGACACCGACAGCCTGTTTGCGGGCTTCAAGGCGGCCGAGGCCGAATGCCAGCGTGCGATCGCCGCGAACGTGCCGCTGGCGGCCTATGACCAGGCGATTGAGGCGAGCCATTTGTTCAACCTGCTCCAGGCGCGCGGCGTGATCAGCGTCCAGGAACGCGCCAACTACATGGCCCGCGTCCGCGACCTCGCGAAGGGGAGCTGCAAGGCGTGGATCGACAGCCAGTCGGACGCATGGACCGCGAAATATCCGGGGTGGACGCTGTGATGGCCTGTCGTAGTTCCGCCGTCCTCTTCTCCGTTCGTGTCGAGCGAAGTCGAGACACGCAGCGGCTTAGCGCTGTCCTTCGCGGCATCTCGACTTCGCTCGATGCGAACGGGGTTTGGGGATCGGAGGTTTTGGCATGACCGACTTCCTTCTCGAACTGCGCTCGGAAGAGATCCCCGCGCGGATGCAGGCCGGCGCGCGCGCCGAGCTCGACAAGTTATTCCGGGCGCAGATGGCGGCCGCGGGCATCGATGTCGGCGATCTCACCATCTGGTCGACCCCGCGTCGCCTCGCGCTGATCGCCAAGGGTTTGCCCGACGCGACCGCCGCGGTCAGCGAAGAGCTCAAAGGCCCGCGCAGCAGCGCGCCGCCGCAGGCGCTCGAAGGTTTCCTGCGCAAGACCGGCCTTACGCAGGACCAGCTCGAAGACCGCGACGGCGTGTATTTCGCTGTCATCGACAAGCCCGGCCGCGCGACTGCCGAGGTGCTGGCCGAAGCGATCCCCGCAATCGTCCGCGCCTTTGCCTGGCCCAAGTCGATGCGCTGGGGGAAGGACAGCGCGAGCAGCGAAAGCCTGCGCTGGGTGCGGCCGCTGTCGGGTATCGTCGCGATCTTTGGCGAGGAATTGATTCCGTGCGAGGTCGGCGGGGTTGCGTCGGGCTATGCGACGCGTGGCCATCGCTTCCACTGCCCGGGCGAGATCACCATTGGCTCGGCATCTGACTATGCCGAAAAGCTGCGCGCCTGCCACGTCATTGTCGACCATGAGGAGCGGCAGGCGATCATCCGCGACGGCGCTGCCATGGCCGCCGCCGACGCCG
The DNA here is from genome assembly GCF_035998965.1 of Sphingopyxis sp. Lineage (GTDB taxonomy): Bacteria > Pseudomonadota > Alphaproteobacteria > Sphingomonadales > Sphingomonadaceae > Sphingopyxis. The sequence continues at coordinate 19,303 of NZ_DASYHE010000097.1, forward strand.
GGCTGACGCTCGTCCCGGACGAGGGGCTGGTGATCGAGAATGCCGGTCTGACCGAATGGCCGGTGCCGCTGCTCGGGCGCTTCGACGAAGCGTTTCTGGAAGTGCCGCCCGAGGTCATCCAGTTGACGGCGCGCGTGAACCAGAAATATTTCGTCGTGAACGATGCCGCGGGCAAGCTAGCGAACGGCTTTGTTTGCACCGCGAACATCGATGCGGTCGATGGCGGGGCGGAGATTGTTGCGGGCAATCGCAAGGTGCTCGCGGCGCGCCTGTCGGATGCGCGCTTCTTTTGGGAGCAAGATCGCAAGACGCGGTTGGAAGACCATGCGAAGAAGCTGGACCGGATCACGTTCCATGAGAAGCTGGGGACGGTCGCCGACAAGGTCGAGCGCGTTGCGAAGCTGGCGCGGTGGTTGGTCGAGGCGGGGATCGTAACAGACCGTTCCCCGGCGAACGCCGGGGCCCAGAGCGGCACAGAGCAAACGGCAGCGTCAGGCAGCCCTGGGCCCCGGCTTTCGCCGGGGAACACGGAAGAACTCGCCGACCAGGCCGAACTCGCCGCGCGCCTGTGCAAAGCCGACCTTGTCACCGAAATGGTCGGCGAATTCCCCGAACTGCAAGGCCTGATGGGCGGCTACTACGCCCGCGCCGAAGGTTTGGGCGATGCGGTCGCCGATGCGATCCGCGACCATTACAAGCCGGTCGGGCAGGGCGATGACGTGCCGACCGCGCCGGTGACGGTGGCTGTGGCGTTGGCGGATAAGCTGGATACGCTCGTTGCGTTCTATTTGATCAATGAGCGTCCCACGGGTTCAAAGGATCCCTTTGCGCTTCGCCGGGCCGGCATTGCTATTTCAGCTATAATTCTAACCAATCGGCTGCGGTTTTCACTTTCCCAAGGCGTGCTGAAAAGCATGTTTGGAGTTCTCGACCATATTTATTTCTCGGAGAACAGTGAAAAAATTGACAGAGTGGTCGGCGTTTTTCCTTATCTAGCCAATCCCAGCGACGCGCAGGCATTGCTGAAAGCTGCCTTCCCGAAAATGGGCACGCCATTAGAGCCGGATGCGCCCGTCACCGTAATTGAGCGTGATCGAGAGAATGCGGCTACGTTGATCGAAATTGTCGCATTTTTGTTTGACCGCCTCAAGGTCCAGCAACGGGAGGCCGGCGTCCGTCACGATCTGATCGACGCGGTGTTTGCGCTTGGCGGAGAGGATGATTTGGTTCGGCTGCTGGCGCGAGTGAAGGCGTTGCAGGCGTTTATGGCGAGCGATGACGGGGCGAATTTGCTGGCGGGGTATAAGCGCGCGGCGAATATTTTAAAGCAGGCGGCTCAAGGTTCTCCGGCGAACGCCGGAGCCCAGGGCGGCGCTGAACTCACGACAGCGGATGTACGCTCTGGGCGCCGGCTTTCGCCGGAGAGCATGACGGCGCATGACGCCGCCCTTCTCGCCGCGCTCGACGCCGCCGAACCCGCCGCTTCCGCCGCGGTCGCCGACGAACGCTTCACCGATGCCATGGCCGCGCTGGCGTCGCTCCGCGCGCCGATCGACGCCTTTTTCGACGACGTGATGGTCAACGACCCCGACGAAGCGGTCCGCGCCTATCGTCTTGGTTTGCTCGCGCGCTTTACCGGCGCGGTGCATGGCGTTGCCGATTTCTCAAAGATCGAGGGTTGATCCCCACGCCCCTTTGAACGGACGAAGCAAAACTGAATCGACTAAGTGCGATTGCATACCTACCCAGCCGCAACCTCCTCCCCGGGGCAGCAGGAGCTACACATGACGAAGATGGTGCATTTGTTCGGCGGCGCGGCCACGACGGCTGAGCGTTCGAAGGAATTGCTGGGCGGCAAGGGGTCGAACCTGGCCGAAATGGCATCGATCGGCCTGCCGGTGCCCCCGGGCCTGATCATCACCACCGACGTCTGCACCGCTTATTATGCCAATGGCGAACAATTTCCCGCGGGCCTGATCGAACAGGTGACCGCGGGCATCGCGCATATCGAGGGGATCACCGGGAAGACATTCGGCGACCCAGCCGACCCGCTGCTCGTGTCGGTTCGCTCGGGCGCGCGGGTGTCGATGCCGGGGATGATGGACACCGTGCTCAACCTGGGGCTCAACGACAAGACCGTCGTCGGCCTGTCGGAAGCATCGGGCGATCCGCGTTTCGCATGGGACAGCTATCGCCGCTTCGTCCAGATGTACGCCGACGTCGTCATGGGGCTCGACCATGCCGAGTTCGAGGAAGCGCTGGAAATCGCCAAGGAAGATCGCGGCTTTTACCTCGACACCGAAATGTCGGCCGAGGACTGGCAGACGCTGGTCAACGAATATCAGGCGATCGTCGAACGCGAGACCGGCGCGCCGTTCCCGCAGGAACCGAACGACCAGCTGTGGGGCGCAGTTGGCGCGGTTTTCGCCAGCTGGGAAAGCGACCGCGCGAAAGTCTATCGCCGCCTGAATTCGATCCCCGCCGAATGGGGCACCGCGGTCAATGTGCAGGCGATGGTGTTCGGCAATATGGGCGACACGTCGGCCACCGGCGTCGCCTTCACGCGCGACCCCGCGACGGGCGAGCGCGCCTGGTACGGCGAATGGCTGATCAATGCGCAGGGCGAGGATGTCGTTGCGGGCATCCGTACCCCGCAATATCTGACCAAGGCCGCGCGCGAGCGGGCGGGGGCAAAACCGCTGTCGATGGAAGAGGCGATGCCGGAAACCTTCGGCGAGCTGGGCCGAGTGTTCGACACGCTCGAAACCCATTATCGCGACATGCAGGACATCGAGTTCACTGTCGAACGCGGCACGCTGTGGATGCTGCAAACCCGGTCGGGCAAGCGCACCGCGAAGGCGGCGCTGAAGATCGCGGTCGATATGGCGGCCGAGGGACTGATCACCGAGGAGGAAGCCGTGGGCCGCGTTGATCCCGGCGCACTCGACCAGCTGCTCCACCCGACGCTCGACCCCGACGCGCCGCGCGATGTGCTGACCAAGGGGCTGCCCGCCAGCCCCGGCGCCGCGTCGGGCAGGATCATGTTTACCGCCGATGCTGCCGAAAAGGCCGCGGAGATGGGCGAGGCGGTGATTCTGGTCCGCGTCGAAACGTCGCCCGAAGACATCCACGGCATGCATGCGGCGAAGGGCATCCTCACCGCGCGCGGCGGGATGACCAGCCACGCGGCGGTCGTCGCGCGCGGCATGGGCCGCCCGTGCGTCTCGGGCGCCGGCGGGCTGTCGATCGACGGCAACGCCCGCGTGCTGCGCGTCGCAGGTCGCGAACTGCGCGAGGGCGACATCATCACCCTCGACGGATCGACCGGCGAAGTGATGGCGGGCGAGGTCAAGACGCTGCTGCCCGAACTGGTCGGCGATTTCGGCACATTGATGGTGTGGGCCGACAAGGTGCGCCGCATGAAAGTGCGCGCCAACGCCGAAACGCCCCAGGACGCCCAAGTCGCGCGCGACTTTGGCGCCGAGGGCATCGGGCTGTGCCGCACCGAACATATGTTCTTCGACGCCGCGCGGATCACCGCGGTGCGCGAAATGATTCTGGCCGAGAATGAGGCGGGCCGCCGCGTCGCGCTGGCCAAACTGCTGCCCGAACAGCGGGCGGATTTCGCCGGGATTTTCGAGGTGATGGCGGGCCTTCCGGTCACCATCCGTCTGCTCGACCCGCCGCTCCACGAATTTTTGCCGACGCGCGAAGAGGATTTTGCCGATGTCGCCGCGGCGGCGGGTGTGGGCATTGAGGCGCTCAAGGCGCGCGCCAACGAGCTGCACGAATTCAACCCGATGCTGGGCCATCGCGGCTGCCGCCTCGGCGTCACCTATCCCGAAATCTACGAGATGCAGGCACGCGCGATTTTCGAGGCGGCTTGCGACGTGGCCGCTGGCACCGGCGCCGCACCGATCCCCGAGGTGATGATCCCGCTCGTCGCCACGCGCCGCGAGTTTGACCTGATGAAGGCGGTCGTCGATGCGCAAGCGAAGGCAGTGTTCGCCGAAAAGGGCCGCGAGATCGCCTATCTGGTCGGCACGATGATCGAACTGCCGCGCGCCGCGCTGATGGCGGGCGAGATTGCCGAGACCGCCGAGTTTTTCAGCTTTGGCACCAACGACCTCACCCAGACGACGATCGGCATCAGCCGCGATGACGCAGGCCGCTTCCTGACCCAATATGTCGACAAGGGTATCTTCCTGACCGACCCCTTCGTCAGCCTGGATGTCGAGGGCGTTGGCCAGTTGATCGAACTGGCGGCGGAGCGCGGTCGCAAGACGCGTCCCGACGTCAAGCTCGGCATCTGCGGCGAGCACGGCGGCGACGCGCCGAGCATCCATTTCTGCGAACAAACCGGCCTCGACTATGTCAGCGCCTCGCCTTACCGTGTGCCGATTGCACGGCTGGCGGCAGCACAGGCGGCGTTGAAAGCGAAATAGTCGTCGCCCCCGCGAAGGTGACGACGGGGGGAGCACGTCATGAAGAGCTGGCACCGCTATGCGATCGCCCTTGTCGGCGGCGTGACCGCGGGCCTCGGCGCCGCCTGGGCGCTCACCAACGGTGGGCTCAGCAATGGCGCGATTGCCAACGGGCCATGGACCACCTCGCTGGGTTTCGGCACCAAAGCGACAGATCCCGTCACCCGCGCGCTGGTCGCCCGCGCTGGCCTGCTCGCCCTGCCCGCGAAAGAAACCATCTATTGGTCGGCGACGACCGATGCTGCGGGCGCGCCGCTCGACGGCAATTGCCGCTACCGCCTGTCGGGCAAGCCGCTTGATGCGCGCTGGTGGAGCGTCACCATCTACGATGCCAAAGGCTATCTGGTCGCCAATCCGGCGAACATCTGGTCGGTCAATGGCGCCAATGTTGCGCTGGATGCCAAAGGCGAATGGCGCGTCACGATCGCGCCGGACAAGCCTGCCGATGACGCATGGCTGCCCGGGACCAAGGGCCAGCCGTTCCACCTGACGCTCCGCATGTACAACCCGGGGCAGGCGTTCCGCGCCGATCCGGCGAAGGCGGTGCTGCCGCAAATCGTCAGGGAGGGCTGCTGAGATGCGCAACTGGCTCGGCCCGCTCGTCTTTGGATTCATCCTTGCTGCGGCGACCGCGTGGGCGGCGATCGGCGCGATCCCTTATGGCCTGATGAACGTCGCGATGGAGCGGCTGGGGCAGGGTGGGATCAACACCATGTCGCATGGCAATCTGGCGACCCCCGCGCGTCAGCCCGTCGTGCGGCCCAGCCCTGACCTCGCCTATTCCACCTGTCCCTATGACCTGTCGGCAGGGCCGCTCGCGATCGAGGTGGCGCCAGTTCCGGGCCGTTACAGCTCGCTCAGCATTTTCGACGCCGCGACCGATGTGATCTTTGTCCGCAACGATGTCGAGGCGGCGGGCAAGCCGTTCCGAATCATTCTGGCGCGCGAAGGGCAGGCGGTCCCTGCGGGCGCCGAGGTTGTCCGCACGAGCCATGACCGCGGCATCGCGCTGATCCGCCTGCTTTTGAAAGACCCCAAGGAAATCGGCGGGCTGAACGCGGTGCGCCGCCAATCGTCCTGCGCCACGGTCACAAAGCTGAAATAGGGGGTTGCGCGCCCACGCGACGCCCCTTAAAGGCGCCTCTCCACGCACCCGTAGCTCAGCTGGATAGAGCATCAGACTACGAATCTGAGGGTCGGGCGTTCGAATCGCTCCGGGTGCACCATTTTCCCTATCGTCGGATATCTTGCCGTTTAGGGCGCCTTTCGGCAGAGATTCCGCTGGCGCTGTTCGACGAAAATCGGCAGCAATGCGGCATGACCGCGCGCCCCGTTCTTGGCATCATCGCCTGCAACCGCACCGTCGGCGTCGAGACCGCGCAAGCGGTGATGAACCGCTATGCGATGGCGGCGATGCAATATGCCGACTGCGCGGCGCTGATCATTCCCTCGCTGCCCGATTATATGCGCGCACAGGAAGTCGTCGGACGCCTCGACGGGGTGCTGCTGACCGGAACGCCGTCGAATGTCGAACCGGCGCGTTATGGCGATGCGGCGGCGGGCGAGGGGCCGTTCGATCCGGATCGCGACCGCATGATGATCGAACTGATCGAGGCGGTGATCGCGGCGCAGCGGCCGCTGTTCGGCATCTGCCGCGGGTTTCAGGAGATCAATGTCGCGCTGGGCGGGACGTTGCGCCGCGATACGTCGGCGAGCACGCAGTTGCTGCGCCATCATGCGCCGGATGAGGTCGATTTCGATGCGATGTTCGACCATCGCCACCCGGTAGAGCTGGTCGCGGGCGGGCTGCTGGCGGCGGCCTATGATGCGCCGACGCTGGAGGTGAATTCGGTGCATTACCAGGGGATCGGCGCGCTGGCTGACGGGCTGACGGTCGAGGCGCGCGCGCCCGACGGGCTGGTCGAGGCGTATAGCGCGAGGCCGAACGGTGCGCCGCTGCTCGCCGTCCAGTGGCATCCCGAATGGGCGACCGACGATAGCGCCGAAAGCCAGACCTATTTCCACCTGCTGGGCCGTGCGTTAAGAGGCGAATTATGAACCGCCGTGTCACCCGCTATGATCGCTATCTTGCGCGGATCAGCTTCTCGCCCTGATCGAAAACCCAAGTGCTCTTCTTCGTTCGTGTCGAGCGAAGTCGAGACACCCATCATCGGTGCGCAAGTTCGAGGGGTATCTCGACTTCGCTCGATGCAAACGGTTTTCAGCAAGTCAGGAGTTTTCCTATGCCCCGCAATCACGACATCGCCGAACTGCGCCGCCTCGACGTCGCGCACCACCTTCCCGCCCAAGCAGACTGGGCCGAAATCGAAAAGCTCGGTGGCAGCCGCATCATCACCCATGCCGAGGGTTGCTATATCCACGACGGCGACGGCAACCGCATCCTGGACGGCATGGCGGGTCTGTGGTGCGTCAATGTCGGCTATGGCCGCGAGGAGCTGGTCGAGGCGGCGGCGGCGCAGATGCGCGAGCTGCCGTTCTACAACACCTTCTTCAAGACTGCGACGCCGCCGACGGTGATGCTGGCGGCCAAGATCGCCGAGCTGACCGGTCGGCGTCTGCCGCATGTTTTCTTCAACGCCTCGGGCAGCGAAGCCAATGACACGGTGTTCCGCATGGTGCGCCATTATTGGAAGCTGAAGGGCGAACCCAAGCGCACCGTCTTTATCAGCCGCTGGAACGCCTATCACGGCTCGACCGTCGCCGGCGTCTCGCTGGGCGGGATGAAGGCGATGCACGCGCAGGGCGACCTGCCGATCGCTGGCGTCGAGCATGTCCGCCAACCGTATGCCTATAACGAAGGGCAGGGGATGAGCGAGGAGGAGTTCTGCGACGCGTGCGTGCAGGCGATCGAAGACAAGATCCTGGAAGTCGGCCCCGAAAATTGTGCCGCCTTCATCGGTGAGCCCGTGCAAGGCGCGGGCGGGGTGATCATCCCGCCGAAGGGCTATTGGCCGAAGGTCGAGGCGGTGGCGCGCAAATATGGCCTGCTCATCGTCGCCGACGAGGTCATCTGCGGCTTCGGGCGCACCGGCAAGATGTGGGGGCACGAGGTGATGGGCTTCACCCCCGATTTGATGCCGATGGCGAAGGGGCTGTCGTCGGGATATTTGCCGATTTCGGCGACCGCGGTGGCAGCGCATGTCGTCGATGTGCTCAAAACCGGCGGCGATTTCGTGCATGGCTTCACCTATTCGGGGCACCCCGTCGCGGCGGCAGTGGCGCTGAAGAATATCGAGATTATCGAGCGCGAGGGGCTGGTCGAAAGGACCGGGAGCGTCACCGGGCCGCATCTGGCGAAGGCGCTCGCGACGCTCGACGATCACCCGCTCGTCGGCGAAGCGCGCTCGATCGGCTTGCTCGGCGCGGTCGAGATCGTTGCCGACAAGACGACGCGCGCGCGCTTTGGCGGGGCCGAGGGCACGGCCGGGCCAATGGTGCGCGATGCGTGCATCGCGAACGGCCTGATGGTGCGCGGCATTCGCGACAGCATTGTTATGTGTCCGCCGCTGATCATTTCGACCGAGCAGATCGACGATATGGTTGCCATCATCCGCAAATCACTCGATGAGGTTATGCCCAAATTGCGGGCGCTCTGACGCTTTCCTTAGTTCCATTCGTGCTGAGCTTGTCGAAGCACCGTTTTTCTTTGTGACGTCAAAAGGAAGAACGGCCCTTCGACAAGCTCAGGGCGAACGGATAAGGACGTTTGATCAACATTTTGAACGGAAGACTATCAACCCATGCCCTCCGGCCTTTTTGCCCTGCTCGACGACGTCGCGACGATCGCCAAGGTGGCGGCGGCCAGCATCGACGATATCGGTGCCGCCGCGTCGAAAGCGGGGGTCAAGGCCGCGGGGGTTGTGGTCGACGATGCGGCGGTGACGCCGCGTTATGTCACCGGATTTCAGCCCAACCGCGAACTGCCGATCATCTGGCGCATTGCCAAGGGGTCGATATTCAACAAGCTGGTGCTGATCCTGCCCGCACTGCTACTCCTATCGGCGGTCGCGCAGTGGGCGATTACCCCGCTGTTGATGATCGGCGGGGCATATCTGTGCTTCGAGGGTACCGAGAAGGTTTGGCATTCGCTGCACAAGGACAAGACGCCGCTCGCCGAGGCAGCGGAAATCGTCGCCGACAAGGACCATGAAGAAACGATGGTGAAGGGCGCGATTCGCACCGACTTCATCCTGTCGGGCGAAATCATGGTGATCGCGCTCAACGAAGTGATCGACGAAGCCTTTGCCATGCGCGCCGCGACGCTGATCGTGGTGGCGATCGCGATCACAATTGCGGTTTACGGCGCGGTCGGGCTGATCGTGAAGATGGACGACATTGGCCTGCACATGGCGAAAGCGGGCAATAGCGTCCGTCGCGCGATCGGGCGCGGGCTGGTGGCCTTCATGCCCAAGTTGCTCGGCGCGCTGGCGCTGGTCGGGACCGCGGCGATGCTGTGGGTCGGTGGTCAGATCATCCTGCATGCGCTCGACGAATATCATATCGGCAATCTGGGGCATGGCCTGCACGATTTTGCCCATGCGGTGGCGGGGAATTTGCCTGCCGCGGGCTTGTGGGAATGGTTGATCAATGCCGGCGGTGCCGGGGTGTTCGGGCTGGTGCTGGGCGGGTTGATTGTAGCGGCGCTGCATCTAGTGCAGGGGAAGAAGGCGGCGCACTAATCGACCTTGTCATTGCGAGGAGCGAAGCGACGCGGCAATCTAGAGCGGTGCAAGGCCGCCCCTGGATTGCCGCGTCGCTTCGCTCCTGCAATGACGAATAGAGGGATATTACCCCAGCAACACCACCGGACTGTCCGCCCGCCAGTGCATGCTGACCTTGTCGTCCCAGGTGAAATCCTCCTGGTCGTGGCGCGACAAATTGGGACGTGAGACGCGGATGCGCGCCCCCCCATCCAGTTCGATCTCAAACAAGGTAATGTCGCCGAGGTAGCTCATGCCTTTGATCTTGCCGCGCGCGAAATTATAGCCGTCGGGCGCGTCCTGCGCTGCCGCCTTGACCGCTTTGCCTTCGCCGGGGACGTGGAGGTAAATTTTCTCGGGGCGCAGCGCGATCCAGACATCGGCGCCGTGCGGGCCGGTGACGCCGTGATTGAGGTAGATCTTGCCGACCCCCGGACAGTCGACCGCGGCTTTGTCGGGCTCATCGAGGGTCAGCTTGCCCTCGAAGATATTCACCGAGCCGACGAAATCAGCGACAAAGCGATTAGAGGGATATTCATAGAGGTCGGACGGCGTCGCGAGCTGCGCGACCTCGCCCTTGTTGATCACCCCGATGCGGCACGCCATCGACAGCGCTTCGTCCTGATCGTGGGTGACGGTGACGAAGGTAATGCCGACCTTTTCCTGCAATTCAGACAGTTCGAACTGCATCTGCGCGCGGAGTTTCGCATCGAGCGCCGACAGCGGTTCGTCGAGCAGCAGCACTTTCGGCCGCATCACCAGACTGCGCGCGAGCGCGACGCGCTGGCGCTGGCCGCCGGACATCTGGTCGGGCATGCGCTCGCCAAAGCCGCCGAGCTTGACCAGGTCGAGCGCCTCGGCGACGCGATCCTTGATCTCGCCGCCCTTCACCCCGGCGATCTTGAGGCCATAAGCGACATTGTCGGCGACGCTCATGTGCGGGAACACCGCATAGCTCTGGAACACCATGTTAACCGGGCGCTTGTTCGGCGGAATGCCCGCCATATCCTGCCCGTCGATCAGGATGCGCCCCTCGGTGGGCAGTTCGAAGCCCGCGATCATCCGGAGCAACGTCGTCTTGCCGCAGCCCGACGGGCCGAGCAGCACGAAAAATTCGCCCGCGTTGATGTCGAGGCTGACATTGTCGACCGCAGTCACCTTGCCAAAGCGTTTCGAGACATTCTGGATCTGGATGATCGGCTTGGCGGGTTCGGTCATGGTCAAAGGTTCAACCTATCAACACCGTTCGCATCGAGCGAAGTCGAGAAGCCCATCGGCAGTGCGCGCCTTCGGGGTGTCTCGACTTCGCTCGACACGAACGGTAAAAGAGGGTGGCCCATCAATGCGTCTCCGCAATGGCTTTCACGCCCTGGGCCTTGAGCGCGATGAAGGTCAGGATGACGGTCAGGATGATGAGCAGGGTCGACGCCGCATTGACCTCGGGCGTCACCGAGAAGCGGACCATCGAATAGACCTTCACCGGGAAGGTGATCGTGTCGGGGCCACTGGTGAAATAGGTGATCACGAAATCGTCGAGGCTGAGGGTGAAGGACAGCAAAGCGCCTGCGACCAGCGCAGGCTTGATATGCGGGATCAGCACGTCGCGGAACACCTGGCCTTCGCTGGCGCCCAGATCCTTCGCGGCTTCCTCCTGCTCGCGGTTGAAGCTTGCGAGCCGTGAGCGGACGACCATAGTGACGAAGGGGAAGCAGAAGGTGATGTGCGCGATAGTGATCGCACCGAGGTTGAACGGCCACACAAGATCGGTCGGCCACCCCACCGCGGCAAAGAACATCAGGAATGCGACGCCGAGGCAGATTTCGGGGACGATGATGGGCAGCGAGATCGTCCCGTCGATCGCACCCTTCCACGGAAAGCGAAAGCGCCATAGCATGACGGCAGCGAGCGTGCCGAGGACGAGGCTGGCCAGCGTTGCGAGCGCCGCGATGGTCAGTGAATTGATCAGCGCCTCGACCAGCTGGTCGTTGCCCAGCGCCTTCTCGTAATATTTGGTGGTGAAGCCGCGCCACACGACGTTGCGCTTGCTGTCGTTGAAGCTAAAGATCATCAGCACGACCAGCGGTGCATAGAGGAAGACCATCACCGCCCCGACCCACAGGCGCATCCAGAGGGTGCGGCTATATTCGAGCGGAGCGACGGGAGTACGGGCGAACAGGGCCATCAGCGGACCTCCGGCACTTTTTTGCGCATCGACTGGATCGCGATCAGCGCAAACATCGCATAGATAAGCAGGAAAGAGAGGGCCGCTCCGAACGGCCAGTCATTCGCTTTCTTGAACTGGCGTTCGATCACATTGGCGATCATCTGGCTGTCGGTGCCGCCCATCAGATCGGGGGTGAGATAGGCGCCGAGCGCCGGAATCAGCGTGATCATCACCCCGGCGATGATACCGGGCGCCGCCAGCGGAACGACGATGCGCATGATCGTGCGGAAATGCCCGGCGCCAAGGTCGAGGCTCGCCTCGATCAGGCTGCGGTCGAGCCGGTCGAGCGCGGCGTAGAGCGGCAGCACCATGAACGGAAGATGGACGTACACCAGCCCGAAGACGACCGCGAAATTGTTGAAGAGGAGTTGGACCGGCTCCCATGTTGGTAGCGGTTGCAGCCCGACGAGCGTCTTGATCCAACTTGTGCCTTCCCACAGCGCGCCCATCCCCTTGTTGGCGAAACCCTGTGTGCCGAGCAGCATCATAAGTGCGTAGGTTCGGATGAGGAGGTTGGTCCAAAAGGGCAGCATGATGCCGAGCAGCAGCCACGGCCGCCATTTCTCGCTGGCAAAGGTGATTGCCATCGCGACGGGAAAGCCGATGATCAGGCAGATCAGGGTGACGAGCGCCGCGACGGCGAGACTTTTGCCGAAAATGGTCAGATAGAGCCACTCGGTCGCGCGCTTGTAATTGTCGAGCGTGCCCGAAAATTCGATGTCGGTCAGGCCGCGGTTTTCACCGAAGCTGTAAAGCCAGACGATGGCCATCGGCACCAGAAAGAAGACGACCACCCAGAACAGGGTCGGCAGCGATACTGCTGCGAACGTCCTTTTGCTCGTCTTCCAATCCTGTTCGGCCACCCCCCAAGCCTTTCGTTTTTAAGCCGCGCGCACTCGCGTAAAGGCTTCCTCGAACAGCGGCTGCAAGGTCGGATTGAACTTCGCATATTCGCATTTCGCCAGCACGTCGGCGGGCGGATAGATGACCGGGTTGTTCTTGTAACTGTCGGGCATCAGCGCCTTGGCCGCGGCGTTGGGGGTCGGATAGAGGATCGTTTCGGTGATCTTCTTGCCGACTTCGCCGTCGAGCAGATAGTTGATAAAGGCGTGCGCGTTCTTGGGATGCGGGGCGCCCTTCGGAATGCACAGATTGTCCGAATTGAGCTGGCTGCCTTCCTTCGGAACGACGAAATCGATGTCGTCATCCTCGGTCATCGCCTGCGCGATGTCGCCATTATATTCGAGCACCAGGTCGATATCGCCCTTGAGCAACAGATCCTGCCCGTCATCGACATGGAAATTCTTCACATTGGGCTTTTGCTTGATCATCATCGCTTCGATTGTCGCGATGTCGGCGGGGGTCAGCGCGTTGACCGACTTGCCCAGATATTTGCCATAGAGGCGGAACATGTCGCCAGCCTCGGACAGCCAAGCGATGCGACCCGCATATTCGGGGCTGTCGAACAGCACCTTCCAGCTGTCGGGCTTCGTCTTCACCTTCGACTTGCGATAGCCGATGCCGAGCGCGAGCCAAGTGTAGGGCATCGAGAATTTGCGGCCCATGTCATAATCGACGTCGATAAAGGTCGGATCGACATTCTTCATGTTCGGGATCTGGGCATGGTCGAGCGTTTGGAGCATCCCCGCCTGCGCCATGCGTTCGACAAAGTCGTTCGAGGGGACGATCACGTCGTAACCGGGGTTGCCGGCCTTGAACTTGGCGAACAGCACGTCGTTGCTGTCGAACAGGTCCATCTTCACTTCGACGCCGCTGGCTTCCTTGAAATCGTCGAGCGTCGTTTCGCCGATATAGGTGTCCCAGTTGTAGAAGTTGAGCTTGCCTTCTTCGCCATTGGCGAGTTTTTTGCCTTCGCCCTTGCTGCATGCGGCAAGACCGCCAAAGCTGATCCCGATCGCCGCGACCCCCATCGCCTGCAAGAGCGAGCGACGCCCGCGGGTTTGCTTGATCAGTTCGTTCAGATCCATGTGCGGCCTCCCTGTTTGTGACGTCAAGCTGACTCAATAAAGCCCGCTTGGAAAGAGGTTATTTTGCACCGCAAAAGGATTCTTTGAAAGATTCATGCGTTGCGGAGGTACCAGTCGTAATCAAGCGTCGGGACAACGCCGAAATAGCGGTCTTGTTCGACGCGTTTGACGATGCTGAACATGTCGACAAAGCGTGACCCGAGATAGTCGCGCATCAGCTTGGATCCGTGGAAACGATCAACGGCGGCGAACCAGTTCGACGGCGGCTTGTCGTCGCCTGAATTGTCGCGGTCATAGCCGTTGCCGACCACGGCGGCGCCGGGGTCGGTTTTGTTGGTCATGCCGTGATGCATGCCCGCAAGCACTGCGGCCACGGCAAGATAGGGGTTGGCGTCGGCGCCGCAGGCGCGATGCTCGACATGGCGGCTGGAAGGCGGGCCAGCGGGGATACGGAACGACACGGTGCGATTGTTGACGCCCCAAGTCGGCGCGACGGGGGCGTAGCTGTTTGCCTTGAAGCGGCGATAGCTGTTGGCGTGCGGGGCAAAGAGCGCAAAGGCATCACCGACGGTCGCGATCATGCCGCCGATCGCGTGGCGGAGCGCGGGGGTGCCTTCCGGCTCGTCGCTAGCGAAGATGTTGGTACCCGAACCGTCGTTGACCGAGACATGGATGTGCATGCCGCTGCCCGCCTGCTCGGCAAAGGGCTTGGCCATGAAGGTGGCTTCTAGTCCGTGCTGCTGCGCCACCGCCTTGACGAGCCGCTTGTACATGATCGCATCGTCGCAGGCGCGCAGCGCGTCGGGTTTATGGCGCAGCGTCAGCTCGAATTGCCCCGGCGCAAATTCGGAAATTGCGCTTTCGAGCGGAATGTCCTGTGCGTCGGTCGCGGCATAAAGCGCGTCGAAAAAGGGCCGGAAATCGTCTAGTTCGCGCAGGCCGTAAACCTCGACATTGCGCGGCGTGTCGCGGCTGTACCCCGGACGTGCCGGGCGTACCGTGCCATCGCGGGCACGGCGCGGATCGACGAGGTAGAATTCCAGCTCGACCGCGAGCACCGGGGTCAGCCCGTCGGCGATAAAGCGGTCGATGACGCCGCCGAGCACATGGCGCGGATCGAGGTCGTGGGGGGTGCCGTCGAGCTCGTAGAAATCGACCAGGAATTGCGCGGCATGGTCGCCGCCCCACGGGGTGCGGACGAGGGTGCCGGGGATCGGCTTCATCGATCGGTCGGCGTCGCCATCTTCCCACACCAACCCTGTTTCGACCGTGTCCTGGCCGGTGATGTCGACGACCGTGATCGATCCGGGGAACATGCGCCCGCTTTCATACACCGCCATCACCTCATGCTGGCGCAGCCGCTTACCGCGCGGCACGCCGCCCATGTCGGTGTAGATCATCTCGATCGAATCGACGTCGGGATTGGCGTTGAAAAAGGCCTCGGCCTCCGAACGCGGCGCCACAACGCCCGATGATTTCGACATCGCCCCTCTACTCCTTCAATGCTTTGGTGCAGTCGGCGAAGCCGTCCACCAACCGGTCGATCTGGTCGTCGCCGGTAACCGGGCTCACCAACATCATATTGTGGAACGGCGCCAGCAAAATCCCGCGGTTGGCGAGGAACAGATGGATCGCCGCCTCCAGTTCGGGCTGCATCGCCGCCTTCGCTTCGCCGCCATTGCACGGCGGGGTGGGGCAGGTGAGAAATTCCACGCGCGCGCCGACTTGGGTGACGTGCCAGTCAAGGCCAGCGTTCCTGATTTCCTGTTCGAGCCCGGCGACCAGACGCGCCGCGCCGCGCAGCATATGATCATAGGAGGCGGGGATGATGACGTCGCTTAGCATCGTGTCCATGGCAGCGATTGCGAGCGCGTTGGCGGAGAGCGTGGTGCCGATGCCGCTGTGACCCGCTGGGCGCGACTGGTTGAGCGCCGCCATCCGTGCCGCGACGTCGGCGGTGAAGCCATAGACCGCGCACGGAACGCCGCCGCCGATGGATTTTCCGACCACCATCAGGTCGGGCTTCGGGCCATGGGTGACGCCATGGCCGCCATAGCCCGACGAGATGGTGTGCGTTTCGTCGAATACCAGCAGGGTGCCGGTCTCGTCGCATAGTCGGCGGAGCGTCCCGAGAAATCCCGGCGCGTCGCGGACCATGCCGACATTGGTCATCACCGGTTCCGCAAGGACACAGGCGATGTCGCCGCGGTGCAGCGCATCGGCGAGGGCAGCTTCGTCGTTGAACTCGATCATAGTCGTCGTGTCGCGCAGGTCATGGACTTGGCCGATCAGGCTGGCGCGCATGACCGGCTGGCCGTCTTTCAGATCGACGAAGGCGTCGCCGACCGCGCCATGATAGGCGCCGTTGAATATCAGCACTTTGCGCCGTCCGCTGATACCGCGACACCAGCGGATGACCGCGCGATTGGCTTCGCTGGCGGTGGTCGTGACCTGCCACTGCGGTAGGCCGAACATCGCGGCGAGCTTGGCCGACAGCGCCGCGCCGCGTTCGGTGGGGAGCATATAACTCAGCCCCTCGCGCGCCTGCTGCGCCAGCGCGCTGGCGAGAGCGGGCGGTGAATGGCCGAACAGGCTGGCGGTGTCGCCAAGGCAGAAATCGTCGTAGGTCTGACCGTCGATGCTGGTCAGGGTTGCGTCCTTCGCCGACGCCGCGACGATCGGCACCGGGCTGGGCCAGTCGCGCATCCAGTGGAACGGCACCGACTGGAACCAGCCGGTCGCCGCGGCCTGATGCGCGAAGGCCCGCGGGTTCGCACTGCGGAAGCGCCCGGCCTCGCGTTCGGCAACGCGCGCGATAGCGGCCCCGGCAATCATCCGAGCTTGTCCTTCATCGCATAGTAGAGCAGCCCCAGCGTCGCGAGCGGCTGGCGCAGCCATTTGCCGCCGGGGAAGGGCTTTGAGGGCAGGTTCGCCAGCACATCGAACCGCTCCGCGGTCCCCGCCATCGCCTCGGCAATCAGTTCGCCCGCCAGCGTCGTCACCAGCGCGCCATGCCCCGAAAAGCCATGTGCAAAGAAGACATTCCCGCGTCGCCCGATATGCGGCAGCCGGTTCATCGTCACCGCCACCGCGCCGCCCCAGCCATAATCGATCCTCGCATCGGCGATCTGCGGGAAAACTTGCGCCATAAAGGGCCGCACGAACGCCGCGATGTCGCGCGGCGGCGTCTGCGAATACCGCTCGCCACCGCCAAAGATCAGGCGCTTGTCAGCAGAGAGGCGGAAATAGTTGAGCACGAACCGGCTGTCGGCGACCGCGGCATCGCTGGGGAGCAACGCGTCGGCGTTTGCGAGCGGGGCGGTTGCGATATTGTAGTTCATGATCGGCACGGTGTAGCGGCCAAGGTCGGGTTCGACCTGGCCGATCCAGCTATCGGTCGCGTCGATGACATAGCGGGCATCGATTTCGGACCAATCCGTTATCACGCGAGGGCCGTCGGTCGCCTGCTCGATCTGATAGGCGCGATGACTTTCCCGGATATCGACGCCGGCCTTTTCGGCAGCAAGGGCAAGGCCAACCGCATAGTTTAGCGGATGGAAATGTCCGCCCTGCGGATCGTGGATGCCGCCGTGGTAAAGCGGCGTCGCGATGTGTGCGGCCATATCGGCCTTTTCTACGATCTCGCTTTTATAGCCGAACCGCGTTGCCAAATAGTCGGCTTCACGGCGAATCGTGTCAAAATCCCGGCAGGTCCATGCGGCCTCTAGATGACCCGCTTTCAGGTCGCATTTGATCCCGTGCTTCGCGATGCGCGCCATCACGCGGTTGTCGCGCCAGCAAAGGTCGAACAGTGCATCGGCGCGCTCGCGGCCAAATTCTTCTTCCAGTTCCGATGCCGCCCAACGGAGGCCCGGAATGAGCTGCCCGCCATTGCGTCCCGAGGCGCCGAATCCGACGTAGCCCGCTTCTACAAGGACAACCGAAAAGCCACGCTCAGCGCACGCAAGAGCGGCGCTGAGGCCCGTAAATCCGCCGCCGATCACCGCGACGTCGCAGCGCGCGTCGCCCCGGATGTCGTTGCGCGGTCGCCATTCGTGCGCGGTCGCGGCGTAATAGCTGTTGTTGAGTGGGTCGCTCATTCGAGAGCCAATCGCTAATCCCGTTCGCGTTGAGCGAAGTCGAGACACCTCGCGCGCCTGCGCGGCGTCTCGACTTCGCTCGACGCGAACGGGGAAGGTGGCTCTGACGACACGCTAAACCCGCATCAACAGATGTTCGCGTTCCCAGCTCGATACCACCGACTGGTAATTGAACAGCTCATAATCCTTCACGGCAAAGAAGATTTCGAAGAAATCGTCGCCGAGCAGATTGCGGACCTTCTTGCACGAGCTGAACCGGTCGAGCGCTGCCTCCAATGTGCGGGGCAGGGTACGGGCGCGGTTGTATGCGCTGCCGGTGATCGATTTCGCCGGGACCATGCGATCGACAACGCCGATGTAACCGCAGATCAACGACGCGGCGATCGCCAGATAGGGGTTGCTGTCGGCGCCGGGCAGGCGGTTTTCGACGCGGCGGTTGGCCTTTTCCGAGATCGGGACACGGAACCCGCACGAGCGATTGTCCTCGCCCCACTGGACGTTGATCGGCGCCGCGCTGTCGGGCCGCATGCGGCGGAAGCTGTTGACGTTGGGCGCCCATAGCGGTGCGATCTGCGGCATATAGCGGACGAGACCGGCGATGTAGCTGCGGAACATCGCGCTGTCGCGGCCGTTGGCGGTCGAAAACAGGTTCTTGCCGGTCGTCGCGTCGACCACCGACTGGTGGATGTGCATCGCGCTGCCCGGCTGGCCCGCCATCGGATTGGCCATGAAGGTCGCATAGACGTCGTGCTGCTTGGCGACGTTGCGCACGACGCGCTTGAACAGGAACACCTCGTCGGCCAGCCGCAGCGGGTCGCCATGCTCGAAATTGACCTCCAGCTGCGCGGCGCCCATTTCATGGATCATCGTGTCGATATCGAGCCCCATCAGCTCGCAATCGTCATAGATATGATCGATGATATCCTCATATTCGTTCATCGCTTCCAGCCCATAGGGCTGGCTGGCGGACTCGCTGCGCCCCGACTGGCCGGTCGGCGGGGTCAGCGGAAAGTCGGGATCGACATTCTGCGACACGAGGTAAAATTCGACCTCGGGCGCGATGACCGGGCGCCAGCCTTTTTCGGCGTAGAGCGCGAGCACTTTTTTCAGAATCGTGCGCGGCGCGATATCGACTTCGCTGCCGTCGCGGTTGAGGACGTCAGCGATCACGAAGGCCGTCGGCGATTTGAACCCCGGCGCGACGCAAATGGTGTCGGGATCGGCGATCAGGATCTTGTCGGGATCCTTGTCCCAGATATCGTCGATATCCTCGGGGTAATGGCCGTCGATCGTGCAGATGAACACGCTGCCCGGGATGCGCAGCGACTTGTCCTTCACCGACGCCAGAAACTTTTTGGCGGGGAGCACCTTGCCGCGTTGAACCCCGTTGATATCGGGGACGATGCATTCGACTTCGTCGATCTTATGGTCGCTGATCCACTGTTCCAGATTGACTGACATGAGCCCCCGATTGGGCCAAGGAGCTGGCCCGGTTGTACGGACGCAGCCTATCGCGAAGTGGAGCAGAGCGCCAGAGGGGCCGTTATCGGCCATTTTCGCCGTTGCCAGTGGCGAGCGCCGCGGTCACTATGCGCGCGTTCGACTGGTCGGGAGAGTGGCAGTGAAGGGCGAAAATGATCCGCTGGCGGCGTTCTGGATGCCGTTTACTGCCAACCGGTCTTACAAGGCGAACCCGCGTCAGCTCGTATCGGCAAGCGGGATGTATTATCACAGCAGCGACGGGCGGACGATCCTCGACGGGACGTCGGGGCTGTGGTGCAGCAATGCCGGTCATTGTCGCCCGGAGATTACTGATGCGATAGCAAAGACAGCGGCAAAGCTCGATTTTGCGCCGACGTTTCAGCTCGGCCACCCGCTGCCATTCGAACTCGCGCAGCGCCTCGCGGCGCTAATGCCCGATGGGCTCGACCGGACATTCTTTACCAACAGCGGCTCCGAATCGGTTGATACGGCGCTAAAGATCGCGCTCGCGATCCAGCGTGCGAAGGGGCAGGGGACGCGGACGCGGCTGATCGGGCGCGAGCGCGGTTATCATGGCACCGGCTTTGGCGGGATCAGTGTCGGCGGGCTGGTCAACAACCGCCGTGCCTTTGGTGGCGGCCTGCCCGGTGTCGACCATATGCGTCACACACACGACATCGCGCGCAACGCGTTCACGCGCGGTTTTCCGCAGCATGGCGCCGAACTCGCCGACGATCTTCAGCGGCTAGTCGACCTCCACGGCGCCGAGACCATCGCGGCGGTGAT
This sequence comes from Sphingopyxis sp., assembly GCF_035998965.1. Taxonomy (GTDB): domain Bacteria; phylum Pseudomonadota; class Alphaproteobacteria; order Sphingomonadales; family Sphingomonadaceae; genus Sphingopyxis. The sequence goes on from NZ_DASYHE010000097.1 coordinate 39,088, forward strand.
CGTCGAGCCGATGGCAGGATCGACCGGGGTGCTGGTACCGCCGGTCGGCTATCTGCAACGCCTGCGCGAGATTTGCGACAGGCACGGGATCATCCTGATCTTCGACGAGGTAATCACCGCCTTTGGCCGGATCGGCGGCGCGACCGCGGCGGGGCAGTGGGGGGTGACGCCCGACATGATCACCATGGCGAAGGGCCTGACCAACGCCGCGGTGCCGATGGGCGCTGTTGCGGTAAAGCGCGAGCTGCATGATGCGGTGCTGGACAGCGTCGACGCGGGCATCGAGCTGTTTCATGGCTACACCTATTCGGGCCACCCGCTAGCGAGCGCGGCCGGACTCGCGACGCTCGATCTTTATGCGCGCGATGGCCTGTTCGACCGCGCAAGCGAACTCGGCGGCTATTGGGAAGACGCGGCGCACAGTCTGAGGGGCAAGCGGCACATTATTGATATCCGCACCATCGGCCTGGTTGCGGGCATTGAACTCGAACCGCGACCGGGCGCGCCGACGGCGCGCGCGATGGAGCTGTTCCACGCCTGTTTCGACAAGGGCGTGCTGGTGCGCGCGACGGGCGATATTATCGCCCTGTCGCCGCCCCTGATCGTCGAGAAAGCGCAGATCGACGAAATGTTCGGGAAGATCGCCGATCTGCTCGACGCGGTCGATTAACGCTCGAAGCTGTCCATCTGCATTGCGGCCGCTTCGGCGTTTGCCTCGGCCTTGGCAGCAGTTGCGGCGACCTGACGGGCGCGCGTCGCTTCGGTCTGAACCAGACGTTCGGCCATCGTGCGCCACGCCTGTTCGGCGCGCAGATTGCGGTCGCGAACCTGCGATAAGGTGCTGGCCGCCGCATCGACCGCGCATTTATCCGCCTGAGTCTGATAGAAGTCACTGGTGTTCGACATGGCGGATATCCTTTGGTCTATGGTGGGTAAATCGGTCGGTCTGCTTGAGATCAGTCGATCATCTGGGCGATCAAGCGGCGCAATTCGCTTTGCGACAGGGTGGGTGATCGCCGATTGGTTTTCCGCGCCGGCGCGTTGATCGCGGCATAGGGGCGGAGGAGGGAAGGGAAGCTGTTCGAAATTAAGTTCATATTATCCTGTATTCATCGATTGTTATGTTGTCGGGGGTCAGCGTCGGTTGCCCTTGCGCGGACCGCTACCGGCCGGACCGGCGCCGCGATCACGATAGATGATGCGGCCTTTGGTCAGGTCATAAGGCGTCATTTCGACGCGAACGGCATCGCCGACGACCGACCGGATACGGAAACGTCGCATCCGGCCTGCCGTATAAGCGATGATCCGATGGTCATTTTCCAGCGTGACGCCAAAGCGTCCGTCGGGAAGGATCTCATCGATCTGGCCGTCGAGGGTCAGTAGTTCCTCTTTGGCCAAAGTTTAGGCCGACTGGATATTGACAGCGGACACTTTGCCGCGCTGGTCGGTTTCCAAATCATAAGAAACGCGCTGATCCTTGTTCAGCGTCGACATGCCGGCGCGTTCGAGGGCGGTGATGTGGACAAAGCTGTCGCCCGAGCCATCCTCATTGGCGATAAAGCCATAGCCTTTGTCGGTGTTGAAAAATTTTACGGTGCCGGTGGGCATAGGTCGTTCCTTTCACGGAAGCGGAGTTACCGCCGATTGATATCGGCGGCGCCAGGAAGCGTGAGGAAGGAAGGTCCTGCCGATACGGCAACAAAATCCGTCGAAAGCGACGATAGCCCGCTTGAGATAGGCGCCAAGATACGAAAAGTCAAGGATAACCCCGGATGCAGGCATGGGGAGAGGCCCGTTCAGCGGTCCAGCAGCAGCGGAAACGTGACCGAAACCTGGGTCCCCTTGCCGACTTCGCTGTCGATGTCGAGCTGCCCCTGATGCCGCTCTCCGATATGTTTGACGATCGCGAGGCCGAGGCCGGTCCCGCCGACTGAACGGCTGCGCGCTTCATCGACGCGATAGAATCGTTCGGTCAGCCGCGGTAGATGATCGGGCGCGATGCCGTCGCCTTGATCGCGAACCAACAGGCGCACCCGATTGCCTTCGCGCGAGAGTTCCACCGTCACCGGCGTTCCGGCGTGACCATATTTCATCGCGTTCGAAATGATGTTGTGCGCGAGCTGGCTGAGTTGGGCCTCGTCGCCGAGCATCGGCTGTGTGCTGTCGCCGAGTTTTGCCACCAGATCCTTTGCGCGCGCGGGCTCGCTGTCGCTTAGCTGGCCAATGGCGGTGCGAACGATCGCAGCCAGGTCGACCCTGGCCGTCGGGCGCCGAAAGCGGTCGGCCTCGACCCGCGAGATCGACAGGAGGTCAATCACCAGTTGTTGCATCCGCCGCGCTTCGCGTTCGATGATAGAAAGGAACCGGTCGCGGGTTGGTGCGTCGGTTTCGCCGTTCATTTCCTGCAAAGTTTCGACATAGCCGAGGATCGCGGCCAGTGGTGTGCGCAGTTCGTGGCTGGCGTTGGCGACGAAATCGGACCGCATCCGGTCGGCGGCGTCGATCGCCGAACGGTCGGACAGGAAGATGATATTCTCGCTGCCCGACAAGGTGGCGATCCGTATCGTCCAGCGCTGGCCCGGCCTCGGAAAATCCACCAGATTGACTGGTTCCAGCGGCGTATCGCCTTGAATGCGCGCCAACCAGTCGGTCGCTGCCGGGTGCCGGATCGCCGTCCGCACGTCGGCGCCGACAATATGCCGCCCGAGCAGCCGAACCGCGGCGTCATTGGCGATCGTCACGATATTGTCGGCTGTGCCAAGCAAAGGCTCTTTTTCTTGATCAACCCAATGCGCGAAATCGGGGTGACGAAGCAACGATGTGGGCGCGGTCTCGGCGGGCGGTTGCGCGGCGCCCGGGTGGTCGGGTGGCACAGACGGTAGGGCGCTATAAATCGTGCCTGCGCCAACAAAACCGGCGACGGCCATGATCGCAATCGCCAACAGGTCACCGCCGGTCAAGGCGGCAAAGATCGCCGCGATGACGATCATGGTCAGCGCAATGACGAGGCTGGACAGGCGGTCGAACATCCTCCGTCGCCTCGCACGAAGCGAGGGGCGGGCGCAATGCTGTTTGCGGGTGTTAACGCTTGGGCGGCCGATGTCCCAAACCGGGAAGGATGGCATTGGCGGCGGTGTTTTGCTTTTCCTTGCGTCCTCATTGGGTTATGCGCCAGCCATGGATAAAAGCGAAATTCCGACCGACAGTGCCACGGAAACCGGTGATGCCATTCCTTCGCGGCGCCGGATGCTGGCGCTGGGCGCCGTTGGCGTGTCGGCCGCGCTGACGATCCGTCCCGCCTTTGCGCAGACTGCGGTGTCGGTGATGAATTGCCAGATCCCCGTTCCCGGTCCCGGCGGCGCTGGTCAGTTCATTGATGGCCAGGGCAAGCTGGTTCCTCCGGGCACCAAGGGGGCGTTTCCGGGCGCCTTGCGGCCTTTCACCGGCGAAGAAGTTAAGCGCGCGTTCCGCGGGCAGACGCTGCCCGGCACCACCTATAATCAGTCGCAGGCGTATCTCCAGTACATCCGGCGCTTGCAGGCGGGGCAGAGCGGCTTTACCTGTTTCGCCTCGATCACGACGTCGCGCTGATTTTCGCTCCTTAATGGCGATGTCGGTTCAGCCGCGTCGCCAGCCAAAGGAGTTTTCGTGAAACTAGCTTCGCTCAAACAGGGCCGCGACGGTCGTCTCGTCGTCGTGTCGGACGATCTGGCCTGGTATGCCGAAGCCGGTCACATCGTTCCGACTTTGCAGGCGGCGCTCGACAATTGGGCCTATGCCGCGCCGCGTCTCGCTGCGCTGGCCGAAGACCTGAATCACGATGCAATCCCCAAGGAGCGGTTTCACGAGCGCGAGGCGGCATCGCCCCTGCCGCGGGCCTATCAATGGGCCGATGGCAGCGCCTATGTGAACCATGTCGCGCTGGTGCGGCAGGCGCGCGGAGCCGAAATGCCCGACAGTTTCTGGCACGATCCGCTGATGTATCAGGGCGGCAGCGATGCCTTCCTGGGTCCGCGCGACCCAATCCCGCTCGGCGACCCGGCGTGGGGCTGCGACATGGAGGCGGAAGTGGTCGTCGTGACCGGCGACGTTCCCGCGGGAATCGATGCGGTGGCAGCGCGCGACAAGATTCTGCTTGTTGGTTTGACCAACGATGTGTCGCTCCGCGGCCTGATCCCGGGTGAACTCGCGAAAGGGTTCGGCTTTTTCCAGTCGAAACCGTCAAGCGCGATGTCGCCGGTTTTCGTCACCCCCGAAGCGCTGGGCGATCGGTGGCAGGATGGTAAGCTGCACGGGACATTGTGCGTTGACCTCAACGGCGAGCCGCTGGGGCGCGCGGATGCGGGGGTCGATATGACGTTCGATTTTGGCGCGCTGATCGCCCATGCGGCCAAAACGCGCGATCTCGGCGCGGGGACGATTATTGGGTCGGGGACGGTATCGAACCGCGATTCCGATGGCGGCCCCGGCAAGCCGATCGCCGATGGCGGGCTTGGCTATTGCTGTCTGGCGGAAGTGCGGACGGTCGAGACAATCCTGCAGGGCGAGCCCAAGACACCCTTCATGCAAAAGGGCGATACGGTTCGCATCTGGATGGACGACGAGCGCCACCACAGCATTTTTGGCGCAATCGAACAGCAGGTGATTTAAAACAAAAAGGGGCGGGTTTACGCCCGCCCCTTTTGTGGTTTCGCTGGGACGATCGGATCAGCCGAAGCTGCCCCCCGACATCGCGTCGCTGAGCGAACAGGCCGCCGGGCCCAGAATGACGATGAACAGCACCGGCAGAATGAACAGGATCAGCGGGACGGTCATGATCGCGGGCAGGCGCGCAGCCTTTTCCTCGGCACGCATCATGCGTTCGTTGCGGAATTCGGCCGACAGCACGCGCAGCGCGCTGGCCAGCGGCGTCCCATATTTTTCGGTCTGGATCATGGTCGTCACGACGCCTTTCACCGACTCCAGATTGACGCGATAGGCCAGGTTTTCGAACGCCTGACGCCGTTCGGTTAAAAAGCCGAGCTCGATCGACGTGAGCGCGAATTCTTCCCCCAGTTCGGGATAGGCGCGGCCCAGTTCCTTCGACACGCGCGAGAAGGCCGCATCGACGGTCAAGCCAGCTTCGGCGCAGATGACCAGCAGATCGAGCGCATCGGGCAGCCCTTTGCGGATCGCGTCGGTGCGCTTGGTGCGCTTGTTCTGCACGAACAGATCGGGCGCCTTGTAGCCAAGCACCAGGGCGGCCATCGTCGCGCCCGACCGCTTGAACGGCGTCAGGTCGGGCCACATTTCGATGCCATAGATCAGGAAGGCGGCAAGGCCCCCGAACACAATCGGCAGGACCAGGCGGCCAAAGATCACCGCGACGGCCAGATCCTTTGAACGGATGCCGGCCTGCGCCAGCATTTGCTGGACTTCTTTAATCTGTCCTTCCTGCAACACCTGAAGTTTGCCGAGGAAGGTGCGCATCTTGTCGGCGTGCTGGTTCTTTCGCACCAGCTTGGCGCGGCGTTTCGCCGTCGATGCGGTGATGCCGGCCTTGAGCTGCTCGCGGCGTTCATTGAGCGCCTTGACCCGCTTGGTCATCGGATTGCGCACGGTCAGCGCACCATAAATGGCCAACAAGACGGCGAATACGCCGACCGCCGCAAGCATGGTGCCGGCCCAGACGACGTCGATGCCCATCAAGGTCGGGCCGGTCTGAGCGCCGGAGAATGTGGTGAGAAGGAGGCTGCTGTTCACGATATTCGCCCCTTCAAATTTCGAAGCTGATCATTTTGGCCATGATCCCGACCCCCATGCCCATCCAGACCAGGCCGCCAAGCCCCGTGATGATCAGGCGTTGCTCGTAGAAAAAGCCAGCGAGATAATCGGGATTCATCGACCAGACGACGCCAAACACAAAGAATGGCAGCGCGCCGACGATATAGGCTGACGCTTTCGCTTCGGACGACATCGCGCGGATCTTCAGCTTCATTTGAGCCCGCTTGCGCAGGACGTCGGACAGGTTCGACAGCGTTTCTGCCAGATTGCCGCCGGTCTCGCGCTGGATTTGAATGGTGATGCAGAAAAACTGAAACTCTGGAGTCCCCAGCATGATCGCCGTTTCCTGCAAGGCAGCTTCCATGGTGTTGCCGATGCGGATGCGTTCAATGACGCCCTTGAACTCCTCGCCGACCGGTCCCGGCAGCTCTTGGCTGACGATCTGAAAGGTTTCGGTGACCGGCAGGCCGGATCGCAGGCCGCGGACGAGCAGGTCGATCGCGTCGGGAAAACGGGTGGTGAATTGTGCGACGCGTTTTTTGATGGCGCGGCCGACAATGAAATAGGGCAGCCCAAGGCTGAGCAACAGGCCGATCATCCCGGCCATCATGATCGGCGCGCGAATCGCCAACATGCCGCCTGTGACCACGACGAACAACGCCATCGACGCAAACATATATTGCGTCAGCGTCCATCCCTTGCCGGTGCGACGCAGGCGTTTTTCCATTTCCTCGCGGCGCGGCATCAGGCTGGTCAACGACGTCCCGCTCTGGCCGACCGACTGGATGGTCTTGCGCATCTGCGCGGCCACCACCGCTTCGGTCGAGGCGGCATGGCGATCCTTGACCATCGCCAGACGCCGCGTCTTGGCCTTGCCGGCCGACGGGCCGCCCAGCAAGATGACAAGCAGCGCAAAGGCCAGAAAGGCCGCCGCAATGATAAGGATAACTGGCAGGTTCATATCGGCAGATGTCCGCTTCTATCGCTCAGTGGTGGTGACGGCCCGTCAAGCGGGTCGTTATGCCGCCTGTTTCGCGCGCTTTTTCGTCATCAGGCCAAGTTTGCCGAGCAGCGAACCGCCCGATTTGCCCTTGGCGGCTGCAGCCTGAGCTTCTTCGGCCTCGATATCGGCGCCGTCCAGGATCAGACGCATCAGATTATTCCATACCTGCGCCGTTTTTGTGCCCTTGCAGACCTCGGCATAGGATTTTCCGAGTTTTGCCGACTGGCAGACCAGTTTCGGGTCGAACGGAATGACAATATCGACCTGACGTTCGATCGACGATTCAAATTCTTTGCGCGAAAGTTCACCGACGGCATTCTGGAATTTGTTGGCGACCAGCACCACGCGCGCACCTGGAACATTCTGTTTGAACCAGGACAACAGGCGAATCGTGTCACGCGCGGCGGCGAGCGTCACGTCGCTGACCAGCAGGATCGTGCCGGCTTCCGCAACAAGATGCGGGAAGGGGATCAGCACCTGGCGCGGGATATCGACGATCGTCATTTCAAACGCGCCGCGCAGTTCTTCCTCCAGTTGGAAAAAGGCTGAACCATCGGTCATCACTGGCTGGTGGATCGGCGCTTCGGCCGACAGCAGGCTGAGCTTGTCCGACGCCCGCACCATGGCCCGTTCGATGAACAGCCCGTCGATGCGGCTCGGATTATCGATCGCGTCGATCAGACCGCGACCGGGTTCCAGATCGAGTGTCAGCGCGCCGGTGCCGAAATGCACGTCGAGGTCGAGTAGCGCCGTCTGGCGGCCCGCCTGTTCGCTCATCGCCCAAGCAAGCGACGTCGAGACGAGCGAGGCACCGACACCGCCGCGGACACCGACCACCGCCATCATGTGATGGGGTTTGTCGTCGAGCGCGTCGGCATGTTTCGGCGCCGTCAACATCGCCTGCGCCATGGTCAGCGATTCGCGGACCTGTTCCAGCGATAGCGGCTTGAGCAGATAGTCCTGAATGCCGCTCGACAGCAAATCGCGGTACAGGCGCACATCGTTGACCTGGCCCGCCGCAATCACGACCGTACCAGGCTCGCAGACTTCGGCGAGCGCGTTGATGTCGTTGATCGGATCGCCCGATTCAGACATGTCAACGAACAGGATGTTCGGGCTGGCGGAAACCGATAGCGACTGAACGGCGTTACGCAGGCCGCCCTTGTTACATTTTTCGATGGGCCAACCCATGTCGTTGGCAGCGGCGCGGATCAACTCCAGCGTATCGTCGTCGCACACATAGGCGCTGAACGGATCGCGCAGTCCCGCTGATTTGAAAGGAGCGTTCACTGACCACCTCCGTTGCTGGTTGATTGACCGCGCAGTTCGCCGGCGCCTGTCTGTGGCTTTTCGCGGAAGGTTTTGATTGCGCGGGTTGCCATCGAAGGGTCGTTGCGATCGCTGCGTGCGCCCTTGATCAGGTCGTTGGGGTCAGCGACCATCGCGGCAAGATTGCTGTTGGTGGCGCAACCATAATTCGACGAGGTCGCATTGGCCGTGTTGATCGACGACTTGCTCTCCCAATTTGGGCAGCCCGGAACAAACGCCGACGCGCGCGTCACGACGATCCGCAGATGATCCTGCGGCACCGCGCCAGTGGTTACGGGGACATCGTTGCTGACCAGCAGGCCGCGGCGTGCGATCATCGATCGCACCGTCGCCTGCGCCGCCGTGGCGCCATAAACTGACGGATCCTCGATCGAAATCTGGTCGCCATAGCGGACCCCCATCGCGTCGAGCCAGCCTTGCAGACGGCCCTGCTCGCTGGGCGGCAGTTCGCCGCCTGCGGCGGCGACGTCGAATTGGTGGATGGCATTGCGCACGACCGGCTGATGCACCGAATCGAGGCTGCGGTTGCTATAGGCGGCGCCAGAACATCCCGCGAGCGCTGTGCTCAGGGCCAGGACCGTCCAAGTTGCAATTTTCTTCATCACTTTGCTCCTGAAATCCTGGATGTCACTTGATGCTGAAGCCGGGGGCGGCGTCGACGTTGCTGCCTCGTGGGCGGTCGGCGTCGCCAACATTGGTGTCGAGCCGCGGCTTTGGCCGGTCGCCGCCAGTCACCCCGTCGCCAGTCTGGTTGAGCAGGATGCGCTGCAAATCATTGGCGTCCTGATAAGCGTCGGTCGGCAGCTTGATATTGTTGGCTGACACCGGCTGAACCAGATAGGGGGTCACGACGATCACCAATTCGGTTTCGCCGCGGCGGAAGCTGTCCGATTTGAACAACATGCCGAGCAACGGCACATCGCCCAGGCCAGGCATCTTGTCGATCGCCCCGATCGAACGGTTGTTCATCAGGCCGGCGATCATGAAGCTTTCGCCCGATCCCAGTTCAACCGTCGTTTCGGCGCGGCGCACGGTGAGCGCAGGCACCTGAAAGCCGTCGAGTTCGATCGCACCTTCGGTCGAAAGCTCCGACACTTCGGGGCGAACGCGCAGGCTGATACGGCCGTTGGAAAGAACCGTCGGGGTGTAGGCCAAGCTGACGCCATATTTGCGGTATTCGATCGTCGTTCCGGCGAGGTTACCGGGGATTGGAACCGGGAACTCGCCGCCCGCCAAGAAGTCGGCGGTTTCGCCTGAAATCGCGGTCAGATTGGGCTGAGCCAAGGTGGCAACCAGACCCGACCGTTCGCCGATATCGAGCGATGCGATCAGATCGAGACCGAACAGGCGACCTGCGCCCGCCAAACTGCGCGTGCCAGATGGCGTCGTGATGTTATAGATCGTGTTGCCATTTGCGTCCGTCGAGATCGACCCGGCGGTGCGACCCCCGAAAACGCCGCCCAGGAACCCGTTGCCAAGTGCGCTTTCGGTATCGCGGGTCAGGATGTTGCCATTCATTTCCTTGACCAGCGACCGGTTCACCTCGGCGATGCGGACTTGCAGATTGACCTGCAATGGAGTCGCGGTGCGCAGGCGCGAGAGGACTTTGGTTCCTTCCCCGACAAATGCCTGGACCAACATTTCGGCCTCGGCAGCATCGTCGGGCGACTGAACCGTCCCTGTCAGCAGGACAAAACCGTTCATGGTATTCGCCGAAATGCTGGCGTCCGGCATCGCCAACGACAGCATCTGGTCGATCGTTTCGATATTGTTGCCGACGCGGGCAACGGTCGAAAACACGACCCGGCCGCTGGCGTCGGTGGCATAGATGCTCGTTTCGCCGGGTTTTTTGCCAAAGATATAGAGCTGGCGACCGGAGCGCACCTGGACGTCGGCGACTTCGTCGTTGGCGACGAAGATGTCGGTCATCGCTGCGGGCAGGCTGATCAACCGACCACGACCGACCGACAGATCGATGCTGCTGCTGGCGTTCTGGGTCGCTTGCGCCACCACCGGCGTCGAAGGAGCCGAGACCAGAGCCGCTGCTACCAGGCCGATGGCCAAGGTGCGGGCCAGGGCCACTGCCTTGAAATTGGCTTTGCTGTTCATCTTATTTACCCCCAACCGAAACTTCGGTCACTTTGTCACCGCGGGTGACGCGGACGACCGGGCCACTCGGTGCTGTCGGCCCATAATTGCCGCCTGCGGGCGCTGCCGGTGCACCACCCATCTGCTGTTGCGGACGCGATCCGCCGCCAACACGGCCGCTGACCGGGATCCAGAAGCGTGAGACGTCGCCGCCCGTCGTGGCCGTCTTTGACGTCACGGGGCGCGCCTGGGCCTGCGCCAGCATGCGGCGTTCGGCTTCGGTGCCGCCCTTGGCGGGGACATTGATGTCACCCGATGCGATGGCCGCTTCAAGTTCGCCGGTGCTTTCAGCCAGCGGACGCAGTGCGAGCGACAATTTGCCCATGCTCTGCGCGACGGCGATGCGTTCGGCGAGGTCGGGTGTCGCTTCGAGCGTGACCGAGCCAAAGGTGCGAACCGGAGTTTTCCCGGTCTCGTCCTCAGCGTCGTAGCGCTGATCGGTGGCGAGCACGCGGACGTTGCGCACGATCGTTTCGGCGGTGAAAATCTGGTCGTCGGGGTAGGAGCTGCCTTCCTTGACCTCGATGGTCTGGGCCAGCAGCACATCCACGCGGTCACCCGGGAAGACAAAGCCCGCTACGCCCTGTTCCTGGCTCACCTTGACCGTGACCGCGCGCATACCCGGGCCAAGCGCCGCGGCAAGGAAGCCGCGATCGTCGGGATGGACCAGCGCGCCTTGGGTAAGCGGCTGACCGGCGGTGATCGGATAGCGCACGACGGTGCCGACCAACGTGTTGACGTCGGTCTTTTCTTTCATGAAATACGCCTTTTCGACCAGCTCTTTCGGCCAAGGCTGAAAACGGAAGCTGTCGGGACCAATGATCGTCCCCACCGGCAGCTGCCGGGTTGCGACCAAGATCATCGGGCCGGTAATTTCGGGCGCCGCAGCGGCCCGCGCTTCCGGAGCCGATGCGCCCCGCATCATCTGGTTGACCCCGAACGCTGCACCGATCGCAATGACCAGCGCGCCAACGATCAGCATAATCTTTCGCGTATCCATGACGATTTTTCGCCTCCTAACACCGGCCAGACGCGGCGGTGTTTGCCCTCAGATTCATGCGATAGCCTGAAACTGGTTAAGATATTGTTGGTGAAGCGCCCACAGTCCCGCGGCGGCGATGGCGACGCCGTAAGGCACCTCCACCGGCTTGTCGGAAGGGCGCATTTTCATTCGAACGAGCATGACCGCCGAGAGGATTCCGCCGCCCACGGCCATCACCGTCAGCATGGGCAGGAACAAGGGTAGCGGCACCCAGAGCATGACCGCGCCGATCATCTTTACATCGCCGCCGCCCATGGCGCCGATCGCGAACAGACCGGCGAAAACAAGGAAGACCGCAAAGGCTGCGCCGAATTGGATCGGGATATCCGGCCACAGCGAAAGGCCGGTTGCGACCCAGAAGGGGATCGCCAGCAAGGCCATCGCGGCGTTGAGTTCGTTGGAAATGGTTCGCGATCGAAGGTCGCTGATCGCCGCGGTGATCATCAACAGGCCAAGAACGGCCATCAGGCCAAGGGATATCATGCCACTGTCCATCGGGCTCTCCTACGCAACATGGCTTACCAAAGAGTAACCATGCGGAGCGGGCGGCGCGGCTTGCATTCCGTGAGCCAATGGATATGCGGCGGAGCATGACCGCTGCGCCGCCTTCTGCCACCGACGTGCTGATCGTCGGCGCGGGCATCGCCGGCGCCAGTCTGGCCGCGGCACTGGCGCCCTGGCGCCGGGTGATACTGATCGAGGCGGAGGACGTCCCGGGATATCATGCCACGGGCCGTTCGGCCGCCTTCTGGCACGAGACGTATGGCGGGGCGCGGGTGCAGCCCCTGTCGATGGCGTCTTTCGATACACTGGCCCGTCCCGCGCCCGAATTTTCCGAGCGCGGATTTCTGTCACCGCGCACGGCGTTGACGATCGGCCATCGCTCCGAAGTGGGGGCGGTGGATGGCTTTACCGCAGAGTTTCAGGCCAAAGGCGTTGAGGTCGTGCGGATGGGCGCCGCCGACGTCGCCGCCAAAATCCCTGGCGTCCGGGCTGAATGGAGCGAAGCGGCCTTTGAGGCAGCGTGCAGCGACATTGACGTCGGCGCGCTTCATGCGGCCTATCTGCGCGCCGCCAAACGTGCCGGAGCCCATGTGGCAACGGGTACGCCGCTGGAATCGGCACGGCGTATGGGCAACGGGTGGGACGTCCAGGTGGGCGGGCAGGCGATCCGTGCCGCGCTGATCGTCAATGCCGCGGGTGCATGGGCGGATCGGGTCGCCGCAGCGTGCGGTGTCGCGCCGGTCGGAATCCAGCCTTATCGCCGCACAGTCATTCAATTGCGGCTTGGAGTGCCGGTTCCGGCCGAATTGCCGCTCGTGATCCACATTGGCGGGGAATTTTATTTCAAGGGCGAAAGCGAAGGCCGCGTGTGGCTGAGCCCGCATGATGAAACCGCTGTTGATCCGCACGACGCCGCGCCCGAGGAGATCGACGTTGCGGTGGCGATCGACCGCTTGCAGACGGTGGTCGATTGGCCGATCGCCGCGGTCGAGCGCAAATGGGCTGGGCTGCGCAGCTTTGCGCCTGATCGCATCCCCGTCTTTGGCGCCGATCGGCACGAGCCTGGCTTTATCTGGTGTGCGGGGCAGGGCGGCGTCGGTATCCAGACCGCGCCCGCGATCGCGGCCCTGCTATCGGCACAGCTTGGCGCGCCGCCGCCCGGCGGCGCCATCGGCGCGGTCGATCCGACGCCTTTCGCTTCGTCACGTTTTGCCTGACATCAAACGGGCGGCTTGCGCGTCGAATCCACCTGCTTACGATAGGCTCGCCGCGTCACCTGGAGCGCGGCAACGACCAGTGGAGGATCCGATGGCCCATTATTTCGAGATCAAGAAGAACAAGGCGGGGGAGTTTGTCGCCTATTTCAAATATAATAGCGAGACGATCTTCTGGACCGAAGGCTATGCGAGCAAAGCTTCGGCAAAAAACGCCATCGAATCGATCCTGAAGAACGGACCCGGCGCCGAAGTTCGCGAGTCCGAATAATTTCCGGTGCGCGGGCGTTCACCGCGCCCGCGCTATTTCCAATGCGGCGTCGCTGGCGAGTTGATCGGCGATTTCGTTGTCGCCATGGCCGGCGTGACCCTTGACCCACAACCATGTGATGTCGTGGCGCTTGCTTTCGGCAAGCAGGCGTTGCCACAGATCGGCATTGGCGACGGGTTTTTTGGCGGCGGTTTTCCAGCCGTTTTTCTGCCAGCCGAAAATCCATTTGGTGATGCCGTCGCGGACGTAGACGCTGTCGGTCGATAGCTCGACGTTGCAGCGGCGTTTAAGCGCCGCAAGCGCCTCGATCGCCGCCATCAATTCCATGCGATTGTTCGTCGTGTCGGGCTCGCCCCCCGACAGCTTTTTCACGACATCACCCCAGCGCAGCACCGCACCCCAGCCGCCCGGACCCGGATTGCCCTTGCAGGCGCCGTCGGTGGCGACGATTACCGTTCTGCTCGCCGTGTCGCTCATACGACGGCGAACAGGTGGGCAGCGTCGTCGGCGCGATAGCGCAACAAGCGGGCAAGGAAGGGCGAGGGGTCTTTGCGGGTGACCAGTGCGTCGGCGGGGGTGTGGACCCAGTCATGCGCGCGGGTCAGCAGAAAGCGCAGCGATGCGCCGCGCGCCAGCGTTGGCAGTGCAGCAACTTCGGCATCGGTCAACGCAATTTCGCTGGCATAGCCCCGCATCAGCGCCTGCGCGAGTGCCGGGTCGCACGTGCCGCCATCGGCGGAAAAGGTCCACGCCGCGTGGGTGATCGCCAGATCGTAAGCGCGGAAGTCGCTGGCGGCGAAATAAAAGTCGATCAGCCCGGTCACTCGGTCACCAAGCATCAACACATTGTCGGGGAACAAGTCAGCGTGGATGACATGCGCAGGCAGATCGGTCGGCCAATGGGAGTCGACGAAGCCAAGTTCTTCGTCGACGATCGCTTGCAAGCCTGGCCGTACCGCGTCGAGATTTCCCGTCGCAGCGGCGACCGCGCGCCAATGACGATGGCCCATACTGTTGGCCCGGGCGCCGTCATATTCGGCCAGCGCGCCGTGCATCGCGCCCAGCGCAGCGCCCGCCGCTTCGCACTGGGCCGAGGTCGGGTGGGTGAGCGATATTCCAGACAGAAACTGGATGATACAGGCGGCACGGCCCGAAATCCGTTGTACCGCTGTGCCATTGCGGTCGCGGATCATGGCGGGGACGGGTGAGCCGCTGGCGGCCAAATGATCGAGCAGATCGACAAAGAAAGGCAGATCGCCCTCGCTCACGCGCTTTTCGTAAAGGGTCAGAATGAAGCGACCGCCGGTCGTTTCGAGCAGGAAATTGCTGTTCTCGACCCCTTCGGCAATGCCTTTGCACGACAGAACGCCGCCAATATCGTAGCGCGCGACCAGCGTTGCCAGATCGTCGGGATCGACATGGGTATAGACGGCCATCAGGCGGCGGTTGGCTCAAGACCGCGCGGCAGTTTGAAAACCATTGTCTCTTCGGCCGTCAGCACGATCTTTTCGATGACCCGCCGGTGCACGCTGACCGCGTCGATGACTTCGCGGACCAGCGTTTCGGGCGCGCTGGCGCCTGCCGTAATGCCCAGCGTCGTAATGTCGGTCAGCCAGGCGGGGTCGATATCGTTGCCACGCTGGACCAGATGCGACGGCGTTCCCATTCTTTCGGCAACTTCGACGAGACGCAGGCTGTTGGAACTGTTCGGGGCACCGATCACGATCATCCGGTCGCAATCGCCCGCGATCGCCTTGACCGCGTCCTGCCGGTTCGACGTTGCGTAACAAATATCCTCGCCGCGCGGTCCGGTGATCGTCGGGAAACGATGTCGCAACGCCGTGACAATGTCGCGTGTATCGTCCACCGACAGAGTGGTCTGGGTCAGAAAGGCCAACATTTCGGGATCGGGCGGCGCCAGCGCCGCGACGTCATCGACCGATTCCACCAACGTCATCGCTCCATCGGGCAATTGGCCAAGCGTCCCGATAACTTCGGGATGTCCAGCATGACCAACAAAGACGATATGGCGCCCGGCCTCATACGCCCGCTCGGCTTGGCGATGGACTTTCGATACCAGGGGACAGGTCGCATCGATATAGGAAAGCCCGCGCATCTCGGCCTTTGCCGGCACGGCCTTGGGAACACCATGGGCGCTGAACACGACGGGCACGCCATCGGGAACCTGATCGAGCGATTCGACAAAAATCGCCCCCTGCGCTTTCAAGGTGTCGACGACATAGCGATTGTGGACGATCTCGTGGCGGACATAGACAGGTGCGCCATAGCGTTCGAGCGCCAGCTCCACGATCCGAATCGCACGATCGACTCCGGCGCAAAAACCACGCGGTGCCGCGACCAAAAGCCTGAGTTCTGCCGTTTCGGCGCCGCGGGGGCCTGCTGTCGGGTTGGGTGCGTTCATGATGGGGCGCTCTAGCGCAGCAGGTCATATAGCGTAAAGCGGCTTCGCACCGTTGCGCCGCGTTCATCGCACCGATAAGAAGCGGCGCGCATGAAGCGGGATTATCTGTCCCGACTGACCTGAGCCTGGTGAGTGCGCCTGTTTGGAAAGCCCGATTATCATGATGCCCATTTCGTTCGTACCCCGTAAGTTCCTGACCGTGCTGTGCGGCACGGCAGCCATGGCGACGGCGGCGGGCTGTGCGAAGGACAATGATATCGACGTTTCCGGCGGTGTCGGCATTACCGCGACGCGCAGCGCCTGTCCGGCGGTGGCGGTGCCGCTGCACACCGGCGATGTCACCTTGTTTGACCCCGCGACCAGCCGCGACGCGCGCGCTATCGATATTGTTGCTGCGATCACCAATGTGACCCCGGTATGCAATGACGCCAGCGAGAAGGTTTATCAGCTCGCCAGTTTCGATGTCGTCGCGACGCGCCGCGACGCCGGTCCCGCGCGGTCGGTGACTTTACCCTATTATGGCACCGTCCTTCAGGGCGGCACCGCGGTGGTCGCCAAGCGTCTCGGCAATGTCGTGGTCACCTTTCCCGAGGGACAGACGCGCGGCACGGGCCGGGCGCAGGCGTCGGCCTATGTCGATCGCGCCGCGGCGACACTGCCCGCCGATATTCAGGAACGCATCACACGCCGCCGCAAGGCGGGTGACCAAGATGCCGCGATCGACCCGCTCAGCCTGCCCGAAGTGCGCGCGGCGGTGCAGCGCGCCAGCTTTGAACTGCTGATCGGTTTCCAGCTGACGCAGGAACAGCTCGAATATAACGTCCGACGATAGGATCGCGGCGGCGCGATGGCGTCGTCCGCATCATTCAGCCCCGCGCGCTGCATGGGCGACGCGGGGCTTTTCGCGCGCGCCCTGCTGCGATAGGGCGCGCGCACGACTTTCCTGATCGAAGATAGGCCCGCCCGTGACCCTGTTCAGCCGTTTTTCCGCCCATATCGACGCCGCGCTCGATGCGCTGGCAGCGCGCAATGCCTTGCCCGCTGGACTCGATCGCTCGGCCATCACTGTCGAACCACCCCGCGATACCGCGCACGGCGACGTAGCGACCAATGCCGCGATGGTGCTGGCCAAGCCTGCGGGGATGAACCCGCGCGTGCTTGCCGATCTCTTGGTTGGCGAACTCGGCGCGCTGGATGAGGTAACCGAGGCAAGCGTCGCGGGGCCGGGATTCATCAACCTGCGCCTGGTCGATGACAGCTGGCGCGACGAACTGGCGCTGATCCATGCCGAGGGCGACGATTACGGCCGCTCGGCGATGGGGCAGGGGCGGCGCGTCAATGTCGAATATGTGTCGGCGAACCCGACCGGCCCGATGCACGTCGGCCATTGCCGCGGCGCAGTGGTCGGCGACGCGCTCGCAGCCCTGCTCGAGTTTGCAGGACATCGGGTCACCCGGGAATATTATGTCAACGACGCGGGCGGACAGGTCGATGTTCTCGCCCGCTCGGTCCATTTGCGGTACCGTGAAGCGCTGGGCGAAGCTGTCGGGGCGGTGCCGGAGGGACTATATCCGGGCGATTATCTGATTCCGGTGGCGGGCAAGCTGGCGGCCGAATATGGCGACCGCTTTGTCGGCGCACCGGAAAGCGCGTGGCTTGGGCTGTTCCGGGCCGAAGCGGTCAGCGCGATGATGGACATGATCCGCGCCGACCTCTCCAAGCTCGGCATTCATCACGACCTGTTTTCATCCGAAGCCGAATTGCAGGCGGCGGGAAAGCCGGAAGCTGCCGAAAAATGGCTGCGCGACCACGACCTTGTCTATGACGGCGTACTTGAAGCACCCAAAGGCGAAACGCCCGAGGATTGGGAGCCGGTCGAGCTGCCGCTGTTCCGCTCGACCAAATTTGGCGACGACCAGGACCGGCCGATCAAGAAATCCGACGGTAGCTGGACCTATTTCGGCGCCGACCTTGCCTATCATTACCAGAAGGCCGAAACCGCCGACGAATTGATCGACATCTGGGGGGCCGACCATGCTGGGACCGTGAAGCGGATCAAGGCCGCGGTCGCCGCGCTAACGGGCGGCAAGAAGAAGTTCGACGTCAAATTGGTCCAGATGGTGCGGCTACTCAAGAACGGCGAACCGTTCAAAATGTCGAAGCGCGCGGGCAACTTCGTCACCCTCGCCGACATCGTCGATGAGGTCGGCAAGGACGCGGTGCGCTTCACCATGCTGACGCGCAAAGCTGATGCGCAGATGGATTTCGACTTTGCGAAAGTGGTCGAGGCATCGCGCGACAACCCCGTCTTCTACGTCCAATATGCGCACGCCCGGATCGCATCGCTGAAACGCAAGCTCGCCGAGGCGGGGGTCGCGCCTGCTGCGCCGAACGCCGAGCGCCTCGATGACTATGAACTCGGCCTCGTCAAGCTGCTCGCGCAATTTCCGCGGATCGTCGAAGCTGCCGCCGCTTCGCGCGAGCCGCATCGCATTGCCTTCTATCTCGCCGATGTTGCCGCCGCGTTCCATGCCTGGTGGAACCTTGGTAACGATCGCCCCGACGCCCGTGTCATTTTGGCAAATGACCCCGAATTGACCGCGACGCGCCTTTATTTGGCCGATGGAATCGGGCAGGTAATTCGCAACGGGCTGCACCTGATGGGGGTAGAGGCGCTCGAGGAGATGAACTGATGGCCGAGGACAAGAACGCCGACCAAGGCGATGTGGGGCTGGGGCTGGAGAGCGAAGATCGCCTGCCATGGCTCGAAGCCGCCGACGGGGTTGAGGACGATGGCGAGGTTTCGCCCGCGCGTCTGCTGGTCATGGTGCTCGGCGGTCTGTTGCTGATCGGGGCGGTGCTGGGCGGGCTGTGGTGGGTCCAGAACGGCGGCGCGCGCGGCAAAGGCGAGCTGATCGCGGCGCAGGATGGCAATTACAAGGTCGCGCCGAAGAA
Organism: Sphingopyxis sp.; assembly: GCF_035998965.1. Taxonomy (GTDB): domain Bacteria; phylum Pseudomonadota; class Alphaproteobacteria; order Sphingomonadales; family Sphingomonadaceae; genus Sphingopyxis. The sequence goes on from NZ_DASYHE010000097.1 coordinate 57,739, forward strand.
TGATGGCGCAAAGACCTTTGAAGGCGAGGGCGATGCCAGCTTCTCGGCCAGCGAAGGCGCCGAGCCCGCCGGCAAGGTCGATCCGACGCGGATGCCCGAAGAGCCGGCCGTAACGCCGCAGGAGCGCGAGGCCGCGAAAGCCGCGGCGGACAAGGCCGCTACAGCAAAGGCGAAACCCGCGCCGACGCCCGCAAAGGTAGAAGCTAAGACGGCGGCGGCGTCGACCAAGGCGCCTGCTGCGACACCGAAAGCTGCACCGGCGGCTGCGGCGGTGGGATCGGCGATGATCCAGCTCGGCGCATTCAGCAGCGATGCGGCGGCCGCGAAGGCGTGGACCAACCTGTCGAAACGCTTTGCCTATCTGGCCGATCTTAACAAGTCGGTGTCGCCTGCCAAGGTTGGCGACGGCACGGTCTATCGTTTGCGCGTATCCGCAGGAACGGCCGCTAACGCTGAGAATTTGTGTGGGAAATTGCGCGTAGCGGGTGAAAATTGCGTCGTCGTTCGCTGATTCGGCCCGTTTGGCCGCAGACTCCGTTGGTACTAACGCGCCGCTATGGCATGTTGCGCCATGTGGTAGCCGCATGAGGGGGCGGCGGCCGATGGAGTTTGCGATACGATGATACCCGCTATTTTCGGCCTGTCGGGACTGACCCTCACCGACGACGAGCGCGCCTTCTTTCGCGACAGCGATCCGGCAGGCTATATCCTGTTCGGGCGCAATATCGAAAACCGCGAGCAGCTGCGGCGGCTGACCGACGAGTTGCGCGCGCTGGATGGGCGGGACAATGTGCCCATCCTGATCGATCAGGAGGGTGGTCGGGTCGCGCGGATGAAATCGCCCGAATGGCCGACGTTCCCGAGCGGCGCGACCTTCGACGCGCTGTACGAACGCGCGCCCGCGAGCGCGATTGAAGCGGCACGACTGAACGCGATGGCGCTTGCGGCGATGTTGGCGGAAGTCGGCATTAACGTCGATTGCATGCCTTTGCTCGATGTGCGCCAGCCGGGGGCGAGCGACGTGATCGGCGACCGCGCGCTGGGCAGCGAGCCGATGCGCGTCGCCGCGCTGGGGCGCGCAATCTTGGGCGGATTGCAGGACGGCGGCGTCGTTGGCATCGTCAAACACATCCCCGGCCACGGCCGCGCGCTGCTCGATACGCACGAGGCGCTGCCGGTGGTGACGGCGACCGATCGCGATTTGCAGACCGATCTGGCACCGTTCGCGGCGCTGCGCGATGCCGCCATGGCGATGACGTGCCACGTGGTGTTTGAGGCATGGGATCCCGACCGGCCCGCGACGCTGTCGCCGATCATCATCGATAGCGTGATCCGTCAGCGCATCGGCTTTCACGGGCTGTTGATGTCCGACGATCTCGACATGAAGGCTCTGGCGGGCGACGTGCCTTCGCGGGCCGCCGCTGCCGTCGCGGCGGGTTGCGATATCGCGCTCAATTGCTGGGCCAGGATGGGCGATATGATCGGCATCGCCAACGCCCTCGACCCGATCAGCACCGTATCGCGCGCCCGGCTGGAAGGCGCGATGGACCGCGTGTCAGGGATCGGAGACAACCGCGCGTTTGCGACGCTCGTCGAACAGCGCGACGCGCTGCTTGCAGTTGCCTGAGCCTGCAATGGACGAACTGGCGCTCGATTTTGAGGTGGCGTCGACCGCACCTGAAAATGATGACGCGCTGCAACTTTCGCTAGAAAGCTGGGAAGGGCCGCTCGACCTGCTGCTCACGCTGGCGCGCAGCCAGAAGGTTGATCTCAAGCAGATTTCGATTCTGGCGCTCGTCGAACAATATCTGACCTTCATTGCCGAGGCGCGCGAACTGAAGCTGGAGGTCGCCGCCGATTATCTGGTTATGGCGGCTTGGCTCGCCTACCTCAAATCGGCACTTCTTCTGCCCAAGGACCCGCTTGAGGAACCGTCACCCGACGAACTCGCGCTGCGCCTGCAACTGCGATTGCAGCGGCTGGCGGCGATGCGCGAGGCCGCGGCACGACTTCTTGCGCGCGACCGCATCGGCCGCGACGTGTTTCTGCGCGCCAAGCCCGAGGGTCTGCGCGACGTCAAGCTGCGTCGCTGGGACGCCAGCCTTTACGACCTGCTGTCGGCCTATGGGCAGGTCAAGCTGCGCAGCGAGCCCGTTGTCCATATGGTATCGCGGCGCCCGGTGATTACGCTCGATGCGGCGCTCCACCATTTGCAGCGGATGATCGGAATCAAGCTCGACTGGGCCGAACTCGCCGACTTCCTCCCGCCCGCCTATGATGGACCGCTGCGCCGCTCGGCAATTGCGTCGAGTTTTGTCGCTGCGCTCGAACTGGCACGGCAGGGGCGCGTCGACCTGAAACAGGCGGGCGCATTTGAACCGCTTTACCTGAAGGCTGCTGCCATGGGACAACCCGCCGCATGAACCCGATCGACGACCGCGAACGCGCCATCGAAGCGATGCTGTTTGCCAGCGATGAGCCGCTCGACCCGCGGCAGGTCGCCGCGCGGTTGGGTGACGACTGGAGCATCGGCGAGGTGCGCGCTTTCATTCAGGCGATCGCCGCGCGCCATGCGGGCAGCGGCATCGAACTGGTCGAACGCGGCGGGCATTGGCATTTTCAGACCCCGGCCGACCTTGCGCATCTGCTCCGCCGCGAACGTGATGATCCGCGCAAATTGTCGCGCGCTGCCGCCGAAGTGCTGGCGATCGTCGCCTATCACGAACCCGTCAGCCGCGCCGAAATCGAGGCGATCCGCGGCGTCCAGACGTCGAAAGGTACGCTCGACGTGCTGATGGAGGCCGAATGGATCGCGCCTGCGGGGCGCCGCGAGGTCCCGGGTCGACCGCTGATCTACAAGACGACCGACGCATTTTTGCAGCATTTCGGCCTTAGCAGCCGCAAGGATTTGCCGGGCATCGACGATCTGCGCGCCGCAGGCTTGCTCGATCCGGTCGACCTCGCCTTTGACGATGCGATGGGCGAGCTAGACCTAGTAAAAGACGGCGAAGAAGCTTAGATGATCGCCGCAAGGAGAATTTGATATGGGTAGCTTCAGCATCTGGCATTGGCTGATCGTCGGCATCCTCGTGCTGCTGCTGTTCGGCAAAGGCCGGTTTTCCGATATGATGGGCGATGTCGCCAAAGGCATCAAAAGCTTCAAAAAGGGCATGGCCGAAGACGACGCGCCGCCCGCCACGCCGAAGCATATCGAAGGCCAGCGCGCGCCCGATAGCGCCCCGATCACGACGCCAACCGCCGAGCACGACAAGCTCTGATTCTGGTCCGGCGGCGGAGGGAAGCTTTAATCGATGTTCGACGTCGCGCCCACCGAGCTGATGCTCGTCATCGTGGTGGCTCTGGTCGTCATCGGTCCGAAAGACCTGCCAAAGGCGATGCGTTTCGTCGGCAAGTGGATGGGCAAGGCGCGCGGCATGGCGCGCCACTTCCGCTCCGGGCTCGACACGATGATGCGTGAGGCCGAGCTCGAAGAGCTAGAGAAGCAGTGGCGTGAGCAGAATGACGCGATCATGCGAGAGTTTCCGCGCATCGATGATGTGAACACGTCGACACCCAAACCGGCTTCTGCTGCGCCCGACGCTCCGAGCCAGCAAGATACGGACGAGGCAGCCGCCGCTACCGCGCCTTCTGAAACCCACGCGGTGCCCCCGCGCGATGGCCCGCTGCCATGACCGTCGAAACACCAATCGCCGCCGAGGATGATGGCGCGGGCGGCAAGATGCCGCTGCTGGACCATCTGATCGAGTTGCGCTCGCGGCTGCTGAAATCGCTGGTGGCCATCGCCTTGGCTTTTGGCGTGTGTCTTTATTACGCCGAACCGATCTTCAGCATCCTTGTTCAGCCGCTCGTCGCGGCGGGGCAGGGCACGATTATCTACACCCAGTTGTTCGAGGCATTCTTTGTTCAGATCAAGGTCGCGCTATTCGCATCGATGATGATCGCCTTTCCGGTGATCGCGAACCAGCTGTGGAAGTTCGTCGCGCCGGGCCTGTATCGTCAGGAAAAGCGCGCGTTGCTACCCTTCCTGCTCGCGACCCCAGTACTGTTCACAGCCGGGGCGTGCCTCGCCTATTTCGTGACCGTACCGGTGGCGCTGAAATTTCTGCTCGGCTTTCAGGGCGATATGGGCGGAATCCAGCAGGAGGCGCTGCCGTCGGTTGCCAATTACCTCAGTTTCATCATGCAGTTTATCATGGCGTTCGGCATCTGTTTCCTGCTGCCGATCTTGCTGATGCTGCTTGAACGATCGGGTATCGTCACCCGCGATCAACTGGTCGGCGCGCGGCGTTACATGATCGTGGCTGCATTTGCCATTGCAGCGGTAGCGACGCCGCCGGACATTTTGAGCCAGTTCCTGCTCGCCGTGCCGCTGATCCTGCTTTACGAAATATCGTTGTTTGCGATCTGGTTTACTCAGCGCCGACGCAAAACAGGCGCCGAAGCGGCGCCTGTCGAGCCTCTCGAAGAGGCTTAGGGTAAGCGGGGTAATCCCGATCAGTCGATGGCGTCGGCGCCAGCCTGACCGACCGATTCGATGTCGCGGCCTGCACCCTTGACCGTGTTGCAGCCGGTGACGACAACACTTGCCAGAATGGCGAGAATGATAGCGCGGAAACTCGTCATTTTTTCAAACCTCTCTGGATAGGATGCAAAATGGCCCGGCACGCTTTCGAGGGGGGGGAGGGAAATGCGGGCCGGGCCAATGTTGCTGAGCAGCGCTGCGGGGGGGCGATGATCGCTGCTCGAATGGGAAACGAGCCAAATGTGGGATAAGTTCCCGAAAAAAAATGGCTCGGTGAAATTTTTTCGGGTCTTTTTTGGAGTATAGGAATCGACTTTTGATTCCAATATCTTGCTCAGCCCATGGTGGTCAGGCCGCTAGCCACGGCCAGACCAAGGAAGGCCAGAAAGCCCATGGAATCGGTGGTCATGGTGACAAAAATCGAGCTCGCGACCGCCGGATCCTGATCGAGGCGGTCGAGCAGGAGCGGGATCGCGACCCCAGCGACGCCTGCCACAAAGATGTTCACGACCATCGCCGCGGCAATCACGGCGCCCAGCTGCGGGTTGGCGAACCATATAGCGGTAGCCGTCCCCGCGAGCAGCGCAATCGTCGCGCCGTTGAGGAGTGCGATCTTCATTTCGCGCCAGATAGCGCGCCAGCTGTTCGAATCGGTCAGCTGGTTCATCGCCAGCGCGCGAACCGTCACCGCCAGCGTCTGAGTACCGGCGTTGCCGCCGACCCCGGCGACGATCGGCATCAGCGCCGCGAGCGTCACCATCTGTTCGATCGCGCCGCCGAAAAAGCCGACGATTGATGAGGCGAGCAGGGCGGTACCCAGATTGGCGACCAGCCAGCGCACGCGAGCGCTGTAGGTTTCGCGGATAGGTTCGTTGATGTCGCCGTCGCCGGCGCCCGACAGGCGCAGGATATCCTCGCCCGCCTCTTCCTGAATGATATGCACGACATCATCGACGGTGATCATCCCGACGAGGCGCCCGGCGCGATCGACGACGGCGGCCGAGATCAGCGCATATTTCTGAAAGCGCAGCGCGACCTCTTCCTGGTCCATATCGACGGGAATCAGCGTCTGTTCGCGTTTCATCACATCGCTGATCGCGATGTCGCGCGGGGTGCGCAGGATCCAGCTGAGTTGGCACGACCCGACTGGACGATGCATCGGATCGACGACAAAGATTTCCCAGAAATCGCTGGTCAGCGCGGTGTCTTCGCGCAGCCGGTCGATGACGTCGCCGACGGTGACGTGCTCGGGAACCGCGACCAGGTCGCGCTGCATGAGGCGGCCAGCGGATTCCTCGGGGAAGGAGAGGGCGTCCTCGATCGCGGCGCGATCTTCAGGCTCCATTGCGTCGAGCACTGCTTGCTGCTCGTCGGCCTCCATATCCTCGATGATCGCGACGGCGTCGTCGGTATCGAGTTCGGACGCCAGCTCGGCAACCTGTTCGGGCGCGAGCAGGTCGATCAGCTCCTCGCGCACATAATCGTTCATTTCCGCCAGCACGTCGGCGGACAGCATATTGCCCAGCACGGCGGCCAGCATCGGGCGCTCGTCGCTGCGCGCGAGTTCGAACAGATCGGCGATGTCGGCTGGGTGCAGGCGGCCGATGCGCTCGCGCGCCGCTTCGCCTTCGCCCGCCTCGGCCAGTTCGATGACGTCGCGGACGAATTTTGGCCTCAGCCGGTCGTCTTCATCGAGCTCGGTTTCGGTTTCGCGCGCCACTGCTTCGCGGTCGCGGTCGTCAGTGATGGCGGTATCGTCAGTGGCGTGGGAATCTTCGCGGTTATCCATCGCGCGGTCCTCCCTGTTTGGGCCGACGACTGCCGGCGGGCCGAGCCTTCCCCCTAGTCGCGGCACCGCCAGATGGCAACGCCAGCGAGGCAACCGCGGCAATTAAAGCGTGGCTTTGGCGCTGTTGCTCGCTATGGCACCGCCATTATTTCTACAGGAGCCGAGCATGACCGACCAGACTCTCACCCTTTCGCTGTCGACCGGCGATGTTGTTATCCGCCTGCGCCCCGACCTTGCGCCGCTGCACGTTGAGCGGATTACCCAGCTTGCCAGCGAAGGGTTCTACGACGGCGTCGTGTTCCACCGCGTCATCCCGGGCTTTATGGCGCAGGGCGGCGATCCGACCGGCACCGGCATGGGCGGCAGCCCGCTGCCCGACCTGCCCGCCGAATTCAACGCGCAGCCGCACGTCCGCGGTGTGTGTTCGATGGCGCGGGCGCAGAACCCGAACAGCGCAAACAGCCAGTTCTTCATCTGCTTCGACGACGCGCGCTTCCTCGACAACCAGTACACCGCTTGGGGCGAAGTGATCGAAGGCATGGAAAATGTCGACGCGCTGCCCAAGGGCGAGCCGCCGCGCGAACCGGGCAAGATTGTCAAAGCGACGGTTAGCTGATTATATTTGTCGCCCCCGCCTTCGCGGGGGCGACGATCATAATTCGCCGATAAATCCGTTCAGCCGTTCGCACGCGGCGATCCAGTCGGCCTTGAATTCCTGCACGACTTGACCGGCGCCCATGGCCTCGTTCATCAGCCCGACACCCTGGCCGACCCAATAGGTCGCCAGTGCCTTGGCGCCTTCGTGGCCGCCCTCGGACAATTTATCGACCTTGCGCAACGCGGGTTCGCTGACCAGCGATTGCAACGGCATCGGCAGCGGTTTGGGCGCGCCTTCGGCCTCCCACGCGTCGGTCCAGGGCGAGCGGAGCTGGCGCGAGGGTTTGCCGGTGCGGCTTTTCGAGCGCACCGTGTCGCGCGAACTGGCGAGCAGCATTTTTTCCTTCACCACCGGATTGGTTTCGGCCTCGGCCGTGGTCAGCCACACCGATCCGGTCCACGCGCCGTGGGCGCCCATCGCCATCGCCGCCGCCATCTGGCGCCCCGTGACGATGCCGCCCGCGGCGAGGATTGGCGTGGTCGCACCAACCGCTTCGACCGCTGCCGCGACCTCGGGCACGAGCACCATCGTCGCAACTTCGCCGCAGTGACCGCCCGCTTCGCCGCCTGCAACAACGAGGATGTCCACTCCGGCGCCGACCTGCGCGAGGGCGTGATCGCGGGTGCCGACGAGCGCCGCGACGGGCACATTGTGGCGCTTGCCAAGTTCGAGCATTAGCGGCGGCGGCACGCCGAGCGCATTGGCGACCAGCTTGATCGGGTGCCGGAAAGCGACTTCGAGCAGCCTGGCCGCGCCGTCGTCGGTCATGTTTTCGCCGAGGCCGCCGCCAACAGCGGGAAGTGCGAGATTGCCTTCATCGACTCCATGCTTGCCGAGAAGGTCGGCGACGAAGGCTTTGTGTTCGGCAGGGATAGGGGGCATTTTACGACGGTCTTCGCCTTTTCCCGCAAAGCTGTTGGGGACGATCAGGTCGACGCCATAGGGCTTGCCGCCGATATGCGAGTCGATCCACGCCAGTTCCTCCTCAAGCCGTTCGGGCGGGAGCGAGGCGGCGCCGAAGACGCCCATGCCGCCTGCTTTCGACACCGCGACGACGACGTCGCGGCAGTGCGAGAAGGCGAGGAGGGGGAATTCGATGACGAGCATCGCGCAGATGGGTGATTGCATTGGGCCTCTCCGGATGTGGACTAAGGTGCCACGTGGCGTGCATGTCAGCGTTAGTTTACGTAAACGTCAAGTTGATTTGCTGGGGGCTCCCATTATCGCAGGCGCATGACCCAATTTTCCCTGCCCGATTTCGACCTCGCCGCCTTTGTCCGTGCCACGCTGGCCGAGGATCTGGGGGCGGGGGGCGACATTACGTCGATGGCGGTGATTCCCGCTGATGCTCGGTTCGGGGGGGTGATGGACAGCCGCGATGCGATCATCGTCGCGGGGCTGCCGATCGCCGCAGCTTTCTTTCGCGCGCTCGATCCTGCCATGGAGATCGAAATCCTGGCCCCCGAAGGCGCCGAGGTGGCCGCGGGGAGCGATTTGATGCGCCTGTCGGGCAATGCGCGGGCGATGCTGACCGCCGAACGATCGGCTTTGAACACCGTGCAGCATCTGTCGGGCATCGCGACAATGACGCGCCAATATGTCGATGCGCTGGCAGGAACCGGCGCGACGTTGCTCGACACGCGCAAGACGATCCCGGGCCTGCGGGTGCTGGAGAAATATGCGACGCGGATGGGTGGCGCGACCAACCACCGCATGGGCCTGTGGGACGCGGCGATGATCAAGGACAATCATGTCGCGGTCGCTGGGTCGGTCGAGGAAGCCGTGCGCCGCGCGGTCGCGGCGGGGATTGCGAGCATCATCGTCGAGGTCGACCGGGTGGCACAGGTCGAGCCCGCGCTGAATGCCGGAGCGACGCACCTGTTGCTCGACAATATGACGCTGGACGAGCTGCGGACATGTGTCGCGATCGTCGGTGGCAAGGTGCCGACCGAGGCGTCGGGCGGAGTGCGGCTCGACACGATCGGCGCGATCGGCGCGACGGGGGTGACCTATGTGTCGGTCGGGCGGTTGACGCAGTCGGCGCCCGCGGCGGATGTTGGGCTTGATTTTGCTTTGGTTTGATTCCGCCACGCCAACTTACCGTTCGCCCTGACCCCGGATCACGTTCGGGGGAAGGGCTGTTCTTCTCTTTACCGCGGCAAAGGAAAAACGGTGCTTCGACAAGCTCAGCACGAACGGAAAAAGGGGTGGGCGCTGTCCGCACTGGCGCTGCTCGTCGCGCCTACCGCAGCCCAAGCCCAGGCGCTCGCCTGCAAGCTCCCCGATCGCATCCCGGTCCCGCGGCTCGACCAGCCGAAGCGCGGCGAACCGGTGCGCAAGACGCCGACCACCGGCTATCTGCTGGCCATGAGCTGGTCGCCGCAGCATTGCGCCAATGTCCGCAATCCCCACGACGCGCGCGACCGGTTCCAGTGCGCGGGCGAAAATGGCCGCTTTGGCTGGGTGCTCCACGGGCTGTGGCCCGAAACCGACAGCCGCGACTATCCGCAATGGTGCCGCCCGGCGAGAATCGTGCCGCAGCCGGTGCTGCGCGAGCATCTGTGCATGACGCCATCGGTCCAGCTGCTCCAGCATGAGTGGGCGAAGCATGGCACCTGCATGAGCCCGAATCCCGCCGCCTATTTCCGCGCCGCCGCGATGCTGTTCCGCGCGGTGCGTTTTCCCGACATGGCGGCGCTGGCGGCGCGGCCGCAGACGGCGGGCAGCGTTCGCCGCGCCTTTGCCGCAGCCAACCGGGGCGTGACCGCACCGATGATCGCGGTGACGACCGACCAGCAGGGATGGCTCAAGGAGGTGCGGCTGTGCCTGGGGCCGCGGATGCGGCCGCAGCGCTGCAAGCCGTTTCAGGTCGGCGCGCGCGATGCACAGACGGTTCGGGTGCGACCTATCCCAAAGGATTAGCCGCTGTGCCGCTTTGACACGCTGTGCCCGTTAACGATCTTTTAACCTTACCAAATCGTTAACACCTGCTTAGCTTGCCGGGCATGGACTCGGATCACATCGACATTCGCCGCCGGATTCAGGCGCATAGCGCCCGCCAGCTGACGATCGCGCGGCTGAGCGCACCTGCCGATTGGCAGGGCGAGTTGCGGCAGGCGCTGGCGGCGCACCGCGAGCCGGTGTCGATCTTTGCGGGCAGCGACCTGCGGCTGTTTTTGCAGAGTTTCGCGGTGTTTTTCACCGCGACGATGATGTTTTTGATTTGAGGGCGGCTAACGCCCACAAGCGGACATCCAACTATCGTCATCCCGGCGAAGGCCGGGATCTCGCCCTCTCGGTTTACCGCACCGGCGAGATCCCGGCCTTCGCCGGGATGACGAATAAGGAACAGTCGGGAATCCACCCCATTTCGGACGTTTGCTGCCGATTTGCTCGGAATGACCGCGAACGACCACTAGGGGACATTTGAAGGTCCATCTGGCAGGGTCTCCAAATAGTCTGCAATGGCATTCGCCGCGGCTTTAGCTGCGCCTGCATCTACATCAGATAGGCCCATTTGGACGCCTGCGATTTGACGAAGGTACTCGCTCGCGTCTTCTCTCGAATGGCCTGAACAAAGCATCGTTGATACCATCAGCAAATAGCTGTCGTATTCATCGGCGCAGCTTTCCGGCCAGCCGTCGCCCGGCGACCCTAGGCCAATGGGGTCCCAAAGCGACCAGCCGATATCGCGAAGGCGCGAAAGCTTTATCTTAGGGTGAACGGTCATGCTGAAACCTAGCTAGTGATAAGTCCGCTCCCCACCCCATATCAGCCATTCGCCGCCAGGCTAATCGCACGCCTTGTGTAGCTTCCACGCCAGCACCGCCGAAACCAGACACATTGCTGCCACCATCAGCAGCGTGTCGTCGATTGTCAGCCCCATGCCGATCAGGACGCTCAGCAACAGCACCGCCGCGACCATGAAGCCCGAATTGACGATGTTGTTCGCGGCAACCGTCCGCGCGGTCTGCGACTTGGCGACCGTGGTGGTCAGGAAAGCGTAGAGCGGCACAACGAACATGCCGCCTGCAATTGCGATGCCGAGCAGATCGAAAATGATGCGGTCGCCGGTGGTCAGGGACAGGAATTCGCGCCAGTCCATCAAGGCGGTGCTATGATGGCTCCACCCCTTCACATTCCACCACAGGTCGAGCACGAACAGGCTCATCACCAGCACCGAGCCGGGCGAATAGCGGGCCGATACCTGACCCTTGAGCAACCGGTTGACGACAATCGAACCGATGGCGACCCCGACCGAGAAGATGGCGGTGAACAGCGTGGCGACGGTATTGTCGGCGCCCAGCGCATTCTTGACCAGCGGCGGGAACTGCGCCGCCAGAATGGCGCCGATCGCCCAGAAAAAGCTGATCGACACGATCGCCAGAAACAGGCGCGGGATGTGCATCGTCGAATTGACCAGCCGCCACGACGAGCGAAAGACATGATAGTCGATCATCATCCCCTGGGCCTCGGCTTCCGGCGGCGCGGCGGGAACGAAAGTCGCGGTCAGTCGCCCGATCAAGGCAACCGCGATGATGCCGGGAATCGCGATATGGGGCGGCGTCAGACCGCCGACGATCGTCCCCATCAGGATCGCGATATAGGTTCCGGCCTCGACCCAGCCAGTCCCCGCGAGCACCTCGTCCTCCTCCAGATGCTGGGGCAGGATCGCGTATTTGATCGGGCCGAAGAAGGCCGAGTGCATCCCCATCGCGAACAGCGCCAGCAGCATGACCGGTACCAGATGCAGCCAGATGCCGATCGCGCCGACGATCATGATGAAAATTTCGGCGGTCTTGATCAGGCGGATCATCCGCGTCTTGTCGGTGCTGTCGGCGAGTTGCCCGGCCAGCGCCGAAAACAGGAAAAAGGGCAGGATGAACAGGCCGCCCGCCAGCGCGTTGAACCAGGCCTCGGTCTCCGGATCCTTGTAGATCGTGAAGGTGACCAGGATCACCATCGCCATCTTGTAGAAATTGTCGTTGAAGGCGTTGAGGAACTGGGTAGCGAACAGGGGCAGAAACCGGCGTTGCTTCATCAGCGCAAAGGAACCGGTCATTGAAAATCCACTTTTGCAGCCTGACATTGCGACGGCGCCGATGCATCACGGCAATATGGTTGTCGCGCGTGGGGCTTATCGGTTAGGGCGGACGCGGTCAAAGCCCATTTTGGGCCGGACGAAACACGGGCGCTGGAATCAGGGATCATGCTCAGTCTTCCGAACATCCTGACATTGTCGCGCATTTTGGCGGTGCCCATTTTGCTGTTCCTGCTGTGGCCGGGAGTGGTCGAGGGTTCGCACCAGCCCAAGCCGATCGATTATGCGCTGGCGTTCGGTCTGTACTGCCTGATGGGCATTACCGATTATTTTGACGGTTATGTGGCACGCTCGCGCGGCATCGTATCGCGGCTGGGGGCTTTCCTCGATCCGATCGCCGACAAGATCATGATTGCGGCGGTCATCCTGCTGCTCGTCTTTACCCGCGACATCACCGGTTATCACGTCATCGCGGCGCTGATGATCCTGCTGCGCGAGATCATCGTGTCGGGGCTGCGCGAATTTCTGGCGACGTTGCAGGTGTCGATGCCGGTGACGCAGCTGGCGAAGTGGAAAACGACCTTTCAGCTCGTCGCCTTCGGTGCACTGATCCTGGCCGGGGCACTGCCTGCGCTGGAGTGGGTCAAGCTGGTCGGGCTCGCGTCGCTGTGGGGCGCCGCGGTGCTGACGCTGATCACCGGCTGGGATTATCTGCGCGTCGGCCTGAAGCATATGGATTGAGCGCACATGGCGCTGAATATCGCATATTTTGCCTGGGTACGCGAGCGGATGGGGGCGGCTGAGGAGGTCGTCGAGCTGCCCGCCGATGTTACCGATCTGACTGCGCTGCTGGCGTTCCTCGCCGGGCGTGACGAGCGTGGAGCGCTTGCCTTTGCCGAGCCGCAGCGCATCCGCGCCGCAATCGACGGCGTGATGATGGGGCCGGGTGCGCCGCTGAACGGCGCGCGCGAGGTTGCGCTGTTTCCGCCAGTGACCGGCGGATGATCCGCGTCGCGGTGCAGGGGGCGGCGATCGATGTCGGCGCCGAACTCGACCTGCATGATGCGGGCGGCCACGGCGCAAGTGCCAGCTTTATCGGGCGCGTGCGCGGCGACGGCGGGCTGGTTGAGTTGTTCCTGGAGCATCATCCGGTGATGACCGAAGCGGGGTTGGGCGATCTGGCGCATGCTGCCGCGGACCGCTGGCAGCTGGCGGCACTGACTTTGATCCACCGCGTCGGCGCGATGGCGCCGGGCGACACGATCGTGCTGGTGCTCGCGAGCAGCCCGCATCGCAGCGAAGCGCTGGCGGCGTGCGAGTTTCTGATCGACCGGCTGAAGACCGATGTGATGTTGTGGAAGCGTGAGACGTTTGGCGATGGGCAGGTGACGTGGGTCGAGGCGCGGGCGGGGGATGCGGTGCGGGCGGAGCGGTGGGCAACCTAACGCCAAAATGCCGTTTGTCCTGAGGAGGGGCTGAGCTTTGCGAAGACCCGTCTCGAAGGATTGCGATGCTGGGTTCCTTCGAGACGCCATTTCGGCAAGCTCAATGGCTCCTCAGGACAAACGGCCTGTTACGATGCTGATTCGCTTGCCGCCCGGTGTTTCCGGAAAATATCCGCCAGCATCTTGAATTCGTCCGCCCGCGGGCTGCCCTTGCGCCACACCAGCGCGATCGTGCGCCAGTCATGGTCCGAATCGAGCGGGCGGGTGTCGATGTCGGTGTGGTCGAGGATGCCGGCCTCGATCGCCATCTGCGGCAGCATCGTGATGCCGAGGCCATTGTCGACCATCTGGACCAACGTATGCAGCGACGTCCCCATCATCCGCGCCCCGGCGCGGAGTTCAGGACGGTTGCATGCGGCGAGGGCGTGGTCCTTCAGGCAATGCCCGTCCTCCAGCATCAGCATCTGCGCCGGGTCGATCTGGTCGGCGCTGACCATCGCGGGCAGGTCTTCGGACTGGTCGCCGGGGAAGGCGACGAACAGCGCGTCGTCGAACAACTCCTCGCTCTCGACGTCGCCGCAAGCGTAGGGGAGGGCAAGGAGCACGCAATCGACGGTGCCATGGTGCAGCGACTCGCACGCCTGCGCACTCGGTTCCTCGCGCAGGAACAGCTTGAGCGCCGGGCGCTCCTTGCGCAGCAGGCGGAGCATACCGGGGAGCAGGAAAGGCGCGATGGTCGGGATGACGCTCATCCTGAGGTCGCCGACCAGCGGTGCGGCGGCGGCGGCGGCCATGTCGGCGAGTTCCTCGGCCTCGCGCAAAACCCGGTGCGCCTTTTCGACAATGGCATTGCCGAGGCCGGTGAAGCGGACGACGCGGCGCGTGCGCTCGACCAGTGTCTGGCCGAGCAAGGTCTCAATCTCGCGGATGCCCGCCGACAGCGTCGATTGCGTCACGTTGCAGGCATCGGCGGCGCGGCCGAAATGGCCATGTTCGTGCAGCGCGACCAGATATTGCATCTGCTTCAGGGTCGGGAGGTAGTTGGACATTGATCGGATATAGCCATGAACCGGGTCGTTTTGAATGGTTTTGCCGTTATTATTTGCCGCCATAGTGGCGCCGATTTTTGCCGATTTCTGCGCCGCTGTGATAGCCAATGGGATCGGACGAGGCGGAGGGACCGATGGCGATTTCCCGTTTTCTGATCGGCGGCGTGGCGAGCGCGTTGCTGTTGACCGGCGGCCTGTTTTTGTGGGCCGGCTATACGCAGATTGCCGAGGAGGAGGTGCTGCCCGAGCCGCCGCCTGCTTTGGCCGCGATCCCGGTAGCCGGGGCGAATGCGCCGAAGCGCGGACCGGCGCCGCCTGCCTTGCCCGCCGCGAAAGAGGCGTCGCGCGAGGAGCGGCGGTTCAACCGCTTCGACCGCGATCGCAACGAGCGGATCAGCCGTATCGAGCTGATGTCGTCGCGGACGGCGGCGTTTCGCAAGCTCGACAAGGATGGCAATAATCTGCTGACGTTCGAGGAGTGGGCGGTGGCGACGGGCGAGCGGTTTGCGGGGGCCGATGGCGACAAGTCGGGCGATCTGACGCGCGCGGAGTTTGCGACGACGGCACCGAAACGGGCGGTGAAGGCGAAGTGTAGTTGTTGACTTGGTCGTCGCCCCCGCGAAGGCGGGAGCCTCTAGAGGCCTAAACCAGCATCGCCGCGTAAAACGACGGCGGCCCCCGCCTGCGCGGGGGCGACGTTCAGGCCGCCACGCCCTCCGCGACCTTCACCCACTCGGCCAGCGCCGCACCCGCCCGCGCCGTATAGCCGAGCTTGCGATCCTTCTTCCGCACATCCTCGGCCAGCGGTGGGAACAGCCCGAAATTGACGTTCATCGGCTGGTAGCTCGCGGCATCGGCGCCGCCGGTGATGTGACCGAGCAACGCGCCGAGCGCGGTTTCGAGCGGCGGCGGCGGCAGGGTCCGGCCGCCGAGCTCGGCCGCGGCAAAACGCGCGGCGATCAGGCCGATGGCGGCGCTTTCGACATAGCCCTCGCAGCCGGTGATCTGTCCGGCAAAACGGATATGCGGCGCTGATTTGAGGCGCAGCTGCGCGTCGAGCAATTCGGGCGAGCGGATGAAGCTGTTGCGATGGAGGCCGCCGAGGCGCGCGAATTCGGCCTTTTCAAGGCCGGGGATGGTGCGGAACAGCTCGACCTGCGCCGCGTGCTTGAGCTTGGTCTGGAAACCGACCATGTTCCACAGCGTGCCGAGCGCATTGTCCTGGCGCAACTGGACAACCGCGTAAGGCCACCTCCCGGTGCGCGGATTGTCGAGCCCGACGCCCTTCATCGGCCCGAAGCGCAAGGTTTCGGGGCCGCGCTCGGCCATCACCTCGATCGGCATGCAGCCTTCGAAATAGGGGGTGTTGGTCTCCCACTCCTTGAATTCGGTCTTGTCGCCATCGACCAGCCCCTGGACGAAGGCGTGATACTGATCCTTGTCCATCGGGCAGTTGATATAATCCTTGCCGTCGCCGATCGGCCCGACCTTGTCCCAGCGGCTGGCCATCCACGCGATGTCCATGTCGATGCTGTCGCGATAGACAATGGGGGCGATGGCGTCGAAAAAGGCGAGCGCGTCCTTGCCGGTTGCGGCGCCGATGCTGTCGGCGAGGCTGGCGGCGGTGAGCGGGCCGGTGGCGACGATGGTCAGGCCTTCGCTAGGCAGCGTGTCGATACGTTCGCGGACGATGGTGATATTGGGGTGCGCTTCGAGCGCGCGGGTGACGCCGCCCGAAAAGAGATCGCGATCGACGGCGAGCGCCGACCCCGCGGGTACCTTGGTCGCGTCGGCCTCGCGCATGATGATCGAGCCCAGGGTGCGCATCTCGCGGTGGAGCAGGCCGACGGCGTTGCTGTCGCCGTCGTCGCTGCGAAAGCTGTTCGAGCACACCATCTCGGCGAGCGCGTCGCCCTGATGCGCCGGGGTGATGTCGCCGCCGCCGCGCATTTCGGAGAGGCGGACGCGGAAACCGGCTTCGGCGAGCTGCCACGCGGCTTCGGATCCGGCGAGGCCGCCGCCGATGATGTGCACGTCGTATTCCGCCATTTACCCTATCCGTTGACTTGCGACCAATGTGCCGCGCAGTAGGCGGATTGCGGGCAAGATGCAAAGGGGCGGGGCATGAGTGAGCAGGTTTGGGCCAGAGACTGGGACCGCGCGCGGTGGCTGTGGTGGGCGGCGCTGGTCGGTGGGATCAGCTATTTCGTGGGGGTCTATTTGCGGCTCGACGGGCCGGCGATCTGGGCGTGGAAGGCGTCGGGGGTCGGGTTGCTCGCGGTGTGGGCGGCGGCAAATGCGCGGGGCACCCACGGCCAGCTGATCGCGGCGGTGCTGGCGTTCGGGGCGCTGGGCGACTGGTTGCTCGATGCGTTCGGGATGCTGGCGGGGGCCGCGGCTTTCGCGACGGGGCATCTGATCGCGATCATCCTGTATCTGCGCAACCGGCGGCCCAGTCTGACGTCGTCGCAGAAGTTGCTGGCGTGGGCGCTGGTGCCGTTGGCGTTGATCATCGCGTGGGGGCTGACGCGCGGGGCCGAGGCGGCGCTGATGGGCGCGGCGATTGCCTATACTGGTGGGGTCGCAATCATGGCGGCGACGGCGTGGATCAGCCGCTTCCCGCGCTATCGCACCGGGATCGGCGCGATGATGTTTCTGGCGAGCGACCTGTTCATCTTTGCCGGGGAGGGCGGTACGCTGTCGAAGGACGTGACGCTGTGGTTGGTGTGGCCGCTCTATTTTGGCGGGCAGGCGTTGATTGCGTGGGGGGTGGTGAGCACGTTGGCGAAGGAAGGGCGTGGTTGAGAGGCTGAAAGCGACCAGTTGCGGGCGTCGGATATTCGATATCTCTCCCCTTGAGGGAGAGATACGAAGGCTTGGCAGCTTGCTGCCTAGCCGCAGTTGAGAGGGGTTTCTCGCCCGCAGGCGGCTCACCCCCTCACCAAGCTTCGCTAGCTCCTCACGGAGCAAGCTGCGCTATCCTCTCCCTCAAGGGGAGAGGATTTGCAATCAGCTCCCGACCCCAACGCAGCCGCTGCACTCCCTGAGATTACCCCTCCCACGCCGCGATCGTCGTGCGGTGGAGCAGGCGGTCGTGGCCGTCGTAGCCACCGGTGGCGCGGTGCAGGAGCGAGCGGTTGTCCCACATTACCAGCATGTCGGGCTCCCACTGGTGCGAATAGCGAAATTCCTCGCGCCCCTGCCATTGCAGCAGTTCGGAGAGGATCGGCAGCGCCTCGGCATCGTCCATGCCTTCGATGCCCATGATGTAACCGGCGCAGCCGAACAGCCCTTCGCGGCCGGTTTCGGGGTGGCGGCGGATGAAAGGGTGGAGCTGCGTCGCCAGCGCCTCGTCGCCCGAGCGGATGTCCATGCTGCGATCCTTATCCTGCGCGCCATACATCCCCGACGGCGCATAGCCGCCGCGCGCGCTGTGGATCGCGTTGCGTCCTTCGATTTTCGCGCGCAGCGCAGCGGGCATCGCGTCGAGCGCGGCGTGCTGGTTGGAAAATTCGGTGTTGCCGCCGACAGGCGGGATGGTGATGCCGAACAGGCAGGTTCCGGCGGGCGGGCGGGCCTGAAAGCTCCAGTCGCTGTGCCAGTTTTCGGCGAACAAGGGCGAGGTTTCGTCGGCGCGGCGCTTGACGGCGATGACATGCTGGCGGCCGGGGATCGGCTTGATGAAGGGATCGTCGCCGAAACCGCCGAAATATAGGGTGAAGCGTTCGAGATCGTCGTCGTCCATTTTCTGATTGGGGAAGGCGAGGATGTGATGGTCAAGCCAGGCGGCGCGGATTTCAGCGACGGTGTCGGGAGCGAGCGGCTGGGTCAGGTCGATGCCGGTGACGCGGGCGCCGCAGGACTGGCCGCTGGGGGTGATGGTGAGGGTCATCCCGCGATGCTGCGCCGGTTCATCGGCGAGGTCAATTGGGAGGCAGGCGGGCAAACCAAATGAGCCGTCGCTTGGCCCGCGGCGGCCCACTCCGGCGGATACGACAATCGCGCGCGAGGCGCGATGCCAACCCTTTCCACATCCGGCGCCACCTGCTAACCGCCCGCGCCATGTCCCAGACGCACCCCGACCGCCGCACCTTCGCCATCATCTCGCATCCCGACGCAGGTAAAACGACGCTGACCGAGAAATTGCTTGTCGCCGGCGGCGCAATTCATATCGCGGGCGAGGTCAAGGCGCGCGGACAGGCGCGGCGCGCTCGATCCGACTGGATGAAGATCGAGCAGCAGCGCGGAATTTCGGTGACCTCGTCGGTGATGACCTTCGAACATGCCGGGCTGGTCTTCAACCTGCTGGACACCCCGGGCCACGAGGATTTTAGCGAAGACACCTATCGCACCCTGACCGCGGTCGACAGCGCGGTGATGGTGATCGACGCCGCAAAGGGCATCGAACCGCAAACGCTGAAGCTGTTCGAGGTGTGCCGGTTGCGTTCGGTACCGATCATCACCTTTATCAACAAGGTTGATCGTGAGGGGTTGCCGCCGTTCGAACTGCTCGACGAGGTCGCCGATCGGCTCGCGCTTGATGTCTGCCCGATGAACTGGCCCGCGGGCATGGGCGGGCAGTTCGAGGGGATTTACGATCTGGTCGATCCGGCGATCATGAAACCGGGCGGCGATGCGTCGCGGATGTATGAAGGCCACCGCGCCAAGGTGGCAGGACTCGGCGATCCGGCGCTGGCGGCGGAGATCAGCGCCGATGCGCTCGCGCACCTCAAGGAAGAAACCGAGCTGGCGTCGGCCTGCTACGCCGAGTTCGATGCCGCGGCCTATCGCAATGGCGACCTGACGCCGGTCTATTTCGGATCGGCGCTGAAGGAATTCGGGATCACCGACCTGCTTGCCGCGCTGGCGCAGCACGCGCCGGGGCCGCAGCCGCAACCCGCCGAGCCCGCGCCGGTGCAGCCGACCGACGATGCGGTCACCGGCTTTGTGTTCAAGGTCCAGGCCAATATGAACCCCGCGCACCGCGACCGCATCGCGTTCATGCGCCTCTGCTCGGGCAAATTCGAGCGCGGGATGCGGCTGATGCAGGGCGGGACGGGCAAGGCGATCGCGATCAGCCGCCCGATGCTGTTCCTGGCGCAGGACCGCGAAATGGCCGAGGAAGCCTTTCCTGGCGACATCATCGGCATTCCGAACCATGGCACATTGCGCGTTGGCGACACCTTGTCCGAGCGCACTGACGTCACGATCACCGGCCTGCCGAACTTCGCCCCCGAATTGCTGCGCCGCGTTGCGCTCGTCGATCCGACCCAGACGAAAAAGCTCCGCAAGGCGCTCGACGACATGGCCGAGGAGGGGATCATCCAGGTCTTCTACCCCGAAATCGGCGCGAACATGATCGTCGGGGTCGTCGGGCAATTGCAGCTCGAAGTGCTGATCAGCCGCCTCGACGCCGAATATAAGGTCGAGGCGAAGCTGGAGCAGTCGCCGTGGGAAACCGCGCGCTGGATCGCCAGCGACGATCCCGCGAAGCTGAAAGCGTTCCAGTCGGAACATCGCGGCGCCAGCGCCACCGACCGCGACGGCGCGCCGGTGTTCATGGCCAAGGACGGCTGGGAAGTCGGCTATATCACTCAGCGCAATCCCGACATTCGCTTTACTGCCACGAAGGAAAGGCGGCTGGGAGCTTTGGCCGAATAGCCTGCCCATGCCGGGTTGATCGCGTGCGCCAAATCCGCCACCATGACGCCGCTTCGGGCTGACGGGAGGAAGACGATGCGGATAGTCATGCTGACGCTGGCGGCGATCGCCAGTTGTGTGCCTGCGATGGCGCAGCCTACCATAAAATTGCCAATCGCGAAGGGGTTATGGACCAACGATAACCAGAAATGCGCGAATGTGCGTTATGGTTATGTCTTTGACGGGACGCGATGGGGCTCCCTCTATTTCTACGGGCCGACCGGAAACCTTGGCCCGGCAGCCGAATTGCGCCCGATCACGCAGACGCGGGTGGTGGAGGGCGGTTTCACCCAGATGCAGTTCGACGGCTATGACGGCGCAGGCTATTTTCGGGTCAAGGTGACGGGCCCCGACCGCGCGCTCTATCGTGTGGGCGCACCATTTCGCGAGGAAATCCAGGTGTCGGATGAAGCGCTCATCCGTTGTGCCTTGCCGACGCTATCGCCCAGGATGCAGGCCGCGATCAGGCGCCATGCGCCCGCGGTGGTTAAATAAGGCTGAGGAGGTCGGCGGACATCGGCGACACATCGGACGTGTCTGCTTCCTCGCCTTCGAATTTGCTCAGGGTCAGTCCCAGCAGGCGGATTCCCTGCTCGGTCGGCAGGAGCGGCGCCAGTATCGCTTCACCTGCCGCCAGCAAAGATGTGCCGTCCAGAATCGGCGTCGCAACCGATTTCGCCCGCGTGATCGTGCGAAAATCGGCGTAGCGCAGTTTCAGTGTCACCGTCCGCCCGCGCGCGCCTTTTTTCGCCGCCCGGTCCCACACGACGGCGCACACATGCGCCAGCGCCTCGCGGATTTCGGTGTCGGTGATCAGGTCGTTGAAAAAGGTGCGCTCGCCGCCCAGCGATTTCAGCGGTCGGTGTGATTTGACGCGGCGATGGTCGATGCCGCGCGCCAGGTTGAACAGCCATTCGGCGCTGTTACCGAAATGCGTCGCCAGCCATAACGGGTCCTTGCCTGCGAGATCGGCGCCCGAAAACACCCCGAGCCCCTCCATCTTCGCCGACGTCACCGGGCCGATGCCGTGGAAACGGCGGATCGACAATGCCTGGACAAAATCGGCGCCCTTGCCGGGCGGAATGACGGTGAGCCCGTCGGGCTTGTTCTGGTCCGACGCCAGCTTCGCGATGAACTTGTTGTACGACACGCCGGCGGAGGCGGTCAGGCCGGTTTCCTCGCGGATGCGGCGGCGGATCAGTTTGGCGGTTGCGGTCGCACTGCCGAGGCCGGACTTGTCGGCGCTGACGTCGAGATAGGCTTCGTCGAGCGACAGCGGCTCAACCTCATCGGCATAATCATGAAAAATTGCGCGGATCTGGTGCGAGACCTCGCGATAGGCGTCGAAGCGGGGCGGTACAAAAATCAGCTCGGGGCATTGGCGCTTGGCGGTGATGCTGGGCATGGCCGAACGCACCCCGAACTTGCGCGCTTCATAGCTGGCCGCGGCGACCACCCCGCGCCGCGACGATCCACCGACGGCGACGGGCTTGCCGCGCAGCGCCGGATCGTCGCGCTGTTCGACCGACGCATAAAAAGCGTCCATGTCGACATGGATGATCTTGCGAACCGGGCCATCCATGGGCGCGTCAGGGGCGAGGTCGGCGGCATCTTCCACCCGGATGGCTTAGCATGTTGCCACGATGTTCTCAATAGACGGGCGACGCCGGACTTGACGCCGACGGAGCGAAATGGCAATCGCCGCCGACCTTGGCGATGCGGGTATAGCATAGTGGTAATGCTCTAGCCTTCCAAGCTAGCTAGGCGGGTTCGATTCCCGCTACCCGCTCCAGGTCTCCGGGCAATGTGCGCGCATTGGTTGCCGTCGCGACGACCGCTGGAGCCAACGCTGCCTTTGGCGGCAGTGATGAGCCGGGGCAATTTTGTTTGAGCAGAGTGGCCGATTTTGAAGGGCTGAACCGCGCCGGGACTGCCGGAGGCCATTTCGTGTAGGTTACGCGGCCATGGCGACGTCGTCCAGCATGGCGCAATCTCGTTCTTCGGCTTCGGCGGGCGGGATATTGCCGATGGGCTCCAGAAGCCGCCGGTTGTTGAACCAGTCGATCAATTCGAGCGTGGTATATTCGACGGCGTCAAGGGATCGCCATCGTGATCCCCGATCGATTACCTGAGTGTTGTAAAGGCGATTGATTGGCTTGGCCAAGGCGTTGTCTTAGCTGTCACCGACGCTGCCGACCGATGGCTCAATCCCCGCCTCGACCGGCGATGCGGAAAGTTAATGCAAATCATTCGCATTGAGTTTCGAGCTGGCTGATGATACCCGCCGTGCGAATCACCAGGCAGGAAACGTCGTGAACCGTTCTAAATTTTCTCTCGTCAGCTGGAGCGCCTTGCTGGCCATCGCCAGCCAGCCCGCCGCCGCCCAAGATGCGGCACTCCCGACTGGCAGCCAGGATGATCGGGCAAGCGACAGGGCCATCGTCGTCACCGGCCAGAAAATCGAGGACTATGCCGGCGACCAGATTTCGCGGGGCGCCACCCTTGGCACCTTTGGCGATCGCGACCTGTTTGAGACGCCGGTCAGCACAAAATCGTTCAGCGAGGCTTACATCGCCGATCAGATTGCGCTGACGTCCAATGACATCGTCAGCCGCGATGCTTCGTTCAGCAGCACCAATGCAACGACGATCAACGGTGCCGGCGCCGGTCGGCTGCGCGGCTTTCGCATGGAGCCGTTCGAGTCGAGCTTCGATGGCTTCTACACTGTTGCGACACGCCGCTACCCGCTGGAATTGCTGGAGCGTGTCGATATCCTGAAAGGGCCGACGGCGGTATTTACCGGCATTGTCGGTGGTGTCGGCGGCACAATCAACTACGTCTCGAAGAAGCCGATCGACGCACCGCTGACCCGCGTGACGGGGCTCTTTGCTAGCCAGGGCACGTTCGGCGGATTGGCGGACATCAGCCGGAGGTTTGGCGCGGCAGATCAACTGGGAATAAGAGTCAACCTGTCGCTGCGTGACGGCGAAAGCGCCATCGACGATATCGAGGAAAAGAGCCAGGTTTCCCACATCGCGCTCAACTATCGCCGCGGACCGGTCAACCTCGACCTGCAATATGGCAATATGTACTCGCTCACCCGCGGCGGCACCGGCGGCTATTTCTATAATCCAGGCGTCGCGATCGGCCGTCCGCCTGCGGGAGACCGGATCAGCGGCCCCGAATGGGACCGGCGGATGCAGCATGACCAGTTCGTTCGCGCCGCGCTCGACGTCCAGATCGCCGAAGGCTTCAATGCCTTCGCCGTCGCGGGACTCGTCCGCAGCCAGGAACGCTATGTCGGACTGACCGCATCGGTGATCGACACCGACGGCACATCGGATAGCTTCGTCTTCGCGCAGGAGGGCGAAGTCGATTGGGGCGACGGCTATAATGTCGATGTCGGCTTGCGGGGGCGGTTCGATACCGGTGCGATCGGCCACGCGGTGACCCTGTCGTACAGCTATATTCGATCAAAGCCGAAATTTTCCGATCTCGCCATCGATCCCGCGTATGTCCAGCCCATCTTCAATATTTATGATCCGGCAAGCTATGAAGGCACCACGCCCGGCACCGTCGGCACCGGCACGTTCTTCCCCTTCAGCGACACCACCACCCAGGGGCTTGTGGTCGCCGACGAGCTGGCCTTGTTCGATGGCAGGCTGCTCGTGACCGGTGGCGTCCGATATACCCGGATTTCGATCGACAGTTTCAACTATGGCGCGCCGACCCCTGGCGGTCCGTTAAGGACCTACCGGTCGGATGACTGGTCACCCGCCTTTGCCGCATTGTTCAAGATCACCGACCAGATTGCGGTCTATGGCAATTATCTCAAGGCCGTCGAGGCTGGCTCGATCGCCCCGCAGCAGGCCGTCAATCGCGGCGCCATACTGCCGCCAAGCGTATCGCGTCAGTATGAGGGCGGATTGAAGGCCGACTTCGGCAGCGTCGGTCTGACCGCTGCCCTGTTCGACATCGAACGACCGTCATCCTATGTCGATCCGGTCACCCTGATCTTTGACACCTTTGGCCGCCAGCGCCATCGCGGGTTCGAACTCGATGTGTTCGGCGAGCCGGTCGAGGGGCTCAAATTGCTGGCAAGCTATGCCTATCTCGATGCCAAGCTGCTCGACAACGCCGACCCGACGCTCGACGGCAATCGCCCCATATCGGTGCCGAAGAATGTGCTCGTGCTGGGGGTCGACGGCGCAATACCCGGCCTACCGGGCGCGGCGCTGTTGGCGAATATGCGCTATAGCAGCGGCCAGTTTTACGACGCCACCAACAGCCGTGCCATTTCGGGTTACACGGTGTTCGATCTGGGTGCGCGCTATCGTTTCGATATCAACCAGTCGCCGGTGACCGCACGGCTGAGTGTCACCAACTTGTTCGACAAGGATTATTTCCAGTCGACCGATTTTACCGCCCAGCCCGGCGCGCCGCGCACGGTGCGCCTGACACTCGCGGTCGATCTGTAGTCGCCCATGAAGGCGCGGCGGTTCCTTGTCATCTGGCACCGTTGGTTCGGGCTGCTGGCCGCTGTGTGGCTGTTGATCCTTGCGATCACGGGCTCGGTCATCGTGTGGTCCGACGAAATAGATGGCTGGCTGAACCCCGACCTGCGCCATGTCGCCGCAACGGGTGACCGCCTGCCCGTGCAGGTGCTTGTCGACCGGCTTGAGGCGGCCAACCCCGGTTATCACGTCGATTACCTGATGCGGCCGCGCGAGGCGACCGATTCGGTGCTGGCGTTTGTCGCGCCAAACGGCCCGGCGCCCGCGGACTATGTGTTTCGCCAGACGTACCTCGACCCCTATTCGGGCCAGATCCTGGGGCAGCGCATCTTTGGCGAGGCCGGACTGGACCGGCGCCGCGTCATGCAATTTCTCTACCAGCTGCACATGGACCTCAGCCTCGGACCATGGGGTTACTGGTTCTTCGGCCTGGTGGCGCTGCTTTGGATGATCGATCATTTTGTCAGCATCATGCTGTCTTTCCCGAAAGCGAAAAACTGGCAACGCAGTTTTACCGCCCGCTGGCGCGCGGGCGGCTTTCGCCTGACTTTCGATCTGCACCGCGCGGGCGGTCTGTGGCTGCTCCCCGTGACATTCACGCTGGCGCTGACCGGCTGGGCGCTGACGTGGAACGGCGAGTTCCGCACCGTCGTCGGCCAGTTCTCGCCGATCTCCGCCTTTCCGATCGAAGATGTCCCCCCCAAGCCCCAGCCGATTTTCCGGCCTGCGCTCGACGTCGACCGCGCGATCGCGATTGCCGAAAGTCGGCCCGGCGCCGGAGCGGTCAATGCCATATCCTGGCATCCCGACAAGCATATATGGTGGCTGCGCAGCTTCGATCCGCGCGATCTCGACGATCTCGGGCGACGCTGGACGGTCGTCGATTACACCACCGGTCAGGTGCTGGCCGAGCGCCATCAGGCCGAGGGATCGAGCGGCGACCTATTCAACGCCTGGATGTTTCCATTACACAGCGGCGAGGCATTTGGATTGGCCGGGCGGATCATTATCTCGCTGTCGGGCGTAGTCTTGTCGATCATCATCGTCACCGGGCTGATGATCTGGGCACGCAAGCGCAAGGCAAACCGGCGAAAAAATCTGTGGTCGGATGGCTCCGGGCCCACGGCGGACCCTACACAGGGCAGACATTCTCCGTCGATAGCAACGCGCGTTCCCTTGGTGCCGTCCGACACTTGAGTGGCTAGCCGTGGCATGGCCGAGCGAGCCGCGCGTGGCGATGCTCAAGATCAACATATCGTTATTGGGCTGGTCGATCAGGGGCTTGCACTCAAGCATCTTTAGGAGCCCGTTCACATCCAGAACGAGTTTGGTGCCGTGGTGGATCACGCACGCGCCCTCGCGTTCCTATTTTCGCTTGCCGTGGTCATACATGCCCCGAGTGGTCGGCTGGTATGCAGCCATGACGGAGGGCTGAACAACGTGTTGGCCCTACGGGTAGCGCATCGTACCAGCGCTAATCAGCACGCCCGTCTTGATCCCGTCTTTCTAAGACGGTGCCCCTGAGCGGAGGCGTTAAGCAATTGGAAAATATGGTGGACGCACTAGGGCTCGAACCTAGGACCCGCTGATTAAGAGTCAGCTGCTCTACCAACTGAGCTATGCGTCCACTGCCGGTTTTCGGCGCGCTTGGCGGCGGCGAGTTGTCCTCTTTGCTGCGAAGCGAGCGGCCCGCTATCATGCCGATACGGGGATGGCAATGCCTGCGCCGAAGATTTTTCTCAATGAAAGCGGCGCGTCCCGGTTTTGCTGTCGTTTTCGATCGCCAATATGATGCCGACGCAGGTCATGATCGTGAGCATCGACGAGCCGCCGTACGAAAAGAGGGGCAGCGGAATGCCGACCACGGGCGCGAGCCCCATCACCATCATCAGATTGACCGCGATGTAGAAAAAGATCGTCATTGTCAGGCCCGCGGCGGTCAGCTGACCAAAGCGGGTGCGTGCTTTCAGTGCGACGCGTGTTCCCCAACGGAGCAGCAGGAAGAACCCGAAAATCAGCGCCAGCCCGCCGATCAGCCCCCATTCTTCGGCCATTGTCGCAAAGATGAAGTCGGTGTGACCTTCGGGCAGATAGTCGAGATGGCTTTGCGACCCATTGAGGAAGCCCTTGCCGCCGATGCCGCCTGACCCGATCGCGATCTTTGACTGGCTGATGTGATAACCCGCGCCAAGCGGGTCGCTTTCGGGATCGAGGAAGATCAGCACGCGCTTTTGCTGATAGTCGTGCAGGAAGGAGAAGAGGATCGGAAGCGCCGCGGCCCCGGCGATCGCGGTGCCGCCGAACCACCAGAAGGGCAGGCCGGCGACGAACATCACCACGACGCCGCCGATACAGATCGACAGCGCGGTGCCGAGATCAGGTTGCAGCATGACAAGCGCGGTTGGAATGCCGATCATGATCAGCGCGGGCCAGAGTGCCGTCCAGCTGCGCGTGTTTCCGGGGGGCAATTGCGCATAGAAGCGCGCCAGCGCGACGACGATCGCGACCTTCATCAACTCGGAGGGCTGGAGGTTCATGAAGCCCAGATTCAACCAGCGCTGGCTGCCCCCGCCGACAAAGCCGAGCAGCTCGACCGCGATCAGCAGGACGAGCACGCCGATATAGGCGATGTATGAGAAATCCTCGAAAATCCGGAGCGGAAAGCGCCCGATCACCATCGCCACGGTCAGGAAGACGAGGAAGCGAATGGTCTGCTGCATCGCCCACGGCGTGAAACTGCCGCCCGCCGCCGAATAAAGCACGAGGATGCCAAAGCCGGTGATGGCGGTCAGCAGCGCGATCAGCTTCCACGGAATGCGCTGGATGGCGGGTGGGACGACGATCATTGCGGCAGCTCCGGGTTGGGATCGCTTGCCGCGCCCGCTTTCCAGGCGGCATAGTCGCGGTCCATCCGCTCCTTGATCGTGCCGCCCCAGCCAGCCTCGAGCGTCTCGAGTGCTTCCATCGCCTTTGCGCGGTCATAGAGAAAAGTGAAGATGTCCTTGGCGATCGGCGCCGCGGCGCGCGAGCCGCCCATGCCATGTTCGATCACCACCGATGCGGCATAGCGCGGATTTTCGACCGGCGCGAAGCAGACGAACAGGCCATGGTCGCGATATTTCCACGCGCCACTCTGGCCGCGCGATCCGGAGGCGAGGCCGCGCACCTGTGCCGTCCCGGTCTTGCCGCCCATGGTGATGCCATCGAGCGGCAAGCGGCTGCGCACCGCTGTCCCGGCGCCGTTGACGACGCGGTCCATCCCGGCGCGCGCGACGGCCAGCGCCTCGGCCGAAAAGGGCAAAGGTTCGTTCGTGAACGTCCGGTTGATCAGGCGCGGGTAGAGCCGGCGCCCCGACGCCATTCGCGCGGTCATCACCGCCAGTTGCAGCGGATTGACGCTGACATAACCTTGTCCGATCACCGCGTTCAGCGAATCCGACGCTGACCATTTCTGGTCGTATCGGCGCATCTTCCACGCGCTGTCGGGAATTGTGCCGTACCGCTGGTTGCTGCCGGCGAGCTGAAATTCCTCGCCCAGCCCGAGCAATTTGGCGGTCGGTGCCATCGCGTCATAGCCAAGGCGATGCGCCAGCCAGTAGAAATAGCTGTTGCAGCTTTTCTCGATCGCGGTCGGCATGTCGACGCTGCCGTGGGTGCCAAGACAGCGAAAGAAGCGGTTGCCGAGCCGGTAGCCGCCGATGCAGGTGTGGCGCTCGCCAGGGTCGACGCCGTGCTGGACCGCCGCGATCGCCGCCATCGGTTTCAGCGTCGAACCGGGAGGATAAAGGCCGCGCGTCGCCTTGTTGATCAGCGGTTGGTGATCGTCGGCGCGCAGCCAGCTATATTCATTGTTGCTGATCCCGTCCGAAAAGCTGTTGGGATCGAAACTTGGCATCGAGACGAACGACAAGATGTCGCCGTTCAGGCAGTCGATCACGATGATCGCTCCCGATTCGCGGCCCATGCGACGCGCGGCATATTCTTGCAGGTCGGCATCGATCGTCAGATGAACGGTCTTGCCTTGCACGTCGGGCTGGGTGTCGAGGTCGCGCACCACCTTGCCGCGCGCGGTGACCTCGACGCGCCGCGCGCCGGGTTTGCCCTTCAGCATCGGCTGGAAATACTTCTCCAACCCATCTTTGCCGATCCGGTATCCGGGCGTGATGTAGAGCGGATCCTTGGCCTTTTGATATTCTTCGGCGTTGGGCGCCCCGACATAGCCGATCAGGTGGCCCACCGCGGCGCCGGTCGGATAGTTGCGGGCAAAGCCGCGCTGCGGAGCGATGCCGGGCATTTCGGGCAGGCGGACGAGAATCGAGGCATATTGGGCCTCGCTCATGTCCTCGGCGACCGCGACCGGCTGGTAGCCCGAGGCGGCCTTCAGGTCCCGGTTGATCCGTTGCATGGTATCGCCATCGAGTTGCAACAGGGTGCGCAATTGCCCGAGCACGACGTCGCGATTGTGCAATCGGTCGGGGATGATGTCGATGCGCAGTGACACGCGGTTGTTGGCCAGCGCCTTGCCGTTGCGATCGACGATCCAGCCGCGGCGGGGTGGTACCAGCGTCAGATTGACGCGATTGCTTTCGGATTCGAGAACATAGCGGTCATTATCGACCACCGAAATATAGGCCATGCGCGCCGCCAGCGCGATGCCCACTGCGGCCTGGGCGCCGCCGACGACGAGCGCGCGGCGGGTGAAGGTGATACCGCGCCAGGCTTCGGTAATGGGGGGGCTTTTGCCGCGTGCCATGGGGGATTATCGGCGTTTCAGCCGGAAATTGTCAAACTTGCCGGTCAGACGCATGAACAACGGGACCAGCAGGATGGACAGGACGATTTGCGGCACCACCAGACCAAGAACGCGGTCGGTCGCAGCGCCGGGGTGCGCGATCAGCGCCGCGAGCGATTGAATGATGGCAATCAGCAAGGCAGCGATCACCCAATCGTGCAGGAAACCGCGCCAATAGATGCGCTGCGACGAATAATGGATTGCGATGCTGGCGAGTGTCCACAGCCCGACCGCGGTGCCGATCGGCTGGCCGCTGAACAGATCGTCCCACAGCCCGAGCGGCAGCCCGATCCACACAGGCCACATTTCGGTGCGCAGCAATTGCCAGCACAAAAAGAACAGCAGGCCGAGCGGCGGTAACACCGGCGAATTGGCGACCAGCGGCAGCATCAGGGGGAGCGCCGAAGCGACCATCACCGTTGCCACCGGCACGATCCGCATCCGCCACAGTGAGGCCGGTTCGCCGAGGCGCGGCGCGGCGCGATTGTTCATGGGGCGGCGCCTGCCGGTGCCGGACGCGGCGGCGCTGGGGCGGGCTGCGCCTCGATGTTGTCGGGCGTGTACGGCCGCAGCACCGACACCGCATCGACCTTGCCGGGGTCGGCGAGGGGGCGGGCGAGGGCGCCGTCATCCTGTCGCCGCACGACAATCGCGACCGGGATGTTCGGCGGATAGAGGCCGCCAGTGCCCGAGGTGACCAATATGTCGCCGGGCTTGAAGGGGTTGTTGGCGATGTTGAGAGTGCGGATGTCGAGATCGCCATTGCCGCGGCCATAAGCGAGCGCGGGCAGGCCGTCGCGGGCGCGGCGGACGGGGACGATGTTGTCGACGTCGGTCAGCAGCAGCACCTGCGAGACCGACGGTCCTGAGCCAAGGACGCGCCCGACCAGGCCGTCGGCACCGCGCACCGGTTGGCCCGGGGCGACCCCCAGATTGCGCCCGATGCTGAGCAGCGCGATGCGCTTGCTGCTGGTCGAGGTCGAGGTGAGTAGATAGCCGTTGGCGAGCGCGGTCTTGTCGGTTTCCTGCAGCTTGAGCAGCGCTTTCAGCTGGCGGTTTTCTTCCTGCAAGGTGCTGGTCGCGACCAGTTCGCGGCGCGTGTCGGCCAGTTCGCTGCGCAGCCGCCGGTTCTGCGACCCGGCGCGGACATAGGCACCGACCGTATCGTCGATCCCCGAAATCGATCCGATGACCGACCGCGACACGCGCGCGACAGGCGCAGTGATTTCCTGGCTCGCCACGCGAAGCTGGGCAAAGCCGACGGGGTCAACGACCGACAGGATCGCCAGCAACAGCCCGGCGACGGCGCCTGTCACCGCGATGACATAGGCCGCGAACAGGCTGTATTGGGCCTTTCGGGATTGCCCCGGACGTCGATGTACCGGGCGGACCATAGCTCAGATACGCTCGCTCAGGCTTGCTGGAGTACGCCGCGGAACGCGGGATCTTCCATCGCGCGGCCGGTGCCGATCGCGACGCAGGTCAGCGGATCGTCGGCAACCGTCACCGGCAGCCCGGTCGCTTCCTTGAGCAATTCGTCCAGCTCTGCGATCAGCGCGCCGCCGCCGGTCAGGACGATGCCTTGGTCGACAATGTCGGCGGCAAGTTCGGGGGCGGTGTTTTCCAGCGCAATGCGGACGCCCTCGACGATCGTACCGATCGGTTCGGACAAAGCTTCGGCGATCTGCGCCTGGTTGATCGAGATTTCCTTGGGCACGCCGTTGACGAGGTCGCGGCCCTTGATGTGGATCGTCAGCCCGACGCCATCCGCAGGAATGCGCGCGATGCCGAAATCCTTCTTGATCCGCTCGGCGGTTGCTTCGCCGATCAGCAGATTATGATGTCGGCGCACATAGGAGACGATCGCTTCGTCCATCTTGTCGCCGCCGGCGCGCACCGAGGTGGTGTAGGCGAGGCCGCGGAGCGACAGCACCGCGACTTCGGTTGTGCCGCCACCGATGTCGACGACCATCGACCCGATCGGTTCGGTGACCGGCATGTCGGCGCCGATCGCGGCGGCCATCGGTTCCTCGATCAGCCACACTTCGCTGGCGCCCGCATTCGACGCGGCGTCACGGATCGCGCGGCGTTCGACGCTGGTCGAGCCCGAGGGGACGCAGATCACGATTTCGGGGCTACGGAACGCGTTGGGTTTGCCGCCATGCACTTTGGTAATGAAGTGCTTGATCATCTGTTCGGCGACATCGATGTCGGCGATGACGCCATCGCGCAGCGGACGGATTGCTTCGATGCTGTCGGGGGTCTTGCCCATCATCAGCTTCGCGTCGTCGCCGACCGCCTTGACCCGCTTGATCCCGTTGATCGTCTCCACAGCGACGACCGAAGGCTCATTCAGCACGATGCCCTTGCCGCGCACATAGACCACCGTGTTGGCGGTGCCGAGGTCGATGGCCATGTCCTGGGAGTTGAATTTGAACCAGCGAGAAAAGAATGACATCGATACTGCTTCCCTGTCCTCGGCGCTGGCCCTGGGGAAGGACCACGCCGCCGCGTCGTTACACCTGCGCGCCCGGCCGGCGACAGGACCAATCAGGGAGAGATTCCGGCTCGGCCGACGGGGGCGGGCTGGACAATATGATAAGGCTGTGCGGGTGGGTCGCGATTTGCGCTCGACTGCGCTAGGACAGCCCCCATGTCAATACGTCGCCTGCCCGAAACGCTCGTAAATCGGATCGCAGCCGGTGAAGTGGTCGAAAGACCCGCCGCAGCGCTCAAAGAACTGGTCGAAAACGCCATCGACGCCGGGGCGACGCGCATTTCGGTGCGAATCGCCGAGGGCGGAATTTCGCGGCTGGAGGTCGAGGATGACGGCTGCGGCATGACGCCCGCCGATATGGCACTCGCGCTCGAACGCCATGCGACGTCGAAGCTGCCCGATGACGCGATCGAGGACGTCACCACGCTGGGCTTTCGCGGCGAAGCGCTGCCGTCGATCGCCAGCGTTGCGCGGCTGACATTGGAGAGCCGGGTGGCGGGCGGTGACGGGTGGCGGCGCGTCGTCGACAATGGCGTGGTGGTCGCCGAAGGACCGGCCGCGCTGGCGAACGGCACCCGCGTTGTCGTCGAGGATCTGTTTGC
Source organism: Sphingopyxis sp. (assembly GCF_035998965.1). Lineage (GTDB taxonomy): Bacteria > Pseudomonadota > Alphaproteobacteria > Sphingomonadales > Sphingomonadaceae > Sphingopyxis. Next base: position 90,369 of record NZ_DASYHE010000097.1, read on the forward strand.
GCGCGTTCCCGCTCGCCGCAAATTCCTGCGCAGCGCGCGCAGCGAATATGCCGCGTGTCTCGACGTGGTGAAGCGGCTCGTGATGGCGCGGCCCGACGTCGGTTTCATCGTCGAGCATGACGGGCGGCGCGTGCTCGACGTGCAGGGCGGGCAGGACCAACTCAGTCGCGTCGCGGCGCTGACCCAGCGCGACCTCGCCGCGAACAGCATCGGGATCGATCTCAATCGCGGCGACGTCCATATCGGCGGGGTGGTCAGCCTGCCGACCTACAATCGCGGCATCGCCGACCATCAATATCTGTTCGTCAACGGCCGCCCGGTGAAGGACCGGCTGCTCGTCGGGGCGTTGCGCGGTGCCTATGCTGACCTGCTCGCGCGCGACCGTCACCCCGTCGTTGCGCTGTTCCTCGACGTCCCGGGCGGCGAGGTCGACGTCAACGTCCATCCCGCCAAGACCGAGGTGCGCTTTCGCGACCCGCAACTGATCCGCGGGATGATCGTCGGGGGGCTGCGCCGCGCGCTCGACGAACATGGTTTTCGCAGTGTCCAGCGCCCCGCCGAAGCCGCGCTGGCGGCGTGGCAGCAGGAACCGGTTGCGCCGCCCGCGCCCACCCTGTTCGCCGCGCATCTGCCCTATCCGCACGCCCCGGCGACGCATCTGTTCGGCGCCGACAGCGATTCCGCCACCCAAGCACTGCTCCGCGATCGCGTGATCGATTTTGCGCCGCCGCGCGACGCGCTGCCGATGGGCCGCGCCGAAGCGGCGACCGCGCCGGTGCCGCAGGGTGACGCCCACCCGCTCGGCATCGCGCGCGGCCAGATCGCGCGCACCTACATCGTCGCCGAGGCCGAGGACGGCCTCGTCATCGTCGATCAGCACGCCGCGCACGAACGGCTGGTGCTCGAACAATTGCGCCGCGGCATGAGCGGGCAGGCGGTGCCGTCGCAAGGCCTGCTCCTCCCCGAAGTCGTCGAGCTCGACGAACCCGCGTGCGACCGCCTCGAAGCCGCCGCGGTGCAGCTTGCGGCGCTCGGGGTCGAGCTCGAACGCTTTGGTCCGGTCGCGGTGATGGTTCGCGCGACCCCGGCGATGCTCGGCGCGATCGACTGCCGCAAACTCGTCACCGACATCGCCGATGATCTGGCGGGTTATGACGCTGCGCTGGGGCTCAATGAAAAGCTCGAACTGGTCGCCGCCACCATGGCCTGCCACGGCTCGGTCCGCGCCGGCCGCACCCTCAGCGTCGCCGAAATGAACGCGCTGCTCCGCACGATGGAGGTCACCCCGCACAGCGGTCAGTGCAACCATGGCCGCCCGACGTGGGTGAAGCTGTCGATGGATGACGTTGAGAGGCTTTTTGGCCGAAAATGAATAGGTTAGGGCGTTGACATTTTGGTCGCTTATCGTCGAGAGCTAAGGTGGTCATGGTTGATGACTGCACAGGACCAATTGTTTCCGTCCCAAGTTGGCGTAATGGAAAAAAATTGTCTCGCTTCGGCTCGTCACGGGGCCAGAGGCGCGAACGGCTAGAGCGGGGTGGGTAATGAACAAGATGTTTTTGGCGATGCTTTCTATTGCAATTGCAAATCCAGCTGCCGCGCAGTCCCCTACGATGACCGAGCAGCGCAAGGGGATTGCCAAGCTGGATTGGAACGCAAAGCCGCGCGCCTTCAGCAATGGTGATTACGAGCAGCTGTTGTCCTGCACACTTTCACGGCACCCGAAAGAAACACGCGGATACGCCGAGTATCATCTGCATCGGCGCGATGCCCAAACCCCAGAACAGAATGAGCGTGACCCCAATAGCCAACTGTTGATGCCCGCATTGGAGGGCTGCTTGCAAATAGAGAATGGCGAACCATTCCCGTTCTCCCTCGATCAGTTAATCGCCGATTGGGGAATAGCTCACAGCATGGTTGTTGTGGATGCCGCTTCGCTTGCAAAATGCGCCGCGATTAACAACGTTGAGGCAGCGAGTGGATATGTGGCGGTCGCTAAAAATCCGATCATGAGAGCGAAGTCGCTCAGTATGATGCAAGCTGCGCTTACAATGCCGCCTTGCCGTCCGGTTAAGCCTTTTTTTTTTCGGCGCAGCAGAACGAATTGCTCTCTTTGCTCATCAAAGAATTGGCAGTTGTCGAAAAAGTGCCCTGACCGAGCGGTGAGGGGGCTCCGCTTCCAACCCCATATCGGACATTCTCACTTCAGCTTGGGCGGAAAACTGGGCACCTCTAAGAGGTTGACTAGGGTCAAGCTGGCGATGGACGACGTCGAGCGACTGTTCGGCCGGAAATAGCCGCCCAGGGAACTGCGCTCGCGCCGGGACGTTGCCTGACGACATCCCGACAGGAGCGACCCCGATGAACCGACTGCGCCGCCTCGAAACCTTTGCCCGTGTAGGCTGGTGCGCGCGGGGCGTGGTGTATTGCCTGCTCGCCTTTTTTGCGTTGACCAGCGGCAACGCCGAAGATGCCAGCCCGCAAGGGGTCTTCCGTTCGGTTCGCGATATGCCCGGTGGTGCCTATCTGCTCGGCCTGCTCGCCTTTGGATTGGCGCTGTACGGCGCCTATCGCCTGTATGGTGCCGCGCTCGACAGCGAGGGCAAGGGCGACGAAGCCAAAGGCATCGCGATCCGCATTGGCTACGCCGCCAGCGGTGTTGCGCATTTCGTTCTGGCCTGGGCGGCCGTCAGGCTCGCATCGGGCCAGGCCGCGGCCGGTAATGGCGAGCAGGAACAGGCGGCAGCCGGAATGCTGCTCGACATGCCGCTGGGCGGCACGCTGCTCGGTGCCATCGGATTGTGCTTTCTCGCCGCGGCTGCGCATCAGGCGATGAAGGCGTGGACCACCGAATTCATGCAGGGCGTTGCCGCCGATGCGCCCGCGTGGGTCGTCCCCGTCGGCCGTGCCGGGCTCGCCGCGCGCGCGGTGGTGTTTGCCGTTATCGGCGTGTCGCTGATCCGTGCGGGCTGGTTTGGATCGGCGGGCGAGGTCAAAGGGCTTGGCGATGCGCTGTCGGCGCTCACCGAACATAGCGAACTTTATCTGCTCGTCGCCGCGGGCCTGTTCCTGTTCGGCGTCCATAGCTTTGTCGAAGCGAAGTGGCGCCGTATCCGCGATGAGGATGTCGTCGGGCGGCTCAAGGCCGCCGCCAGCTAAACCATCTTGATCCCGGCAACGCCATTCTCGACCACCGCCGTCGCGCGCTTCGACAGCGTGTTCACCGGCGTCGTCACTTTGTCGACGACCATGAAATGCGTCTGCCACGCCTCGCGGCCGACCTCGCACATCAGGTAGCCGCGCTGGTCGTTGGCGAATTTCAGCTCGGGATTGCGCTTCAGAAACTCGTCGGTGCCATTGCGCCGGTCGCTGCCGTCGCCGCCGCTCGAGATCGAGGTCGCGACAAATTCGGCGCCGACGACCTTGTCCTTCAACACCAGGTCGCCGCAGAAATTCTGATGCTCGTCGCCGGTCAGCACGACGCAATTGTCGAGCCCGGCCAGCCGCGACAACATCCGCTCGCGCGGTGCTTCATAGCCTCCCCAGCTGTCGAGATTGACAATCTTCTGGGGCTCATCGGGCTTGCGGCGCCGGTCGAGCGACATCATCGTTACCTGCTGCGCCAGCGCGTTCCACGTCGCGCCGCCCTTCGCCATATTCCGGTTCAGCCAGTCTTCCTGCGCGCGGCCGAGAACCTGCGCTTCCTTTGCGAACACCTCGGCACACGCTGGTTTAAACCCATCGCCGCAGGGTTGGTCGTCGCGATATTGCCGCGTGTCGAGCAGCTGCATCGCCATCAGGTCGCCATAGCGAAACTCGCGGTTCAGCGCGACCATGCCGCCGCGCGGCAACAGCGCCCTGCGTACCGGCATATGTTCGTACCACGCCTGCATCGCCGCCTGTTTTTTCAGCATGAACACCTCTGGCGACGGCGCGTCGGGGTCGTTGCCGGGCAGGTCGAGCGACCAGTTGTCGATGTCGGACACCCAGTCGTTGATGATCTCATGATCATCGAAACTTGACAGATGGGCGTGGACCGAACGCACCGCTTGCTGGTCGATGTCCATCAAGGTCTGCGCGTAAGCAGCCCGGAAATCGGTGACGTCCACCAACGCGCGCTGCTCGTATCGGCGCACCGGGCGGATCGGCAGGCCGTCGTCGAACAGATAATTCTGCTGATATTCGTAAATGAAGTCGCCGTAGTGATAGACAAACGCCAGCTCTTCGCGCGCCATGTGCCGATAGGCGCCGTAAAATCCGGACTCGAAATGCTGGCACCCGGCGACCCCGAATTTCAGCGAGTCGACCTTGGCGCCGGGGGCGGGCAGGGTGCGGGCGCGCCCGCGCAGGCTGCGCTCGCCCGCCGCGGTAAAGCGGTAATAATAGGGACGATCGGGCAGCAGCCCCGCCACCTCGATATGCACACTGTGCGCGAGTTCGGGGCGCGCCAGTTCGGTGCCTTTGGCCACCACGTCGCGAAACCCGGTGTCGCTCGCGACCTCCCACTCGACCGGCACATTGGTCAGCGGCATCCCGCCGTGACGCTCCATCGGCTCGGGCGCCAGCCGGGTCCAGATGACGAACCCGTCGCTCGCTGGATCACCCGCCGCGACGCCCAGCTTGAACGGAAAGTCGCGCAAGAGGCCCTGCGCACGGACGATCGCCGGCGCGGCAAGGCCGGCAAGGGTCGCCCCGGCAAGGAAGTGGCGGCGGTTATACATGGCTGGGCTCCGTTGGCGCGAATCGCTAACCTTCGATAGCCCAGCCATAAGTTACATCAATGACCGATGCTCAATCGGGCAAAGACCGTCGCGCCGATCGGGTTCCTGCCATAGGCGGCATCGAGCGCGCGTGGCTTGTCGAACGCGGCGATGCTGCCGCCAAGCGCGAGGTTCAGCGGACCGGTGATGGGCAGGCGATAGGCATAGCCCGCCTGAAACTTGCTCACCCGGAACGGGACATCATGCAGCGGATCGTCATGGTCGGGGAACAGCTCGTCATTCTTCACATTTTCGACGCGCCCGAACAATGTGTGATGATCGTCGATGTTCCAGTTCACCTCGGCCAGCCAAGCGGTCAGCGTGGCGCCGGGGTCGCGGTTCTTGGCACTGAACGCGGCGGTCGCCGACAGACCGCCGCCGTTGTTCCAATGAACGCTGGCCGTGGTGCGATGCTCGTTCTCGCCAGGGTGGATCGCCTCGGGCTCCTTCAGAAAACCGTGGCTGACCTGCATCGCCAGCGCCCGCGACGGGGTCCAGGTGCCGCGGAGCGACCAGCTGTCGAAGCGCGGCGTTTCGATACCCCACCGTTCCTCATTGGGCTCGCGGCCGGTAAAGACCGACCCTTCGATCTGGATCGCAGGCGTCGCATAGCCCAGCGTTGCGACGCCATAGGTGATGTGCGTCGAATCGAACCAGTGATGGGTGATCGGCGCCTCGGGATTATAGCGCGCGCTGCTGCGGTGCATGAAGGCGCTGGGGCCGATCGCGGGCTCCCCGACCGGACCGCCATAGACGAACAGCCGCGCATCATCGCCGACATTGACGTCGATCCGTGCCGCCAGCTCCATGAACAGGTCATGCGGATGCTGGCGATCGACCAAGGGCTCGCCGCCCGCCGTCTCGCCTGTCGCGAACAGATTGGGATAGCCGAAATTCGACATCAGCGGCTCCAGGCTCATCATTGATTTCAGCTGGATGCGGCCCCCGTCGGTCTGCTTTTCGCCCGACAGCATCAGCATTGATTGGACATAGGCCTTGTCGTCGCCGCGCGACCCCGACTGGTCGGTATAGACGCCCCAGGCAAAGCCGTGGGTCATCACCATCCAGTCGTCGCCCGCGTCGATGTGCAGGCCGGAGTGGCCGCCCTCGTTGGCGGGCAGGCGGGCGGTGCCCGATCCTTCGGCGGGGGCGACCGGGTTGCTGTGATCCATCGCGCTATGGTCCATCGCGCGATGGTCGATCGGGTCGGCGGCTTTGGGTTCGGCGGCGGGCATCTGATGCCCCGCGTGCGGATCATGCCCGCTATGGTCTTGCGCGGTAGCGGACAGCGGGAGGAGGGCGAGCGCAGCAGCGCCCGCCAGCAAAGGCGTTTTCAACATAATATCGTCCTGACAGGATCGGAAAATCGGGGTTCGGTTTGGCGGGTGTCAGGGTCGGGGTGGTGGGATGCTGGGCGGCGCATTGGCGCCAACGAGCCGCGCCATCGGCTGGATTGTCGGCACGAGCGGAGGAAGGGGCGTCGTTGAAGCGGCGACGGAAGTCGGCGTGCTGGCGACGCAGCCGATGCAGACATGCCCGGCGGTCTTTCCGTCGTCGGCGTCGGGTTGATGATGCGGGGTGTCGACCGGCATCGCGCCATGGCAGCCAGCCTCAGCGGTTTCGGCTTGCACCGGCGCTGTCATCGACGACAGCGACAAGCCAATCAGAAACAGGGTCAGGAACAGGTGTCGCAGCATCCCGGTTGCTTTAGCACGGACCTTAGCTATGCAAAAAGTGCATCACATCCCCGTCGTGCACCACATAAGCCTTGCCCTCGGCGCGCAGTTTGCCCGCTTCGCGCGCCCGCGCTTCACCGCCCAGCGCAATATAATCGTCATAGGCGATGGTTTCGGCGCGGATGAAGCCCTTCTGGAAGTCGCTGTGGATTTCGCCCGCGGCTTCGGGCGCCGTGGCGCCGGTGTGGACGGTCCATGCGCGCGCTTCCTGCGGCCCGACGGTGAAGAAGGTGATCAGGTGGAGCAGCTCGTATCCGGCGCGGATGACGCGCGCGAGGCCGGTTTCGGTCAGGCCCATTTCGGCGAGGAATTCAAGCCGGTCGGCCATGTCCATCGTCACCAGCTCGCTTTCGATCGCGGCCGATACGACGACTGCCTGGGCACCCTCAGCGGCCGCCTTGGCGAACACCTTTTCCGAAAACGCATTGCCGTTCGCCGCGCTGCCTTCGTCGACGTTGCAGACATAGAGCACGGGTTTCGAGGTCAGCAGCTGCGCCGTGCGCAGCACCCGGGCTTCCTCCTCATCCTTGGGTTCGGTCAACCGCGCGGGCTTGCCTTCGCGCAGCAGCTCAAGCGTCTGGCCGAGCACCGATGCGGCGATCTTGGCTTCCTTGTCGCCCTGCGCGGCTTTTTTCACAAAGGCGGGGACGCGCTTTTCGAGGCTTTCGAGGTCGGACAGCAGCAATTCGGTTTCGACTGTTTCGGCATCGGCGACCGGGTCGACCTTGTTTTCGACATGCTGGATGTCGTCATCTTCGAAACAGCGCAGGACGTGGACGATGGCATCGACTTCGCGGATGTTGCCGAGGAACTGGTTGCCCAGCCCTTCGCCCTTCGACGCGCCGCGGACCAGCCCGGCGATGTCGACGAAGGCGAGCTGCGTCGCAATGATCTTTTTGCTGTTCGCGATGGCGGCCAGCTTTTCGAGCCGCGCGTCAGGGACCGCGACATTGCCGATGTTCGGCTCGATCGTGCAGAACGGGTAATTGGCCGCCTGCGCCGCGGCCGTTTCGGTCAGCGCGTTGAACAGGGTGGACTTGCCGACGTTGGGCAGGCCGACGATGCCGCATTTGAAACCCATAAAAACTCCGTCAATCCGGCGTGAGGCCGGGGTTGCAGCGCCCCTAGCGCCAAGTCGCCCGCGACGCCAGCTTTTGACGCGCCCGATTATCGTTGCGAACGGTTCAGCCTTGCGGCTTTATCGTAGGCGCCATGACGACACTCTCCCGATGGACGGCCACCGCGCTCGTGCTGGGGCTGGGCGCGGTCGCTGCCAGCGCCGCGCCCAGCCGTTTCGAAGCGGGCGTGCTCGCTGAACTCAATCGCTTTCGCAGCGATCCCGCCGCGTACACCGATGTCCTGCGCAGCTATCGCCCGCGGTTCGAGGGCAAGCTGCTGGTCGCCGAAGACGATGGCGAAATCCACATCATGACCAACGAAGGCGTCGCCGCGGTTGACGAGGCGATCCGCGATCTGCGCCATGAAAAGCCGCTGCCGCGCTTGCAGCAGAGCGACATGCTGGCGCGCGCCGCCGCTGATCATGTCGCGGTCCAGTCGCGGTCGGGTGCCGTCGGTCACTACACCCGGGGCAATGGCCCGGGCGAACGCATGAAAGCGCGTGGCGGCGGCCCCTATGTCAACGAAGTGATCACCTATGGTCACCACAGTGCCGCGGGGGTGGTGCATCAGTTGCTGATCGACGATGGCGTTCCCGACCGCGGTCATCGTCACAGCCTGCTTCGCCCGACGCATCGCTACGCCGGAGTCGCGTGCGGGACCCACCGCGTCCACCGGACGATGTGCGTGATGCTGATGTCGCAAACCCCTGATGGGTCACCGCCACCGCCACCGAAACGACCAGCCGCGCCGCCGCCGCGCTGACCCGTTAACGATCGCGGGGCGGCAATTTCTTGTCGGCGATGCAGCGCTGGATCGGCAGCGGGGTCGCGGAATAGATACGCGTGATCCGGCCAGTGGGCTCGTCAGTCATCACCTGCATACAGGCGCAGCCATAGCCGTAAGACCCGTTGGTCTCGACCCAGCCTTTGGCTCGCATGTCGGGCAGCCTGTTCAAACCTGGCGCCTGATGGCCGCCCTGCAGGCCGATGGTCCATTGCCCGGCCGCGTCGGTGAGCCACCAATTGGCGGGGGTCGGATTATCGATCCAGCCGCACCGCTTTTCTGATCGCGGCGCAGCGGGTTTGGCGTCGGCCAGTTCGCTGTGGCCGATGAGGCCGATCGCCAGCGTCAGTGATATGGTGTGCAGCATTCGCATCGACATCTCCCGGGCAGGTGGCGACGGCAACCGAAGCACATCCTTCCCGCACCCTTCATGCCACGGACGGCTGCGATCCCAAATCGGTTGTGTGCACCGGTATGCCGGCTGCCGCCCGCTCCCGATGGGTGAAGGGAGCGGGCGTTGCCTGGATCAGTTGCCGACCGGCTGGTTGTCGGTTCGCCGCACGACGATCGTCGACGAGCGCGGCTGCTGCCCCGCCACCGGCCAGTTGCCCGTCGGATGCTGGATATTGACGAAGAAGGTGCGCAGGTCGGGGGTGTAGGCAAGCCCCGTGATCTCGCAGCCAAGCGGGCCGACGAGGAAGCGTTTCGACTGCTTCGTCACCTGGTCGATATAGAACATCGCATTGTGGCCAAACGCCTGGTCGATTGTCCGGCCCGACACGCCGGAATTTCCGGGGACGCTATGGTCGGTCTGCACCCACATCCGGCCCTGTGGGTCGATGCGCAGCCCGTCGGGGCTGGAGAAGGTGTCGCCGTTGATATTGCCGGTCAGGTTGCTGCCCCCCGCGGCCAGCGACGGATCGCCCGCGAGCAGGAAGATTTCCCAGCGGAAGGTCGTCGCCAGCGGCGAATTGCCCTGTTCGCTGAACTTGATGATGTGGCCGTGCAAATTGCTCACCCGCGGGTTCATCGGGTCGGTGACGCGGCGGCCGCTGTTGTTGGTCAGCGTCACGAACACGGCGCTGTTGTCGGGCGCGACGGTGATCCATTCGGGGCGGTCCATCACGGTGCCGCCAGCCACGCGTGCCGCCGACTTGCAGTTGATCAGCACATCGGCCTGGCTGTTGAAATTGACGATCGTCGGTGCCGGCGGGGTCGTGCTCTGGCTGGTGTTGCCGGGATCGGACGCTCCGGCGCTCAGGCCGTTCTGCCCGACAACCAGCGCGCGCCATTCGCCGGTGCCGTCGCCGTTGAAGCGCGCGACATAAAGCGTGCCGGAATCGAGCAGGTCGGTGTTCGCCGCGCGGTTCGTCGCGCTATAGGCACGGTCCGGCACGAACTTGTAAATGCACCCGGGGGTAGCATCGTCGCCCATGTAAAATGCGGTGCGGCGGTCGCTGTTTTCCATGAACGCGACATTTTCGTGGTCGAAGCGGCCCATGGCGGTGCGCTTGGTCGGCTGCGCCAGTTCGCGCCGCGGGTCGATTTCGATCACCCAGCCATAGCCGTTCGCGGGCTGGGTCGGGTCGAGATAATTGTCGGTCGACTCTTCGCAGGTCAGATACGTGTCCCACGGAGTCCGTCCACTCGCACAATTGTTGAGCATGCCCTTGATCGGTCCCGCGACGACGCTCGCGGCGGGTCCGCCGACGCGATAGCTGCTGTTGCCCGTATATCGGCGGTTGTACGTCGATCCGGCCTGCACCGCCCATTTGCCGTCGCTGCCTTTGGCGATTTCGACAACACTGATACCGACCGCGGATAGCACCAGCGCTTTCTGGTCCGCCGTCGCGGTCGCGGCGTTGTAGCTGCCTGACATCAAGATATTGAGGTCGGGATATTCGTGATTGATCGCAAGCAGCCCGCGGTTGTTGGCGTCGACCCCCGGAAAAGCGAAATATTCCATCCCATCATGATTGCCGCCGGCCCATTTCTCGGCAACCGCCGGGGTCGGGAAGCTGCCGGTGTAGGCGGCACCGCTTTCGACCGAATCGCCGGCCTTGAGCAGCACATCGACCGTATAGCCCGCGGGCACGGTCACCGCGTCATTCTGGTTCGCCGCGACCGCGGCAAAGGTCACGGCAAAGCTGGTGGCGGGCGGGGTCGGGGTCGGTGTGGGGGTCGGGCCGGACGTCGGGGGCAGCGTTACCGTGGGATCGCCGCTCGTATCGCCGCACGCCGCCAGCGCCATGGTCGGCAGCACCGACAGCCCGAGCAGGCCGTTTTTCAGCAGTGAGCGCCGCGTCGGATTGGCCGCAACGATCGCCTCCAGGCTATCGGGCGCCGGAACATTAGCAGTTTCGCCGCGATAAGGCGCGCGGGCTTCGTCGGTAAGATGTGACATGCAGTCCCCCTGTTTTCGGTTGAGCCCCGGACTGGCTTGTCCGGCTTTGGGTGGCGCACCGATGGCAGTGGGAGGTGTCAGCTCAATGGCTTCACCAAGTCAGAAAGGCAGGATTTGCATGACACTCTAATGACATAGCGGCGGTCAGTCGTGGACGGCCTTGATCAGCGGCCCCAACGCACCGCCGCCCAGCCATGCCACCTGCACCTCGGCGGAAACGCGATTGATCGCCTCCTGCGGCTTGTTGCCCGGATGGACGGCGCGGCGCAGCGGGCGCTTGCCCGCGGGCATTGCCATGATCTCGGCAATCGCGCGCGGGACGTCGAGCGGGTCGGCGCTGCGCCCACTGCCATCCTCGGTCCCCATGCCTTTGGTGAACGGCGCATAGGCTTCGAGCACCGCCGCATCGCTGCGCTGCTTCAGCGCGCCGGTATAGGCGTTGCGATTGACCCAGACCTTGGTCGGATAGCCGCCGGGTTGGATCACCGTCACCTCAATGCCATGCGGCACCAGCTCATAGGCAAGCTGTTCGGACAAGGCCTCGACCGCGAATTTCGTCGCCGAATAATGGCCACCGCCGGGGACGATCACGCGTCCCAGCTGTGACGATATGTTGAATATCTGTCCGCTCTTCGCGGCGCGCATCTGGGGCAGCACGGCACGGAGCATCCGCTGGATGCCAAAGACATTGGTGTCGAAGATCAGCTTGGTCGCTTCCATGTCCTGGACCTCGACCGGCCCGGTGATCCCGATTCCGGCATTGTTGATCAGCGTGTCGATGCCGCCACCCGCGATTTCGAACGCCTTGGCGGTCCCGCTCGCGACCGAGGCATCGCTGGTGACGTCGATTTCGACGATATGCAGGTCTAGCTTGTCCTTCGCGGCTTCGGCGGCGAGCGTTTCCGCTTCGGGCCGCGGCAGGCCGCGCATCGTGGCGATAACCTTGGCGCCAAGCCGGGCGTAGAATAGCGCACCGACCCGGCCAAAGCCGCTCGATGCACCGGTGATCAAGACGGTTCGGCCTTTGAGCGACGGCGCTGGCGCAGGGGTTGCGGCTTGCAGCAGGGCAGGGGCGGTGGCGGTCAGCGCGGCGGCTCCGGCAATGAGTTGGCGGCGGCTGGGCGTATGGCGGTTGGTCATGACTGGCTCCTCTCGGAACCATAATGCCCTAGTTGGCATCGGCTGCCAAATCGGCGGCTTTGAGGTGGGCGGCTGGCGCCGCCGATCCTCCCCGGAACGGGGAGGGGGACCAGCGAAGCTGGTGGAGGGGCACCATCGGTTTGCCTTGATTCAGAGATAGTGCTCCGCGGCGAGGTTTCCGGAAAAGCGTGACCCATCCGGTCCAGCGCCGCGTAAACCGCCTGTGCCCCTCCACCACAGCTTCGCGGTGGTCCCCCTCCCCGTTCCGGGGAGGATCTCCTACGTCCACAATTGGTCGTTTCGAGCCACTGCCTATCGCTGCAAACGCAGCGCCAAGTCGCTCTGAAAACGAACGTCATTGCCGTCCGCCAACCACTTCGCTTCGGCCGCGATCGCGCCGAGCAGGTCGATGAGTGGCTCCATTTCGCTCTTGTGATAATTGCCCAGCACATGGCCGGTGACGCGGTCCTTGTGGCCCGGATGGCCGATGCCGATGCGGACGCGGCGAAAATCCTCGCCGATGTGCTGGATCATGCTGCGGATGCCATTATGTCCCGCCGCGCCGCCGCCGCGCTTGACCTTCACCTGCATCGGCACCAGGTCGAGCTCGTCGTAGAAGACGGTGACGTCGGGCGCTGTGAGCTTGTAGAAATCCAGCGCGGCGCGCACGCTGCGGCCGCTTTCGTTCATGAAGGTGCCGGGTTTGAGCAGCAGGATGCGCTGCGATCCGATGCGTCCGTCCTGGATCCAGCCTTGGAATTTCTTCGCGGGCGCCGGGAAATCATGGACGTTGGCGATGACGTCGGCGGCCATGAAGCCGACATTGTGGCGGTGCATCGCATATTGCGGACCGGGATTGCCGAGGCCGACCCAGAGCTGCATCGAAAAATCCCCTCCACTTTAGGGGAGGGGCAGCGAGACTTGGCAGCATACTGCCTAGTCGCAGCGGGGTGGGCCATCGGCCTCGCGCTGCCCCGCAAAACCCCACCCCAACCCCTCCCCTGAAGGGGAGGGGCCAAGATGGTTAGCGTTTAGGCTTCGTCGCCTTCGGCAGCAGCTTCGCCGCCATCGACCGTCGTGTCGCCTTCGCTCGACTTCATCGCCGAGGGGGCGACGATCGTGGCGATGGTGAAATCGCGATCGGTGATCGCGCTTTCGCTACCCTTGGGCAACGTGATCGCGCTGATGTGGATCGAATCGCCGACATCATAACCGGTGACGTCGATTTCGATGTCGTCGGGCATCTTGTCGGCGTCGCAGATCAGTTCGAGTTCGTGGCGGACGACGTTGAGCACGCCGCCGCGCTTCAGGCCGGGCGAGGCTTCTTCGTTGATGAACACCACGGGCACCGCGACCTGGACTTTCGAATCCTTCGAAATGCGCAGGAAGTCGGCGTGGATCGGACGATCCTTGACCGGGTGGAAAGCGACGTCTTTGGGCAGCGTGCGAATCTGCTTGCCGCCGACGTCGATCATCACGACCGAGTTCATGAAGTGACCCGTCATCAACTCCTTCATCAGCAGCTTTTCTTCGACGTGGATCATCAGGGGTTCTTCTTTGCCGCCATAGACAACGGCGGGGACGCGGCCATTACGACGCAGTTCACGCGAGGCTCCCTTGCCTCCCCGATCACGCGTCTCGGCCGACAGCACCAGCTGGTCGCTCATCATTTTTCTCCGAGAAAAGTTTCAAAGTCCGCCACGCCTCCAGGGATGACCATGGTCGGAAGCGGC
>NZ_DASYHE010000020.1:0-7582 GCF_035998965.1 Sphingopyxis sp.
TTGAAACGCTTTTCGACCGCGGCAAGGCCTTCTTCACCATAGGTCAGTCGCTTCATCACCGTCGCGGGCATCGCGATCGTCAGGCAATTCCGGTCGCGATAATCGGCTTCGGAATTGAGATAATAGAAGCCGTTCTGTTCATCCACGGCCTTCACTTCCATCTTGAAGGTTCCCGCAATGCCAGCCTTCGGGGCGAGATAAGAGGCATAAGTGACAGCCTCGATCGGCGAAATGCATTCTTCGGTGCAGACGATGGGTCGTCGGGGGAAATTAGGCACCGTCGAGACTGCAGGATCGGCGGCGACAAGCAACAAGGCGGCAAGCAACATTGGACTGTTTTCCTTTATGATTCGGACTGTACGGGCGCATCGTCGCCCGCCGTTCCGGATCGAACAATCCCCAAATATATCCGATTAGGCGGCTGCGCCCTCGAACGCCTCCAGCGCCTCACCAGCAGCGATCCAGCGCGCTTCGGCGGCTTCCTGCGCGGCGACGATCTTGCCGCGGCGCTGCGACAGCTCGCTCATTGTCAGGCCTTCATACTCGTTTGCCGCGCCCTGCGGGTCGAACATCGCGCGGTCGATTGCCGACAGTATCACCTGATATTTGGCAAGGTCGGCCTCGGCGTCTGACACTTCTTTGCGCACCTTCGCTGCGGCCTCGCGCGCCGCCGCTGCGGCCTTGCGGTCTTCCTTTTTGTCGGCTTTCGACACTCGGTCTTTTTGCGGCCCCTTACCGAGGATCATGTCGACATAGTCATCCATGCTGCCGTCATATTCGCGCGCCGTGCCATTATCGACGAGGACGAGCCGGTCGGCGGTAAGTTCGAGCATATGGCGGTCGTGGCTGACCAGCACCACCGCGCCGTCGAAGCCGTTGAGTGCCTGCACCAACGCCTCGCGCGCATCGACGTCCAAATGGTTGGTCGGTTCGTCGAGGATCAGCAGGTGCGGCGCGTCGCGGGTGATCAGCGCCAGCGCCAGCCGGGCGCGTTCGCCGCCCGACAGCTTCTTCACCTCGGTCGTCGCCTTGTTCCCCGAAAAGCCGAAGCGGCCGAGCTGGGCGCGGATCGCCGCCTGCGTCTTGCCTTCCATCACCCGCGTCATGTGCGCGAGCGGGGTGTCGCTGCCGTCGAGTTCCTCGACCTGATATTGGGTGAAATAGCCAACGCGCATCTTGCCCGACGCCGCCATCGCGCCGGCCATCGGGGTCAGCTGCGCCGCGAGGAGACGCGCGAGCGTCGTCTTGCCATTGCCGTTGCGGCCGAGCAGCGCGATGCGGTCGTCGGGATCGATCCGCAGGTTAAGCCGCTGGAGCACCGGCTTGTCGGCATAACCGACGCTGGCGAGGTCGAGCGTGATCAGCGGCGGTTTCAACTCATCCGGGCTCGGGAAATCGAAGGCGAGCGTCTGATCCTCGGCGAGCGCGGCGATCGGCTGCATCCGCGCGAGCATCTTGGCGCGCGACTGCGCCTGCTTGGCGGTGGAGGCGCGGGCGCTGTTGCGCGCGACATAGTCCTGGAGCTTGGCGCGCTGGGCGTCCTGCGAGGCCTTGGCCGCCGCGAGCTGCGCGGCACGTTCGGCCCGCTGGCGCTCGAACGCGTCATAGCCGCCAGCGTAGAGCGTGACCTTGCCGCCCTCGAGGTGGAGGATATTGTCGACGACATTGTTGAGCAGGTCGCGCTCATGACTGATCACCACCAGCTGCCCCGGATAGGCGCGGAGGAAATTTTCCAGCCACAAGGTCGCTTCGAGGTCGAGGTGGTTCGACGGTTCGTCGAGCAGCAACAAATCGGGCTCGGAGAACAGGAGCGCCGCAAGCGCGACGCGCATCTTCCACCCGCCCGAGAAGCTGTCGAGCGGCTGGGCCTGCATATCCTCGTCGAACCCAAGCCCGATCAGGATGCGCGCGGCGCGCGCCGGGGCGGTATAGGCATCGATCGCGATCAGCCGTTCGTGGATGTCGCCGAGCTTGTCGGGATCCTGCTCGGTTTCCGATGCTGCGAGCAATTCGGCGCGCTCGGTATCGGCGGCGAGCACCGTGTCGAACGGCGTCGCGGTGCCGCTCGGCGCTTCCTGCGCGATATAGCCGACGCGCGTCTTGCGCGGCATGTCGATGCTGCCCTCGTCGGCTTCGAGCTGGCCGATCATCACCTTCATCAGCGTCGATTTGCCGGCGCCGTTGCGCCCGATCAGCCCGACGCGGCTTTTCGCCGGCAGGCTCGCGGTGGCGCGTTCGAGGATGGCGCGCCCGCCAAGGCGTACAGTGATTCCGTTGATCGTCAGCATGGGCGCGCGCCTAGCATGTTGCGGCGCACAACCCAAGTCCCGGACTGGCTTTCCGCGCGCGGGTGCGGCAAACAAGCGGCATGACCGATCTTGCGCCCTTTCACATCGCCTTTCCCGTCGACGACCTCGCCGCCGCGCGCGATTTTTACGGTCGCGTGCTCGGTTGTGCCGAGGGACGGAGCGATACCGACTGGATCGATTTCAACCTTTATGGCCACCAGATCGTCGCGCACCGCGTCGATGGGCGCGAGGCGGTGGCGGGGCATAATCCGGTCGATGGCCATGCGGTGCCGGTGCCGCATTTCGGCGTCGTGCTGCCCCCCGCCGACTGGCAGGCGCTGGCCGACCGCCTGATCGCGCATGGCGTCGCGTTCGTGATCGAACCGCAAACGCGCTTTGCCGGACAGCCGGGCGAGCAATCGACGATGTTCTTCCTCGACCCCGCGGGCAATGCGCTCGAGTTCAAGGCCTTTGCCGATATGCGCCAGCTTTTCGCCACCTGAGCGTGAGCGATCGGGCCCTACCAAGCCCGCCTCCCTGAAAATCTGGAGCGTCGCAGACGCTGTCCCCCTGGCGAAGGCTCGCCCGCTTTCTGTTTGACGTCTGTTTGACGTTCGACGCCCTACGAGCGCCCTTTCAGCGTCGTCGGACGTGCCTTGGGCGCAGCTCTGCGAAGCGACAGGAGCAGATTATGCCGGATACCATCGAGCTAAACGGGATCAGCCATCATTTCGATACCGCCCGCGAACGGATCACGCTTTTCCGCGACCTGTCCTACACAATCCGCGCGGAGGAAACGCTGGCGATCATCGGCGCATCCGGGGCAGGAAAGTCCAGTCTGCTGGCGATCGCA
The DNA here is from genome assembly GCF_035998965.1 of Sphingopyxis sp. Taxonomy (GTDB): domain Bacteria; phylum Pseudomonadota; class Alphaproteobacteria; order Sphingomonadales; family Sphingomonadaceae; genus Sphingopyxis. The sequence continues at coordinate 3,142 of NZ_DASYHE010000020.1, forward strand.
GCGGGGTTGGAGACGCCCGCGGGCGGCGATGTGCGCTTCACCATCGACGGCGGGCAGGTGAACGCGCTGACGATGCGCGCCAGCTCCGGTTTCATTTTCCAGCAGTTTCACCTGATGCCGGAGCTCGACGCGATCGGCAATCTGGCGTTGCCGCTGCGCCTGAAGGGCAACCGCAACGCGTTCGACATCGCCGCGCTCTGGCTTGAAAAAGTGGGGCTGATAGATCGCGCCCGCCACCGCCCCCACCAGTTGAGCGGCGGCGAGCAGCAGCGGATTGCGGTGGCGCGGGCCTTTGTGACCGCGCCGCGTTTCATTTTTGCCGATGAGCCCACCGGTAATCTGGATATGCAGACGTCCGAAAGCGTCGCCGCGCTGATGTTCGACTGCGCCCGCGAGACGGGGTGCGGACTGGTGATCGTGACCCATAGCCGACAGCTGGCGATGCGGGCCGACGCAAGCGTGCTTCTCGACGCCGGACAGCTGAAGGCTGCGGCATGAACAGGTTGACACTGATCCTGGGAAACAGCTGGCGTGACCTTCGCGGCAGCGACGGGCGCATCAGCATGGCGACGCAAACGGCGCTGCTGTTTTTCCTGATGACGCTGACGCTCACCAGCGCGTCGATACAAAACTATCTCGCCGACAATCTCGATCAGATGCTGGGGTCGGACCTGGTGGTTGAAAGCCCGTCGCCACTGGCGAAGGATGACGAGGCTGCGGTCCGATCGATGGCAGCGGGGCTGTCGGTCACGCAGCTGGCCGACATCACCCTCACCCACAAGGATGAATGGGCGCGCGTGCAGCTCAAGCTGGTCGATGACGCATACCCGTTGCAGGGCCATCTCCAGATCGGCGACACCCCGGTCACCACGCAGCGCGCGGCCCGGAGCGGCCCGAAGGTCGGCGAGATCTGGATCGATTCGCGGCTCGCCATCAAGCTGGGAACGCGGGTGGGTGACAACCTCACCATTGGCGGCACCGACTTGCGGCTCAGCGCGATCCTCTTTCATGAGCCCGACCGCATCATGGAAGGTCATAGCGTGGCCATGCGGGCGATGGTGCACAGCCAAAGCCTTGCTGGAACAGCGATCATGAGCAGCAAGGACCGCACCCGTTATCTGGTCACGGCTGATGAAAGCCAGCAACAGGCGATCGAAAAATGGTCGCGCCAGACCCTGCCCGGCGCCCGCGTGATCAGGAAATTCGGCGGCCAGCACCCGCTCGCCAGCTTCTGGCAACGGACCGAGAATTTTCTTGGCCTGGCATCGGTGATCCTGTTTTTCATGGGCGCGGTGGCGCTCGATATGACCAATCGCCGCTGGCTCGCCAAAATGCGCTACCGGCTCGCACTTTATGCCAGCTTTGGCACGCCCACCCGAACCGCGATGCTGATGGCGCTGGGCGAATGGTTGGCCGGTTTTCTGCTGTCGATCGCGCTGGCCGGTACGCTCGCCATATTTGCATACGGGGCGATCGTCGCCGAGCTGCAAGGATATTTCCCTGGGCTCCGCGCCGGTTGGCATGTGGCACCCGCGTTGACCACTATCGGTCTTTTCTTTCTGCTGCTGCTCGCGCTTCAGATACCGAGCTTCATCCGGCTGTCGCGCGCGTCGTTGCTGTCGCTTATCCGCAATCCGACCGAAAACAGCCATATGTGGCAGCGGCTGTTCTGGAGCATCGCATCGGTCACGCTGCTGGCCGCCGCCTATTCGGACAATATGCTGCTCACCGGCATGACTCTCACAGCTATCGCCGCCGCGCTTGCCCTGATGCTGGTGCTGACCTGGACGGTCATCCGGCTGGGGGATGCGTGGGGCCGCCGCCGCGCCGGGCTGCTGCCCTTCGCCTTTTTCATGATGCGGCAACGGCTGTTCGCCAAATCGGCGCAGGTGATGGGGCTGGGATTGTCCGGGCTGTTGCTGCTGTTTTCGCTGATGCTGATGCGCGATCTTGGCACGACGATGGAAGGCTATAGCCGCAACCACGACGGCAATCTGATGATTGCCGAAGCGCAGACCGACCAGATTGACGCGATCAAGATCTGGGCTGAAAAAACCGGCAGCAGCGTGCGCTCGCTGCGCCCGTTTGTGTCTGCACAGCTAGTTGCCGTGAACGGCAAAGCCATTGCCGAAATTCAGAAGCCCAGCGACACGCTGGCCACCCTCAAAGACCCGATCCGGCTGAGCTGGACCGACGCCATGCCTAAAAACAACCGTCTCGACGGTGGCAAATGGTGGTCGGCCGACACCGACAACTGGCAGCAGATATCCGCCGAATCCGAAGTCATGACCGACATGGGGTTCAGCTATGGCGACACGCTTACCTATCAGATCGGCGGCAAGCCTTATGACTTCACGCTGGTGGCAAGCCACGCCTACCAACCGGGCGCCGGGTCGATCACTTTCTGGTTTCAGCTTCCCTTGTCGGCCAGGGCGCAAATCGATGCCCCAACCCGCTATATGGGCAGCATGGAATTGCCGGAACCGGCATGGGATGCGCTGGCTGGCCTGTGGGAACAATATCCTACCCTCTCGCTTGTGCCGCTTCAGGAACTGACCGAACGGTTCGACCAGACGCTCGGGATCGTCACCAAAGTGACGAGCGGCTACGCGGCCATGGTGCTGTTGCTGGCGCTGTTTGTGCTCGCAGCGTCGGTGAGCGGCTTCAGCGCCGATGACCGCCAGAAAAATGGTCTGCTGATGAGCATGGGGCTGCGGGACACCGATTGTCTGAAGCTGAACTTTTATGATTGGGGCGTCACCGCGCTCATCGCCGCCGCCGGGGCTGTCGCGGGAACTTGGAGCGCGGGGCTGCTGATCTACCAGGCTCAGTTCAACCTGACGTACAACCCTGACATTCTGTGGGCGGTGGCGATGGTCGTTGCCATGGTGGCGACCGTGTGCTTCGTGGGCTACCTCGCCTGCCGCCAGAGCCTCAAGGTCTCGGTACGGGATCTGATGGCGACATAGATCGGCCTCACTGTGAGTTCGCGGTGCAATTCTGCGCGTCGCAGCCTGGCTTTGTCAGTTTTGGAAATAGGGTGGGTGCGCGGACGTTCGCCCCGATTGTCGTCCCCGTGCAGGCGGGGACGACAATCGGCCAGTTGCTACACAAAGGCGGCGGCTCGATTCGGTTGCAAGCAGCTATTCGATCCAGATCGGGACGACTGACCGATAACGACCAAACGCCGCCCCATCCATCATCGTCACCCCGGACTTGATCGCGAGTCCACGACTCAGCGCCGCAGTGAATCCCGGATCAAGTCCGGAATGTCGAATGTCAGACGACCGATTGAAGACATCGCAGGTCACGCCTATTGGAAGTTGTGAGCCAAATCATCAAGCACCTCGTTTCCCCTGATGGACAAACCCGGATTACCGTTTATCGGCGCTCGGACGGTCGCTTCGAATTTTCCTATGACAAGTTCTATGTTGATGATCTGCCAGAGCATGAACATCACATGGAATACTGGGTACTAGGGCAACCCTCAGGTGTATTTGACAGCGCCGAAACGACAATAAGGGAGGCTTCCGTCGAGTTTCCTTGGATATCCGCTGGAAATAGCTACGGCGCTAGCTAACTACCACATTTCAGACGTTCAGCCCATCGGTCTGGAAACCAAAACCCGGTACAGACAAAAAAGCCCGCCATCCCATAGGGAAAGCGGGCTTTTTGTTGGTTGCGGGAGTAGGATTTGAACCTACGACCTTCAGGTTATGAGCCTGACGAGCTACCGGGCTGCTCCATCCCGCGCCACCAATGTCGCGATGCCGAAGCGATCCGCGAAAACAGCAAAAGGCCGGCATTTCTGCCGGCCTTTAACTTTGTGAATGGGTTTTTCCGTATTCGTCCACACGCCGGCTACAATGCCTGGCGACGTCCTACTCTTCCAGGGCTTGAGCCATAGTACCATCGGCGCTGTCAGGTTTCACGGCCGAGTTCGAGATGGGATCGGGTGGGTCACTGACGCCATGGTCACCAAGCAATGAAGCCGGCGTGGGTCGAATTTGGGTTTCAATCGAATGCCCGTGCAATTTGGACTGTTTTACAATCATCCACGTCGCGGACAACCTTCAGGCTTTTGGCCCTTCAGGACTGTCGTTGATGGTGGGACTCTTAAGTGCGAATAGAGCAATTAGTATCGGTTAGCTCCACACGTTACCGCGCTTCTACATCCGATCTATCAACGTGGTGGTCTCCCACGGCTCTATGAAATCTTATCTTGAGGGAGGCTTCCCGCTTAGATGCTTTCAGCGGTTATCCCGTCCATACATAGCTACCCTGCTGCGCCACTGGCGTGACGACAGGTACACCAGAGGTATGTTCAACCCGGTCCTCTCGTACTAGGGTCAACTCCTCTCAAATTTCGACGCCCACGGCAGATAGGGACCAAACTGTCTCACGACGTTCTGAACCCAGCTCACGTACCACTTTAATTGGC
>NZ_DASYHE010000022.1:0-8299 GCF_035998965.1 Sphingopyxis sp.
GCGCGCGGTTGCGGCCATCTGCTTCACCGCTTCGAATTCTTCGCGGCTGACGAAATCCATCCGGCCGACCCATTCCTTGGCGCGTTCGCGCATCGCGGCTTCGGCCTCGCGGCCGGCGCCGGCAACGGTTCCGGCAACGCCATTCACCATTTTGGCCAGATCGTCGAAAAAGCGGTTTTCGCTCTGCATCTTATAATTCCTTTGTCGGACGTTCGGTCCCTTGCCGTCATCCTATCTGGGTGCTGGCGGCGGTGGGGACAAGGGTTTCGGCATCGGGATTGCGCTGGTCGATCTGAAAATTCAGGATCGCGGCAAAGCTGAGCCAGACCATATAAGGCACCAGCAGCCACGCCGCCGCCTTGCGGATCGGGGCAAAGGCAAAGGTGGTCGCGATCGTCATCATCAGGATGAAGATGATAAGGTATAGCGCGCTCGTCACCTGATACTGGCCGAAAAACAGCGGCGACCAGGCGAAATTGGCGATCAACTGGACAAAGAACAAAGTCAGCGCCAGCCCGCGCCCCTTGGCCCCGCGCGCGTGCAGGATCATCGCCAGCGCCAGGCCGAGCATGATGTAAAGGATCGGCCACACGACCCCGAACACCCAGCCGGGCGGGGTGATCGCAGGCAGGTCGAGCGACGCGAACCAGCGATTGCCATAGCCGCTGTTCGACAGCACGCCCATCAGGCTGCCGATCAGGACGATGGCGGGGACGGTGACGAGCGCCCAGCGCAGATACGACATTCGAAGCTGGCCCGGTGTAGCGATCTCGGTCATGCACATGATCCTTTGCGCGGGAATCGGCTGATCTAGGATGTCGCGGCGGGCGGGGCTGGCGTCAAGCGGCAGCTTTGACCGCGGCGATCAGAAATTCGACATTACCCTCCGGCCCGGTGATCGGGCTTTCGACCGTGTCAACGACGCGCCAGCCGCTGCGTTCCATCCATTCGCGCACTTCGTCGCACACCCGCGCGTGGACTGCGGCGTCGCGGATCACGCCCTTTTTACCGACCTCGTGCCGCTCGGCCTCGAACTGCGGTTTGATCAGCGCGACGAGGCGGGCGTCGTCTTTGGCAAAGCCCATCGGCACCGGCAGCACCTTCGACAGCGCGATGAAGCTCGCGTCGCAGACGATCAGGTCGACGGGTTCGGGGATGTGCGCGGCGGTCAGGATGCGCGCGCTCGTCTGTTCGTGGACGATCACGCGCTCGTCCTGACGCAGCTTCCACGCCAGCTGGTTGGTCCCCGAATCGACGGCATAGACGCGCGCCGCGCCGCGGCTCAGTAACACGTCGGTGAATCCGCCGGTCGACGACCCGACATCGATCGCGACGGCGCCCGTCACGTCCCAACCGAGATGGGTGAGCGCATGGTCGAGCTTGACCCCGCCGCGCGACACCCAGGGATGGTCGCGGCCCTTGACGCTGATCTCGGCATCCTCGGCGACCTGTTGCCCCGCCTTGTCGATCTTGCGGTCGCCGACGAAGGCGAGCCCCGCCAGAATCAGCGCCTGCGCGCGCGTCCGACTTTCGGCGAGGCCGCGATCGACGAGCAACTGATCGGCGCGGACCTTGGCCATCAGTCCAATCCCGTCATTGCGAGGAGCGAAGCGACGCGGCAATCTCCAGCTATCGTTGGCTCAAGCCAATAGCTGGAGATTGCTCCGCTTCGCTCGCAATGACGACCAAGGGCGATCACTTCGCCTTGACCTTGTCCGTCAGCATCCCGGGCGTCAGGATCTGCGGCAGGATCTCCGGCTGTGCCGCCCCCGGCGCGTACCACAGATACAGCGGCACACTGTTGCGGCCATGCTCGGCCAGCGTGCGCGTGATGACCGGATCGCCGTTGGTCCAGTCGCCCACCAGCGTGACGACGCCCGCCTTTCCAAATGCTTCCTGCACCGCCTCGCGGTTGATCGCCCCCGCCTCGTTCGCCTTGCACGACAGGCACCAGTCGGCGGTGAAATAGACGAACACCGGTTTGCCGGTGGCGCGCGCTTTGGCGAGAGCATCGGGGGAGAAGGTTGGTCCATCTGCTGCGGCCGTGCGTTCGGTATCGGCAACTTCGGTGACTGTGCCGCCAAGGCCAACAACGAAAAGCATCCCCGCCGCGATCAGCAGCCACGACCGCCGGTCGCCGCGCTGCATCGCGCCATAATGGGTGAGCAGCACCAGCGCCATGGCGACCGCGACGATCGGCCAGATCAACTGCGACCCGCTGCCGAGTTGCCGCCACAGCAGCCAGCCGAGCGCGAGCGCCGTCAACGCCATCGGCAGCGCCATCCATTTGCGGAACCGGTCCATCCACGGTCCCGGCTTGGGCAGCCGGTTGCGCAGCGCCGGAATGAAACCGACGGCAAGAAAGGGGAGGGCGAGGCCGAGCCCGAGACCGCCGAAAATAGGCAGCGCCGCCCACGCGGGCAGCACCAGCGTCGCGCCCAGCGCCGCACCGAGCAACGGGCCGCTGCACGGCGTCGCGACAAAGGCGGCGAGCGCGCCAGTCCAGAAACCGCCCGCGGCGCCGCCCTTGTCGACCAGCGCCTGCCCGCCGCCGAACGACGGCAGCTCATAGGTGCCAAGCAGGTTGAGCGTGATCGCAAGCGCGAGGATCAGCAGCGCCAAGACGCTGACCGGATGTTGCAATTGGAACGCCCAGCCAACCTGCTCGCCCGCGGCGCGAAGCGCGAGCAGCGCGGCGCCCAGCAGCAAGGCGGTGACGATGGCGCCCGCGGTATAGGCCAGCGCCTCGACCTTCGCCGATCGCGCATCGCCGCCCGAGCGCGCGAGGCTGAGCGCCTTGAGGCTGAGGATCGGGAAGACGCAGGGCATGAGGTTGAGGATCAGGCCGCCAAGGATTGCGCCGCCGAGCGCCGTCCAGAACAGCCCGAGATCGATGGCGTCCGTCGCTCCCGCGATCGCCTCACCCGCGGCAGGCACCGCGCCGGGCTCGAACTGCACCGAGAGCCCGCGCCCGTCGCCAAGTTTGAGCAGCGCCGCGACCGGCCCGGTGGCTTCACCTTTGGCGCGTGTCTCGACGATGATGAAATCGCCATTGCGGCTGAATGTCTGCGGCGCGACATAATCGACCAGATTTTGCGTCTGCGCGAAAATATAGGGTGCGTCGAGCGCCGACCCGGCGGGCAGGGGGATGGCAAAACGAACCATGTCGCCGCGCCGCTCCCACATTCCCTTGCGATCCAGAGGCTGCGGCAGCAACGCCCGCCACCCGTCGAAGCGTGCGCGCGACGCGGCAGGTACGGCGCCGTCACCCGCCTTCAGCGCGACGGAAACAACGGCGCGTTCCGGCACGCAAACCTTGTCGGTACAGGCGAGCCAGTTGGCGACCCCCGAAACCGTCAGATCGCTTCGCTGCGCGACACTTTCGTCAACTTCCACTTCGGCAAGCAGCGCATACGGATGCTCGTAAACATGGTTCATCATGCCGAACAGAATCAGCGGTTCGGGGACCGGATAACGCAGCGGCGCAACCGTCACGCCCTCCGGCAAGTTCCATTCCACCGACAGCCCGAATCCCGCGTCGCCGCCATTGATCCAATAGCCGTGCCAGCCCTTGTCGGGCGTCATCGTCAGCGCGAGTGTCGTCGTCCCGCCCGGCGCAGGCGCGGTGGACTCGGCGACGAGCTTCGGCTGGATATGCGTCGATTGCGCCTTGGCGGGGCTGAGTGCGAGCAGGGCGAATGCCAACAGCCCGAGCCCCAAGCGCCACAGCGCTGTCACAAAAACGTCCTTGCCGCGATCCATGCCGGTTGTGCTGTCACCTGTCTGTCGAGGCTTGCCATATAGGCGGGTTTCGCCGAGAGGACAGCCCGCGCTGACACCCTGTGCAACGGAGACGCCGCTCGTGACGCTGAAACATCTCAAAATCGCTCTGGCCGTCACCCTTTGTGTCGGCAGCGGCAGCACCGTGCTCGCGCAAGATTCAAACCCGCCCGTTGCAAAAGTGACCGCCGCGACACCGCCGCCCAAGCTGATCGTGATGGTGGCGGTCGATCAGCTGTCGGCCGATCTGTTCGCCGAATATCGCGACAAATTCACCGGCGGCTTCGCCCGGCTCGCGTCGGGTGTGATATTTCCGTCGGGCTATCAGGCCCAAGCCGCGACCGAAACCTGCCCCGGCCATGCCACGATCCTGACCGGCAGCCATCCGGGGCGCGCCGGGATCGTCGCCAACAATTATTTCGACCTGTCGGTCGCGCGCGACGACAATCGTATCTATTGCGCCGAGGACGAAAACGTCCCCGGCACCGCGTCGGGCGGCGGCAAATATGCGCCGTCGGTAAAGCATCTCCTCGTTCCGACCCTTGGCGACATGATGAAGGCGCGCGATCCGAAGGCGCAGGTCGTGTCGGTCGCGGGCAAGGACCGCGCCGCAATCATGATGGGCGGGCGGCAGGCCGACGAGCTCTTGTGGCTCGCGCCCACGGGCCTGACCAGCTACCGCGGCACCACCCTGTCGCCGACTGCAACGCAGGCCGGTGCGGCGATCGCCGCCGCGATTGCACAGCCGCGCCCGGGGTTGGCGCTGCCCGCCGATTGCGCGGCGCATGACATCGCGATCCCGGTGGGCGACAAGGGCGTCACTGTCGGAACCGGCCGCCTGGCGCGCGACGCCGGCGATTTCCGGCGCTTCCTCGCCTCGCCCGAAGCGGACGGCGCGGTGCTGGCGACCGCCGCGGCGCTGCGTCAGGTGCGCAAGATGGGCGAGGGCAGCGGCACCGATCTGTTGATTGTCGGCCTGTCGGCAACCGATTATGTCGGCCATGGTGTGGGCACCCAGGGCAGCGAGATGTGTCTCCAGATGATGGGGCTCGACCGTGAACTCGGCGACTTTTTCGCGCGGCTTGACGCGACCGGCATCGACTATGTCGTCGCGCTTACCGCCGATCATGGCGGCCACGACATGCCCGAACGCAATCGTCAGAACGCTTGGCTTGCTGCCGAGCGCGTCGATCGTGCGCTCGAACCCGACGCGCTGGGCAAGGCGGTCGCCGAAAAGCTCGGCCTGCCGCAGCCCTTGCTCTATGGCGACGGTCCGTTCGGCGACATGTATCTGTCGAAGGCGCTGACCCCGGCGCAGCGCAAGGCCGCAGAGACCGAAATTTTGGCCCGGTTGCGCGCGCATCCGCAGGTCGAGGCGGTAGTGACGGCGGATGAGCTGGCGAACCGGCCATTTTCGAAACAGGCGCCCGACACCTGGAATCTACATGACAAGCTGCGTGCTTCGTTTCACCCCGACCGTTCAGGTGATTTCATCGTGGTGCTGAAGTCGCGCGTAACGCCCATTCCCGAAGCGGGACTCGGCTATGTTGCGACGCATGGCTCGGCGTGGGATTATGACCGCCGCGTGCCGATGCTGTTCTGGCGCAAGGGGCTGGCCGGATTCGAACAGCCCAATGCGGTGATGACGGTCGATATCATGCCGACGCTGGCCTCGCTGATCGGCGTACCGGTCGATGCGGGCAAGATCGACGGACGCTGCCTCGACCTGCTTTCGGGTCCGGAAAGCAGCTGTCGTTAGGGAACGAATAGAAAAGAATATGACGGAATCTATGACCAATTTTTCCGGCCGGTTACTGCTGGTCGGCTGCGGCAACATGGCGGGCGCGATGCTCGATCGGTGGCTCGCGGCGGGACTCGATCGCGCGCAGGTCGCGATCGTCGATCCCTTTGCGACGCCGCGCGATGGCGTCGTGCAATATCCGTCGCTGGACGAATGGCAGGCCGCGAACAACACTGCCGACTGGATCATGCTGGGCATGAAGCCCCAGCAATTGGGCGACGTCGCCGACGTGCTGGCGCCGCTCGTGACGGGCGACGTCCATCTGATGTCGATCCTTGCCGGTGTGTCGCTCGCGGATCTCGCGGCGCGCTTCCCCGATGCAGGCGCGCAGGTTCGGATCCTGCCCAACCTCGCTGCGCGCATCGGCGCCGGGGTGACCGCGGTGGCGACGCTGGGCGCGGCCGATGACGCGGCGATCGCGGCGCTGCTCGACCCGTTGGGGCAAACCGTGACGTTGCCCGACGATTCGACGATGGATCTGGTTACCGCCTTTACCGGTAGCGGGCCGGCGTTCGTCTTTCGCGTGATCGAATCCTACGCTGCCGCAGGCGAACGCCTTGGCCTGTCGGCAGAGGATTCGCTCGCACTGGCCACGGCAACCTTCGGCGGCGCCACCGCGCTGCTCGCCGATAGCGGCGAAAAGCCCGGTGTGCTGATCGCGCAGGTTGCGAGCAAGGGTGGCACGACGCAGGCGGGGCTCGATGTCCTCGACAGCGACGGCCAGCTGGCGGCGTTGCTCACCAATGTGCTGCGCGCCGCGCGCGATCGCGGACGCGAGCTCGCCGATCTGGCGCGCGGCGAAGCGTAACCGTCGCCCCCGCGAAGGCGGGGGCCGCCGTCGGTTTGGCGCCCACGCCGTATATGGCTGCCAGCGGCGCCCGCCTTCGCATGGGCGACGGTTTCCGGTCAGCCCGGCTCTTTCCCCAGCGCCGCAATACGTTTGCGGTCGCGCGCGGGGACCAGCGCCTCGCTAACGTGCCAGAAGCCGGTCACCGCCTGTTGCCCGGCGTGGGTATAGGCGCGGCTCATCGTGTCGCGCAGCAGCGCAAAGGTCGCGGCCTCGATCGTGCGTCCGGCCTCGGTCAGGCGCAGTTCCTTTTGCCGCCGGTCGCGATTGCCCGGCCGCGTCGTCAACATCTCGCGCGCTTCCAGTTCCTTGACCACCCGGCCCAGCGACTGTTTGGTGATCCCCAGCAGCGCCAGCAGGTCCGAAATCGTCAGCCCCGGTTGCCGCGCGATGAAATAGAGCGCGCGGTAATGCGCGCGCCCCAGCTCCTGCTCGGCAAGCTGCGCGTCGATCGACCGCCACAGCGACGCATGCGCGAAAAACAGAAATTCGATGCCCCGACGCACCTCATCTTCGCGCAAGAAAAGGGCAGACGCAGCGGGTACTTGTGAAAGAAAATTTTCCTCAGCCATGGTCACTACCGTTGCGCGCCGCGCCCGACTTTGGCAATAGGCGCGCTCCATCGACCCCATGACCATAGGTGTTTTCGCATGTCCGCTCCCGCTTTTGCCCATCTGCCGCACCCCAATCGCGTTGCGGACGATGTACGCGCGGCGGCGATTGCCGATCCGACGTTCGGGCGCGTCTTTACCGACCACATGGTGTCGATCCGTTATACCGAGGGGAAGGGCTGGCACGACGCGCAGGTGATGCCGCGCGGGCCGCTGACGCTCGATCCCGCAACCGCGGTGCTCCACTATGCGCAGGAGATTTTCGAAGGGCTGAAGGCGTATCGTCTCGACGACGGGTCGATGGCACTGTTCCGGGTCGAGGCCAATGCCGCGCGCTTCAACGCCAGCGCGCGCCGCATGGCGATGGCCGAAATGCCCGAGGAGTTGTTCATCGCGGCGGTGAAAGAAGCCGTGGCTGCCGACACCGCCTGGTTCCCGCCGGTCGATGGCGGCGCGCTGTACCTGCGCCCCTTCATGTTCGCGAGCGAGGTGTTCCTGGGCGTGAAGCCCGCCGCCGAATATCAGTTCCTCGTCATCACCTCGCCGGTCGGCAATTATTTCAAGTCGGGCGCCCCGGCGATTTCGCTGTGGGTATCGGAAGATTACACCCGCGCTGCACCCGGCGGCACCGGCGCCGCCAAATGCGGCGGCAATTATGCCTCCAGCCTGATCGCGCAGCGCGAGGCGATCGCCAAAGGGCACGACCAGGTCGTTTTCCTCGACGCCGCCGAACATCGCTGGATCGAGGAACTGGGGGGCATGAACATGTTCTTCGTGTTCGACGACGGCAGCATCGTCACCCCGCCGCTGACCGGCACGATCCTGCCCGGGATCACCCGTGACACGATCATCACCTTGGCGCGCGATGCCGGGCTGACGGTGCGCGAGGAACCTTATGCGATCGAGCAGTGGCAGGCCGATGCGGAAAGCGGCAAGCTGACCGAAAGCTTTGCCTGCGGCACCGCCGCGGTGGTGACCCCGGTCGGCAAGGTGACGCGCGGCGACACCAGCTTCACCATCGGCGCCGGCGGTCCGGGGCAGGTGACAGGGATGCTCAAGGACAAGCTAGTCGACATCCAGCGCGGCCGCGCCGCCGATCCGCACGGCTGGGTGACACGCCTCTAAGCGCCGCCTTGCAATAGGCGACGGCGCGTTATAGAGCGCGCCTCGCACCGGCCCGTTGGGGCGTCGCCAAGTGGTAAGGCAGCGGCTTTTGATGCCGCCATTCGCAGGTTCGAATCCTGCCGCCCCAGCCAGCCG
>NZ_DASYHE010000077.1:0-6791 GCF_035998965.1 Sphingopyxis sp.
GACCGCGCAAGGGTCGGGCGTCGTCGTCCATGTCTCGTCGATTCAGCGGCAGTTGCCCTTGCCCGAAGCGACGACCGGCTATGCCGCGGCCAAGGCGGCGCTTTCGACCTACAGCAAGGCCTTGTCGAAAGAGGTCGCGCCCAAGGGCGTCCGCGTCGTTCGCGTTTCTCCAGGCTGGATCGAGACCGAAGCATCGGTGGCGCTCGCCGAACGCCTCGCACGCGACGCGGGGACCGATTATGAAGGCGGCAAGGCGATCATCATGGCCTCGCTCGGCGGCATCCCGCTGGGCCGCCCGGCAAAGCCCGAAGAGGTCGCGAACCTGATCGCCTTCCTCGCATCGGACCGCGCCGCGTCGATAACGGGGACCGAATATGTGATTGACGGCGGGACGATCCCTACGGTTTGACGGCTGGCAACCGACCTTTCGTCGGCCTATGGCGCCCGCTATGTCCGATGTTCCGATCCTCTACAGCTTTCGCCGCTGTCCCTATGCGATGCGGGCGCGGATGGCGCTGATGGTGAGCGGTACCACCTATGCCCATCGCGAGGTGGTGTTGCGTCACAAACCCGCCGCCATGTTGGCCGCGTCGCCCAAGGGAACGGTGCCCGTGCTCGTGCTGATGGACGGGACGGTGATCGACGAGAGCATCGACATCATGCACTGGGCTCTGGAGCAGCACGATCCCGAGAACTGGCACGCGCGCGTCGATGCGGAATTGGTCGGGCTGTTCGACAGTGCGTTCAAACATCACCTCGACCGCTATAAATATGCCGCGCGATACGATGCAGACCCGCTTGCGAGCCGCGCGGCTGGATTGGCGATTCTGGCAGAACTCGATACGCGGCTCGCAGATCTGAACTTTCTTGGCGGTGCGCAGCCGGGGTTCAATGATATCGCGATCTTTCCCTTTGTGCGGCAGTTCGCTGGGGTAGACGCCGCATGGTTTGCGGCCTGCGCGCCGCAACGGGTCAGCGAATGGCTCGCCATTCTAGTGGCATCGGATCTTTACGAGCGGGCGATGGTCCGGATCGAGCCATGGGCCGGGGGAAGAGACTGAACCGGCGTTGCCGTAAATGGTCGCTTTTGGTCACGTGAAAACCAAAGTCTGCCTGACTGCTTATGATCAGTCATGGAAACGGGCATTTACCGCTTTGCGGTATGAGCTTGCCCTTTGTTCGGCTGGTTAAATGGAACAATTGGCAGCGGTCACAGCGGTACGTCCGGAGTTGTAATTCGGATCGCCAAGCGGCAGCTAGTGCCTCCTCACTCGAAGGGTAGGAAAGCTTCTTTTTGCAAATGCTGAGCCGGGTGCGCATGTTACCCCTTCGCTAAAAAACCGCGCACGGCCACCTCACCCCCTAAGTACCGCCCCAACCTTCGCTGCCGCCGCGACCACCTTGTCGGCAATCGCCTTCAGCTCGGCATCGGTGAAGCTCTTCTCGACCGGCTGCAACTCGACCTCGACCGCCAGGCTCACCTGCCCCTCGGGCACGCCCTGGCCGGTGAAGCGGTCGAACAGGCGGGCATCGACGATGCTCGCCTTGTCGGCGCCGCGGATCGCGCGGACCAGTTCGGCGGCGGTTAGGCTGGTCGGGGCCAGAAACGCAAAGTCGCGGCGCACCGATTGCAGTGCAGGCGGAGTGAACGCCGCGCGCGCCGGGCCGCTCGCGCGCTTGGCGGGAATGGCATCGAGGAAAATCTGCACCGCCATCACCGGGCCGTCGACGTCGAAATGGCGGGTCAGCAGCGGGTGGAGCGCGCCGAATTCGGCGAGCACCGCCTTGGGGCCGAGCCGCAGCGTCGCCGACTGGCCGGGGTGCCAGATGCTGCCTTCGCTTACCGCCTCCATCACCTGCAAGCGGTCGGCGGGGGCGCCCGCGGCGTCGAGCAATGCCAGCGCTACGGCCTTGGCGTCGAACGCGTCGAACGGCGCCGCCTTGCCCGCCTGCCAGCCGCGCGCGCGCTTGTCGCCCGCCATCAGCACCGCCAGCGTCGGATGCTCGGCGTTGATCCGATAGCGGCGACCGATCTCGAACAGGCGGATGCTGCCCGCGCCGCGGTTCTGGTTGCGCGCCGCCGCGGCGAGCAGGCCGGGGAGCAGCGACGGGCGCATGACCTTCAGATCTTCGCTGATCGGATTGGCCAGCGACCAGTCGCCGCCGCCGAACGGCACCGCGTCGCTCTCGCTGATGAACGACCAGGTCACCGCCTCATGGAAGCCTGCGGCGGCCGCGGCGCGGCGCACGCGGCGTTCGAGCATTTGTTCGGCGGTCGCGGTGGGCTTCGCCACCCCGTCGCTGCGCGGCAGCGGCACCGACGCGATCGCGTCGAAACCGGTGATGCGCGTGACCTCCTCGACCAGATCGGGGGCGCCGTCGATGTCGCGGCGCCAGCTCGGCACCTGGACCTGCCAGCGGCCGCCCTGTTCGATGATGGTGAAGCCCAGCGCGGTCAGGATTTCCTGCTGGCGCTCGGGCGCGATCGCGATGCCGCCGAGCGTCGCCGACAGCGCCGGGTCGTAATCGACCGTCTTCACCTCGGCAGGCGGCGTCCCGGCGCGGGTGACCGCCGAGGGGGTACCGCCGCAGATCGCCAGCACATGCGCGGTGACGATCGCGGTTGCATCGTCGAGGAACGCCGGATCGACCCCGCGCTCGAAGCGGCTGCGCGCGTCGCTGGTCAGCGCCAGCGCCTGTCCGGTCAGCGCGATGCGCTCGGGGGTGAAATACGCGATTTCGATCAGCACGTCGCTCGTCGTTTCGCTGCACCCGCTATGCTCGCCGCCCATGATCCCGGCAATGTCGTGGACGCCGCGGTCGTCGGCGATCACCGTCATCGTGTCGGTGAGCGTGTAATCCTTGCCGTTCAATGCGGTGACCGTTTCGCCCGCCTTGGCGCGCCGCGCGACGAGCGGGCCGGTCAGCTTGGCACGGTCATAGATATGGCTCGGGCGGCCGAGGTCGAACATCACATAATTGCTGACATCGACCAGCGCCGAGATCGAGCGTTGCCCGACCGCTTCCAACCGGCGGCGCATCCATTCGGGGGCGGTGCCGTTGGTGACGCCGCTGATCGTGCGGCCATAGAAAGCGGGGCAGCCTTCGGGATCGAGGGTCGCGATTTCGGTCGCGGGCGCGCCCTCGCCGATGATCGTCGGGACGGCGAGCGGCTTCAGCGTGCCCAGCCCCGCGGCGGCCAGGTCGCGCGCGATGCCGCGCACGCCCATGCAATCCTGCCGGTTCGGGGTGATCGAAATGTCGATCACCGGGTCGCCCGCGCCGCTATAGTCGGCGAAGGGCCTGCCGACGGGGGCATCGGCGGGGAGCTCGATGATCCCGTCATGATCGTCGCCCAGCTCCAGCTCGCGCGACGAGCACATCATGCCGTTCGATTCGACCCCGCGCACCGCGGCGACTTTCAGCTCCATGCCGTTTGCAGGCACCACCGCGCCGGGCAGGCCGAGCACGCCGACGAGTCCTGCGCGCGCATTGGGGGCGCCGCACACGACGGTCAGCGGCGCGGTGCCGTCGCCCGTATCGACGGTCAGCACCTGCAATTTGTCGGCCTGCGGATGTTTCTCGGCGGTCAGGACGCGCGCGACGCGAAAACCGGCAAGCTTGTCGGCGGGATTCTCGACGCCTTCGACCTCGTGGCCGATGCGGTTGAGGGTATCGACAACATCGGCGACGGTGAACTCGCCGTCCAGATGCTCGCGGAGCCAGTCGAGGGTGATCTTCATGCCGAAATTCCCCCGCTCAATGTGGGGACACTCAGCGCGCCGAACCCGTAGTGCGCCAGCCAGCGCAGATCGCCGTCGAAAAAGGCGCGGAGATCGTCCATGCCATATTTCAGCATCGCCAGCCGGTCGACCCCGACGCCGAAGGCGAAGCCCTGCCACTCGTCCGGGTCGAGGCCGCAGTTCGCGATCACGCGGCGGTTGACCATGCCGCTGCCCAGCAGCTCCATCCACGCATGACCATCGTCGTCGCCATGCCCGCCGACGATGCGGCGGCCCTTCTCTTGGCGGTACCCGACGTCCACTTCCGCCGACGGTTCAGTGAAGGGGAAATAGCTCGGGCGCAGCCGCAGCACGATGTCGTCGCGCTCGAAATAGGCTTTCAGGAACGTCTCAAGCGTCCACTTCAGATGCCCCATATGGATGCCGCGGTCGATGACGAGACCTTCCACCTGATGAAACATCGGCGTATGCGTCGCGTCGCTGTCGCTGCGATAGACGCGGCCGGGGGCGATGATGCGGATCGGCGGTTCTTGCGACATCATCGTCCTAATTTGCACCGGCGATGTGTGCGTCCGCAGCAACATACGCTGCGCGGCACCTTCGCCAACTTCCGGAAAATAAAATGTATCATGCATCGCCCGTGCCGGATGCGTCTCCGGAATATTGAGCGCGGTGAAATTGCGCCAGTCGTCTTCGATTTCGGGTCCGGTCGCGACGGCAAAGCCCATGTCGGCAAAGATTTCGGCGAGTTCGTCCATCACTTGGCTGACCGGGTGGACGCTGCCCTTCGGCGCGGTGTCGGCGGGCAGCGACATGTCGATCGCTTCGGCGGCGAGCTTGATGTCGAGCGCCGCGGCGTCGAGCGCCGCCTTGCGGTCGGCGAGCGCCGCGGTGACGGCTTCGCGCAGCGCATGGATCTGCGGCCCCTGCGCCTGCCGCTCCTCGGGGGACATGCCGCCGAGCGATTTGAGCAGCGCGGTGATGCTGCCCGCCTTGCCCAGCGCGGCGACGCGCAGCGCTTCGAGTGCTTCGAGATCGCTCGCCGCCGCTATGTCATCGACCAGCCGGGTCTGGGTCGCCTGAATATCGCTCATCGTTTTTGTCCTGCAGCGGCCGCGCTTCGCCCGCGCCGCCGCTTGCACCGAAGGCGATGCGTGGGTCAAGCCCTTGGCGGATCAACCCCCGGGCTTGTGAAGCCCTTGTACAGCAGCACCCGCCGCGGCGGCGCGAGCTTTACCGGCGGCGCCCAGGATCGGTTTCGGCCGCGCGGCATATTCGCGCGGGCTCATCCCCATGAATTTGGCGAAGTCGCGGGTGAACTGCGCCTGATCGTAATAATGATGATCCATCGTGTCGATCCACGCCATCGACGGGTCGAGCATGAAGCGCGCCAGCGAGCGGAGGAAACGCTGGCGGCGCAGCAACAGCTTGGGCGAAAAGCCGAACGCCCGGTGGCTCAATCGCTCGACCGATCGCTCGGACAGCCCCAGCTTGGCCGACAGGTCGGCGACGGTCGATAGGTCATCGTCCACCAGCGCGCGATGCGCGGCGAGGATGGCGGGATCGTCGGGCGGGGCATCGTTGAGCATCGCGCAGAAATGATCGTCGATCATCGCCGCGGCGGCATCGACGTTATTCACCCCGCACAATCTTTCGCCAAGCGAGACGAAGGCAGCAAAGGCGGGGTGCGCGTCGCCGTCGCAAAAGCGGTCGGCCAGATCGTCGGCGGGCAGCGGGATGAACTTCGCCCAGCCCAGCGGTACGATCCCGATCCCCCATGCGCGCATGTTGCCGGAGGCGAAATAGGTCGCGGTGCTGGTCGGGCCGGTGGCGATGAAATGCGGCGTCGCGACCGCAGGAGCGCCGGCGACCGACGCCAGCGGCGTTTCACCCTCGATGAAGCGCAGGTTCGCCCATTCGGGATGGAGATAGTCGCCAACGCGGCTGCCCGCAGGGACCGATACTTCGGTCAGATAGATGGTGCTGAGATAGGGGTGCAGCGCCGGCGACACCGCAAAGAAACGGGTGGCGATTCGGACGTCGGACGGTTCAGGCTCGGGCGCGCTGCGTTCGGGCATCAATCTCCCTCTAACGAGCATTAACGACGAAAAACAACATTTTGACGCCATTCTTTGTCGGGTTTGTACAATTTTCTGCTTTGGCGCTGCGTCATAGTTGCGTCGCGGGCTCGGGGGCGAGTGCAAGCACTAATATCGGGCGCTGGCGGCGTCTGTGCCAAATGATCGGGATCGGGCACACGAACGGATCGCGCGACTGATTATTCGAACTTCACCCGGCCGGCAGCTTTCTGCGACCCACGGCTTTTCGGAACGGGCGGGGGGGCGATGGTTTCCACTGGAACCATTGTCGAAGCGGCGCGGAGCGAAAGCTTCGCGCCGCTTCTTCGTTTAGGGTGCGGGCGGATGGCCGGTTTTGGGGTGGGAGGCGGTCGTTCGCCCCTACCGTCGCCCCCGCGAAGGCGGGGGCCGCTCGCGGTCTATTCCTGCGCCGCTACGCAAACCGACAGCGGCCCCCGCCTTCGCGGGGGCGACGACTGGTTTTGGGCGTTGGCTGCCATTCCAAACCGCAAGCGCCCACGAAAAAGGGCGGCCCCGTCGGGACCGCCCTTGTTTCTTGTCGCCGACTTAAAAGCGTCAGGCTGCCTTGGGCAGCGCCGCTTTCGCCTGCGCGATGATCGTGGTGAAGACCGTCGCTTCGTTCATCGCCAGGTCAGCCATGATTTTCCGGTCGAGATCGATCCCGGCCAGCTTTACGCCGTGCATGAACTGCGAATAGGTCAGGCCTTCGGCGCGAACCGCGGCGTTGATGCGCTGGATCCACAGGCCGCGGAAGTTGCGCTTCTTAACCTTGCGGTCGCGATAGGCGTATTGGCCGGCCTTTTCGACTGCCTGCTTGGCGACACGAATGGTGTTCTTGCGACGGCCATAATAGCCCTTCGCCTGTTCCAATACGCGTTTGTGCTTGGCGCGCGTGGTGACGCCGCGTTTGATGCGTGACATGCCTTAGCGCTCCTTACTTCAGGCCGTA
>NZ_DASYHE010000078.1:0-25710 GCF_035998965.1 Sphingopyxis sp.
ACCGCGCTCAGGCGGCAGTAGCGGCCCGATCAGATCCCACTCCGCGTCCGACAAATCCCCGCGACCCATGACTGCCCCTCAAAAAGCAGTCTTGAATCAGAACAAGGCGGGTTTGGGAATCCCTTTTGTCAACACGGCCTAGGCTGCTCCTACCATGGCCAAGCTGCTGTCCAAATCCCGCGCCGTTCTCGGTTCGTCAGAGCCGGTAATTGAATTGACCACTACGGGCGCCGGCAGTTGGCCAGTTTGGGATCGCTTTCTGGCAGTCAACGGCGGCTCGGTAATGCATATCGGCAACATCTGCGGAACGTGCAGCTTCTTCTTCGAGCGGCTGGACGACGCCGCCCGGCCACCTATCGATGGGCTGCGCGCAGCGCTTGCCAAAGGTCTTGTCGAGATTGATCCGTTGGTATTCGAAAGCTTCGGCGCGTTGCTACCAAAGGGAGATTATCTCCTCGCTTTGATCGAATGCACTCCGGTGCGCGTCGAGCAAGGCGCCGCCAACGACTATTTTGTCACGGACAAGCAGGATGCATACGACGATCCGATGGAACCCAACACGCATTACTACCGACTTAAAGATCGTTCTTCGATAGATTTGGGCAAGGGCCAATATGACGATCCCGTGCTAGGTTTCGAGTTCATCGTTCCGCTTGGCCAGCCGATCGACGCAGCCACCGTTTCAGCCTATCGCGCAAGGCTGATCGCAGGAGAGCGTCCAACAGCGGTTTCACTCTCAGTTCTCGACATCAAACAGCCTTATGATGGCCAAGCACATTGGTGCATGGCTCATTATCTTCTGGACGGTCATCACAAAGTCGAGGCCGCCGCCCAAGCGGCGGAGCCTATCACGGTGTTGGCCTTTATCCCCGTAGATGGTGGAATATCAACGGAGGAACAAGTCTCCGCCTTCTTGTCCTCCTATCCGCAATAGAGCTCATCCCACCGGCCGCCGCGCCCTGAGCGCCTGCGCCAACGTCCCCTCATCGAGATAATCCAGCTCGCCCCCCACCGGCAGACCATGCGCCAGCTGGGTCAGCCGTACCGGATAGCCCTCCAGCCGCTCGGCGAGATAATGCGCGGTCGTCTGGCCCTCCAGCGTCGCGTTCATGGCCAGCACCACCTCGTCGATGCCGCCCGCGGCGACGCGCGCCACCAGCGCGTCGATCGCCAGATCCTGCGGGCGGATGCCTTCCAGCGCCGAGAGCCGCCCGCCCAGCACATGATATTTGCCGGGGAACAGCCGCGACTTGTCGAGCGCCCACAGGTCGGACACCTCCTCGACGACGCACAGCGACCGCGCATCGCGGCGCGGGTCGGCGCAGATCGCGCAGGGATCGTGGGTGTCGACATTGCCGCAGATGGTGCAGGTGACGAGCCGTTCGGACACCGTCTGCAATGCCGCGAGCAGCGGTACGAACGCGGACTCGCGCTTCTTCATCAGATGCAGCACCGCGCGCCGCGCCGACCGCGGGCCGAGGCCGGGGAGACGGGCGAGCTGCTGGACGAGGGCTTCGATTTCGGTGGAGGCCATGACGGGGTGGTAGTGGCGCGCGGGGATGCGCGCAATATCCGCGATTCCCTCTCCCATTTAGGGAGAGGGTTGCGCAGCCTTGGCGGCTTTGCCGCCTAGGCGAAGCTGGGTGAGGGGTTGTGCCCTCACGATAGCCCACACCCCCTCACCCGCTGCGACTAAGCCAGCAAGCTGGCAAGTCTCGCTGCCCTCTCCCTAAATGGGAGAGGGACTTGCGCCGCTTGCCGACCTCCGCCAAAGCCCGCTCCCATGCGTATCGCCTTCATGGGAACGCCGCCCTTTGCGGTGCCGACGCTCGCTGCGCTGCATGCGGCGGGGCATGATATTGCCGCGGTCTATACCCAGCCGCCCCGCCCGGCGCAGCGCGGCAAGAAATTTCAGAAAAGCCCGGTGCAGGTCTGGGCCGAAGAACACGCCCTACCCGTCCGCACGCCGAAAAGCCTGAAGGGCGCCGACGAGCAGGCAGAATTCGCCGCGCTGAACCTCGATATCGCGGTCGTCGCCGCCTATGGCCTGATCCTGCCGCCCGCGATCCTCGATGCGCCGCGCGAGGGGTGCCTCAACGTCCATGGCTCGATCCTGCCGCGCTGGCGCGGCGCCGCGCCGGTGCAGCGCGCGATCCTGGCGGGCGATGCCGAGACCGGAGTGACGATCATGCAGATGGACGTCGGGCTGGACACCGGCGCGATGCGGCTGGTCGAGCCGACGCCGATCGGGCGCAAGACCGCGGGAGTGCTGACCCACGAGCTCGCCGAAATGGGCGCGCTGATGATGCGGCGGGTGCTGAGCGACCTCCACGCCTTTCCGCCGGTGCCGCAGCCAGATGAGGGCGTCACTTACGCGGCCAAGATCGACAAGAGCGAAGCGCGGCTCGATTTTCTGGTCAGCGCGGTGCAGGTCGAGCGGCAGATCCGCGCGTTTAACCCAATGCCGGGGGCGTTTTTCGAACTGGAGGGTGAGCGGTACAAGATTTTGGCGGCCGAGGTTGTGCATCCGGGCGAAACAGTTGCGGGGGCGGCGCCCGGCGTGGCGATCGACGATATGCTCACCATCGCCTGCAACCCCGGCGCGATCCGCGCGGTGCGGGTGCAGCGCGCGGGGAAACCTGCGATGGAGGCGGGCGAATTGCTGCGCGGGCGGGGGATTTCGGCGGGGACGCGGCTGACCTAGATCCCTCTCCCCTTGCGGGAGAGGGTTGCGCAGCCTTGGCAGCTGGCTGCCTAGGCGAAGCTGGGTGAGGGGTTGTGCCCTCACGATAGCGCACGACCCCTCACCCGCTGCGACTAGGTGGCAAAGCCACCAAGTCTCGCTGCCCTCTCCCGCAAGGGGAGAGGGTCATAGGGTGGCTCGACTTCGCTCGGCACGAACGGCTAAGGGGGCGGCCATGACCCGCTTTGCCCTCACCATCGAATATGACGGCCGCCCCTATATGGGCTGGCAGCGGCAGGCGCATGGCCCGAGCGTCCAGCAGGCGATCGAGGAGGCGATCCACCGCTTCACCGGCGAAACCGTGCAGGTGTTCAGCGCCGGGCGCACAGACGCCGGGGTCCATGCCATCGCGATGCGGGCGCATGTCGACATCGCCAAGCCGCTCACCCCGTTCAAGCTGACCGAGGCGCTCAACGCGCAGCTGCGCCCCGCACCGATCGCGGTGCTCGCGGCGGAGGTTGTTCCCGACGACTGGCACGCGCGCTTTGCCTGCGTCGGGCGGTCCTATGAATATCGCATCGTCAACCGCCGCGCGCCGCTGACGTGGGACAAGGGGCTGTCGTGGCAGGTTGCGCGGCCTTTGGACGCCGACGCGATGCACGCCGCGGCGCAGGCGCTGGTCGGCCTCCATGACTTCACCACCTTCCGCTCAGCGCATTGCCAGTCGCAAAGTCCGGTGAAGACGCTCGATAAGCTGACCGTCAGCCGCCACGGCGACGAATTGATCATCGAGGCCGCGGCGCGCAGTTTCCTGCATCATCAGGTGCGCTCGATGGTCGGGTGTCTGGCGCTTGTCGGCTATGGCAAATGGTCGGCGGGCGATCTGAAAGCCGCGCTGGAGGCGGCGGATCGGGATGCGCTGGGGCTGAATGCGCCGCCCGACGGATTGTATTTTGTCGGCGCGACATATCCCTGATCTGTCGAACCAGCCCGCGCCGTTGCCGCTGACCGCCCTTGTCGGCCAAAATGTCGCACCGTAACATCAATCTGGCGTGTGCCCCGATCGATCGGGCCGCTCATTCGATGGCGACAACAACCGGTCGATCGGCGCCGGCGATCGCCCGCTTCATGCCACCCGAATTAAACGGCGTCGCGATGGCGCCGGAGCGATCGACCGCGATCAAACCGCCGTCACCGCCCAGCACCTTCACCCGGTCGATCATCCTTTGTGCGGCGACCGACAGCGGCACGCCGCCATAGCGCATCCGGGCCGCGACATCGCCCGCACCGCCGGCCAGCATGAAGGCCTCGCCGATGCCGGTGCAACTGATGGCGACATCGTGATCGGCCCATGTCCCGATACCCGGTACCCCCGTGTCGCCCACGCGGCCGGCCAGCTTGCCGAACAAACCCCCGGTCGATGTCGCGGCGGCGAGCCGTCCCGCCGAATCGAGCGCCACCGCGCCGACCGTCCCATGGGTGAGCGACCATTCGCTTTGGGTCATTTCCGCCGCCTCGACGCCAATCGGCACCACATAATGCGCCGCCGGATCGGCGATGCCCGGGTCGCCATGCGTCCGGGAAAAAATCGTCGCCCCCTCGCCCGCCAGCAATATGTGCGGCGTTTGTTCGAGCACCTGGCGTGCCGCGCCGACCGGGCTGGCAATGCCGCTGGCCGCGCAGATGGCCCCGGCACGATGGCGGGCGCCGTCCATGATCGAGGCATCCAGCTCGACGACTCCCGCACTGTTGGGTGCCGATCCGCGTCCCGCCACATAAAGGCCGCTCGCTTCCATATCGGCGACCGCCCATTCCACCAGATCGATCGCCGCCATCCCTTCGGCCAGCCGCGCCGCAGCCGCACGAACGAGCGCGCCGAGATGTGCCTCGACCGCGCTATAGTCGCGGCCGCGGGTTACCCCCGCGCCCCCATGCAGAACAATTTGCCACGCCGTGCTCACTCGCCGATTTCCTTCACCTTGACATTGATCGAACGGATCGAGAATTGGACGCCGCTTGCGCTATAGCGGGCGTTGCCATCGTCATCGCGCCCCCACCACCCCTGGGTGCGATCATCTTCCTCGAACCGGTAAATCACGCCGGTGTCGCCCGCAAAGGAAAGCCGCTCGATGCGGCGCGCCGCGCTATTGTCGATCAGCGCTTCGCCCACCACCGCGGCCGTACTCTGTCCCGCCATCGCCATGCCGCCGCCCTCGGCCACCGCGGTCTTGTGATATTCGCGCCCCATGGTCGCGCGTTTCCAGCGCGCGGGACGAATGGTCAGACTGGCAAGATCGATCTGGTCCCCCGACGCCGCGAGACCCAATCGGATCGCGTCGATAGCGATCCGCTGGCGCGGGGCATAGGTTGCATCTCGCGCGTCGAGGAGGGTGACATATCCGGCGCCGACCACGGCGGCGCTCTGCGCCTTCTGATCCACGATCAGCGCCGTATTTTCGTCGATTCCGAATCCGATGCGGGCGGCCACGGGGCGCCGACCCAAGGCCACTGCCAGGCGGCCGAGCCGGGCGCGGGCGTCAAAATGCTGATCGACCAGTGATCCCACCAAAAAACCGATGCCGCGCCCCATCGCCAGCGTCTCGCCATCGGCGCGGCCCAATAAGGCGCCCAGGCTGTCGCCGCCCATGATCATCGGATCGCTCATGATCGCGGCGCCCGCGCTGGAGCCGCCAATCACGGCGCCCGCGGCCAGTCGGCTCCGGATCGCGGCCAGCATGGGCGTGTCGCGCCCGTCGTCCTGCACTAAGGCGGCGGTGGTGCGGGCCTGATCGCCGCCGGTGAACCAGATTGCCCCAGCGCGGGCGATTTTGGCGATTTCGTCGGGGTTATTGGCGTTGCTGCGCCACGCCGCTTCGTCTTCGGTGGTGTCCGGATCGTCTTGGGTCGCGATCCGCACTGTGGCGATTCGCGCAGGATCGACGCCGTGGCGAACGAGATCGCCCGCGAACAGCCGCGCCGACGTTGCCGGGCTGTCCGACGCGCTGGGGATGATCACAATCCCCGGCGCATCGGTGGGAATACGCGCGATGAACGCGCCGAAAACCTGATCATTCGCGGGGTCAAGACCGCCGCCGACGATCACCAGCGAACCCTGCGCCGCGGCGGGCGACGACAGGAGGAAAGCGGCGGCCAGCGCCGCCAGGACCGCACGGGGCATATCGGTTGTCCTTTTGAAATTCATGTGTAGCCGATCGCGTGCGCGGCAATCACAAACACCGACGACAGCGCCATCAGCGCCGCCATCGGACGCCAGAAGAAACGGAGCCAGGCGACAAAATCGACCCGGGCGGCGGCAAGGCACCCCATCAGCGCGGCCGAGGTCGGCACGACAAGGTTCGTCAACCCGTCTCCGAGCTGAAACGCCAGGATCGCGGTTTGGCGACTGACACCCGACAGATCGGCAAGCGGCGCCATCAAGGGCATGGTGACGCTGGCCTGCCCCGACCCCGAAACGATGAACTGGTTGATGAGGCTTTGGACAAGATACATGCCCCACGCGGTCAGCCAGTCGGGGAGCGCACCCGTTACCCCGGCAAGCCCCGCGAGCAGACTGTTGAGCAGACTGTCCGCCGCGGGGTCGTCCCCGCCCATGACGAGGACGATGCCTTTAGCCGCCGCGATCACCAGAACGGCTGGGGCCAGCGCCACGGCGCCGTCGCGAAACGCCTCCATCAAGCTGTTGCCGCTGATGCCGGGTAGTCGTGCGACACGCGCCACCACCCCGATTACCATCCCGATGCCGACAAATTGTGCGGCAATCTCGCCCAGATAATATCCGCGGGCCGACACGCCCCACGCCACCCAGATGATGCCAAGCCCCAGCACGGCGAGGATGGTCGCGTGCGGCCAGCGGAAGCCGTGGGCCGCCGCCGCCAGGGGTGCGGATCGCCAATGCTGGTCGGTATCGAAAACGGGCGACCGCGCGGGATCGAGCCTGACCATGCGCGCATGTCGCCACAGCCAAACCGCCCCGATCAGGGTGAACAATATCCATGCCAGTACGCGCAGGCCCATGCCCGACATCGGCGGCACCCCGGCGATGCTTTGCGCCACGATGACGCTGAACGGATTCATCCAGCTCGTCGCAAAGCCGATCTGGGTTGCAACATAACAGACGATCAGCCCGGTCAGACTGTCATAACCGGCGCGAACCAGCGCCGGGATCAGGATCAGGCTGACGGCGATCGCTTCCTCGCCCATGCCGAACACCGCGCCGGCCAAGGAAAACAGGACGAACAAGATGATGACCAGCGTTTCATTTTTCACCCGCCCGTCCGGCAAAGCCGCCGCGATCGCCGCTTCCACCGCGCCGGTCTTCAAAATGACGCCGAACACCCCGCCGACAACCAGAATGAAAGCCAACAGGCCGACCGCCGCGCTGTCGCGATCACCCGACACCAGGCCGGCGAACAGCAAGTCGAGCAGACCCGTCCGTTGCGCATCGCCGAACAGGGGCGCGGGCTGCGCCTGTCCGGCACTGGTGAAACTGCCAGCGACGATCCGGGCCGGGTCGCCTGTCATCGCAAAATGGCCCGGGACAAAGACATAGGTCGCCGCCCACGCGGCCACCGCCAGCACGAGCAGGATCAGCAGCGTGTCGGGAACGCGCATCGTCCGCGCAGGACGCGCCGGTGCTTCCAAAGGTTCGGCACTCATCGAATTTCCTCCGCAAACCGGGCGCGCATGTCCGCGCGCCCGGCGGTTCAGCGCGGTCAGAATCGGCGCGTCAAGCGAAGCGTGACGAAACGGCCGATCAGGTCATGATTGTAAAGATCGACGTTGGTACCCGACCCCAGAACGCGCGGCGGATCGCGATCGAACAGATTGCGGATGTTCAGCTGGACAAAGCTGTCGCGACCGAAATCATAGCTGAGATTGAGATCGAACGTGACATAGTCATCGACGCGATATTTGGCGTCGAGCGGCAGCCCCAGTGCTTCAAGCGTCCGATCGGCCGGATCGTCGCGATAGCCGGTCACATAACGCCCGCCGAACGTCGCGCCGAAATCGCCGCTGCGCCAGCGAATCTTGCCGGTGGCATAGAGCCGTGGGTAGAGATAATCGCCCGCCAGCTGTTCCTCTGGGCTGGCGAGTGACGCCTTGCGCTTGAAGTTGAGATAATAGGTCGCATCAAGCAGCAGCGAAAAGCGGCCGATCGACGTCTCCTTCAGATTGTGGGTGTAGGAAAAGTCCAACCCGTCGGTTTGCTGATAGCCAAGGTTGGTGATCTGAAAATGCGCGTCGGTGACAAAATCATTGGTTACTTCGACGCCCGGCGTACCGGTCGGCAGCAGGCCTGGCCCCGCAACCGCAAACTCCCCGGCGAGCGCGCGGCGGATGAAATCATCCTGATCGATCCCGACCAGATTGCGGTGCCGGATATTCCAGTAATCGACCCTTAGATTGATATCGCGGGTCGGCGTCAGCACGACGCCGCCGCCAAAACTGCGCGCATTTTCGGCGCCGAGACCCGGATTGCCGACGTCTTCCGACAACAAGGATTCGCCGTCGGCGTCGGGATCGTTGCCGCACGCCGCGGGCGTCGCAGAACAATCGACGGTGTAGGACGACAGCAGCACCCCGGCGCCGCTTTGCGCCAGCGAGGGGGCGCGGAACGACGTGGCATAATTGCCCCGCAAGGTCAGCCAGTCGGCGGCCTCCCAGCGCGCCGCGACCTTGGGGTTAAAGTCGCCGCCAAAGCCCTGATAGTGATCGTAGCGACCCGCGACCTGGACGTCGAACCGGTCGGCGACCGGGATATAGACTTCGCCATAGAGCGCCCAGCTGTTGCGTTTGGCGCGCGCGCTGGTCGACGAAAAGCCAAGGATCGGTTCCGGGTTGTCCTCGGTCGCGACGGCCAGGCCCGAGGGCGTATCGCGCAAGGTTTCGCGGCGGAATTCGCCCCCGAAGGCGCCCTTTACCGCCCCGGCCGGCATGTCAAAGAGCGTTCCGGTCACGCTGCCATCGAAGGCGTAGAGCCGCGAGCGCCCACGGCGCTCCGCCGTCGTCCCCAACAGTTCGGCGATTCCCGCCGCCTGATCGGTCTGCCCGCCAAACGGATTATACCATAAAGTCGTTTTGCCGATGTCTTCGCACGTATCGCCGACGAAGCTCGCATCCGGACGCCCCAGATCGACATCCCACCGCTCGACCCGCGAACCGTCGCTGCACAAATTGCCCAAATTGGCGTCGTAGAAGTTCTTCGACACGACAAGTCCCGACAGTCCGCGCTGGACGCGGTCGTTGCCGCCGAACAGCACGGCGGTATCAAACGTCCAGTCGCCACCGAGCGCCCCTTTCAGTCCGCTGGTGACGCGGTAACTGTCGGACTTGACCGAGACCGCTCGCGGCGCCGGTATTTTACCCCAGGCGTAGATGGGAAAGCCGAAATAATCGCTGAAATCGCCCGCGCCGCCCTCGGCGATGATGTCGGCCTGAAGCGCCGCGGGCCAGTTCGGATTTTCCGGATCGATCGGCGCGCGCGAGAAATTGGCGGGTGAGCCGACGCCGCGTGAACTGACATGCTGATAGAGTATGTCATTATACCAGGTCAGCCGGTCGCTGATTTCAAACTGGTGGGTAAACAGGCCGCCGATCGTTTCCAGGCGGTCGCTCGCCGACACAAAGGCGTTGGTGTTGACCGCGCAATACTCGCCGAGATTGCCAACATCGAAATCATCGGCGGCGCAACCACCGTCCTGCGGCTCTTCGGTTTGGTCGAAAAATTGCAGGAAAAGATCGTTGAAACTGGGATAGAAACCTTGTTGGCTGGGCCGGAAGCTGTTGCGGCTGATCGCGCGGTCTTTCAGGAAAAACGGGTTCCGCTGAAAATAATCGACCACCAGCATGACGTGATTGCGGTCGCCAATTTTGGTCCCGAGCACCGCGGTCAGGTTCAACCTGCCCTCATTGGTTCCCGCCGTCGAATCGCCATAGCTGGCGGACAGCTCAGCGCCCTTGAAATCGTTGCGCAGCACGTAGTTGACGACACCGGCCACCGCATCGGCGCCATAAATGGCCGAGGCGCCAGACGGAAGCACTTCGACCCGCTCGATCGCCGCCAGCGGAATCGAGCTTGCGTCGATGAAGCTTTCGGTGCCGCGCGCGAAGGCGCTGATCTGCGCGCGGCGACCATTGATCAGCGTCAAGGTCGAGGATGCACCCAGACCGCGCAGGGACACCGCCGATGCGCCCACCGGCGTGTCGGACGACAAGGGGCCGGCCGTGGTGGTCGAAAACGTTGCCCCGCCGCCGCCAGCGGCAGGCAGGTCTTTCAAAACGTCGATCAACGTCGATCCGCCCGATTCCAGAATATCCTCGCGCGTGACCGATATGGTCTGGACCGGGCCATTGGCCTCCACGCCCTTGATCCGCGTCCCGGTAACGACGATCGCGTCTTGGTCCGTAGTCGCTGGCGACACAATGTCGCTGCCATCCTCCTGGCTTTGCGCTTGCGCCATTGCAGATAAGGAACTGCTGCCGATCAGCAGCATCAGGGCGCCGAGACGGGCGCGCCGGTTATGAGAAAAAAACATGCCAAACCCCTTTTGCAGAGAAAGGACAGGCGTCAGCCTGCCGCGATCAGATGACATACGGGGAATGAGGACGCCGCCACCCAGCGGGTGGCGATGCCGCGCGGCTATGGTGCCGCGATTTTCGTCGACAACGACAGTCCGATCCCCCGACGGGGATAGGCTATTCGTCGAACCAGTCGGTCAGGTGGAATTCGACCGAACGGCGGACGTGGACCAAACCACGAAACAAAATGGCGCGCCGAGCGATCATTTTCATATTAATGCATCAAATATCGTCGATTGCAACATGTTTAGCATAGGCGGCGGCCATCCCCGCTCCACCGCCCGTTTCGGGCGGGCCATCGCCATGCAGAACCGCAGAAAAGCGGGGCGTAGACGGCAGTAGCATCGGCAAGAACCGTTGAAACCGACTGTCACCGGCGTGGGATTGCAGCCAAGCACAACGCGCAGGCCGCCATCGCCTTGGAGTAGCGGAAAGCGGCGTCCCCTACGCCGCCACCGCTTCCTCACTCGCGCTGGTCGCCGCTTCGAGCAGCCGTTTCTCCAGCGATTTTACCCGCGCCGCGCTGTCGATCTTGTCGCCGATCAGGTCGGTAACATAGAAGGTGTCGACCGCGCGTTCCCCATAGGTGGCGACATGAGCGCTGTGGACGGTCACCTTCGACTGGAACAGCGCATAGGCGAGCTGGTTGAGCAGCGCCGGGCGGTCCTGTGCGTTGACTTCGATCACGGTGAAGCGATTCGATGCCTTGTTGTCGATGAAGACATTGGGCGCGATGCGGAAGGCTTCGGCGCGGGTGCGCGGGAGGGCGCGGGCCTCGAGTTTGGGGAGCAATTTGTGACGGTTGGCGAGCGCGTCCTCGATCGCGCGGGTCAGCCGGCCGATCTGGCCCGGTTCGTCGAACGGGCGGCCGATCGGATCCTGGACGAGGAAATTGTCAAGCGCGAGACCGTCGCGCGTCGTGTGGATACGCGCGTCGATGATGTTGCCGCCCGCGAGGTGAATGCCCCCGGCGATGCGGTAAAACAGCCCCGGATGGTCGGCCGCGAGCACCATCACCAAGGTCGCGCCGCGATCGTCGTCGGGGACCGCGGCGATGTGCAGCGGCGAATCCCCCGCCTGCCGGATATGGACGAGGTTGGCGGCGATGACCTCGACCGGTTCGGCGATCCAATAGCTTTCGGGCAGGCGCTTGGCGACTTTGTCGAAGGTCTTCTGGTCGAAGCCGAATTGCGCCGCGACCGCCTCTTTCTTGCTCGCGATCCGCTGTTCACGGCCCTTTTGCTTATGGCCGAGGCGCAGCACTTCTTCGGCGGCGTCGTAAAGTTCGGTGAGCAATTGCCGTTTCCAGCTGTTCCACACGCCCGGCCCGACGGCGCGAATATCGACGACGGTGAGGACGAGCAGCAGGCGGAGGCGTTCGGGGCTTTGTACCTGCCCCGCGAAATCGAGGATCGTCTTGAAATCGGCGAGGTCGCGTTTGAACGCCGTCGCCGACATGAGGAGGTGATAGCGCACCAGCCACGACACCGTCTCGGTCTCGGCGTCGCTGAGCCCGAGCCGCGGGCAGACGCGTAAAGCCAGCTCGGCGCCGAGCACGCTATGGTCCCCGCCGCGCCCCTTGGCGATATCGTGCAGCAACACCGCGACATAGACGACACGTCGGGAGTGGATCTGGCCCATGATCGCGGTCGACAGCGGATGGTCTTCGATCAGCCGCCCCTGCTCGATATCGGCAAGCAGGCCGATGGCGCGGATCGTATGTTCGTCGACGGTGTAGTGATGATACATGTCGAACTGCATCTGCGCGACGACGCGGCCGAAATCGGGCACGAAGCGGCCGAACACCCCCGCCTCGTTCATCCAGCGCAGCACCGTTTCGGGATCGCGCGGGGACGTCAGCACGTCGAGGAACAGTGCGTTGGCGCGGGCATTGCGGCGCACCCCCTGCGTCTCGATCAGCTTCGCCTCGTGGCGCG
This sequence comes from Sphingopyxis sp., assembly GCF_035998965.1. Classification (GTDB taxonomy): domain Bacteria; phylum Pseudomonadota; class Alphaproteobacteria; order Sphingomonadales; family Sphingomonadaceae; genus Sphingopyxis. The sequence goes on from NZ_DASYHE010000078.1 coordinate 12,220, forward strand.
CCTGCCGCATCGCCTGCGGGTGGATTTCGAGGCCGTGCTTGTCGGCGAGTGCGAAGATTTCGATCAGGCGCACCGGGTCAGCCGCAAAGAAATCGTCCGATGGCAGCGCGAGGCGGCCGCGGTCGAGGACGAAGCCATTGAGCTTGCCGGGGCGGCGGCGGATCGTCGGCAGGAAGCGCCGCCCGCGCGCCGCCATCTGATCGTCAAGGTGGGCGAGGAAGGTGCCGGTGACGTCGCCAACACTCTTCGCATGAAGGAAATAGAGCTGCATGAAGCGCTCGACCGCGCTTTTGCCGGGACGCTCGGCGAATTGCATCCGCGCCGCAATCTCGCGCTGGACGTCGAAGGTCAGCCGGTCCTCGGCGCGGCCCGTGATCGTGTGGAGGTGGCAGCGGACGGCGAGGAGGAAATTTTCGGCGCGGGCGAATTGGCGCAGCTCCCGCACCGAGAGCAATCCTGCGTCGACCAGCTCGGGAACGGTGCGCACGCGGTGGATGAACTTGCCGATCCAGAACAGGGTGTGCAGGTCGCGCAGCCCACCCTTGCCCTCCTTCACATTGGGTTCGACGACGTAGCGCGAATCGCCCATGCGCTTGTGGCGCTCGTCGCGCTCGGCGAGCTTGTCGGCGACGAAGGCGCGCGCATTGCCCGCAACCACTTCGGCATCGAAGCGCGCCGATGCCTGATCATAAAGTTCCCGGTCGCCCCAGATGAAGCGGCCCTCGAGAAGCGCAGTGCGGATCGTCAGGTCGTCCTTCGCCGCGCGAACCATTTCGTCGATCGAACGGCTGCTATGACCGACCTTCAGCCCCAGATCCCACAGCGTGTACAGCTGCGCCTCGATCACGCTTTCGGTCCAGCTCGTCTGCTTGAACGGGGTGAGGAAGCCGATATCGATGTCGCTGTACGGCGCCATTTCGCCGCGGCCATAGCCGCCGACCGCGATCAGGGTGATCCGCTCGCCCGACGATTTATTGCCCGAAGGATAAAGGTGGCCGACGGTAAAATCGTGGCTGAGGCGGACGATCTGGTCGATCAGGAAGGCGGTGGCGCTGGCGGCGAGGCGGCCCGACGAGGGGTGCGCGAGCAGACGGCGCTCAATCTCGGCGCGCCCGTCATCAAGCGCCGCCTTGAGCAGCGCAACCATGGCGCGGCGGCGCGCGCCCGCGTCCTGGCTTTCGGCGGCGATGGCGTCGAGCCGGTCGGCAAGGGCGCGGCGGTTGATGATCGCGCGGCGATTGTCGAGTTTGTCGAAGATGTCGCTCATGTCTCGTCCGCCAGCAGGCGCTTGAGCGCATAGAGCGCGTCGAGCGCCTCGCGCGGGGCGAGCGCGTCGGGCTCGATCCGGGCGAGCGCCTCGCGCAACGCATCCTGCTTTTCGGCGGGCGCGGCGGCGAGGGTCGCGGCGAAAAGCGGCAGGTCGTCGAGCCCCGCGGCGAGGCCGCCGGTTTTCGCGCGCCCGGCCTCAAGCTTCGCCAGCACCGCCTCGGCGCGCTTGACGACCGCCGCAGGAACCCCGGCCAGCCGCGCCACCGCGAGGCCGTAGCTGCGGTCGGCAGGGCCGTCGGCGAGTTCGTGGAGCAGCACGAGATCACCCTGCCATTCGCGCGCCCGGACATGGTGGAGCGAGAGCGCGTCCAGCGTTTCGGAGAGCCGCGTCAGTTCGTGATAATGCGTCGCGAACAGGCAACGGCACTTGTTCACTTCGTGCACCGCCTCGACCACCGACCAGGCGAGCGCGAGCCCGTCGTAGGTCGAGGTACCGCGCCCGACCTCGTCGAGGATGACGAAACTTTGCGGGGTCGCCTGCGCCAGGATCGCGGCGGTTTCGACCATTTCGACCATGAAGGTCGAGCGCCCGCGAGCGAGATTATCGCTGGCGCCGACACGGCTGAACAATTTGTCGACCAGGCCGAGCTTCGCGGACGCGGCAGGGACGAAGCCGCCCGCCTGCGCGAGCACGACAATCAGCGCGTTCTGGCGCAGAAAGGTCGACTTGCCGCCCATGTTCGGGCCAGTGACGAGCCACAGGCGGTCGGCCTCGGAGAGCGACAGATCATTGGGGACAAAACGCTCGCCCGCTTTCGCCAGCGCCGCCTCGACCACCGGATGGCGCCCGCCGACGACGTCGAGGCACGGCGTGTCGGCCAGGTCGGGGCGGCACCAGTTATGGCTCATCGCATGGTCGGCGAGCGCTGCCGCGACGTCGATGCGGGCTAGCACGTCGCAGCTCGCAGCGATGTGTTCGCGGCGCGCGGTTGCGGCTTCGGTAAGCGATTCGAGATGCGCGGCTTCCGCGGCGACCGCATGAACGCCCGCCTGCGTCACGCGGCTCGCCGCTTCGTGGAGATCGGCCGAGTTGAAGCGCACGACGCCCGCAAGGGTCTGACGGTGGGTGAAGCCTGAGTCGGGCAGCATCAGCGCGTCGGCATGTTTGGCGGGGACCTCGACATGATAGCCAAGCACGCCATTGTGACGGATCTTGAGCGAGGCAATGCCGGTGCGATCGCGATACCCGGCTTCGAGCTGAGCGATCGCCTTGCGTCCATCGCGCGCCGTTTCGCGCAAGGCGTCGAGCGCATGGTCATAGCCCTCGGCGATATAGCCGCCCTGGGCGGCATCGACCGGCGGAGTGTCGATCAACGCACGCGACAGTTCGTCGACGAGCGCGCCATGACCGTCGAGCGCCGGGAGCAGGCGCGCAAGCAGCGGTGGCAGGTCGGCGCGGCGCGCGAGGCGTTCGCGCAAGAGCCGCGCGCCGCCAAGCGCATCACGCAGCTGCGCAAGATCACGCGGGCCGCCGCGCCCTGCGACCAAACGTCCGAGCGCGCGTCCCGCGTCGGGAAGCGCCCGCAGCGCCGCCCGCAATTCGCCGCGCCACAACGCATCGCGCGCGAGACCATCGACAAGGTCAAGCCGGTCGAGGATCGCGGCCTTGTCGGTGAGCGGGCTCGCCAGATCGTCAGCGAGCAGGCGCGCGCCCGCCGCGGTGACGGTGCGGTCGATCGTGCCGAGCAGGCTGCCATCACGCGACCCGGCCATCGTCCGAACGAGTTCGAGGCTTTCGCGCGTTGCCGCGTCGATCGCCATCCGCCCCGACGCCAGATGGCGCACCGGCGGCTGGAGGAAAGTCGGCGCGCCGGTGCCGACATGGTCGAGATAGGCGACGAGTGCGCCCATCGCCGCAATTTCGCCGCGCGAAAAGGCGCCGAAGCCGTCGAGCGTCTGAACGCCGAAAAAGGATTCGAGCCGCTTTTGCGCCGCCGTGCTGGCAAACTCAGGGGCGGGTCGGCGCACGATCTGGCGCGCCGACGACATCGGCAGCTCGCCCGCGCTCTCGCTGACCAGCAGTTCGGACGGCCCCAGCCGCGCCAGTTCGGCATCGACCGCCTCGGGCCGCACCGCGACAACCTCGAAGCGTCCGGTCGAAATATCGGCGGCGGCGATGGCGACTTCACCCTCGCTGCCGACTTCGGCCAGTGCGGCGAGGCGGTTGGCGCTGCGCCCTTCGAGCAGACTTTCCTCGGTCAGTGTCCCCGCGGTGACGAAGCGGACGATCGCGCGCGCCACCAGCGCTTTCGACCCGCCGCGCGCCTTGGCTTCGGCGGGCGTTTCGACCTGTTCGGCGATGGCGACGCGGTGCCCGGCGCGGATCAGCCGCGCGAGATAGGATTCGGCGGCATGGACCGGCACCCCGCACATCGCCACCGGTTGCCCCTCATGCTCGCCGCGCGAGGTCAGCGCGATATCGAGCGTTGCCGCCGCGGCCTTGGCATCGTCGAAGAACAGCTCGAAGAAGTCGCCCATGCGGTAGAAGAGGAGGCAGTCGCCCGCCTGTTCCTTCAACGCCCCATATTGCGCCATCATCGGCGTCGCGGCGGGGGCGGCGCTGTTGCTGTTGGCGGGTTTGGGAGCGGCGACGGGCATCGCACCCTGCTTAGTGATTGGGGGCGGCATGGCAAGGTGGGGTTGAGCGGTGTGGGCTTTGCGTTGCGGGGCAGATCGGCAAATCCTCCCTGTGGCGCAGCCATGGGGAGGGGGACCGCTCGCGAAGCGAGGGGTGGAGGGGCCAGCGACGGTAGTGTCATTGCCCCTCCGTCAGCGCTTCGCGCTGCCACCTCCCCATGGCTTCGCCACAGGGAGGATCAAGTCCGGCACGATGACAGAGAGCTAGGGCAGACCACCGTCTTCACAACATTGTCGGGGTTACAATCGCCGCCGGTGACGTTAGGGAATAGGTCCGGGCGCGCGTCGGACGATTTGGATAGGGGATGGATGATGGACAGCGGCAGCAAGGTGCAGTTTTCGGACCGCGAGGCCCTGCTTTATCATGAACATGGGCGGCCCGGGAAAATCGAGATCGTCGCGTCGAAACCGATGGCGACGCAGCGCGACCTGTCGCTTGCCTATTCGCCCGGCGTCGCCGTCCCGGTGCTGGCGATCGCCGAAGATCCCGCCAAGGCCTATGACTATACGATCAAGGGCAATCTGGTCGCGGTGATTTCGAACGGCACCGCAATCCTCGGCCTTGGCAACCTCGGCGCGCTCGCCTCGAAGCCGGTGATGGAAGGCAAGGCGGTGCTGTTCAAGCGCTTTGCCGACGTCGATTCGATCGATCTGGAAGTCGATACCGAAGACCCGCAGCGCTTCATTGAAGCGGTCGAACTGCTCGCGCCCAGCTTTGGCGGCATCAACCTGGAAGACATCGCGGCACCCAACTGCTTCATCATCGAGCAGGCGCTGAAGGAAAAAATGAACATCCCGGTGTTCCATGACGATCAGCATGGCACCGCGATCATTACTGCCGCCGGTCTGATCAACGCCTGTTACCTGACCGGGCGCGATCTCGCGACGGTGAAGGTCGTCGTCAACGGCGCCGGTGCCGCCGCAATCGCCTGTACGTCGCTGATCAAGTCGATGGGGGTGCGGCACGAAAATGTCATCATGTGCGACCGCAAGGGCACCATCTATCAGGGTCGTCTGGAAGGCATGGACCAGTGGAAGTCGGCGCATGCGGTGCCGACCGAAGCGCGCGACCTGACCGAAGCGCTGGTTGGTGCCGATGTGTTCCTCGGGCTGTCGGCCGCAGGCGCACTGAAGCCCGAGATGGTCAAGGACATGGCGCCCGCGCCGATCATCTTTGCGATGGCGAACCCCGATCCCGAAATTTCGCCGCCCGATGCGCGCGCCGCGCGGCCTGATGCAATCATTGCGACCGGGCGCTCGGACTTCCCGAACCAGGTCAACAATGTCCTGTGCTTCCCCTTCATCTTTCGCGGCGCGCTCGATGTGCGCGCGACAGCGATCAACGAAGAGATGAAGATCGCCGCCGCCTATGCGATCGCCGACCTCGCGCGCCAGCAGGTGCCCGAGGAAGTCGCCGCCGCCTATGGCGGGCGGGCGTCGAGCTTTGGCCCCGAATATATCATTCCCTCGCCCTTTGATCCGCGGCTGATGGAAATCGTCCCCGCCGCGGTGGCGAAGGCGGCGATGGAAACGGGGGTCGCGCAGAAACCGATCGCCGATCTCGATGCCTATCGCACGTCGCTGCGCGCGCGGCTGAACCCGACGACGTCGGTGCTGACGCTCGCTTATGAAGCGGCGCGCGCCAACCCCAAGCGGGTGGTGTTTGCCGAGGGCGAGGAAGAGGTGGTGCTGCGCGCTGCGATCCAGTTCCGCGACGGCGGCTATGGCACCCCGGTGCTGGTCGGCCGCGAGGGGCTGCGTGACAAGCTGAAGGAAATGGGGGTCGCCGATCCCGACAGCTATGAAGTCCACAATAGCGTCAATTCGCCGCATGTGCCGCAGATGGTCGAAATCCTGTACGAGCGGTTGCAACGGCGCGGTTACCTGCGCCGCGATGTCGAACGGATGGTCAACCGCGATCGCAACATCTTTGGCTCGCTGCTGCTCAAGCTCGGACTGGGCGATGCGATGATCACCGGGGTCACCCGCACCTATTCGCAGACGATGCGCGAAGTGCGGCGGGTGATCGACCATGCCGAGGGCAAGACGCCGTTCGGCATCCATGTCCTGGTCGGACAGCATCAGACGATCTTCATGTCCGACACCACGGTCAACGAGCGGCCGAGCGCCGAAATGCTCGCCGACATTGCCGAGCGCACCGCGCAGGTGGCGCGGCGGATGGGGCATGAGCCGCGCGTCGCCTTCCTGTCCTATTCGACCTTTGGCAATCCGCCGGGCAGCTGGCTCGACAATATCCGCGACGCGGTGGCGATCCTCGATCAGCGCAAGCCGGGGTTCGAATATGAAGGCGAAATGGCGCCCGACGTCGCGCTGAATGAAAAGGTGATGGCAAAATATCCGTTCTGCCGCCTGTCGGGACCGGCGAATGTGCTGGTCATGCCCGGGCTGCAATCGGCGAACCTGTCAGCAAAGCTGATGCGCGAGCTGGGCGGCGGCGCCGTCATCGGCCCGATGCTGGTCGGCATGGAGCATCCGGTGCAGGTCGCGACGATGGCGTCGCCCGCTTCGGACCTGGTGACGCTGGCGGTGCTGGCCGCGGGCGGGATCGCGCAGTAATTCTAAGATCCTCCCTGTGGCGAAGCCATGGGGAGGGGGACCGTCGCCGCAGGCGATGGTGGAGGGGCCGCGACGGTAGCGCCAAAGCCCCTCCGTCAGCGCTTCGCACTGCCACCTCCCCATCGCTACGCGACAGGGAGGATTAAGGTATAAGCTTACTGCCCGCTCGGTGCGCCTGCACCCGGCGCACCAACCGCGCCGATGTTGCCGAAAATGTCCTCGAAGAAGCTGCGCTCGCGGCCCAGCGTCGGGGTCTTGTCGCCTTCGGGGCTGATCTTGCTCACCAGTTCCAGCCCGGTGCGATCGACCGCCGCCACATTGCCCGCGGCATCGAAGCGGACGCGCAGCACCTGCTGGTCGACCGGGCGCGGCTTGGCAAAGGCAAGCTGGCGCGTTTCGCGCGAGACATAATAATATTCATTGTCGCTGAACTGGCCGACAAAGGTCGGACGGCCGAGCGTCTTTTCCACCGATTCGCGATTGTCGACGCCCGGGGTGATCGCGCTGGTCAGCAGCGGATCGACGACATAACCCTGCCGACCCTTGAGCTGCGAACAACCGCTGGCGGTAAGCGCGACGGCAAGCCCGAGCACGATCAGGCGCGCGCGCGGAGCGGCAGACGAAAGCTTGAAATTCGGCATCTATAATCTCCGTTGCGCCTGTCGCGGCCTTTGCCAGCGGTCGGCGCTCGCTCCCGCGCCTCTTAACCGCAAGCGGATAGGACGCACAAGCCGCTTGTGGCGCGGTGAAGCTTGCCACAAGCTGACCGGCGCGGCACGTTCCCACCCCTTTTCCACGGCGCCAATTGCGCCTAAGCGGAACGCATGTTCTCACTCCGCAATTTTTTCCGCTCGCAGCCCGACCCGCGCGAGGCGCGCCGTCCGCTGTGGAATGCTGTTGTCGCGACCGCACGGGCGCCGCACTGGTATGCGTCAGGCGGTGTCCCCGACACGCTCGATGGCCGCTTCGACATGGTCAGCCTGGTGCTGGCGCTCGTGCTCCACCGCATCGACGAAGATCCGGCACAGGGGCGCGCCGGGGTCGAGCTCACCGAATTGTTCGTGACCGACATGGACGGCCAAATGCGCCAGATTGGCTTTGGCGACATGGTCGTCGGCAAACAGATCGGGCGGATGGTCGGCGCGCTCGGTGGGCGGCTGGGCGTCTATCGCGCCGCCGACGGGTCGGAGGAGCTGCGCGCCGCGCTGGTCCGTAACCTGTGGCGCGGTCATGAGCCCGATGCGGCGGGACTGGCGCATGTCATGGCCGAGGTTGCAAAGCTGCGCGCAGCGCTGGCGGCGACGCCGGTGGCCGAGCTGATCGTCGCCGATCGGTTGGGCGGCGCCGCGGCATGAGCGCGGCGCCCGAATTTTCGCTGATCCTGACGCTGGCCGATGCCGCGCAAGGACGATCCGTGGCGGTCGAGGCGAATGCCGAAGCGCGCGACCGGATCGCGCAGCGGCTGGCGCTGATCGCGGTCGATCGCTTTGCCGTGACTGCCGAGATTCGCGCCGTGGCGGGCGGCATCGGCGCCAAGGGCGCGGTCGATGCCAGCATCGTCCAGCCGTGCGCGGCGACGGGGCTGCCGGTTCCGGCGACGCTGAGCGAGCCGTTCGACCTGCGCTTCCTGCGCGATATCGACGCGCCGGTCGATGCCGACGAAGAGATCGAGATCAGCAGCGAGGATTGCGATCTGCTGCCGCTCGAAGGCGACCGGATCGATCTGGGCGAAGCGGCGGTCCAGACGCTATCGCTCGCACTCGACCCCTTCCCGCGCCACCCCGACGCCGACCGCGTGCTGGCGGAAAAGGGTGTGCTGAGCGAGGAAGCCGCAGGGCCGTTTGCCGCGCTGGCGAAGCTGCGCGGGACGCCGAAGGCGTAACCGCCATCGTCATCCCGGCGAAGGCCGGGATCTCACCGGTGCCGAAGGACGTGAGGGCGCGATCCCAGCCTTCGCCGGGATGACGACCCAACTACAGGCGATATAACTCAGGCTCAGCCTTGGGCGCATCCTCGACCAGATCGGCGACCGCGGCATCAAGCCCCGGCTCATTCTCGGCGGGCGGGGTTTCGGTGGCGGGCTTGGCCGCCGCTTCGGCCGCCGCCGCCTTCTCTTCACGCGACGGCGGCAGCGCACCACCAAGCGCATTGGCCAGCCCAATCAATTGTTCGCCGATCACCTTGTCGACCGCAGGGGCAATGTCGGCGGTCTTGAAGCGCATATAGCCGCCGACGACATAATCGAAGCGCAGCGCGCTGCCGGTCGGGGTCGCCTTGATCTGTATCGTCAATGTGCCGCCGACCGCCTCGCCCTGTAACGGGCCAAAGGCGCCCGACAGACGGAGCATCTGGCCTGGTTTTGAGAACAGCACACGCGCGTGTTGCACGCTGCCGACCCCCGCGCCAGTGTCAGGCAGTTTCTCACAGAAACAGCCGCCGGCCTGCGAATCGAGCCAGAAATTCGCGGCGTCGCCCGACCAGCTATGATCCTTTGACCACCAGTTTTGCGGCATCCGCAGCATTTTCCACACATCGGCGGGGGTCGCGGCGACCTGCGCGGTGTGCGCGACGGTGAAACCGGCGTCGCTTTGGTCGACGACCTTGGCTTGCGCCGGAACGGCAAAAGATGCCGCGGCAAACAACGCGACCTTCACGAGACAAGATTTCAGGCGCATTGTCATCCCCCCTTACCGCCACTCCACTTCGTCAATGCGAGCGTAGCGAAGCAATCCAGAGCGGTTTACGCTACTCTGGATTGCTTCGCTACGCTCGCAATGACGTTACAGAAAATGTTGCCCTAAGCCTCAGGCGTCAGGACGGCTTCGATCGCGTCATTGACCTGATCGATCGGCGCCATGCCATCGACCCGCGTCACGATGCCGCGCGCGTCATAGATCGGCAGGATCGGTGCGGTCTTGGCGCGATATTCGGCCATGCGGGTGCGGACGGTTTCTTCATTATCGTCGGGACGACGCTTGAAGTCGTGGCTGCCGCACTGATCGCACGTGTCGGTGACCTTGGGCAGCTTGTAGCGGTCATGATAGCCCGCGCCGCAATTCCCGCACGAGAAACGCCCCGTGATGCGGTCAACGAGCGCATCTTCCTCGACCAGCAATTCGATGACATGGTCGAGCTTGCGGCCGCGTTCCGACAGGATCGTATCGAGCGCATCGGCCTGCGCCGCGGTGCGTGGATAGCCGTCGAAAATCACCGAGGTTTCGCCGCCCAGCTGATCGAGCCGTTCGCCGATCAGGCCGGACACAATGTCGTCGGACACCAGTTCGCCGGCATCCATCACCGCTTTGGCCTGGACCCCGATCGGGGTTCCCGCCTTGACCGCGGCGCGCAGCATGTCGCCGGTCGACAGCTGGACCATGCCATGCTCGTCTTCCAGGCGCACTGCCTGCGTTCCCTTGCCCGCCCCCGGCGGACCCAGCAAAATGATGTTCAGCGTCATGGAAGCCCCTGTTGCCTCTGCCCGGTCGCAATTGCCGTAGCTTGGCGTTTAGCGCCGCGCAACGCCGCCTTTCAATTTCGCCTTTTTGATCAGGTCGCCATATTGATGCGCCAGCATGTGGCTCTGGATCTGGCTGATCGTGTCGATCGTGACGTTGACGATGATCAGCAGGCTGGTACCGCCAAGCGCAAAGGGCAGCCCGGACTGGGCAATGAAATACTCGGGGATCAGACAGATCGCAGCCAGATAGGCCGCACCCAGCACGGTGATGCGCGTCAGCACATGATCGAGATAGGCGGCGGTGTTCTTGCCGGGACGGATGCCCGGAATGAACCCGTTCTGGCGCTTCAGATTGTCGGCGGTTTCTTCGGGGTTGAAGACGACGGCCACATAGAAGAAGCAGAAGAAGATGATGCCCGCAGCATAGAGCGCCATGTACAGCGGCTGGCCATGCGCCAGATACTGGTTGAGCGAGATCAGGAAATCGCCGGTCGCGGTATCGCCCTGAACATTATTGCCCATCATCTGGGTGATGGTCAGCGGCATCAGCAGCAGCGACGAGGCAAAGATCGGCGGGATCACGCCGGCGGTGTTGACCTTGAGCGGCAGATGGCTGCGGTCGGCCTGCATCCCGCCGCGCTGCGTCGCGCGCTTGGGATATTGCACCAGCACGCGGCGCTGGGCGCGCTCCATGAACGCGATAAAGGCGATGATCAGGATCGCACCGGCAAACACCGCAACCACTGTGCCGCCGCCCATCGATCCTTCACGGACTTGGGTAAACATCTGAGCGAAGCTGCGCGGCAGCTGCGCCAGGATGCCGGCCATGATGATCAGCGACACGCCGTTGCCGATCCCGCGCGCGGTGATCTGTTCGCCGAGCCACATGAGGAACAGGGTGCCGCCGACGATGCTGATGACGGCGCCGATGCGGAACATCATGCCCGGATCGACCACCGCCGCAATGCCCTGGCTGGCGCCGAGCGTTTCGAGCCCGACAGCGACGAAATAGCCCTGAATCGCGGTCAGGAACACCGTGCCATAGCGCGTATATTGGTTGAGCTTCTTGCGCCCGCTTTCGCCCTCTTTCTTGAGTGCGGCAAGGCTGGGCGACAGCGCCGCGGCGAGCTGCACGACGATCGAGGCGGTGATATAGGGCATGACGCCGAGCGCGATGATGCTCATGCGCTCCAGGCTGCCGCCCGAAAAAGTGTTGAAAATGTCGAGGACGCCGCCCGACGCGGCCTGGCTGTAGAGCGTCGACAGCGCGACCGGATCGACACCGGGCAGCGGGACGAACGACAGGAAGCGAAAGACGATCAGCGCGCCGATCGTGAACCAGATGCGGTTCTTCAGTTCGGTCGCCTGCCCGAATTTCGAAAAGTTCAGGTTGGAAGCAAGCTGGTCGGCGCGAGAGGCCATGGTATTATCCTCGGATAGTCCGGACCGCGCCCCCGCGACCCGGCGCCTATGTGCGTTCGCCGGTCACGAAGCGCAAGGGGAAGAAAGCCTATTTCGCAACGCAGCGCGTCGCCAACCGGCATCCCATCTGCCTGTTCGTATCAAGCGAAGTCGAGATACCGCTCGATCTTGCGCCGACCCGAAGGGTGTCTCGACTTTGCTCGACACGAACGGGAAATAAAAGTTTGTCAAACCGCAAAGGGCGGCCCGTATTCCGAGCCGCCCCTTGTCGTTGATTATTCGGCCCTGGCTTTGGCGCGGCGCTGCGCCTTCTTGCCGTCGCCTTCGGGCTTGGCTTCGGGCAGTTCGACCTTGCCGCCGGCTTTTTCGACCGCTTCGATCGCGCCCTTCGACGCACCGGCCACGGCAAAATTCAGCTTGGCGGTAAATTCACCCTTGGCGAGGAGGCGGACGCCATCCTTGCCGCCGCGGGCCACACCAGCCGCCTTCAGCGCGGCGTGATCAATCACGGCCTTGGCGTCGAGCTTCTTGGCGTCGATCAGCTTCTGGATCATGCCCAGATTGACGATCGCAAAGTCCTTGCCAAAGATGTTGTTGAAGCCGCGCTTCGGGATACGCATGTGAAGCGGCATCTGACCGCCTTCAAAGCCGTTGATCGCGACGCCGCTGCGGGCCTTCTGACCCTTCTGGCCGCGGCCGGCGGTCTTGCCCTTGCCCGAGCCGATGCCGCGTCCGACGCGCATCCGGCCCTTGCGGGCGCCCTTGTTGTCGCTGAGTTCGTTCAGTTTGATCGTCATGGTTGCACTCGCTTTCGCTGTGGTCGCGCTATGGACTGCCGCTTTCCGGGGAAAGGCGTTCAGTCCGGTTCAATTTCATTCGATGGCTGAAAACCGGGGTACGCCCCGGCCTTTTCCATCACGATGGCCTGGGCGACATAGCCGCGGCCATCGACACTGGTGATCGACGGGCTGCCGTGGAGCTGCCACCCCCGGTTGAGCAATCCTTCGACGCGAGCGCAGAATGCGCTGTCGTCGGGACCGGTCAACAGGCGGTAGAACTTCACCGAATTCAGCCCTCGACGACTTCCACCATGTGCGGCAGCTTGCGAATCATGCCGCGCACTTCGGGGGTGTCGATCAGCTCGACCTCGCGGTGCATCTTGCCCAGGCCGAGGCCGGTCAGGATGGCACGCTGGCTGCTCGGCCGACGGATCGGCGAGCCGATCTGGCGAATCTTGATCTTCTTGTCAGCCATGATCTTACTCCGTCACCGCCGCGGCTTCGGCTTCGGCTGCACGGTCGGAAGCACCGCCGCGCTTGATCAGATCCGACACCTTCTTGCCGCGACGCTGCGCGACCGACTTGGGGCTGGTCTGTTCGCCGAGCGCCTCAAAGGTCGCACGGATCATGTTATAGGGGTTCGAGGTGCCGTTCGACTTGGTCACCACGTCGGCCACGCCGAGCGATTCGAACACGGCGCGCATCGGGCCACCGGCGATGATGCCGGTACCGGCAGGTGCCGAGCGAACGGTGACGAGCCCGGCACCGAAATGGCCACGGCCATCATGATGCAGGGTGCGGCCATCGCGCAGCGGCACGCGGATCATCGACTTCTTGGCAGCAGCGGTCGCCTTCGAAATGGCTTCCGGCACTTCGCGGGCCTTGCCATGACCGAACCCGGCGCGGCCCTTGCCGTCGCCAACGACGACGAGCGCGGCGAAACCGAAGCGCTTGCCGCCCTTCACTGTCTTTGACACGCGGTTGATGTGGACGAGCTTTTCAATCAGCTCTTCGCCGCCGTCATCGTCACGCGGACGACGATCGTCGCGGCGACCACGGCCACCGCCATCACGGCCACCCCGGTTGCCGCCAGGGCCACCGGCACCGCCGCCACGGCCGCGGCGCGGAGCCTGGCCTTCGGGCGCGGGTGCAGCTTCGGGAGCGCCTTCGACGTTCTGTACTTCGTCTGCCATATTAGAACTCCAATCCGCCTTCGCGAGCCGCGTCGGCCAGCGCCTTGATGCGCCCGTGGAACAGGAAACCGCCGCGGTCGAACACGACCTGCGTCAC
>NZ_DASYHE010000088.1:0-9091 GCF_035998965.1 Sphingopyxis sp.
CCATTCCTGCGCCCACATATTGCCGAGCAGGTCGGCGCGGATCGGGCCGGTCTTGGGCTGCACCGCGTCGCCATATTTCTCGTTCAGTTTCCAGCGCGTATAGGTGTGGAGCGCCATATAGAGCGGCTTCACTTCCTGCCACAAGCGCTCGGTCGTCTTGGCGAAATCTTCGGGCGACATATCATAGCCCGATCGCCACATGGCGCCGGTATTGGCAAAACCCAGCTCCTTGGCGCCTTCGTTGGCGATTGCGACCATGCGGGCATAGTCGTCCTTCATCGGCGCGCCTACATTGTCGTGCCAGCTGGTCCACATTTCGGCGAGTTCGGCGGGCGTGCGCTCGATATTGCCCATCTGCTCTTCGATGTCGGAGCCTGAGATTTCCTTGCCGTTCAACGTGCCGCGACCCTTGCCATATTGCGACTGCAGATTGGTCGCGATCTGGTTGAGCTCGGTCGCGGCACCGGGCCTGGTCGGGGCGGGCAGGACGAGACCTGTGCGCAAAATGTCGAGCTTGCGCTTGGTGTCAGCGCTCAGTCCCGGTACATCCTTATATTTCGCAGCTTCGAGCGCGTATTTGACGGACTTTTCGGTGCCGACGGCGTTAATCCGCGCCGCCATCGCGTCGGTATCCTCGGTCAGATAGGTGCTGTTGACCCAGTTCACCTGGCTCGCCTCGACCGTGTAGCCAAACAGATCCTTTTCGGCGGCGGCGATAAAGGCATCGGCGTCAGCGGCGGTGGGCTTCGCGGTCTTGGCGGTCGCGGCGGGCTTCTGCTGTGCGGCAACGACGGGGCCGGCAAGCGCGAGCGAGAGGGCCAGCGACAGGGTCGAAATCATAGCTTTCATGGGGTGCGATCCTCTGGACGATTTTGAAGGCGCTCTTTGGCGCAATGTCGATAGCTTGGCGCGCGCCGAAGGCAGGGTCAAGCGGTCAGGAAGGCCGCGATCGCTTCGCCGAGCTCGGGCTGGGTTACGCTCGACATATGGGTACCGGGAATCGTTACGAGCTGCGCATCGGCGAGCGCGGCGACCAGTTCGGGGGCTGATCCATTGTCCTGATCCTGCTCGCCGCATACGACGAGTATGGGCATCGTCAGCGCCGCCAGCGCCTCGGGCGGAGTGTCGGTGAAACTGTCGAGCAAATGCCCCGCGGCAATCCGATCGACCTTCATCGTCTTCATGAACTGGATCGACAACCAGGTGTCGTCGCCGCGCTTGGCGCTTTCATATTCGGCGATCGCCCGCCGGAAGAACGCGCCGCGCCGCTGCCAGCCGGCGAGACCCGCCAGCCCCATGCCGCCCAGAATCAGCCGGCGCGGTTTCATGCCCGCCACCACCGCGCGCACGCTGGTCCGCGCGCCGAGCGAAAAGCCGCCGAGATCGAAGTCGGTCAGCGCCAGATGCGCGACCATATCCTCCAGGTCGCGCACCAGCACGTCGGGCGGATAATGCTCCTCGTCGTGCGGCGCGTCGCTCGACCCGTGAACGCGCAGGTCGGGCATGATGACGCGGTAGCCCTCGGCGGCGATCCGCGCCGCGGTGCCGAATTTGATCCAGTTCACCTCGCCGCTGGAAAACAGGCCGTGGAGCAGGATCAGCGGCCTGCCCTCACCCGTTTCACGCCACGCCAATCGCACGCCATCGCGCGCCTCGAAAAATTGGGGTTCGATCGTCATGCCCCGGCTATGCCTCTGCGGCTGCCGGTTGGGCAAGCAGGTTCAGCGCGGGCGCAGCCCCTTTTGCTCCATCCGCCACTTCGCCATCTCGATCCGGTCCTGCCCGAAGAATGGCTCGCCCTCGAACACCAATGTCGGCACGCCCCAGTGGCCGGCGATTTCCAGCGCGACCTGATTGGCGGCGATTTCATTGTCGAGCGCCTCGGCGTCTTTCTCGGCTTCGGCATCCAGTTCGACCAGATCGAGCCCGGCGCGCCGTGCCGCGCCCGCCAGATGGTCGCCCAAATGCCAATCGACCGCGCCGCCCCAGATCAGCTGTGCCGCTTCATGTGCAAAAGCCAAGCTCTTGCCGCGGCGCGATGCGGCCTGCCCGAGCCGGGTCAGGCGATAGATATAGGGCTGATCGGCGGCGATGGTGCGCGTCGTCATATCCTGGACGATCGGATCGGGGCGCGGCGGGCCGAAGGGGATGCCATGGAATTGCGCGACGCGAATCATGTCGCGCATCGTGTAGCTGAGCCAATTGGGATGGTTGCGCTCGAAAAAATCGGGCTGGCGGATCGCGAGCGGATAGACGGGGCGGAGGTTGATCGACAGGTCGTGGCTCGCCGCGAGCGCGCGGTAGCGGGCGATCGCGAGGTAGCTGTAGGGCGAGCGGAACGACCAGAAGAGGTCTGCGGTCAAGGTCATGACGCAATCCTGCGGAAATGGCGCGGCTTTGCAAGCATTGTCGGTGAAACTTACACCAAGGCGGATGGATTTGCGGAAGTTTACGAAAGTGCCGCGTAGCGTCGGGCGCTTGCAGTTAGTAGCTATTGCTATTATATCGCTTGCCATGAGTGAAACGATCGGATTCCTGCTCAACGACAGCGCGCGGTTGTTCCGCCGTGCATTCAACGCCCGCACCCGCGACACGGGGATCACGGCGCTGCAATGGCGGCTGCTCATCTATCTCCGGCGCCATGAGGGTATCCGGCAGGGGCCGCTCGCCGAGCTGATCGAGGTCGAGCCGATCACGCTGTCGCGGATGATCGACCGGCTGGAGGAGGCGGGACTGGTCGAACGCCGTGCCGACCCGAGCGACCGCCGCGCCTGGCTGTTGTATCTGGCGCCGGGGGCCGACGAGTTGCTGACTGCGATGCGCGCCACCACCGACGCGCTGACCGCCGAAGCGACCGAGGGGCTGACCGCCGCCGAGCGCGACCAACTGGCGGCGCTGGTCGAGCGGGTGCGCGCCAATCTGTCGCGTCGCATCTGCCAGAAAGAAAAAGAAGAGGCCGCCTGATGGACCAGCTCTCCCCCACCCGCCCCGCGGCCGACGACGCAAAAGCCGCGCCCAAGGCCGATCCGCTGCCGCCCGCCAGCGCGGCGACCGCGACCGAGCAAAAGGAGGCGCCGAAGTGGCGCACCCGCCTGTTGATGTTCGGCCTGCCCGCCATCCTGATCGCGGCGGGCGGCTATTATTGGCTGACCAGCGGCGGATCGGTGTCGACCGACAATGCCTATGTCCAGATGGACAAGGTGTCGGTCGCCGCCGAAGTGGGCGGCCGGATCACCGAAGTTGCCGTGCGCGACGGCCAGCAGGTCGCGGCGGGGCAATTGCTGTTCCGCATCGACGGCGAACCCTATGCGCTGAACGTCGCGCAGGCGACGGCGGCGATCGACGCGGCGCAAGTGGAGGTCGGCAATCTGTCGGCGAGCGCCAACACATCGAGCGTCGATATTGCTGCGGCGCGCGAGGATGTCGCCTTTGCACAGGTCAATTTCGAACGGCAGGCGGCACTGATGGAAAAGGGTTTCACTACCAAAGCCGCCTATGACGCGTCGCGCCACGCGGTCGCGCAGGCGCGCGAGCGGGTGCGGCAGGCCGAAGCGGCGGCGGTCGAGGCGCGCACCAAGCTGGCCGCGGGTCCGGCGAGCGGCGTCAATCCGCAGGTCGAAGCGGCGCGCGTTCAGCGCTCACAAGCGCAGGTCAATCTGGCGCGCACCACCGTCCGCGCGCCAAGCGCCGGGCGCGTCGCGCAATCGGACCGGCTGCAGATCGGCCAGATGATGGTCGCGGGGCTGCCTGCGGTGACTTTGGTCGACACCGCGCATCCGTGGGTCGAGGCGAATTTCAAGGAAACCGACCTCGCCAATATGCGCGTCGGCCAGCGCGCCGAGGTGACGTTCGACGCCTATCCGGGGCTGAAGGTGCGCGGCCATGTGCTGACCATCGGCGCCGGGACGGGCAGCGAATTTTCGGTGCTGCCGGCACAGAATGCGACGGGCAATTGGGTCAAGGTGACGCAGCGGGTGCCGGTGCGGATCGCGTTCGACGAGAAGCCAGCGCGCGAGATGATCGCGGGGCTGTCGGCGGAGGTGCGGGTGTTTACGAGCGGCGGTGCGGTGGCGGGGGAGTAGGGGGTGGGCGCCACGACCAGACGGCTACGACCTAATCGATCCTCCCCATCGACTTGCGATGGGGAGGTGGCAGCCCCGCTGGGGCTGACGGAGGGGCGGCGACCTCAAAAGTCAATGCAAGGGTTCGGCCCCTCCACCACCGCTTCGCGGCGGTCCCCCTCCCCATCGCAAGTCGATGGGGAGGATTTTGAGGTGGCATCCTGATGGCCTCCCGCTCCCTCCCCCGCCGCCCTGCCGGCACCGCGCTGCCCGCCGACGACAGCATCCCGCTGCACGAGCGCGTTCGCCACCGCGCGCTGCTCACCGTTGCGGTCATGGGGGCGTCGATCATGCAGATCCTGGATACGACGATCGCCAATGTCGCGATCCCGCACATGCAATCGGCGCTGGGCGCGACGAGCGAGACGGTGACGTGGGTGCTGACCAGCTACATACTGGCGAGCGCGGTTGCGATGCCGATCACCGGCTGGCTGGCCGACCGCATCGGGCGGCGCAAATTGTTCCTGATCGCGATTTTCGGTTTCATCGTCGCATCGATGGCGTGCGGCGCGGCGCAGTCGCTGGAACAGATGGTCGCCTTTCGCTTTTTGCAGGGGGTGTTTGCCGCCTTTATCGGGCCGCTGTCACAGGCCGTGATGCTCGACATCAACCCGCCCGAGCGCCATGCGCGCGCCATGTCGATCTGGGGCATGGGGATCATGATCGGGCCAATCGTTGGCCCCGTGCTCGGCGGCTGGCTGACCGAGCAAGCCAACTGGCGCTGGGTCTTTTATGTCAACCTGCCGTTCGGGCTGCTGACGCTGGCGCTGATGTGGGCGCTGCTGCCCGCGACGAAAAAGACCAGCCGCCGGTTCGACCTGTTCGGATTTTCGATGCTCGCGCTGGGGCTGGCGGCGCTGCAACTGATGCTCGACCGCGGCGCACATGCCGATTGGTTCGACAGCGTCGAAATCTGGATCGAATGCGGCGTCGCGGTCGCGTGCCTGTGGATGTTCGTCGTGCATATGTTCACCGCGCGCGCGCCGCTGTTCAGCCGTGCGATGCTGGCCGACCGCAACCTGGTCACCGCGATGGGGTTCATGGTCGTGGTCGGCGTGGTGATGTTCGCGTCGATGGCGCTGTTGCCGCCGATGTTGCAGAATCTGTTCGGCTGGCCGGTGATCGACACCGGGCTGGCGCTGGCGGTGCGCGGCGTCGGCATCTTGATGAGCATGTGGGTCGCGGGGCAGCTGCTGGGCAAGGTCGATCCGCGCTGGCTGGTGGGGACCGGCCTCGCCATTGCCGCCTTTTCGCTATGGCAGATGAGCCA
The DNA here is from genome assembly GCF_035998965.1 of Sphingopyxis sp. Classification (GTDB taxonomy): domain Bacteria; phylum Pseudomonadota; class Alphaproteobacteria; order Sphingomonadales; family Sphingomonadaceae; genus Sphingopyxis. Next base: position 5,392 of record NZ_DASYHE010000088.1, read on the forward strand.
CTGGTCGCTGGCGATGGGTATGGAGCCGGTGATCGTCAGCGGACTGGTGCAGGGGCTGGGCATGGGGCTGATCTTCATCCCGCTCAATACCATGGCGTTTGCGACGATCGCGCCGCAGTATCGCACCGACGGATCGAGCCTGCTCAACCTGTTCCGCAGCCTGGGCGCATCAATCGGCATCTCGATCGTCACCACCTTGCTGGGGTCGAATATCCAGACGAGCCATGCCGACCTGGCGGCGCATGTCACGAGCAGTTCGGTCAGCATAATCGACCCGTCGACCGCCGACCGGTTCGGCATCGCGGGCGAAACCGCGCTGGCGATGGTCAATGCCGAGATCAACCGGCAGGCGGCGATGGTCGCCTATATCGACGATTTCTGGGCGATGATGTGGATGACGCTGGCGGCGGTGCCGCTGGTGCTGTTGCTGCGGCCACCGGGGACGGGTGCACCCAAGGCGTCGGCGGCGGATATGGGGCATTAAGGGTGAGGTGGTTTTGGGGTGGGATGCGGACGTCGGTAAAGAGTGCGATTATCCCCTCCCGCAAGCGGGAGGGGCAGCGAGACTTACGAACTTGTTCGTTCGTCGCAGCGGGGTGGGCCTTTGCACTGTCGTTGCCCACCCGGCATTGGGCCGGTCGTGCCCCCGGCACGACCTGAACCAGCCGGGGGCTGGTTCACCCAATACCCCCCTCCCGCCTGCGGGAGGGGAGAAGAAACGTCCGCTCCCGGTCGTTAACTGCCATTGCCAATTTTCGCTATCCCGGAAAATCCTCGCGGATCGATTATGGGGTTCGGTTGCGGTAGGTTTGGGCGCCCGACGCCGCCGATCCTCCCCGGAACGGGGAGGGGGACCATGCGAAGCATGGTGGAGGGGCACAGGCGGTTTGTCTTGCCGGCGAGGCAGCGGGCCTCGCGCGTGGTTACAGGAACAGAACCACTCTTTCACGCCACGCTGCGTAAAACGCCTGTGCCCCTCCACCACCCTGCGGGTGGTCCCCCTCCCCCCTTGGGGGAGGATCGCTGAACCCATCACCGAAAGAAACAATTCACCCCGGCGAACAGCGCGTCAATCTTGGCCGTATCGCCGGGCGCTGCGAACATGCCGCCGACGACCTTGTCGCCGGTGCCGATGCTGAATTCCTCGCCCAGGGTGCTGTCCTCGACGGCGACGATCGACACCGACTCGCCCGCCTTGGCGCGCGTCGTGCCGATGGCGATGCCGCTCGCCGTCGAATAGGCGGCAGCGCCGGGTTCGTTGCCCAGGAACCAGCCGACGAATTTATCATCCTGAAAATTGAGCGTCATCGCGTCGTAACGGGTGAATTGCATCGGACCGGCGCCGCATTCGTCGTTGGTGCTGCGGTCGTCCGCCTTGCCCGCGACATTCGCGAGCGCGGTTTCGGCCTGCGCGCGCGGGACGCCAAAGGCGAGGAGGCTGGCCTTGCCGCTGGTCTTGTCGATGAAGCGCAGCCCCTCGCCATCGAGGCTGACCGCGGTGGTTGCGGCGGCGGGGCCGTCGGCTTTGGCTTCGGGGACCGGGGGCACTGCGGTCTCAGTCGCTGCGGGGGTCTTTTCGGGCGCCGGTTTGCAGGCGGCGAGCAGTGCCACCATCGCGAGAGCCGTCATGTTACGCATCGCCTATCTCCTCCGCTGGACCAGCAGCACCAATATCGCACCCAGCGCCGCCAGCGCCATATCCTTTTGCGCGTCCCAGATGTCACCCTGCTGACCATTGTAACGTTCGGCGGTCTCGCCCGCCGCGACGATGGTCAGCAACCATTCGAAGATTTCATAGAGGCTGGAAATGGCCAAGACCCAAGCAAGCACGGTTAACGCCGCGCCGCTATGGCTTAGCCCGCCCCAGCGCCGCGCGATTTCGGCGACGGGGATCACCGACAGCGCGCCAAAGGCAAAATGGACGAGACGGTCGTAATGGTTGCGGCTCCAGCCGAAGGCGTCGGAGAGGGTGGTGCCGGTGAGGGTGTGCGCCCATTGGTCGTAGGGGACGCTGCTGTAGGCGTAGCGACCGCCGAGGGTGTGGAGGGCCAGGAAGGCGACGATACACGCGACGGCCGCGGTCGAGAGCGGCCAGCGGCGGAGCAGCGCCGGGGCCGCGACGAGCAGCAGCATCGTCGGGATGTGCTGAAGCAGCGCGATTTCGGGATAAGGCTGTTCGATCTGCGCGAGCAGCAGCAGGATCAGCAGGGCGCCGAGCAGGCGGCGCTGCGCGGGCGGGGTGGAGGAGGAGACGTCGGTCATCCCCTCCCCCTACCCGTTCGGATTGCGCGTCGTCGAGAGTGGCTGACGTACCTGCACCCCTGCGAAGGCAGGGGTCCATCACCCAAGCTCGCGATCGGCGTTGCCGTTTGTGCAAAAGGCGACGTTAGGAGATGGACCCCTGCCTTCGCAGGGGAACATCCGCTTTACCTTCAGCCCTTCTTCAGATGCCGACGCCCCAGCAACTCGGCGATCTGGACCGCGTTCAGCGCCGCGCCCTTGCGCAGGTTGTCCGAAACGCACCACAGGTTGAGGCCGTTTTCGACCGTCGGGTCTTCACGGACGCGCGACACGAAGGTCGCGAAGTCGCCGACGCATTCGACCGGGGTGATATAGCCGCCATCCTCGCGCTTGTCGTGGAGCACGACGCCGGGGGCTTCGCGCAGGATGCGCTGGGCGTCCTCGGCCGACAGCTCACGCTCCATCTCGATGTTGATCGCTTCCGAATGGCCGACGAACACCGGCACGCGGACGCAGGTTGCGGTGACCTTGATCTTGGGATCGAGGATCTTCTTGGTCTCGACGACCATCTTCCACTCTTCCTTGGTCGATCCGTCGTCAAGGAAGCTGTCGATGTGCGGGATGACGTTGAAGGCGATCTGCTTGGTGAATTTCTGGATGTCCTTTTCGTCGCCGACGAAGATCTGGCGCGTCTGGTTCCACAGCTCGTCCATGCCCGCCTTGCCAGCGCCCGACACCGACTGATAGGTCGAGACGACGACGCGGGTGATCTTGGCAGCGTCGTGGAGCGGCTTCAGCGCCACCACCATCTGCGCGGTCGAGCAGTTGGGGTTGGCGATGATGTTGCGCTTTTTGTAGCCGTCGATCGCGTCGGGGTTCACCTCGGGTACGATCAGCGGCACGTCGGGGTCCATGCGATAGAGCGACGAATTGTCGATGACGACGCAGCCCGCCGCGGCCGCCTTGGGCGCATGGATCTTGGTCGCTTCGCTGCCGATCGCAAAAATCGCCATGTCCCAGCCGGCCCAGTCGAAATTGTCGATATTCTGGCATTTCAGCGTGCGGCCGGTGTCGCCGATTTCGACGTCGGTCCCCTGGCTGCGCGACGAGGCGACCAGCGCCAGTTCGTCGATCGGGAATTCGCGCTCGGTGAGGATGGCGAGCACTTCGCGCCCGACATTGCCCGTCGCACCGGCGACAACGATCCGATAACCCATGATGAAATCCCGTTCTGAAATGGAGGTGCTGAAACGAAAAACGACCGGTTCTGCGCTTTGGCGGAACCGGTCGTTTTGGAAAGCTGTTTTCGCTTGGGGTCGGGAAAGTCTCCCTTAGCCCTCGCTGGCTTCCGGCCGGTAGTCGCGGCGCTCCGCAATACGCGCCGATTTACCAGTGCGGCCACGAAGATAATAAAGCTTCGCACGACGCACGGCACCCTTGCGGATGACGGTAATGCTGT
>NZ_DASYHE010000096.1:0-87265 GCF_035998965.1 Sphingopyxis sp.
TCTGGACCGGGGTAGCTACGGATGACGGGCTCTATTGGGGACGGGACGATCAAAATCGTCCGATCGCCCTGATCGAGGCTTTGGCGGGAACGCTGAAGGTCGTGCGCGGCTTCAATCTTTAAGCCATGATGTTCGAGGAAAAAATCTATGTCGATTACCGCCGAGCGCAAAACCGAAGTCATCACCGAAAACGCCCGCAGCAAGGGCGACACCGGTTCGCCGGAAGTTCAGGTCGCAATCCTGACCGACCGCATCAACAACCTGACCGGTCATTTCAAGGCGAACCACAAGGACAATCACAGCCGCCGCGGCTTGCTGATGATGGTCAACAAGCGTCGCAGCCTCCTCGACTATCTGAAAAAGAAGGACGAGGCGCGCTATCAGGCACTGATCGCGAAGCTGGGTCTGCGTAAGTAAGAATTTCTGGCGGCCCCGGTTTTCCGGGGCCGCTGTCATATTGGCTCCGTGCAAATTTGCCGGACCACAGGGCCGCCCCGCATTCGGTGGGGCCGCTATTGGGGCCACAGACGCCCCGCACCGCCCCGGGTCGGATTACCCGGAATCAGAGGCCCCGCCCGGCATTGGGCCAGGCGGGCGAAGGAAACTCCATGTTTGACGTGAAAAAAGTATCGATCGAGTGGGGCGGTGAAACGCTGACCCTCGAAACGGGCAAGGTTGCCCGTCAGGCCGATGGCGCGGTTGTCGCGACGCTCGGCGAAACGATGGTCCTGGCCGCGGTCACCGCCGCCAAGACGGTGAAGGAAGGGCAGGATTTCTTCCCCCTGACTGTCCACTATCAGGAAAAATACTCGGGCGCAGGCCGCATCCCCGGCGGCTTCTTCAAGCGCGAACGCGGCGCGACCGAAAAGGAAACCCTGGTTTCGCGTCTGACCGATCGTCCGATCCGTCCGCTGTTCCCCGAGGGTTTCTACAACGAAATCAACGTCATTGCCCAGGTTCTGAGCTATGATGGCCACAACGAACCCGACATCCTCGCGATGGTTGCCGCCTCGGCTGCGCTCACCATTTCGGGCGTCCCCTTCATGGGCCCGATCGGCGCCGCGCGCGTCGGTTATGTCGACGGCGAATATATCCTGAACCCGACCGACGCGCAGGTTGCCGAAGGCGACCTCGACCTGGTCGTTGCCGCCACTTACGACGCGGTGATGATGGTCGAATCCGAAGCCAATGAGCTGTCGGAAGAGATCATGCTCGGCGCCGTCCTGTTCGCGCATGACGCGTGTAAGGATGTGGTCAAGGCGATCGTGAAGCTGGCCGAACAGGCTGCCAAGGATCCCTGGGACATGGCCGAACAGGCCGACCTGACCGCTGCCAAGGACAAGCTGAAAAAGCTGATCGGCAAGGACATCGCCGCCGCGTACAAGCTGACCGACAAATCGGCCCGTTCGAACGCGCTGAACGAAGCCCGCGCCAAGGCCAAGGAAGCTTTCGCCGACGCCGCGCCGCAGGACCAGATGGCCGCCGGCAAGCTGATGAAGAAGCTGGAAGCCGAAATCGTGCGCGGCGCCATCCTGAAGGACGGCAAGCGCATCGACGGCCGCACGACGACGCAGATTCGTCCGATCGTCGCCGAAACACACTTCTTGCCCCGCGCCCATGGCTCGGCGCTATTCACGCGCGGCGAGACGCAGACAATTGCAACCTGCACCTTGGGCACCAAGGACAGCGAGCAGATGATCGACGGCCTGAATGGCCTGTCGTATTCGAACTTCATGCTGCACTATAACTTCCCGCCCTATTCGGTTGGTGAAGTTGGCCGCTTCGGGGCGCCCAGCCGCCGCGACATCGGCCATGGCAAGCTGGCATGGCGTGCGCTGCACGCGGTGCTGCCGACGAAGGACGAGTTCCCCTACACGATCCGCATCACCAGTGACATCACCGAGTCGAACGGCTCGTCGTCGATGGCGTCGGTCTGCGGTGGTTCGCTCGCGATGATGGACGCCGGCGTGCCGATCAAGCGCCCGGTTTCGGGCATCGCGATGGGCCTGATCCTCGAAGGCAAGGATTTCGCGATCCTGTCGGACATCCTGGGCGATGAAGATCACCTTGGCGACATGGACTTCAAGGTGGCGGGGACGTCCGAAGGCATCACGACGATGCAGATGGACATCAAGATTGCGGGCATCACGCGCGAGATCTTCGAAGCCGCGCTGAACCAGGCCAAGGAAGGCCGCGCGCACATTCTGGGCGAAATGGCGAAGGCCCTGGGCGAAGCCCGCACCGAGCTGTCCGATTATGCCCCGCGCATCGAAACGATGCAGATCGACAAGGCGAAGATCCGCGACATCATCGGCACCGGCGGCAAGGTGATCCGCGAGATCGTCGCGACCACCGGCGCCAAGGTCGACATCGACGACGAAGGTCTGATCAAGATTTCGTCGAGCGACCCGGCGCAGATCGAAGCCGCGCGCAAGTGGATTTCGGGCATCGTCGAAGAAGCCGAAGTCGGCAAAATCTATGACGGCAAGGTCGTCAACCTGGTCGATTTCGGGGCGTTCGTGAATTTCATGGGCGGCAAGGACGGCCTGGTTCACGTCAGCGAAATCGCCAACGAGCGCGTGGAAAAGGTCGCCGACGTCCTGAGCGAAGGTCAGGAAGTCAAGGTCAAGGTGCTCGAGATCGACCAGCGCGGCAAGGTGCGCCTGTCGATGCGCGTCGTCGATCAGGAAACCGGCGCCGAGCTGGAAGACACCCGCCCGCCGCGCGAAGGCGGCGATCGCGGCGACCGTGGTCCGCGCGGCCCGCGCCGGGATGGCGGCGGCGGCGATCGTGGCCCGCGCGGCGACCGTGGTCCGCGCCGCGATGGCGGCGGTGATCGTGGCCCGCGCCGTGACGGCGGTGCCGGCGGCGATCGCGGCCCGCGCCGCGAACGCAACGAAGGTCCGGAAGATCAGGGTCATGTGCCCGATTTCCTGAAGGACTAAGCCGTCGGTTTATTGAACGAGGAAAGGGGCTGCCGAGAGGCGGCCCCTTTTTTATGGGTGTGTGGGTGGGTTCCAATTGCCGGTGACGCGTCGGCGGCGACGGGTTATGATCCTGTCGTGAGCTATGACCTGTCATCCGCGAAGCCGATCCGCATGATGTGGATCGGCGCCGCCGCGCTGGCGCTGGGCGCCTGCGGGACGGCGCCGCCGCTGCGCGTGATGGCGTGCGATGCGGCGCCGCCCGCCGCGGTCGTGCATTCGGCGGATGGCCGCGAGGCCAGCGCGCGCTTGTCGGTGCTAACCTATAATCTGGAGGGGCTGGGCTGGCCGGCGCGCAAGGGGCGGGCGCGCGAACTTCGCGAAATCGGCGAACGGTTGAACGCGGCCCGCATGGACCGCAGCGGCGCGGACATCATCCTGTTTCAGGAGATGTTCAGCGGCGCCGCCAAGCGCGCGGTTGCGGCATCGGGCTATCCAGCAATCGCGCCGGGACCGCGGCGCACGACACGGGCCTTTGTCAGGGGGACCGACCCGATGGCGGGCAGCGCCAAACCGTTGAAGGGCGAGCTAGGCATAAAGCTGCTTGGCGGCGGGCTCGCCATCGCGTCGCGCTTTCCGATCGTCGAGAGCGCCGCCGCCGCCTATGGTCGGCGCGCCTGCGCGGGCTTTGATTGCCTGTCGAATAAAGGGGTCATGCTGGCGCGGATTGCCGTACCGGGCGTGCCGACCCCGGTTGACGTCTATAACACCCATATGAACGCGCGCCGGGCATCGCGGGTTTCCGACCAGCGCAATGGCGAGGCCCATGCGCGGCAAGCCGAGATCGCATCGGCGTTCATCGCGGCGACCGAAAACGTCGCTGTGCCGCTGATTTTCGGCGGCGATTTCAACATGCGCCATGCAGAGGGACGATGGGCCGAATTTTCCGCGCATCATCCGTTGACGCTGGTGCACGAACACTGCGTCGATCCCGGTTCGGGATGCGATGTGCGGATGTCGTGGGATGGCGACGCGCCCTGGATGGACACGCAAGACCTCCAATTCTTTGCGAACGGCGAACAGCTTGCGGTGCGGCCGATCCGAGTCGAGGCGGTGTTCGACGGCGGCGCCAGCGGCCCGCGTTTGTCGGACCATGACGGGTTTATGGTGACGTACGAACTGCGCTGGCCGGCGGGGATGACCGCGGCGACGCCGGCCTGTTGACGCGGCGCACGGCATAATCGTGCCTGCCGGGTAGACATGATCGCTGCGGCGGTTAAGCCGGTGTTTCCCGATCACAGCAGCAAGGACAGCGGCGATGGATTTTTCCCGGCTTCAGATGAGCAGCAAGATCGGTGACGACTGGGTCTATCCCCAGTCGCCCTGCCTGAACTTCGGCTGGCTGGAGGTCGACCGCGACCCCGCGCACCGCATCTATTGGGAGGAATATGGCAATCCGGCGGGCGAACCGGTGGTGTTCCTGCACGGCGGCCCCGGCGGCGCCTGCGCCCCGGCGATGGCACGCTTTTTCGATCCTGGGCGCTATCGCGTCATCCTGTTCGACCAGCGCGGGTGCGGCAAGAGCGAACCCAATGTCGCGTCGGCGGGACCGGGAGCGGCGCTGGCCAAGAACACGACCGCCGACCTGATCGGCGATATCGGGAAATTGCGCGACCATTTGGCGATTGCAGGGCCAATGCACGTGTTTGGCGGCAGCTGGGGCAGCACGCTGGCGATGGCCTATGCGATTGCCCATCCCGCGCATTGCGCCAGCCTGATCCTGCGCGGCATCTTTTTGGGCGCGGCGGAGGATCTGGACTATCTGTATCAGGGCAATGCCGCGACCTGGGAAGCCGACCCCTATGGGCTGACCGCGCCGGGGGCGTATATCAAATATCCCGATGAATGGGCGGCGCTGCTGAACGTCCTGACCCCCGCCGAGCGCGGCGACGTCATGGCGTCGTACAAGGCGATTTTCGACATGGTGCCGGCCAGCGCGGCGGAAAAGGCGCGGCAGTTGGAAGCGGCGGTGACCTGGTCGCTATGGGAGGGGGTGATTTCGAACATGATCCCCGAAGCCGCCGACACCGGAAAGTTCGGCGAGGCGGACTTCGCGCTGTGTTTTGCGCAGATCGAGGCGCATTATTTCGCCAACGAACTATTCCTGCCAGCGGGGCATTTCTTCGACAATATCGCCACGTTGGCGGCGATCCCGATCCACATCGTCCATGGCCGCTTCGACGAGGTCTGCCCGCTGACCCAAGCATCGCGGCTGGTCGCGGCGCTGCGAGCGGCGGGCGCCGAACCGGTGTCCTATGTTGTGACCAACGCCGGACATAGCGCGATGGAGCGGGAAAATGCGCTGGCGCTGACCGCGGTGATGGACGGTTTGGCGCCGCTGGCGGGCGGTTAGCACGCTTGACCGGGTTCGCTCAGCGAGCGGTCCCCGTGTCTTGGAACCACGCCCCTCCGGACAAGTGAATAGCCGTTCCCCGGCGAAAGCCGGGGCCCAGAGCGTCCAAAAACAAGCGTCGCGTTATGACGCCCTGGACCCCGGCTTTCGCCGGGGAACAGATATTTGGACAAAAGGAATAAACGCGAAGGGGAGGGGCTTTTAAGCTGCCTTGCCGTGCGCGACGTCCATGCTCACCGAATTGCCCGCGTCGATTTCGGCAGCCTTGGCCTCGACCAGCTTGACGATATGGCCGATCATGTCGGCGTCGGCGACGTGATGGTCGGTAACCCCCGACAGATAGACCATATGCTTGCCATTGCCGCCGCCTGTGATGCCGATGTCGGTTTCGCGGGCTTCGCCGGGGCCGTTGACGACGCAGCCGAGGACCGAGAGCGACATCGGGGTCTTGATATGACCGAGCGCTTCTTCGAGCGCCTGCACGGTGCGTATGACGTCGAAGCCCTGGCGGGCGCAGCTGGGGCAGGACACGACGCGGACGCCGCGGGTGCGCAGGCCGAGCGATTTCAGAATCTCATAACCGACGCGCACTTCTTCTTCGGGTTCGGCTGAAAGCGACACGCGGATCGTGTCGCCGATCCCCGCCCACAGCAGATTGCCGATGCCGAGCGCCGATTTGACGGTGCCGCCGATCAACCCGCCTGCTTCGGTGATGCCGAGGTGGAGCGGACAATCGACCGCATCGGCGAGTTGCGCGTAAGCCGCGACCGCGAGGAAGACATCGCTTGCTTTTACCGCGACCTTATATTCGTGGAAGTCATGGTCTTGCAGCAGCTTGATATGGTCGAGCGCGCTTTCGACCAGCGCCTCGGGGCAGGGTTCGCCATATTTTTCGAGCAGGTCTTTTTCCAGGCTACCCGCGTTGACCCCAATGCGGATCGCACAGCCGTTCGCCTTGGCAGCGCGGACGACTTCGCCGACGCGCTCCGACGATCCGATATTGCCGGGGTTGATGCGCAGGCACGCGGCGCCCGCGTCGGCGGCTTCGAGCGCGCGCTTATAGTGGAAATGAATGTCGGCGATGATCGGGATGCGCGCCGCGCGGACCACCTTACCCAAGGCCGCGGTCGATTCGGTGTCAGGACACGACACGCGGATCAGGTCGGCGCCTGCTTCCTCGCAGCGGCGGATCTGGTCGATCGTCGCGACGGGATCGCTGGTCAGCGTGTTGGTCATCGTTTGAACGGTAATCGGGGCACCGCCGCCAACCGGGACGTTGCCGACCATGATCTGGCGGCTGGTGCGCCGCGCAATGTCGCGCCAGGGGCGCAGGCCGGGATTGTGATCGCTCATGGGTTCGGGCTCGATCGATAAGGGAGGATGCGCCGCTCTTTAGCCGTCCGGCGGGCGATTGGCAAAGCCAAGCGTGTGCCGCGCCGCTGTTGCGCGAAAGACACACTCTGACGTTGAATCGGCATCATGCGCAATTTTTGTTTGTGCATTGCAGCAAAATCGGCAATTTCAGAGCCGTTCGTCGTCACAGGCCCGCACGAAGAGGCGTGGACAGCGTACAGCAGGCCGGGACGATCCGTTGTTTTTATTAGGGGGATCACCCATGAAGTTTCTTACCAAAGCGTGTTTCGGCATGCTGCTCGCCGCGTCGGCCATGTCGACGCCTGCCTTCGCTCAGGAAGAAGAAGCCAGCGGCCCGGTCTCGCTTTCGGGCGGCGTTTCGGTCGTGTCGGACTATCGTTTCCGCGGCATTTCGCTGTCGAACGAAAAGGTCGCGCTTCAATCGACCGTGACCGTGAGCCACGAAAGCGGCTTTTATGCCGGTGCTTGGGGTTCGACCCTGCCCGACAGCCCGCTGTACGGCAAATATGAGCTCGACCTTTATGCCGGTTTCGCGACCGAGATTGCGCCGGGTACCACGGTCGATATCGGCGCCACCTATTATGTCTATCCGGGCAACCAGGATTTTGCCGGCCCCAGCGATTATGTCGAAATCATCGGCAAGCTGTCGCACGACATCGGCCCGGTTTCGGCGACCGGTATGGTCGCCTATGCCCCCGACCAGAATTCGCTGGGCAGCGATGACAATATCTATCTGAACCTTGGCCTGGGCTATGGTATCCCCGACACTCCGCTCACGCTGAATGCCGCGCTTGGCTACACCGATGGCTCGCTCGGCGCGCTGGCGCCCGGCGGCAATTATCTCGACTGGATGGTCGGCGCCTCGTTCGCCGCCGGTCCCGCGACCTTCACCGTGCAATATATCGATACCGACATCAAAAAGTCGGGCATCGGCGCGGTCGATACCCTGTTCGATCCAACCGTGGTCTTTACGCTGGGCTTTTCATTCTGATTGCCTAGCGGGTCAGCGACCACGCGTTAAGGGGGCGGCTTCGGGGGAGGCCGTCCCCTTTTTCGTGCGCAATTGGCGGCGAATGCGCTTCACCTCAACCCGCTTGACCGTATCGATGAACCGTGCAATTTCATCGACCAGTTGAAGCAGCAAGAGTATCCCCCATGACTCAGAGCGTTTCTGTTCCCCCCGTATCGTCGTCGAATCCGCCCGCGCGCAGCGAGCGCAGCCCCGGCGTCAAGCTGGTCATCGCGGTGCTGATCGCGGTGGCGCTGATGGTGCCCTTGTTGATGATCTATGGCCTGTTGTGGGATCGCCAGCAGCAGGCCGAAACCGCGCAGGCGTCGATCGGTCAGGGCTGGGGCGGGCAACAGACGATCGCCGGGCCGGTGATCGTCATCCCCTACCGCGCGACCGAAACGACGACGGTGACCGAAAATGGCAAGGATGTGACGCGGACGGTCAACACGATCCGCAACCTCTATCTTTCACCGCAGGCGAACACGGCCGATGTCGTCATCAAGCCTGAAAAGCGCAAAAAGGCGATTTACGAGACGGTTGTCTATGAAAGCCAGATTTCGGGCAGCGCCAATTTCGTGCTGCCCGCCGACATCGCGCGGTTCGGCGTGGCGCGCGAGGCGCTGATGCTCGACCGCGCCGAAGTGCGGCTAGGGGTCAGCGACGCGCGCGGGTTGGTCGATGGTAACAGCGTCGCGGTCAATGGTACGCCGCTGGCTTTGCAGCCGGGCAAGGGGCTGCTTTCGACTGGCAATTCGGGGACGTTCGCGTTCGTGGACTGGAGCGCTGCGGCGCCGCTCAAGGTCGATTACAAGATCGGGGTGCGCGGGCTGGGTGATTTCAAGCTGATCCCGCGCGGGGTCGATACGCGCTGGACGGTCAAGTCGAGCTGGCCGAACCCCAGCTTCGGCGGCGATTTCCTGCCCGCCAAGCGCAGCGTGACGGCCAGTGGCTTCACCGCCACCTATGCCGTGCCGAACCTGGCGCTCGGGCAGGCGCAGGTGCTGACCGGCGATTTGTCGCCGCCGGTGATGACCAACTATGGTCCGCGCGACACCTATGTCGAGCCGGTGGCCGTTTCGGGACCGAGTGACGGGAGCGCGGGCGAAGCATCGGGCGGTACGGCCAAAGCCGTGGCGATCAGCCTGATCGAACCCGTCGACCTGTACAGCCAGGTCGATCGCGCGATCAAATATGGCTTCCTGTTCATCGGCTTTACCTTCGTCGCGTTCCTGATGTTTGACATCATCGCGGGCGCGCGGGTCGCCCCGGCCGAATATCTGCTGACCGGCATCGCGCTGGTGCTGTTCTTTGTGCTGCTGCTGGCTTTCGCCGAGGTGATCGGGTTCACCTTCGCCTATATGCTGGCGTCAGCGGCGATCATTGGGTTGCTGGCCTTTTACAGCGCTGCGGTGCTGAAAAGTTGGAAGCGCGCGCGGTTCCTGGCCGCGATGCTGGTCGGACTGTATGCGCTGCTTTATGTGCTGCTGAACCTTGAGGCTTATTCGTTGCTCATCGGTTCGGTGCTGATGTTCTTTGCCCTTGCCGGGGTGATGTACATGACGCGGAGCATCGACTGGAGCGGGCTGGGCAAGAAGGATGAGGTGGCGGTGGGCTGATCTGCCGATCCTCCCTGTGCCAAAGGCATGGGGAGGTGGCAGCGCGAAGCGCTGACGGAGGGGCAATAGCGCGACTTTGCCGCCCCTCCACCACTCGCTTCGCGAGCGGTCCCCCTGCCCATCGCTGCGCGACAGGGAGGATCTTTTTACCGCCAGCGCAGATTGTCGCGTGAGAGGTCGGCGAGCGTCTTGGCCCCCATCAATTTCATGCCCCGCTCCATCTCGGCGTGCAGCAATGTGATCGCGCGCGCTACGCCATCCTCGCCCGCCGCAGCGAGCGCGTAGAGATAGAGGCGGCCGCCCGAACAAGCCTTGGCGCCGACCGACAGCGCTTTCAGCACATGCGTGCCGCGCGTGATGCCGCCGTCGCAGATCACCTCGATCTTGTCGCCGACCGCATCAACGATCTCGGCCAGCGCATCGAACGGCGCGCGGCTGCCATCGAGCTGGCGCCCGCCATGGTTCGACACCATGATCGCGGTGGCGCCGATCTCGACCGCGCGGCGGGCATCCTCGACCGCGACGATGCCTTTCAGGCAGAATGGCCCGTCCCATTGCTGGCGGATGGCCGCGGCGCGGTTCCAGTCGAGGCTCTGGTCGAGCATCGTCGTAAAATAGTCGGCAACCGATTTGGGGACGCTCGATCCCTCGGACACATGTGTCGCGAGATTGGGCAGGCTGAATTTTTCGCGCAGGACGTAATTGAGTCCCCAGCCGGGCTTGGCGGCGTAGCTCAGCATATTACCCGCCGTGAAGCGCGGCGGCGAGGTGAAGCCCGAGCGCAGGCAGCGCTCGCGGTTGCCGCCGACGATGGTATCGACGGTCAGCGCGACGGCGTCGAATTTAGCGTCGCGCGCGGCTTCCAGCATCGCGCGGTTCAGCCCTTCGTCCTTGTGGACATAGAGCTGGAACAGCTTGGGGCCATCGGTGAGCGCGCCCGCTTCGGCGAGGCTGATCGTGGCGAGGCTGGAAATGCCCGCCATCGTCCCGGCGTTGGCGGCGGCGCGGAGGACAGCGCGCTCGCCCTGCCAGTGGAACAGGCGTTGCAGCGCGGTGGGTGAGAGGAACAGGGGCATCGCCATTTCGCGGCCGAACAAGGTCGTGCGCATATCAACGGTTTCGACCCCGGCGAGGACGCGCGGGATGAGGTCGCAATCGTCGAACGCAGCGCGATTGCGGCGGCGGGTGACTTCGTCGTCGGCAGCACCGTCGATATAGTCGAACACCGGCCAGGGCAGGCGACGGCGGGCGAGCGCCCGGAAGTCGTCGATGTTGTGGCAGTCGGTCAGGCGCACGCTCGCTTACCCCTCAAATCGTCATCCCGGCGAAGGCCGGGATCTCACCCACTCGCTCGCCCGCACCGGCGAGATCCCGGCCTTCGCCGGGATGACGAGGCTGGGGTGTGTGATCGAACTTAGAACACCGTTCGCGCTGCCGCCGTCCCCTTGGTCGCAAAGCTGAACCGCGGTTCCACCGCCAGCTTGGGATCGAGGATATGCGCGGCCACCCGCTTGCCGACCGCAGGGCCGTTCTTGAAACCGTGCCCTGACCCGCCACCGACCAGCCAGACGCGCTCCTGCCCCGGAAACCGATCGATCAGATAATCGCCGTTCGAGCTATTCTCATATTGGCAGACGCGCCCGCCGATCAGCGGCGCCGATGCGAGGGCGGGGAAACGGCGCGCGATATAGGCGCGCGCTTCGGCGATTCCCGCCGGGGTCAGCTGGCGTTCCATCGTGTCGGGGTCGACCACCGGGCCGTGGCGGTCGATGGCGATCTTGAACCCGGCGCCCTCCAGGTCAGGGATGCCATAGAAGATGCCGTTGTTGCTGTTGTCGGCCCACACCGGCAACTCGGGCGGGGCAAAGCGCGTATCGCCCTGCGGCGCGCCGAAATGATAGACCTCCTGCCGCGTCGCGACGATCTTGTTCATCAGCTGCTGCGGGAAGAGTTCGGCGAGCCAGGGGCCGAGGGCATAGACGAGATGATCGGCGGTGCCGCCATCGGGCAGGCTGTGGCGCTTGATCCGTTTTGACAGCAGGGGTGCTGGCATGACGACGCGCTCGACCGCGATCTGCGCATCGGCGATCACTTCCTGCACCCCGCGTCCCGCGATCAGCGCGCCGCATTCGGTTTCGAGGATGCCCGTCTCGCCCTGAAAAAATTGGATCTGGCGATACTTGTTCTGCAACCAAGCAACGTCGCCAAGCTCGTGCCCGACGCGGTTCGCCTGCAACCACGCAAGCGATTGCGCGGTGTAGGGATCGCCCTGTGGACCGAACCACAGCACGCCAGTGTTGTGAAAGATCGGCGCGCTGGCGGTGTCCGAGAGCGCTTTCCAATAGGGCAAGGATTCGCGCGCCATCTCCGAGTAGATGGTGTCGCCGCCGTACCCCATACGGATAACGCGGCTCTCGCCGCCCGACGACGCGCGGGCATGTCCCGCACCATAGGCGTCGAACAGCCGCACGCTCTTGCCTGCGCGCAGCAGATGCCAGGCGGTCCAGGCGCCGAACACCCCGGCGCCGATGATCGCGACATCGACATGCGGTATTTTGGCTTTGGCGGGTTTGCGTTTCTTTGATTTGCGCTCGGCCGCCGCCGCGGTTGCGGCCACGGGCAGTGCGGCGAGGCCGGTCAACAGCGCGCGGCGGCTGGGGGCGTTACCGCCCGCCACCGGAGGCCTCTTTCTTGTAGTAGCGATAGCCGCCGATCCAGGTTTCGAGCGGGGTCATGCGGCGGATCTCGTCGGGGCTGGCGAGCATCGGGTCGGCGTCGATAATCAGGAAATCGGCGCGCATCCCCGGCATCAGCGTGCCGATGCGATCCTCGGCAAAACCGGCATAGGCTGCGGTGCGGGTGAAGCCGTCGAGCGCGGTCTCGCGGTTCACGGCTTCCTCAGGGCGCCAGCCGCCGAACGGCTGACCCGCGGCGTCGGTGCGCGACATTGCCGCGGCCAGCCCCACAAACGGGTTGGCGCTTTCAACCGGCACGTCTGAACCGAAAGCAAGGCGGGCACCCGCGGTTTGGAGGCTGCGCCACGCATAGGCGCCCTTCAGCCGGTCGGGGCCGAGCCGCGCTTCGGCCATCAACCGATCACTCGTCTGGTGGACGGGCTGCATCGAGGCGATGACTTTCAGGCTGGCGAAACGCGGGATGTCGGCGGGGTCGATGACTTGCGCATGTTCGATGCGCCAGCGGCGATCACCCGGCAGGTCGGCGTTGAGATCGGTAATCGCGTCCAAAGCCTCGGCATTGGCGGCGTCGCCAATCGCGTGGATCGCGACCTGAAACTTGTCCATCGAGGCGCGGACCATCTTGTTGCGCAGCTGCGCGGGCGTGAGCAGCGGCAGGCCGGTCTGCCCCGCAGCGTCGCTGTACGGCGCTTTCAGCCAGGCGCCGCGCGACCCGAGCGCGCCGTCGAGGTACAGCTTGACCCCGACCATGCGCAGCCGGTCCTCGTACAGCCACGGCGTCGGTTCGGATCCCGCGATGATCGCCATATTGTCGATGTCGCCGCCATAGCTGAGGATCCGCACCGCCAGTTGTTTCTTGTCCCCGGCGCGGCGGAACGCCTGCCAGTCGAGGATCGACGTCCCCATGTCGGCGATCGCGGTGACGCCCTGTTCAAGCAGCTTTTGCTGAGCGAGCAGCAGGGCGCGGTCCAGGTCGCGGGCGAGCGGTTTGGGCTTGGCGTTGTCGATCAAGCTCATCGCCGCGTCGATGAAAACGCCGCTCGGCTTGCCGCCCGCCATTTCGATGCGACCGCCCTCGGGCGATTTGCTCCCGGCGGTGACTTTCGCGGCGGTCATGGCGGCGGTATTCGCCCAGCCCGCATGGCCATCGACGCGTTCGAGCCAGACCGGACGGTTCGGGACCGCGGCGTCAAGATCGGCGGCGGTGGGGAAACGGCCGAGGCCCCATTTCTCCTGATTCCAGCCGCGTCCGATGATCCACGGCATTTCGGGATTGTCGGCGGCATATTTGCGGATCGCCGCCTGCGCTTCGGCGAGGCTGTTGGTGTCCGACAGGTCGAGCAGCATCAGCTGGAAGCCGAGGCCCATGACATGGCCGTGCGCGTCGATCAGCCCAGGGATCAGGGTGCGGCCCTTGCCGTCTTCCTTGAAATCCGGGCGTTCGGGGCGCTTGTCCTTGCGGTCGAGCAGTTGCTTGACCTTGCCATCCTTGTCGATGACCAGCCCGGTGAAGCGGACGAGCTTGCCGTCCTTGTCGAGGGTGATGCCGTTGACGTTATCGACGAGGGTGTCGGCGTGCGCGGGGGCGGCGAGGGTGAGGGCGAGGGCGGCAACGATAAAGTCCCTCCCCTTCAGGGGAGGGGTAGCGAGACTTGGCAGCTTGCTGCCTAGTCGCAGCGGGGTGGGGTCCATCGGCCTTGCGCTAGTCCGATGGACCCCACCCGCTGCGACTAGCGAACAAGTTCGCAAGTCTCGCTGCCCTCCCCTGAAGGGGAGGGATTTTAGAAAGTTGAAGCGGTTCATTTCGGCAACCTTGTGATAAGCGAGCTGGTGTCGCGGCGACCGTGTCCGGCCTTTTGCACATCGGCGTAAAATTGGTCGACGATGGCCGCGACGGGGATTGTCGCGCCGTTCGCGCGCGCTTCGTCGAGCGCGAGGCCCAGATCCTTGCGCATCCAATCGACCGCGAAGCCGAAATCGAACTCGTCCTTCGCCATCGTGTCCCAGCGGTTGAGCATCTGCCAGCTCGCCGCGGCGCCGCCCGACACGGCTTCGAACACCTTGTCGGTATCGAGCTTCGACGCCTGTGCGAAACGCAGCGCTTCGGACAGGCCTTGCAACACGCCCGCAATCGCGATCTGGTTGACCATCTTGGTCGTCTGCCCCGCGCCGGGGCCACCGATATGGACCATGCGCGCGGCATAGGCCTGCATCACGGGTTCAGCCGCGGCGAACGCGGCTTTGGTGCCGCCGCACATGATCGACAGCGTGCCGTTCTGCGCCCCCGCTTCGCCGCCCGAGACCGGCGCGTCGATGCACAGCAGGCCAAGCCCCTCGGCCTCGACCGACAGCTGGCGCGCGATGCGCGCGGAGACAGTGGTGTGATCGACGAACAAGGCGCCCTTGCGCATCGCCTTGAACGCGCCGTCGCGGCCGAGCGTGACCTGCGCCAAATCGTCGTCGTTGCCGACGCACGTCAACACAACATCGGCGTCGCGCGCAGCCTCCGCCGGCGTCGCCGCCGCCGCTCCGCCATGCTGCGCCACCCAGGCATCGGCCTTGGCCCGGGTGCGGTTATAGACGGTGAGGCGGTGGCCCGCTTTCGCGAGATGGCCCGCCATCGGCCCGCCCATGACGCCGGTGCCGATGAAGCTGATACGCAATTTTTCCTGGCTCATCCCATGGCTCATAACCATGGTTTGCGCGGTGCGCCAGATAGGCTAGGGCGAGCGGCATCATGAGCACGACCGCACCCACCTTGTCCGCTGCCGATCTGCCGGCGATCACCCTCGACGATGTGCGCGCGGCGGCGGCGCGAATTGACGGCGCGATCGTGCGCACCCCGACGCTGCATTCGCAGACGCTGTCCGAAATGGTCGGCGCCGACGTCTGGCTGAAGTTCGAGAACCTGCAATTTACCGCGGCGTATAAAGAACGCGGCGCGCTCAACGCGCTGTTGCTGATGGACCCGGCAGCCCGCGCGCGCGGCGTTATTGCAGCATCAGCGGGCAATCATGCGCAAGGGCTGGCCTATCACGGCAAGCGGCTCGGCGTGCCGGTCACCATCGTGATGCCGAAGACGACGCCGCAGGTGAAGGTGTACCAGACCGCCAGCCACGGCGCCGAAATCGTCCTGTTCGGCGAGAAATATGACGATGCCTATGCCCATGCGCGCGAGCTGGAAATCGAGCGCGGGCTGACCTTTGTCCACCCGTTCGATCATCCGCATATCGCCGCGGGACAGGGGACGGTGGCGCTCGAAATGCTCGAAGATGTGCCGGACATCGACACGCTGATCATCCCGATCGGCGGCGGCGGGCTGTTCACCGGGATGGGAACCGCGGCGCGCGGGATCAATCCCGACATCCGCCTGATCGGGGTGCAGGCCGAACTCTATCCGTCGATGTACGCCAAACTCAACGGCGTCGACATGGCGTGCGAGGGCGACACGCTGGCCGAGGGGATCGCGGTCAAGGAACCCGGCGAATATACCCGCAAGCGCGTTGCCGAATTGAACGACGACATCGTGCTGGTCGCCGAACGGCATCTGGAACGCGCGGTCAGCCTGCTGCTCCAGATCGAAAAGACCGTGGTCGAGGGCGCGGGCGCCGCAGGCCTCGCCGCACTGCTCGCGCATCCCGAGGAGTTTGCCGGGCGCAAGGTCGGGCTGGTGCTGTGCGGCGGCAATATCGACACGCGGCTGCTCGCCAATGTGCTGCTGCGCGATCTGGCGCGCTCGGGCCGCATTGCGCGGCTGCGCATCCGGTTGCAGGACCGTCCCGGCGCCTTGTTCAAGGTGATGAAGCTGTTCGACGAGAAACAGGTCAACATCATCGAAATCTATCACCAGCGCATCTTTACCACGCTGCCCGCCAAGGGGCTGATCACCGACATCGAATGCGAAGCACGCGACCGCGAGCATCTCGACAGCCTGGTCGCCTCGCTGCGTGATGCGGGGTATATGGTGACGACGGTGGAGTTGGCGTAACTCCCCTCCCGCTTGCGGGAGGGGCAGCGAAACTTGGCAGCTTGCTGCCTAGTTGCAGCGGGGTGGGCCGACCGGCCGTCCGATGCCCACCCCGCTGCGACTAGCGAACAAGTTCGCAAGTCTCACTACCCCTCCCGCAAACGGGAGGGGATTGCTATGATCGCGAAATGAAATCCTTCACCCTCTCGCTCACCGCCACCCCCGACAGCATCGACGAGCTCGGCCATGTCAACAATGCCGTCTGGGTCCAATGGATCCAGCAGGTCGCGACCGGCCATTGGGACGCCGCGGCGCCGCAGGCGCACAAGGACGCCTATATCTGGGTCGTGGTGCGCCACGAGATCGATTATCTCCGCGCGCTCGGCCCCGGCGAAACGGTGACCGCGCGAACTTGGGTCGCCGACAAGCCGCAAGGCGCCAAGTTCGATCGCTTCATGGAATTCACTGGCGCCGATGGCAAAGTCCATGTCCGGGCGCGGACGGTGTGGGCGCTGCTCGACAAGGCGAGCGGGCGCCCGCTGCGCGTGACGGCCGAGGTTGTGAAGCCATTTCTGACATGATGATCCGGCCAGCCACGACCGCCGACACCGCTGCGATCTGGGCCATAATCGAGCCGACGATTCGCGCTGGCGAAACCTATACGCTCGACCGCGCGATGAGCGAGGCGGAGGCGCTGGCCTATTGGTTCGGGCCAGACAAGGCGGTGTTTGTGGCGGAGGCCGACGGCGCGGTCTTGGGCACCTATTATCTGCGCGCCAATCAGGCGGGCGGCGGCGGCCATGTCGCAAATTGCGGCTATATGACCGCGGCATCGGCCACGGGTCGCGGCGTCGCGCGGGCGATGGCCGAGCACAGCCTTGTCTTGGCCAGGGAACGCGGATTTCGGGCGATGCAATTCAACTTTGTGGTGGCGACAAACGAACGTGCGGTGCGACTGTGGCAGTCGCTGGGTTTCGCGGTGGTCGGGCGGTTGCCCGAAGCATTCGCGCATCCGGCACATGGGCTGGTCGATGCGCTGGTGATGTACCGTTTGCTCGGTTCCTAGTTTTAATTCGGGGCGGTGCCGCCCAGGTTTATCGCATCACCGTCTGCTGAACGGGGGCAACGGCAACGGGATCGCACACTTCAGCCGGCAACTCGTCGGTCAAGGCTTTGACGATCGCCGCCACCGATGTCGGGGCATAGGCAAAGCCCATATGACCGCAATCGACCTCGATCTGGCGATCGCTCTCGTGCGGCTGGCCGCGCGCGCTGCTCACGGCGACAACCCCGTCATGTTTTGACCAGAGCGCAAAGGTCGGCATTTCGGGGCGCGGGGCGGGGTGGAAGTCGATCGGCGGATTGTCGACAGGGTGGCGCGCGACGAGGTGGTAGAGCCGCCAGGCGCGGTTGGCGCGGCGGCTGCCCGAAAAGGGCGAGCCGAGGGTGACGACGCGCGCGACCTTGTCCGGATGATGCTTGGCATATTCGCGCGCGTAAATGCCGCCCAGACTCCACCCCACCAGCGCCGGGGCATGGCCGGTTCGGTCGATGATCCATTGGACTCGGGTGTCGATCCGGTCGATGATATCGGGGGTCGCACCGCGGTTGAAACCGAGGCCCCAAGCGTAGCAGCGAAACCCGGCGCGGCGCAGGTCAGCGCGCAGCGCCTTGGTCGCCCAGTCACCCGAGAGGAATCCGGGCAGCACCATCACCGGCGGATGATCGCTGTCGGGATTGGGTTCTGGCGGCATCGGACGGATGCGGCCCCACAGCGCGCGGGCGAGACCCGTCACTTCGCGCCACAATAGCCCCAAGGGCGGCATCGCGTCGGGATCGGGAATGCGCGCGGGCCATTCGGCGCGCCGGGTGAGGAGGCTGCGGATCATGGATGACATATAGGCGCGCGGGCTTCTCGGCGAAAGCAGGGGTTCGCGACGCGGCGGATGCTGAACCCCGGCCTTGGCCGGAAAGCGGCTATTTCTTCGGAACCAGCTTCACCAGCTTGCCATTCTCGCCGTCGGTGAGAAGCCAGACCGACCCGTCATCGCGCACCTCGACCTCGCGGATGCGGGTGCCGAAGTCCCAGCGATCGGATTTGGTGAGCTTGTCGCCGTCAATCTGCATCCGAACCAACCCTTCGCCTGACAGCGCGCCCATCAGCAGACTGTTTTTCCAGCCGGGATAGAGGTCGCCATTATACCAGGCGAGGCCCGCGGGCGAAACAGCGGGATTCCACCACAGTTTCGGCGCCGCAAACTCCGGCCGGGTTGGATGATCGGGAATATCCTTGCCATCATAATGGTCGCCGTTCGACACGATGGGATACCCATAATTGGCTTTCGCCGCGACCAGGTTGACCTCGTCGCCGCCCTTCGGACCCATTTCCTGGTTCCACAGCTGGCCTGTGCCGTCAAAGGTCAGGCCCAGAATGTTGCGATGGCCGAGCGACCAGATTTGCGCGGTCACACCGCCTTCTGCCGCAAAGGGGTTGTCGGCGGGAACGCTGCCGTCGGGGTTCAGGCGGACGATCTTGCCCAGATTGGCCTTCATGTCCTGCGCCGGATCGAATTTCTGGCGTTCGCCCGACCCAATGAACAGATATTTGCCGTCGGGCGAAAAGGTCAGGCGATGCGAATAATGGCCGCGTCCGGTGACCTTGGGCGACTGGGTCCAGATCGTCTTGAGCCCTTCCAGCCGCGGCGCCGCACCCTGGACCAGCTTGGCCATGCCGACGACGGCGCCATAGGTGCCGCCCGCGCCGGGTTCGATCCAGCTCAGATACACGGTGCCGCTGGTCGCGAAATCGGGCGCGACGATGATGTCGCCAAAGCCGCCCTGCCCGCCATAGGCGACCGTCGGTACGCCCGCGACGTCGAGCGGCGGGCCACTCTCTTGCCACAGCTTCAACTTGCCCGACTTTTCGGTGATCAGCGCGGCGCGGGTGCCGGGGACAAAGGTCATCGCCCAAGGTTCGTTGAAGCTCGCAACCTCCTGCACGGTGAATGGCGCGTCGGCGACCGGGGTCGCAGGCTGGTCACCCGTCGCGTCGAGCGAGCCGGGAGCAGCGGCCTGGCTGGAGGCGGTGCTGGCGGAGCAGGCGCTCGCGGCAAGCGCGGCGGCGATGGCGAGGAGCGGCAGTGACTTCATGACAGGAGGCTCGCTTTGCTGGGGTAAGGAGGGGTCAATCTGGCGTGGCGGCCTCGTAAAGTCGAGAGGGCTTAGCGGCTCGCCGCCTCGCGCCGCGCGGTGATGATCTCGACGCTGTCCATGATGGCATCGACCGCTTCGCTTGCCGGCGGCGCATCGGCGCGTTTTTGCGAGAACTGGCCGCTGTTCATAATCTCTTCCAGCGCGGCGCGGGCGCGCGACACGCGGCTTTTCATCGTGCCAAGCGCGCAGTCGCAAATGCTGGCCGCCTCCTCATACGACATGCCGCCAGCGCCAACCAGGATCAGCGCCTCACGCTGGTCCTGTGGCAGCTCCATAAGGCCGCGCTGCAGGTCTGCCATTTCGCCGCTGTCTTCCTGGCTGGCGGGGGTGGACATCGTGCGCTCGACCGCGGTTTCGTCATATTCGCCGACAAATTTGTTTCGGCGCATTTGCGACAGGAAGGTGTTGCGCAGGATGACAAAGGTCCACGCCTTGATCGACGTGCCGCGTTCAAAACGGTCGCGCGATGCCCATGCCTTGACCATCGTGTCCTGAGTGAGATCGTCGGCCAGGTCGGGACTGCCCGACAGGCTGCGCCCATAAGCGCGCAGGTGCGGGATGACCCCCGCCAGCAGCGCCTTGAATTCGGCGTCGGACAGGATGCCGCCCGACGGCGCCGTAGCGGCCGCCTCGGCCATTATTGCTTCGAACTTTTCTGATCGAGCTGCGACAAGAGGTCGAGCATGTTATCCGGCAATTGTTCGGAAACGATATTGCCGTAAATCATCCGCAACTTGGCACTGACGGGCTCCGGCGCCTGACGACCGGTGAGCGTGCGATGCCACTCGTCACTGTCGGTGCCGGGAAAGCTGCCCTGCTTGCGATTTGGCGCATCAGCCCCCGGGGGCGGGGTGCCCGTGCCGTTCGACCTGTTGTTGCCTTGCGTAGCCATGTCGAAGCAACGACGAAAACCGCTGCGGGTTCCCGACTAGTGCGTTTTTTGCGATGAAAGCGTTGCCAAGATGCCACAACGGCCCTAATCGGTGCGCCGCGTAGGCGACCAGGCTTGCGGCGAGGGGTTGTGCTGTGCCTTTCCCGCATTGCGGAAGGTTGGAGGTCGTCGCTTGCTTTCCGTCATCTATATTAGCGTTGCCGATCCGTTGATCGGCGAACAGGATATTGCCGCGCTGCTGGTCCAGGCGCGCCGCAACAATCAACGCGATGCGCTGACCGGCGCCTTGATTTTCAATGGCCATAACTTCCTGCAACTGCTCGAAGGTCCGGCCGACAAGGTTGATGCGTGTCTCGCGGTTATCCGCAGCGATCCGCGGCACAGCGGCATGGTGGAAATCCGCCGCCGCGAAATCGCCGAACGCGCCTTTGCCGAATGGACGATGCTGTATGATCCCCAATTCCGCGGCCATGATGACGATCTCGCCCGCGTCGCTGCGAGTGGCCGACTTGACCCGCAAGACGCGTTGATGATGGAAAATTTCATCGCCTTGGGGCGGCGGCCGCGACCGATCGGCTGACGGCTTTTTACTTTATCCCGCGGTTCCGGTTTGCATCATCGGCGCGACGCGCTAAGCCTGACGGGTAATCGAACCTGCTTGCGTAAACTAAGGCTATCTTATCAACGACCTGACGCCTCCACCGCTCGATACCCATCCGCTCGACGATGCCAGCTTCAAGCGGGAATTGGCTGCGATGCTGCCGCACCTGCGCGCCTTTGGGCGGAGCCTGACCGGTAACGCCGACCTGGCCGACGATCTGGTGCAGGAAACGATGCTGAAGGCGTGGAAGGCGCGGGAGCAATATGTGCCGGGGCCCGCCAGTATGAAAAGCTGGGCGTTCGTGATCCTGCGCAATTGTTTCCTGTCGCAGATGCGGCGCAAGAAGTTCACTGCCGAATATGATGAGCTGGCCGCCGAACGCCTGCTCGTGGCGCCCGATGACCAGGACGACAGCCTGCATCTGGCCGATGTCCAGCGCGCGTTGCTGATGCTGCCCGTCGACCAGCGCGAGGCGCTGGTGCTCATCGGGGCCGGACAGCTTTCCTATGAGGAAGGTGCGGCGATCTGCGACTGCGCGGTGGGCACGATGAAAAGCCGCGTTTCGCGCGCTCGCACCGCGCTGCAAGCGATTCTGGAAAGTGGCACGATGCCGCGGCGCAGCGCCGACGTGCTACCGTCGAGCGAGGTGTTCCGCTCGATCATGGATGATGTCGACCATCTGACCGCGAACGGACCCGGCCGCGAGTAGTTTGGGCTACGCCGCGAGCTGCGGGGTGAACAGCAGGCTCTGGCTGATCGCAGCGCGCACGGTGTTTTCGCGAAACGGTTTCGAGATCAGGAAGGTCGGCTCGACACGACCCCCGGTCAACAGCCGTTCGGGAAAGGCGGTAATGAAGATCGCTGGCACCGGCGCGATCGCCAAAATGTCCTGCACCGCATCGATCCCCGACGATCCGTCGGCGAGCTGAATGTCGGCGAGCACCAGCCCTGCGTCGGTCGCCTCGAACGCGGCGACGGCATCTTCGTGCGTGGTCGCAACCCCGGCTACGGTGTGGCCGAGATCGCGGACGATCTGTTCCAGTTCCATGGCGATCAGCGGCTCGTCCTCGATGATCAGCACCGACGTGCGCGATTCGCGGTCGAGTTCGCCGACCGCTTCGGCGAGCAGTGTCTCCACCGTGTCTTGATCGGTGCCGGTGATGACTCCGGCTTCGGCGACTGAAAATCCTTCCAGTGCGGTCAGCAACAGAATCTGGCGGCCCAACGGCGTGATCTGCGCGAGCCGCCTGTTGGCGGCACGGACGAAGGGGTCTTCGCCGTCGTCATCGCCTTCGCCATCGTCGATATAGGCGCTTTCCCAGATGCGGTGGAAATTGCGGTAGAGGTCGATGCGGGTGCCGTTGCCGGCGCTGAATTCATCGGGCGCGGCGACGATGACTTCGAGCGTCGTGTGGACGAAATTATCACCATGCTGCTGGCTGCCGGTCAGCGCGCGCGCGTACCGGCGCAGATATGGCAAATGTCCGCGAAGCTCTTCACCCAATGGCATTCTATACCTCCCGCTTTGACCGGTCATACGCGTCCCGATTGGTGACGGTTCCGCAAAATAGAGTCAAAAATGCACGACGAACCGCTGCAACTTGTGATCGTGCGGTGCGTAGAGTCAGCCGGGACGCCTTCGGTCCACCGGTAAGTCAGTGGAATTGCGCCGCTTTCTGGTTCCGGTGGGAAACAGACTTTTTTAGGGACCATATTCATGGCAGAGCGGCCCACAGGACCAGGAGGACGTGAGGGGCATCAGTTGGCGGACGGAGGTTATGCGAGTCCGGAGCATGCAGAGCGCCTGCGCCTTGATACGCTTCGCGAATATCGGATCATGGATACCGGCCCGGAAGAAGCGTTCGACCGGGTAACCAAGATGGTTGCCGATCTTTATGATGCGCCGATCGCGCTGGTGTCGCTGGTCGACGACTGCCGCCAGTGGTTCAAATCGTCCTACGGCCTCGACGCCCCTGAAACGCCGCGCGACATCAGTTTCTGCCAATATGTGATTGCCGAGGATAAACCGGTGGTCATCGTCGATGTGCTGGGCGACGAACGGTTCCGCAACAACCCGCTGGTCACCGGCGATCCGTTCATCCGTTTTTACGCGGGCGTGCCGCTGCGGGCGTATAACGGGACCATATTGGGAACGTTGTGCCTGATCGATCGCAAAGAGCGGCCCTTGCTGGATGACCGCGAATTGGCGCGCCTGGAGGATTTTGCCGCGATCATCATGGCCGAAGCTGACCTGCGGCGCATCGTTGCCGAACGCGACGACGCGCGCCAGACGCTGGAGCGTGCGCTCGATTTTTCGGGCATCGCCACATGGCGCTACGACGCGCGAACCGGATCGATCAACTGGGGCGGAGCCGCTGCCGAACTGTGGGGCGCCGACGTCGATACCGCGCTGGCTGACATCGACGGCTTTTACGAACGGCTGCTTCCCGACGACCGCGACATGGTGCGCGGCGTGCTCGGCGGATCGGTCGAGAACGGCACCCATTATGCGACCGAATATCGCATTCAGCATCCCGAGCGCGGCGTGCGCTGGATCGCGGTGCGCGCCGACTGGGACGTCAACACGACCGATGCGATCCTGACCGGGATCAGTATCGACATCACCGAACAGAAAAGCCGTCAGGAAAACGCCAATCTGTTGATGCGCGAACTGCACCACCGGATGCGCAACCTGTTCGCGACGGTCAGCGCGATCATCTCGCTCACCCGCCACGCGGCAACCGATGTCGACGATTATGTCGAGCGGATAACGGGACGGCTCGATGCGTTGAACCGGGCGCAGAATGTGCTGCTTGGCGCCAATTTTATGACCGGGTCGATGCATGCGCTGCTGCGCGAGGTCGAGGCCGCTTTTCCGCGCATCCGCTGGTCGGGGCCAGATCTTCTGCTTCCGGAGAACGCCTTGGTCGCGATGGCATTGGTGTTCAACGAACTGGCGACCAATGCGGTGAAGCATGGCGCGCTGTCGGGTGCGAGCGGCGACGTGGATATTCAATGGACCCAGGATCCCGAAGGTCAGGATTCGCGGATGTTCCGGCTGACCTGGACCGAAACGGGCAATCATGGCCCGATCGGCCCGCCCGAAAAGACCAGCTTTGGCACGTTATTGATGGAACGCAGCGTCCGCAACAATCTGGGCGGGACGATCGAGCGGCGCTGGGAGCCGACCGGGCTCGTGCTCGATATCACGCTTCCGGCACGGTGGCGCGACGCCTGACCGTGGCGATGTGATTTGTTCCTGCTATGTTCCTGTGCTATGCAGGAGAAATGGCGGAAAAACAGATTCTTGAAAAGCTCAGCATATTGGCCGACGCGGCCAAATATGACGCGTCCTGCGCCTCGTCGGGAACGGTCAAACGCGATTCGACTGCTACCAAAGG
Organism: Sphingopyxis sp.; assembly: GCF_035998965.1. Taxonomy (GTDB): domain Bacteria; phylum Pseudomonadota; class Alphaproteobacteria; order Sphingomonadales; family Sphingomonadaceae; genus Sphingopyxis. Next base: position 24,110 of record NZ_DASYHE010000096.1, read on the forward strand.
AATCGGATCGACCGAGGGCATGGGCATCTGCCACAGCTATGCGCCCGACGGGCGATGCATCTCGCTGCTCAAGATCCTGCTGACCAATTTCTGCATCTATGATTGCCGCTTCTGCATCAACCGGGCGTCGAGCAATGTGCCGCGGGCGCGGTTCAATCCGCAGGAGGTTGTCCGGCTGACGCTCGATTTTTACAAGCGCAATTATATCGAAGGGCTGTTCCTGTCGTCGGGGATCATCCGGTCGGAAGATTATACGATGGAGCAGCTGGTCGAGGTGGCGCGCATCCTGCGCGAGGAACATCGGTTCGGCGGCTATATCCACCTCAAGACTATTGCCGGAGCGGCGCCCGAGCTGATCGCACGCGCCGGGCTCTACGCCGACCGATTGTCGACCAATGTCGAATTGCCGACCGAGGCGGGTTTGCAGAGCTTTGCGCCGGAGAAAAAGCCCGAAACGATCCGCAAGACGATGGCGTCGGTGCGCGTCGGCGCCGACGATGCGATCGAGGCGGCGAAAGGGCGGTTGCTCAAAAAAGCGAAACCGCCGCGCTTTGCGCCTGCTGGACAATCGACCCAGATGATCGTCGGCGCCGATGCGTCGCGCGACGACGATATCTTGGCGACGGCGACCAATCTCTATTCGGGTTACCGCCTGCGCCGCGTCTATTATTCGGCCTATAGTCCAATCCCCGACGCGAGCAGCGACCTGCCGCCGGTGCGTCCGCCGCTGATGCGCGAGCACCGGCTGTATCAGGCGGACTGGCTGCTGCGCTTCTATGGCTTTCAGCGCGCCGAAATCATGGAGGGGGCGAGCGGCGGGATGCTCGATCTGGCGATCGACCCCAAGCTCGCTTGGGCGCTGATGCGACGCGATATTTTTCCGGTCGACATCAACCGGGCGCCGCGTGAACTGCTGCTGCGCGTGCCGGGGCTGGGAACGCGCGCAGTCGATCGGATCGTTGCGGTGCGGCGGACCGGCAAGCTGCGGATCGGCGATCTGGCGAAGCTGACCGCGTCGGTGAAGAAAGTCTTGCCGTTCATCGTCACCCCCGACTGGCGGCCGGGGTCGCTGACCGACAGCGCCAGCCTGCGCGCGCGCTTTGCGCCGCCCGCGGAGCAATTGTCGCTGGCGCTATGAGGGAGGTCGTCCTCGCCCGTCCTGGCGATTTCGCCGAATGGCGCGATGCGGCGCGCGGGCTGCTCGCGGGCAGTGTGGCGCCCGAGGATGTCAGCTGGCGCGGCGCCGATGAGGGCGCGTCGCTGTTTGGCGACGACGCTCCGCCCATGTCGGGTGCGGCGGTATCGCTGCCGCGCGAATTGCTCGCCATGGCGGACCGGGTGATCTGCCACCGCGATGCCGGGGTGCCGGCGCGGCTCTATCGCATCGTCTGGCGCGCGCTGCGCGACCGGCAGCTGCTGGCGCGGCGCACCGACCCCGATATCGACTGGCTCGGCAAGACCGACAAGGCGATCCGCCGCGACATTCACAAGATGCACGCGTTTGTGCGTTTCCGGCGCCTGGGCGAGGAAGCCGGGCGCGAATCTTTCGCCGCGTGGTTCGAGCCTGATCACTATATCCTGCGGCTGACCGCTCCCTTCTTTCAGCGGCGCTTTTACGGCATGGAATGGGCGATCGTGACCCCCGATGCGCGCGCAATCTGGCACCACGAGACGCTGACCTATGGACCGGGCGGGACGAAGGACGAGGTGCCCAACAGCGACGTCGTCGAGAATCAGTGGCGCATTTATTATGGTGCGATCTTCAACCCCGCGCGGGTGAAGATCGACGCGATGCGCGCCGAAATGCCCAAGAAATATTGGAAAAATTTGCCCGAGGCGCAGGATATTGCACCGCTGCTCGCGGGCGCCGCGGCGCGGGTGGAACGGATGCGCGAGACCGCCGTTTCCATGGCGAACCCGCAAACCGACAAATGGCGAGCCCGCGTGCCCGAAGCTTTGGCCCTGACCGACGACATCGACACGCTGGACGACCTCGCCCGCGCAGTGGGCGGCTGTATGCGCTGCCCGCTCCATTGCAGTGCGACGCAGGCGGTGGTTGGCGAAGGCCCCGTGGCGGCGCGCATCATGCTGATCGGCGAGCAGCCGGGCGACCGCGAGGATCTGGAAGGACGGCCCTTCGTCGGCCCCGCGGGACAGGTGCTGAACGAGGCGCTTGCCGAAGCGGGGCTTGATCGGCAGCGATTATTCCTGACCAATGCGGTCAAGCATTTCAAATTCGAACCGCGCGGCAAGCGGCGCCTGCATCAGAACCCGACGACCGGCGAGATCGACATCTGCCGCTGGTGGCTCGACAAGGAACGCGCGCTGGTGCAGCCCGACCTCATCGTCACCTTGGGCGGTAGCGCACTGCGCGGGGTGACGGGCAAAAGCATGAGCATCGCGTCGATGCGCGGCGCGGTGCACGAACTGGCCGGAGGCACGAAACTGATCGCGACGATCCATCCCTCGTTCCTGCTGCGCCTGCCCGATCGGGTGCGCGCGGCCGAGGAGCGCGCGGCCTTCATTGCCGATCTGGCGCGCGTGCGTGAACTGGCCGCCTGATGGCAAAGGCAAAATCCTGGCTCGAACCGCATCCGCACGGGCTCTATGTGAAGCCCGCCGACCTGTGGATCGACCCGTCGCGCCCCGTCGAACGCGCTGCGGTCACCCATGGCCACGCCGACCATGCGCGCAGCGGTCATGGCGCGGTGTTCGCAACCCCCGAAACGCTCGCGATCATGGCGCTGCGCTATGGCGTCGATGTCGAGGCGAGCCATAATCAGGCGTTTGCCTATGGCGACGGGTTCGAGCGCGGCGGGGTGCGCTTCAGCTTTTTTCCGGCCGGACATGTGCTGGGCAGCGCGCAGATATTGATGGAATATGCGGGCGAACGGATCGTCATCACCGGCGACTATAAACGCCGCCCCGACCCGACCTGCGCGCCGTTCGAGGTCGTGCCATGCGACATCTTCATCACCGAGGCGACCTTTGGCCTGCCGGTGTTCCGCCACCCTCCCACGTCAGACGAGATCGCCAAGCTGATCGGCGCGGTGCGCGCTGAACCCGATCGCTGCGTGCTCGTCGGCGCCTATGCGCTGGGCAAGGCGCAGCGGGTGATGGCGGAGCTGCGCGCCGCCGGATGGGATGCGCCGATCTATATCCACGGCGCGATGGAAAAAATGTGCGCGCTGTACGCGGCGCATGGCGTCGATCTGGGCGAGCTGCGGCTGGTTAGCGAAACCGACAAAGCCGCGATGGCGGGGCAGATCATTGTCGCACCGCCCTCGGCGCTCAATGATCGCTGGTCGCGGCGGCTGCCCGATCCGGTGACCGCGATGGCGTCGGGCTGGATGCGCGTGCGCCAGCGGGCGCGGCAGCGGATGGTCGAACTGCCGCTCGTCATTTCGGACCATGCCGATTGGGATGAGCTGACGACGACGATTGCGCAAGTGAACCCGAGGGAGACGTGGATCACCCACGGCAGCGAGGATGGCCTGCTGCGCTGGTGCGAACTGCATCAGCGCAAGGCGCGGGCGCTGCATCTGGTCGGCCGCGATCTGGAGGAAGAGGCGTGAAGGGCTTCGCCGCCCTCATCGACCGGCTGATCTATACGCGTTCGCGCAACAGCAAGCTGGCGCTGATCGCCGATTACCTGACGCACACCCCCGACCCCGACCGCGGCTGGGCGATCGCGGCGCTGACCGAGAGCCTCGATTTTCCGGCGGTGAAATCGGCGATGGTGCGGACACTTTTGGCGACGCGGGTCGATGAGGAGTTGTTCCGTCTGTCGCGGCATTTTGTCGGGGATACGGCAGAGACAGCGGCGCTGCTGTGGCCGGACCCGGATAAGCCCCTCCCCTTCAGGGGAGGGGTTGGGGTGGGGTCTGCCGGCCTTGCGCAAGGCCGCGAAACCCCACCCGCTGCGACTAGGGAGCAGAGCTCCCAAGTCTCGCTGCCCTCCCCTGAAGGGGAGGGCGAAATGTCTGTCGCCCAAGCCGTCGACGCCCTGTCCGCCGCAACGCGCGCCACGGCCCCCGCGATCCTCGCGTCGCTCCTCGACCGCCTCGACGCCGATGGCCGCTACGCGCTGCTCAAGCTCGCGCTCGGCGGGATGCGTGTCGGCGTGTCGGCGCGGCTCGCGAAACAGGCGTTTGCGCAGGCGTTCGACGTGCCGGTCGATGATGTCGAGGAACTGTGGCACGCGATCCCGCCGCCCTATGCGCCGCTGTTCGACTGGGGCGAAGGACGCGCCGAACGTCCCGATTTGAAGGATGTCGCCTTTTTCCGTCCGTTCATGCTCGCGCACCCACTGGAGGACGGCAGCGTCGATCTCGCCGATTATGCCGCCGAATGGAAATGGGACGGTATCCGCGTCCAGATCGTGCGCGGCGGCGCCGAAACGCGCATTTACAGTCGCGGCGGCGAGGAGATCAGCGCCGCCTTTCCCGAACTGGTCGCTGCGTTCGACCAGGATGCAGTGATCGACGGCGAACTGCTCGTGCGCGGCGATGCACAGGGCGGCGAAGCGGCGAGTTTTAACGCGCTGCAGCAACGGCTCGGGCGCAAGACGGTGCCCAAAAAGATGCTCGCCGACTATCCGGCGTTCGTGCGCGTCTATGACCTGCTGGCGGTCGACGGGAACGACCTTCGCTCACTGCCGTGGACCGAACGGCGGCGGCAATTGGAAGCGTTTGTGCCGCGCCTCGCCGACAGCCACTTTGACCTGTCGCAGGTCATCGACGCCGCCGATTTCGAGGATCTCTCCGAACGCCGCGCGGGCGCGCGCGATGCCGCGATCGAGGGAGTGATGCTCAAGCGTCGCGATGCGCCTTATGTCGCGGGTCGCCGCGCCGGGCTGTGGTATAAATGGAAACGCGATCCGCTCACCGCCGATTGCGTGATGATGTATGCGCAGCGCGGCAACGGGCGCCGCGCGAGCTTCTATTCGGATTATACCTTTGGTTGCTGGAGTGACGATGGCGAGCTGCTCCCTGTGGGCAAAGCCTATTCGGGGTTCACCGACGACGAGCTGAAATGGCTCGACAAGTTCGTGCGCGACAACACGCTCAATCGTTTCGGCCCGGTGCGCGAGGTCGAAAAGTCGCTGGTGCTCGAGGTCGCGTTCGATTCGATCCACAGCAGCAAGCGCCACAAGTCGGGGCTCGCGATGCGCTTCCCACGCATTTCGCGCATCCGCCGCGACAAGCCTGCGGAGGAGGCGGACCGGATCGGGACGTTGCTGGCAATGGTAACGTGAAAAGCAAAACCCCTCCCCTGGAGGGGAGGGGGTAAAGGAATATTTCCTCGCCCAAACCTTGCAACCCCGCGCCCCGATACCGAGTTACAGCCTTCATCCTCCCCCCAAAAAAATGGAGACTGCCATGACGATCGCTCTTCCCCCGTTGCCCTACAAGCAGGATGCGCTGGAGCCCCATATCTCGGCTGACACGCTGGCGACGCACCATGGCAAGCATCACAAGGCCTATGTTGACAAGGTCAACGCGGCGATCGAAGGCACCGAGCTGGCCGACAAGCCTCTCGAAGAAATCGTTCACCATGCCGAGGGCGCGGGGAACAAGGGATTGTTCAACAATGCCGCCCAGTCGTGGAACCATGCTTTTTACTGGGAAAGCCTGAGCCCGACCAAGACCGAACCGACAGGCGACCTGCTCGCCGCGATCGACCGCGATTTCGGGTCGCTGGACGCGCTGAAAAAGAAGCTCAAGGAAACCGCGGTCAACCATTTCGCGTCGGGGTGGGCGTGGCTGGTGTCGCGCGACGGCACGCTGTCGGTGACCGACACGCATGACGCCGGAACCGAACTGACCGCGGGGATCAAGCCGCTGGTCGTGATCGACGTGTGGGAACATGCGTACTACATCGACCGCAAGAACCTGCGCCCCGCTTATGTCGATGCGGTGGTCGACGAACTGCTCAACTGGGATTTCGCGGCAGAGAATTTCGCGCGCGAGGCGACTTGGACCTATCCGGCCTGAACGTAAGGGAAATTTGAACTGGTATCTATCGCCATGACGGTGCCGCCTCTATAGGCGCGGTCATGACGATCAGCCTGTTCGAACTCTTCAAAATCGGTGTCGGTCCCTCCAGCTCGCATACCGTCGGGCCGATGGTTGCGGCGCGGCGTTTTACCGTCTGGCTCGACGAGCAGGCGCTGCTTGCCAGGACGGTGCATGTCGAGGCCGATCTTTACGGGTCGCTGGCGCTGACCGGCAAGGGTCACGCCGCTGACACCGCGATCGTTGCGGGTCTTGCCGGTGAAATTCCCGCCAGCACCAGCCTGGGTGCGATCACCGCGCATTGGGACCGTGCCACGAACGAAGGTTTTCTCTATCTGCTCGGCCGCCAGCGCGTGCGCTTCCAGCCGGCGCGCGACCTGCATTTCCAGATGCGCCAGCGCCAGCCATTCCACAGCAATGCGGTGAGCTTCACCGCGCGCGACGGCGATGGCGAGATACTTGCCAAGCGCATGTATTTCTCGATTGGCGGCGGCTTTGTCGTCGACGAGGATGAGGCGGGGCGCAATAGCCGCGGCGCCGAGGACGAGGTCGAACTGCCGTTCGCCTTCACCTCGGGCGCCGACCTGCTCGCCATGGGCGCGGCGTCGGGCAAGAGCTTTGCCGCGATGATGCTCGAGAATGAGCTGGCACACCGCAGCCTCGACGAGGTGAACGCGGGGCTCGATGCGATCGCGAGCGCAATGGATGCGTCGATCGACGCGGGCTGTTGCAGCACCGGCATCCTGCCCGGTGGGCTGAAGGTCAAGCGCCGCGCGCCGCAGATCGCCGCCGACATTCGCAACCGCCACGAACAGAATCTGACCGACCCGCTCGCGATGATGGACTGGATCAACCTGTGGGCGATGGCGGTGAACGAGGAAAATGCCGCGGGCGGCAAGGTCGTCACCGCGCCAACCAATGGCGCGGCGGGGATCATCCCCGCGGTGATCCGCTTCTACCGCCGCGGCTATCGCGGCGATGATGCGGGCGCGCGCACCTTCCTGCTCGCCGCGGGTGCGGTCGGCGCGCTGTATAAACGCAACGCCAGCATCTCGGGCGCCGAGGTCGGCTGCCAGGGCGAGGTCGGCGTTGCTTGCTCGATGGCAGCGGCGGGGCTCACCGCCGCGCTCGGCGGCACCAACGCACAGGTCGAAAACGCCGCCGAGATCGGCATGGAGCATAATCTTGGTCTTACTTGTGATCCGATCGGCGGGCTGGTGCAGATCCCGTGTATCGAGCGCAACGCGATGGGCGCGATCAAAGCGATCGACGCCAGCCGCATCGCGATGATCGGCGACGGCACGCATGTGGTAAGTTTGGACACGGTGATCGCGACGATGCTGCAAACCGGACGCGACATGCGGGATAAATATAAGGAAACGTCGAAGGGCGGGCTGGCGGTTAGCGTGGTGGAGTGTTGAGATTTACGACCAAAGCGCTTCGCTCTGCTGCCGAACCATTTCAAACCGCGAAAACGAGGCTCGCGCCTTAAACATCGAAACGTCGTTGTAACTGGCACCAAGTGCGGCCCTGAGGTCGGCTGGTTTTGTTGAGCGGTTGTTTGCACCCACGATGATCTCGCGGAGATTCATAATCTTCGAAAATGGCTGAAAATAGAGATCCTTCAGTTTTGGTAGGTCTTGGAGGGTGGTCAGCATTCGGACCTCTTCCTCGTAACGCCAGTGTTCAAACTTCGTGTAGATGATTTCTGTTATCCGATCGGGGTCGTTATTGAGGAACGAGGCCATCTCCTTCTCATCGCTCTTTATGCGTTCCGCAGAATAATTGACGGGGCATAGGTGTTCGTCATCAATGTCGAAACCCAAGCATAGACCGTGATGACGGTCCGCAGAATGGCTCCACTGAACTGGATTTTTCCAACTCTTGCTGAAGCATATGAGCCCGGTGGTATTGTTGACCGTTCGCAGTTTTGCCTTAACCGACCGACGAAAATCCTTGTCAGTTATGTCTAAACTGAAAAACTCGAAAGGGTCGTTGAGGCGATCCCATCGAGACACCTTGAGCTGGCGCTTCTCGACGGCCTGAAGACCGTATTCTGCGCTCAAAAAATGATATGCCCGCATGCGATCAAATAGCACCGGTGCTGACCACTTGCCAATCATCTTCGACGCTACGCTCTCGGATTCCTCGTCGTCATCCCCGACATGATTCGGGATGACGAAATAGGGGAGGGGACCGGCAGATCAGGCTTTCCTACATTATTTCGCTGTGCCAGCCTTGCGATGCGGCTCTTTGACCTCGTCGATATTCACGCCTTTGCTTAAGGCGACAAAGAAGACAGTTTTGCGCGATGCGTCCGTATCTTTTGTCTCCTTAAGAACTGACGCCCGAGCCGCTAAGGCCACAAAGGACACAAATTCGATGCGCCTATGCGGGGCTTTTGTGGCTTTAGGGCGAGGCGCCGACTGCAATCCTCCCTGTCGCGTAGCGATTGGGAGGGGGACCGTCGCCGCAGGCGATGGTGGAGGGGCAGCGACGTCGGCGCCATAGCCCCTCCGTCAGCGCTTCGCGCTGCCACCTCCCCATCGCTGCGCGACAAGGAGGATCGGGAGCATCTTGCATTGCCGCGCGCTTTGCCTGATTGGGACCAGCGAGAAGGAGACCCGTCATGAAGACCCGCGCTGCCGTTGCGTTCGAAGCGAAGAAGTCGCTCGAAATCGTCGAACTCGACCTCGAAGGCCCGAAGGCGGGCGAGGTGCTGGTTGAAATCATGGCGACGGGCATCTGCCACACTGACGCCTACACGCTCGACGGCTTCGACAGCGAGGGCATCTTCCCGAGCGTGCTCGGCCATGAAGGCGCGGGCATCGTGCGCGAAGTCGGCGCGGGTGTCACCAGCGTCGTTCCCGGCGATCATGTCATCCCGCTCTACACCCCCGAATGCCGCCAGTGCAAAAGCTGCCTGTCGGGCAAGACCAACCTCTGCACCGCGATCCGCGCGACGCAGGGCAAGGGGCTGATGCCCGACGGCACCACGCGGTTCAGCTACAAGGGCCAGCCGATCTTCCATTATATGGGTTGCTCGACCTTTTCGAACTTCACCGTGCTGCCGGAGATCGCGGTCGCAAAGATCCGCGAAGACGCCCCGTTCCAGTCGAGCTGCTATATCGGCTGCGGCGTCACCACCGGGGTGGGGGCCGTCATCAACACGGCAAAAGTGCAGGTCGGCGACAATGTCGTCGTCTTCGGCCTCGGCGGGATCGGCCTCAACGTGATCCAGGGCGCGCGGCTTGCGGGGGCGAAGCAAATCATTGGCGTCGACATCAACCCGGACCGCGAGGAATGGGGCCGCAAGTTCGGCATGACCGACTTCCTCAACACCAAGGGCATGAGCCGCGAAGACACGGTGGCCGCGATCGTGCAGCTGACCGACGGCGGCGCCGATTATACCTTCGACGCCACCGGCAATACCGAAGTGATGCGCACCGCTTTGGAAGCCTGCCACCGCGGCTGGGGCACCTCGATCATCATCGGTGTGGCCGAGGCGGGCAAGGAGATCGCGACGCGGCCGTTCCAGCTCGTCACCGGGCGCAACTGGCGCGGCACCGCGTTCGGCGGCGCCAAGGGGCGCACCGATGTGCCGAAGATCGTCGATATGTACATGACCGGCAAGATCGAGATCGACCCGATGATCACCCACGTCATGGGGCTCGAGGACATCAACAAGGGGTTCGACCTGATGCATGCGGGCGAGAGCATTCGCAGCGTGGTTGTCTTCTGATCTAATACTTATGATCCGTTCGCCCTGAGCTTGTCGAAGGGCCGTTCTTCCTTCATGCGACGGCCAACGGAAGAACGGTGCTTCGACAGGCTCAGCACGAGCGGGCTTTGAGGATAATCCTTCCGTTCAAGAGGGAGTGACAATTTGACCGGACCTTATGTCCTGACCTTCAGCTGCGTCGATGCGGTCGGCATCGTCGCCGCGGTGACCGGGCTGCTCGCGGAGCGCGACGGCTTCATCCTCGACAGCCAGCAATATGCCGATCTCGATTCAGGACGCTTCTTCATGCGCGTCGCTTTTCGCGGCGCCGGGCCGCGCTTTCCCGAGGGGCTGGCCGGGGTGCAGGCGGCGTTCGCGCCGATCGTCGACCGCTTTGCGATGGACGCGCGGATCAGCGACAGCGCCGCCAAACCGCGCTTCGTTATTGCCGTGTCGCAGGGCAGCCATTGCCTCAATGACCTGCTCCACCGCTGGTCGACCGGCAACCTTGCGATCGACATCGTGGCGGTGGTGTCGAACCATGAGCATCAGCGGCGCTTAAGCGAATGGCACGGGGTGCCGTTCCACCATTTCCCGGTCAGCGACGCCAATCGCGCCGAACAGGAAGAACGCATCCTCGACCTGATGGCGCGCAGCGGCGCCGATTACCTGGTGCTGGCGCGTTACATGCAGGTGCTCTCGCACGACATGTCGGGAAAACTGGCGGGGCGCTGCATCAATATTCACCACAGTTTCCTGCCCGGGTTCAAGGGCGCCAAACCCTATCACCGCGCGCAGGAACGCGGCGTCAAGCTGATCGGCGCGACCGCGCATTTCGTCACCAGCGACCTCGACGAAGGCCCGATCATCGAACAGGCGGTCGAGCGTGTCGATCACCGCGACAGCGTCGAGGATCTGATCCGCATCGGCCGCGACGTCGAGGCACAGGTGCTGGCAAAAGCGGTGCGCTGGGTCGCCGAACAACGCGTGCTGATCGACGGCCGCAAGACGGTGGTCTTCCGCTGACAAGGCTGGCACAAGATCGGTATCGATTCGCAACGAAAAAAGGAGAGCGCGATGTACAGTCACAATATGGTCGGCACGAACGACGTGGCGAAAGCGAAGGCATTTTATGATGCGACGTTCCAGGCGATTGGCGGCAAGCCGGGGATCCAGGACGACAAGGGCCGGCTGATCTATATGCACAATGGCGGCCTGTTCCTGGTGACGCCGCCCATCAACGGCGAACCGGCGACGGCCGGCAATGGCTGCACGATCGGCTTTGCGATGGAGGACGAGGCGCAGGCGAAGGCATGGCACGACGCCGGCGTTGCCGCGGGCGGCACCAGCATCGAAGACCCGCCGGGCATCCGCGAAGGCGGCTTTGGCCAGCTGTACCTCGCCTATCTGCGCGACCCCGACGGCAACAAGCTGTGTGCGCTGAAACGCCTGTAATCGGCCGATAGATTGATGCGCGGCGAAGCGGGATTGCGGGCGGACTTAGGTGCGCTTGGAATCCCCTTCACCGAACATGAGCATGACGCAGTGTTCACCGTGGCCGAGAGCGATGCGGTACATGCCGCGATGCCGGGCGCGCAGACCAAGAACCTGTTCCTGAAGGACAAGGGCGGGGCCTTTTGGTTGGTCACCGTGCCGTCCGATGCGCGGGTCGATCTGAAGCGCCTGCCCGGCGCGATCGGATGCAAGCACGTCAGTTTCGGCAAGGCCGCCGATATGGAGCGCCTGCTCGGCATCACGCCGGGGTCGGTCACCCCGCTGGCCGCGATCAATGCCGCGCCGGGGAGCATCACCGTGGTCCTCGACGCGGCGCTGGCCGACGCCGATCCAGTGGGTGTCCACCCGCTGCGCAACACCGCGACGCTGGCGCTGGCGGGCGCCGCGATACTGGACCTTCTGCGCCATTGGGGGCATTACCCCTTGGTCGCCCCCATTCCCGTTCAGGAACCCGCATGACCCTCGAAACCATCTCCACCGTTCGCAGCCATGGCGGCACGCAAGGCGTGTACAAGCATGCGAGCACGACCACTGGCACCGACATGACCTTTGCCGTCTTCGTGCCCGACCATGATCCCGGCGCGAAGCTGCCGGTGCTGTGGTATCTGTCGGGGCTGACCTGCACCCACGCCAATGTGATGGAAAAGGGCGAATATCGCGCTGCCTGCGCCGAACATGGCGTGATCTTCATCGCGCCCGATACGTCGCCGCGGGGCGAGGGCGTTCCCGATGATCCGGAGGGTGCTTGGGATTTCGGGCTGGGCGCGGGCTTTTACGTCGATGCGACCGAGGAGCCTTGGGCGCAGCATTACCGGATGCGGTCTTATGTTGAGGACGAGCTGCCCTCGCTGATCCTGCGCGAATTTGCCGCCGCCGACATGACGCGGCAGGGGATCACCGGCCATTCGATGGGCGGGCATGGCGCGCTCACCGTGGCGCTGCGTACCCCCGACCGCTTCAAGTCGGTATCGGCCTTTTCGCCGATCGTCGCGCCGCTGCAATGCCCGTGGGGCGAGAAAGCGCTCGGCAATTACCTCGGTGACGATCGCACGGCATGGACCGTGTACGACGCGTGCGCGCTGCTCGCGAACGGAGCGCGGGTGGCCGACCTGCTCGTCGATCAGGGCGACGCCGATAATTTCCTGACCGAGCAATTGAAGACGCATCTGCTGGTCGAGGCGTGCGAGCTGGCGGGGCAGAAGGCCGAGATTCGTATGCAGCCGGGGTATGATCACAGCTATTATTTCATCTCGACCTTCCTGGCCGAGCATGTCGCATGGCATGCGGAACGGCTGAAGGTGTAGAGGCACCCCTCCCTGAAAGGGAGGGGTAGCGAGACTTGCCAGCTTGCTGGCTAGTCGCAGCTAGGGGTGGGTTATGCAGGATAGCGCAAACGCTCGCTTTGCTCGCACCCACCCCCAACCCCTCCCTTTCAGGGAGGGAGTTCAAGGAATCAGCAGCGTCGACCCTGTTGTCCGTCCGGCTTCCAGATCGGCATGCGCCCGCGCCGCATCCTGCAACGAATAGCGCTGCCCGACCGTAATCTTCACCGCGCCGCTCTCGATCATCTCGAACACCCGCGCCGCGCCCGCAGCGCGTTCGCCGGCATGGAGATAATAGTCGAACAGCGTCGGACGGGTTACGAACTGCGAGCCGTGCTGCGCGAGCACGCCCAGATTGACCCCGGTCACCGGCCCACCGGCATTGCCATAGCTGACGATCAGCCCGCGCCGCGCGGTGGCTTTGAGCGAGACGTCCCAAGTTGCCATGCCGATGCCGTCAAAGGTAACGGGCACGCCCTGCCCATCGGTGATCTCGCGGACGTGCGCGGCGACATCGTCGCTCTTGTACATCAGCACATGGTCGGCACCCGCTTCGCGCGCGGCGCGGGCCTTGGCCTCGGTGCTGACGGTACCGATGACGGTGGCGCCGATCGCCTTCAGCCATTGGACGAGGATCAGTCCGACGCCGCCCGCGGCGGCGTGGACCAGCACCGGCCAGCCTGCCTCGACCTTCGCACAGCGTTCGACGAGCATTTCGACCGTGCACGCTTTCAGCAGCGCGGCGGCGGCTGTTTCGTCGTCGATGGTGGCGGGCAGTTTGAACAGCGACGCCGCGCTAACCAACCTTGCGCTGGCATAGGCGGTGCGTTCGGGGCCGAAGGTCGCTGCCCGGTCGCCGGGCTGGAAGCCGTGGACGCCTTCGCCGACGGCGACCACTTCACCGGCAGATTCGACGCCAAGGCCGCTGGGGAGCGGGATGGGATAGGTGCCGTCGCGGTGATAGGTGTCGAGATAGTTGAGCCCGACCGCGGTCTGGCGCAGCAGCACCTGTCCGGGGCCGGGCTCGCCTAGCGTCACCTCGCGCCAGTCGATGACCTCGGGTCCGCCCTGGCTTTCGATAAAGGCTTGGGTTGCTTGCATGCGCCGCGCTCCTGCTATCCGGTCCATCTGGTGGGCCAGACAGCAGGACGCAAGGGCGGTGCGATGAAAGCCCCTCCCCTTCAGGGGAGGGGTTGGGGTGGGGTCTGTCTGTTTGGCGTAAGGCCGTCCGACCTCACCCGCTGCGACTAGCGGGCAAGCCCCCAAGTCTCGTTGCCCTCCCCTGAAGGGGAGGGTGAGAGGTTATTTGCTCGGACGGCGCGGGCTGCGCTGGCCGAAGGGCTTGGGCTTGTAACGATCGGTGGGCTTGCCGCCGGGACCGCCGGGACCACGCGGACGATCGCCAAAGTTGCGGTCGCCGCCGGGCGCGCGGCCCAGCGTGGCGCGCGGGGCGCCGTCGCGGGGGCCGCCCGAATGCCCGCCTTTATCGCGGCGCGGCGGATAGGTCGGGCCGTCGGGTGCGGGGGTGATCGCCACACCGCTGTCGTCTTCGCCATCTTCATTGGCGCTGCGGATCACCGCCTCGGCAAAGCGATCGGCGATCGCGCGCGGGATGTTGAACATCGTTTCCTTGGGGCCGATGCGGATCGCGCCGATCTCGTTCTTGCTGACATGGCCGCGGCGGCAGAGCAGCGGCAGGATCCAGCGCGGATCGGCATTCTGGTGACGGCCGATGTTGAGGCGGAACCAGACGCTATCCTCGAACCCTTCGCGTTGATCGCCACCGGCGCCGCGTTCCGGGCGCTCGAAGCGTTCGCCGCGCTCGGGGCGACCGGCGGTGTCGCGGCCGCGGGCGCTGTTGTCGATGAGGTCTTCGGGGGGCGGCATCAGCGCCCGGTGCATCTGAACAAGCGACGCGGCGATATCCTCGGGGGTGCGCTCGGCCATGAGGCGCTGCGCGAGTTCGATGTCTTCAGGCTCATGCTCGACCGGGGTGAGCAATTTTTCCATCAATCGTTCCTGATCGCGCTTGCGCACGTCGGCGGCGGTCGGGGCGTCCATCCACTCGGCCTCGATGCGGGCGCCGCGCAGCATGCCGTCGACGCGGCGGCGGCGCGGATAGGGGACGATGATGACCGCGGTCCCCTTTTTGCCCGCCCTGCCGGTACGGCCCGAACGGTGCTGGAGGGCTTCGGCGTCGCGGGGGATTTCGACGTGGACGACCAGGCTGAGCGTCGGCAGATCGATGCCGCGCGCGGCAACGTCGGTTGCGACACAAACCCGGGCGCGGCGATCGCGCAGCGCCTGCAGTGCGGCGTTGCGCTCATTCTGGCTATGCTCGCCCGACAGCGCGACGGCGGCGAAACCGCGTTCGACGAGGCTGGCGTGGAGACGGCGGACATTGTCGCGCGTGGCGCAGAACAGCATCGCGGTTTCGGCGTCATGCAGGCGGAGCAGGTTGACCACCGCGCCTTCGATATCGGCGGGCGCGACGGTGACCGCCTGATAGGCGATGTCGCCATGGCCGCGGTCCTGGCCCACGGTCGAGATGCGCAGCGCGTTCGTCTGATAGCGCTTGGCAAGCTGGACGATCGGGTTGGGGATTGTTGCCGAGAACAGCAATGTGCGGCGCGTGGTCGGCGTGGCGTCGAGGATTTCTTCGAGATCGTCGCGAAAGCCCATGTCGAGCATCTCGTCGGCTTCGTCGAGCACCGCGACGCGCAGCGCCGACAGGTCGAGCGCACCGCGTTCGAGGTGATCGCGCAGACGGCCCGGGGTGCCGACGACGATCTGCACGCCCTGACCGAGCGCGCGGCGTTCCTTGCTGGCGTCCATGCCGCCGACGCAGGTCGCGATGCGCGCCCCGGCCTTGGCATAAAGCCAGCTCAGTTCCCGGCTGACCTGCAGCGCGAGTTCGCGGGTCGGTGCGATAATGAGCGCGAGCGGCGAGGTCGCGAAGGGCATGCGGCCGTCTTCGAGCAGTTCGTCACCCATCGCGAGGCCGAAGGCGACGGTCTTGCCCGATCCGGTCTGGGCAGAAACCAGCAGGTCGCGGCCCTTGGCCTGCTCTTCGCTGACTTGCGACTGGACGGGGGTGAGCGCTTCATAGCCGCGCGCGGTAAGGGCGTCCGAAAGGACGGGAGAAAGATTTTCGAAAGTCATTATTATCTCAATAGCATAGGCGGTCACCGGTGCGGTGACGGGCCGATAGAAGGGGCTCAATGGGCTTAAATCACCTGTCCGGCAGCGTGTCCGCTTGCCCAGGCCCATTGAAAATTATAGCCGCCTAACCACCCAGTGACATCTACGGCCTCGCCGACCGCATAGAGGTTTGCAACGGTTTTGGCCACCATTGTTTGCGACGACAGGCTGGCGGTCGAAATTCCGCCGACCGTGACTTCGGCTTTGGCGAAACCTTCGGTGCCATTGGGGCGGAAATCCCAGCGCGCGAGACGCGATTCGGCATCGGCGAGTTTGCGGTCGGTTTGCGCGGCCAGTTCGCCCGAGAGGGCAAGCCGTTCGGCGAGGGTATCGGCGAGGCGGTCGGGGAGCATCGCGCCGAGCGCCGCGCGCACCGTGGCACGCGGGCGCGTGCGTTTGGCTTCGCGCAGCCAGTCTGGCGGTGCGTCGGGCAGGAAATCGATCGTCACCGGCTCGCCGTGGCGCCAATAGCTGCTGACTTGCAGGATCGCCGGGCCGGACAGGCCGCGATGCGTGAAGAGCGCCGCCTCGCGAAACGCGGCCTTGCCCGCGCGCGCTTCGACAGGGGCGGCGATGCCCGACAGCTCGCGGAACAGCACATCGTCGCCGCCCAAGGTTAGCGGGACCAACGCGGGGCGGGGCTCGACGACCTTGAGGCCGAACTGACGCGCGAGGTCATAGGCGAAGCCGGTCGCGCCCATCTGTGGGATCGACGGGCCACCGGTGGCGATGACGAGAGCGGGCGCCGAAAAGCTGGCATCGCCGAAGCGGACGGTGAATTTTCCGTCGGCGTGGGTGACATCGGTCACCGGCTGACCGGTGCGGACATCGACCCCGCCCTTGGCGCATTCCTCCAGCAGCATCGCGACAATCTGCTTGGCTGATCCGTCGCAGAACAGTTGGCCGAGCGTCTTTTCGTGATAGGCGATGCCATAGCGATCGACGAGCGCGATGAAATCGGCGGGGGTGTAGCGCGCGAGCGCCGACTTGGCGAAATGCGGGTTGGCCGAGATAAAGCGGTCGGGCGCGGTGTTCACATTGGTGAAGTTGCAGCGGCCGCCGCCCGAGATCAGGATCTTCTTGCCGACCTGATCGGCATGGTCGAGCAGCAGGACGCGCCGCCCGCGCTGACCGGCAACAGCGGCGCACATCAACCCGGCCGCGCCGGCACCCAGCACGATGGCATCAAATTCATTGGTGGCCATGACCGCTCAGTGCAGCTTGGCGATCGGCAGGCTGTCGGCCTTGGCGCGCGCCTTGACCGATTCCTCGCTGCGCGTGAGCGCCCTTGCGATCGATTTCAGCGGCATGCCTTTTTTCGCCAGCGTATGCAGCTTGTCGATTTCCGCCGGTGTCCAAGGCTGTTTGTGGCGTTCGAACTTGTCTTTCATGCCTGCGTCTCCGGATCGGTTGCGACGGCCACGATTTCGATCGCATCTTCGCGGTCCTGATATTCGACGCGCTCGCCCGCTGCGCCGCCCATCAGCGCGCGGGCGAGCGGGGCCGAAAAGGCGACGCATCCCAGCGCCGGGTCGGCCTCGTCGCCGCCGACGATGGTGATCGTCTTTTCGGCGTTGTTGAGGCGATAGGTCACGCGGCTGCCGATGCCGATGCTGCCGTCCACGGGCGGTGCCTGCACCTCGGCGGTCGATTGGCGGGTGTGGAAATAGCGCAGACGGCGTTGCAGCTTCTTCCGCCCCTCTTCATCCGCCGTTTGTGCGATGTCGGCTTCCAGTCGCGCGACCTCTTCGCCGAGCAGCCGCAGCCCGCGCGGGGTGACCCAGTTTGGGCCGACCGCTATGGGCAGCTCGAATTCGGGCTCTTTATGATCGTCGTCGCTTTCGCGGCGAAACGCTACGCTCATGGTCTGGCTTTCCGGTCGAAATCGCAAAAGCCGCCCCTGCGCGTCGAAGGTGGCGATAAAATGGCGCCGCAGATCGCGCGGCGTAACCTTCGGGCGCGCGCGACCGAAACTCCTGTCGATGCCATCCCCCGCATCACCCGTTTCCAAAGGGAGTATCCATTATGTCGAATAGTCTGAAACTGTCGCTCGCCGCCTCCGCCGTGCTCGCAATGGCCGCCGGTGCGGTCGCAGTGCCCGCCGTTGCCGCCGATGGCGCCAAGGAACGCTGCTATGGCGTCTCGCTGAAGGGCAAGAATGATTGCGCCGCCGGTCCCGGCACCAGCTGCGCCGGCACATCGACCGTCGATTACCAGGGCAATGCCTGGAAATATGTGACCAAGGGCACCTGCGAAAAGATGGGCGGCGCGCTGGCTGAACGTAAGGGCAACGCAAAGCCGGTCGCCAAGAAGAGCTGAGCCAAGTGCCCCCCCGCCCGCTTCGTGACTTGCCGCAGCGCGCCGGTTTCGGGCTCAAGCCCGAACATTATGCCGACGTGCTGGCGGCGGCGGAGCGGGGCGCTCCACCCGCCTGGGCCGAAGTTCATCCCCAAAATTACTTCGGCGCAGGCGGGCCTCCGCATCGCTGGCTGACCGCGATTGCGGACCATGTGCCGCTCAGTTTTCATTCGGTCGGGCTGTCGCTGGGTTCGGCGGCGGGTGTCGATCGTGGTGAGCTGGAATCGCTGGCGACGTTGTGCGTCCGTTATGAACCGGTGATGGTGTCGGATCACCTCAGCTGGAGCAACGCGCCGGACAACAAATTCCCCGACCTGTTACCCATTCCCTATAGTCACGCGGCGCTCAACCATTTCGTGCGCGAAGTCGGGCGCGTGCAGGACAGCCTGGGGCGAGCGATGCTGATCGAGAATCCGTCGCGCTACCTCGCCTATGCCGGTGATGATTGGGACGAGGTCGATTTCCTCCACGAGTTGTGCCGCCGCGCCGGTTGCGGCCTGCTGCTCGACATCAACAATGTCGAGGTGTCGGCATACAACCTTGGGCTTGATCCGGCACCATGGCTCGATGCGTTCGATCTCGCGCTGGTCGGCGAAGTGCATGTCGCAGGACACAGCCGCAAGGCCGACGATATGGGCGGCACGATTGCGATCGACGACCACGGGTCGCCGGTGGGCGACAGTTGCTGGGATTTGCTCGCCGCATTTCTGGTTCGCGCCGGGCCGAAGCCGGTGCTGGTCGAATGGGACAGCGATGTTCCCGATTTTGCGGTGCTGATGGCCGAAGTGGCCAAGGCCGACGCGCTGCTGCTGGTACGCGAGCCGGTCGATGCATGAGGCACAGGCGGCGATAGCCGCCACGCTGCTTCGCGGCCCCGACCATCTGCCAGCCGGACTGTTCGCGGG
The DNA here is from genome assembly GCF_035998965.1 of Sphingopyxis sp. Lineage (GTDB taxonomy): Bacteria > Pseudomonadota > Alphaproteobacteria > Sphingomonadales > Sphingomonadaceae > Sphingopyxis. Next base: position 43,149 of record NZ_DASYHE010000096.1, read on the forward strand.
CGATCACGCCGCAGTGCTGCGCGGGCTGCGCATCCATGCCAACACGATCTCGCACGCGCGGCTTGTCGCGCTCGAAGACACATTTCCGCACACGCGCGATTATCTGGGTGAAGGTGAGTTCAACCGGCTGTCGCGCGCCTTCATCGACGGCGGCGGCGCGCAGGGCCGGTCACTAGCGCTGATAGGGGAAAGTTTTCCCGAAAGTCTCGTCGATCCCGTCGCCGCCGATCTCGCGCGGGTCGAATGGGCGTGGCTCGAAAGTTATAACGCACCTGACGCGACGGCGCTGACGCTGGCCGACTTGGCGGGGCTGGATGAATCGGCGCTGCTGGCGTTTTGCGTCCGGCGCCATCCGGCGACGCGCGTCTTGACGCTGGCCCATGCTGCTGCGCCGCTGGTCAATCCCGCCTTCGCCGCTGAGACGCGCGCGTTGATGGTGACGCGGCCCGACGCGGCGGTGCTGCTGCACGCCGTTCTGCCTGCCGATGCCGCGGTGATCACGATGTCGGACGAAATGACGCCGCTGGGTAACCTTATCGCACGTCTTGCCGAAGACCATCCCGAAGGCGGAGCGGCCGTTGCGGCGCTGATCGCCGCCGGGGCTTTCGAAAGGGTTTGATGGATGAGCGGCGTTCTGGCCTTTTACGATCGCGGTGTCGCGCTGGTGTCGGGCCGCGTCGGTGAATCGATCGCATTGCTCCTCCTGCGCGTTGCGCTCGCCGGAATATTCTGGCGCTCGGGGCGGACGAAGGTCGTCGAAGGCAGTTTCTTGCAGATTGACCCGGTTCAATATGATCTGTTCGCGTCGGAGTTTTCGGGCTTGCCGCTGGATCCGGCAATTGCGGTGCCGCTGACGACCTATGCCGAGCATGTCTTTCCGCTATTGCTGCTATTCGGCCTAGCGACGCGATTGTCGGCGGGCGTGCTGCTGGTAATGACGCTGGTGATCCAGATTTTTGTTTTTCCCGACGCCTGGTGGCCGGTTCATTCGCTGTGGGCGGCGATGGCGGCGATATTGATCGTGCGGGGCGGCGGACTGTTAGCGCTCGATACAGTTGCTGCTACGCTGCGGCGCAGATGAGCATCGACGAACCTTCGCTGGCGCGCTTGATGGCGGCGTCGCAGCGCGGCGACCGCGCGGCCTATCGCGCGTTGCTGAGCGATTCGGGCAAATGGCTGGCGCGTTATTTTGCGCGTCGCATCGCGCCGCATCAGATCGACGATCTGGTACAGGAGACGCTGGTATCGATGCACCGCAAGCTTGCCACTTGGGATCATAGCCGACCCTTTCTCCCCTGGCTGGCAGCAATCGCGCGCTATCGCTGGATCGACTTGCTGCGCCGTCAGCGCGACGAGGTCGAACTGGGCGAAGGCGACGCGGCGGTCGGGGCTGAGGACGAGGTCGTCCACGCCCGCCTCAGCCTCGACCGCATGCTGGCGCGGCTTCCTGCCGGACAGGCGCAGGCAATCACGTTGGTCAAGATCGAGGGCGCCTCGATCGCCGAAGCCTCGCAGATTTGCGGACAGAGCGAGTCGCTGGTGAAAGTGAACATTCATCGCGGGCTGAAGAAGCTGGCGCAGTTGATTGAAAGCGAATGAGATGACGAATGGATCGATCGACAATCTGATCGAGGATTTGGCAGGCGAGCTTGAACCCGTGCGCCCGCGCCGCCTGATGCGCGGATCGCTGTGGGTGGCGGGTGGCTGGCTCGTTGGCGCCGCGGCGTTGTTGTGGCTCGCCGGGCCGCGACACGATTTGGCTGACGGTGCGATGATGCCGCCGCTGCCGCTGCTTGCCTTCTGGCTGATCGTCGCGTTGGGTTTTGCCGCGGCATGGAGCGCGCTGCGCATGGGATTGCCGGGGGTCGGACGCGACTATAGCGGCTGGCGCTGGGCCGGTCTGGCGGCGCTCGCGCTGCCCTTTTCGGCCGTGGTGATGGCGTTGAGCGACGGTCATGCGGCGATGGATGCGGCACACCCCGAAAATGGTCTGCAATGCCTTGCACAGGGCGTGTTCGCGGGGCTGGGCGTGGGCGCGGCGCTATTCGCCTGGCTCAAGGGCGGGGCGCCGACGTCGCCGACGCGGGCGGGCTGGGTGATCGGTATTGCGGCGGGCGCTGCGGGCGCAACGATCGTCGCGCTGCACTGCGCGTCGAACGACATGATTCATCTCGCGCTGTGGCACGGCTTGGCGGTCGCGCTGTCGGGTGTCGCCGGCCGCGTACTGCTGGCGCCGTTGCTGCGCTGGTAGGGGCGCTGGACAACATCTCCTTTGTGTATTATGTGTATAATACACAAAGGAGATTGGCGATGCGTAACTGGACGATGGCGGTGGTGCCGCTGGCTTTGGCGATGACGGTTACCGCGTGCAGCGGTGCCGACAAAAAGGACGGCGAGCAGCCGCGCAAGAGTGAGACGACAGGATCCGCCGACGCGGGGCCGGTCGCGACCAAAAGCTATGCGCTGGCCGGGTTCACCGAGGTCAAGGTTGCTGGCCCCGACGATGTCACCATCCGCCAGGGCGACGCCTTTTCGATCAGCGCCAAGGGGCCGCAGGCGGTGCTCGACCGGCTGGAGATCGAAGTCGACGGCCCCACGCTGTCGATCGGGCGCAAACGCGAAGGTTTCAGCTTTTCGGGCCGCGACGACGATGATGTCGAGATTACGATCACGATGCCGCGCCTCAACGGGGTGCGGCTGACCGGGTCGGGATCGATCGACGCCGACAGCATCGACGGCGATGCGGTCGAGGCCGTGGTCACGGGATCGGGCGACCTCAAGATCGCGAAACTGACCGGCAAGCGCGCCGACATCAGCGTGTCGGGGTCGGGCGACATCGAGATCGGCGGCGGCACGGTGGATGCGGGCGAGTATAGCGTGACCGGATCGGGCGACATCGACGCCGACGGGCTCGTCGCGCAGACGCTGGAGGTGTCGGTGACCGGATCGGGCAATATCGAGGCGCAGGCGACCGGCACCGCCGACGTCAATATCATGGGATCGGGCGACGTGACGCTGGGTGGCGGCGGCAAATGTTCGTCGCGCCAGCTGGGATCGGGGTCGGTCACCTGCAAATAAGGCGGCGCTGGTGCCGCCTGCCCGAACGGGGTAAGGCGGCACCATGACCTTTGCCCCCCGAAGCGCCGCGCTCGCGGTCGTCGTCCTGTTTGCTGTCGCTCCTGCTACAGCCGCCGAAAAGCGCTTTGGGCTGACCAGCTTCGACGCGATCGAGATCAACGCCGACTATATTGTAGAAGTGACGACGCGCGCGCCGGTCGGCGCGGTGGCGACCGGGCCGCAGGACGCGCTCGACCGCCTGATCGTCGAGGCGCGCGACGGGCGGCTGGTGATCGGGCAGCGCCAGTTTGCAGGTGATGCGGAACGCCGCGCGCCGCGCGGGGCCGTGACGATCCGGATCAACGCGGCGAACCTTCGATCGGCAACGATGGGCGGCGCAGGGTCGATGCGGATCGACCAGATGAAGGGAACGCGCGTGACCGTCGGCCTGCGCGGCCCTGGCACGCTCTCGGTGGGGGCGATTGCCACCGACCGGCTGTCGGTCGCGATGATCGGCAACGGCACGATGACGCTGGGTGGCACGGCGAAGCAGGCGCAGATGACGGTGTCGGGCGCCGGGATGTTCGATGCCGGGGCGCTGAAGGTGGACATGCTGACCTTCGATGGCGAAGGGGCGGGGGATTACAGAATGCACGCCGGGAAGACCGCCGCGGTGACAGCGCGTGGGGTCGGCCAGACCGTCGTGCTCGGCAAACCGGTGTGCACCGTGCGCAATGTCGGCGCCGGATCGGTGCAATGCGGGACAGCGAAGAAATAACGGTCTCTCTCGCGCTTGCGGGAGGCGGGACGGAGCTAGTGCCCCGCCGCGCCCAACCCGTCGATCTTCTTCGACTGCCGCATGATCAGCCCCGGGAACCAGCGCGCAAGCCTTGACAGGCGTTTGGCCATCTTGCCGACCGTTACATGCACCTTGTCACCGTGCACTGCCGTCCACGCCGCCTCGGCGACGCGTTCGACCGGCACGATCTCGAACCCGCTTTGCGACAGCCGGTCGCGCGCCGGTGCATTGCTGTCGGCGCTGACCTGATCGAGCAGCGGCGTGTCGATGAACCCCGGCATCAGTGAGCGGACCTTGACGCCATGTTTGGCGAACTCGATTTCCAGCGCTTCGGTCAATCCGCGCACCGCGAACTTTGTCGCCGAATAGATGGCGAGCCCCGCTACCCCATAAAAGCCCGATGCCGATCCGGTGTTGAGGATCGTCGATCCCGGCGTCGCGCGCAGCAGCGGGAGCGCGGTATAGATGCCGTTGACGACGCCGCCGAAATTGATCGCGATCAGCCGGTCGGCCTCCTCGGGCGGCATGTCGGCGAACTGGCCGCCGGTGCCGATCCCGGCATTGTTGAACAGCACGTCGAGGCGCCCGCCGCTTTCCTTGGCAAAGGCGTCGAGTGCGGCGGCCCATTGGTCGCGGTCGCGCACATCCATCACATGGCGCGACGAGGCGCCATCGGGCAGCAGCGCCGCGGTTTCGTCGATCCCGGCGCGGTTGACGTCGGCGATGCCGACGAACCAGCCCTGTCCGGCAAAATGGCGCGCGACCGCGCGGCCAATGCCCGATCCCCCGCCGGTGATGAAAATCGCCTTTCGAGCCATCCCGCCCCTCCTGACATTGTTGTTAATTGAACTTGATGCGAAGCTGACGTTTGCGTCAAGCGGCAATCACTGCGTGGCAAGGCTGGGTGCTGGCAGGGTCAATGCCTTGACCAAAGCGGCGGTGCAGCCCCCTAGACGCCGCCCCACTTTCACCCTATGTTCAGGGACCGGGGCGCAATATCTTATGCTCCGACGATAACAGGGGCGATTCTTGCGGTTATTGCTGACCCTATTGGCATTGCTGACCGGTCTGGCGACGGCCGACCGGGCTGTTGCCGCGCCTGCCGTTCCGGCGGCGATGGGGGCGCTTGTCCTGCTGGCCGAAACCGCGGGGCAGGCCGAAGTCAGCGATAGCGAGCGCCGTCCGACCGCGACGACGCCAACCCGGCGTTCGAGCGGCGGCACCGGCCGCAAGCCGCGCAAGGCCCCGCCGCCGCATCTTCCCGGCCTGCTCACTGGCAGCGACCGCGCGCTCGAATAGAGCGACGCCTTAGCGTCCTGATCGTCAGGCGCCGCCCCGTCGCGGGGCTTTTTTGCATATTCTTGCGGCCTGCACGCCGCTTCTCCATTCACATTCCAAGGAATATTCGATGTTTTCTGGCCTCGCCAAGAGCCTGTTCGGCTCGTCCAACGACCGTTATGTCGCCTCGATCCGCAAGATCGTCGACAAGATCAACGCCTTTGAACCCACGATGCAGGCGTATGATGATGCGACACTGCAGGCGCAGACGCCGAAGTTCCGCGCCCGCCTCGAAGCCGGCGAAACGCTCGACGACATCCTGCCCGAAGCCTTTGCGACGGTGCGCGAGGCGGCGGTTCGCACGCTGGGGATGCGCCATTTCGACGTCCAGATGATCGGCGGCATCGTCATGCACCGCGGCGAGATTGCCGAAATGGGGACGGGCGAAGGCAAGACTTTGGTCGCGACGCTGGCGGCTTATCTCAACGCGCTGGAGGGCAAGGGCGTCCACGTCGTCACCGTCAACGACTATCTTGCCCGCCGCGACGCCGAATGGATGGGCCAGGTCTATGGCTTCCTGGGGCTGACCACCGGGATTATTGTCCCCAACCTCAACGAAATGCAGCGCCGCGACGCCTATGCCAGCGACATCACCTATGCGACGAACAACGAGCTGGGGTTCGATTATCTGCGCGACAATATGAAGTTCGATCGTCAGCAGATGGTCCATCGCACCTTCAATTTCGCGATCGTCGATGAAGTCGATTCGATCCTGATCGACGAAGCGCGTACCCCGCTGATCATTTCCGGCCCGACCGACGACAAGTCCGAGCTGTATATTCGCGTCAACGAGGTCGTCCTGCAACTGACCGAGGATGATTATGAGAAGGACGAAAAGTCCAAATCGATCAACCTGACCGAAGACGGCACCGAGCATGTCGAGCGGCTGCTCGAAGATGCCGGACTGCTGCAGGGCAGCAATCTTTACGACATTGAAAACACCCAGGTCGTCCATCACGTCAATCAGGCGCTGAAGGCGATCCAGATGTTCCGGATCGACACCGACTATATCGTCAAGGACGGCAAGGTCGTGATCATCGACGAGTTCACCGGGCGTATGATGGACGGGCGCCGCTGGTCTGACGGCTTGCACCAGGCGGTCGAGGCGAAGGAAGGCGTCCAGATCGAGCCCGAGAACCAGACGCTGGCGTCGATCACCTTCCAGAATTATTTCCGGATGTATCCCAAGCTTTCGGGGATGACCGGCACCGCGGCGACCGAGGCCGCCGAATTCTTCGACATCTACAAGATGAATGTCGTCAACATCCCGACCAACCGTCCGATTGCGCGCATCGATGATGAGGATGAATTCTACAAGAATATCACCGACAAGTTCGGCGCGATCGCCAAGACGATCCGTGAAGCGAACGAGCGCGGCCAGCCGGTGCTGGTCGGTACCGTGTCGATCGAGAAGTCCGAACTGCTGTCGTCCTACCTCGAAAAGGAAGGCGTCGCCCACAGCGTCCTCAACGCGCGTTTTCACGAAAGCGAGGCGCATATCGTCGCGCAGGCGGGGCGCACCGGCGCGGTGACCATCGCGACCAACATGGCGGGCCGCGGCACCGACATCAAATTGGGTGGTAACGAAGAATTCCGCATCGACGACGAGCTGAAGGACATGCCCGAAGGCCCCGAGCGCGACGCCGCCATCGCGCGCATCCATGCCGAAGTCGCTGCCGAGCGCGAAGCGGTGAAGGCCGCGGGCGGACTGTTCGTGCTCGCGACCGAACGCCACGAAAGCCGCCGCATCGACAACCAGCTGCGCGGTCGTTCGGGGCGTCAGGGCGACCCCGGTCTGTCGAAATTCTACCTCTGCCTCGACGACGATCTGCTGCGCATCTTTGGTCCCGACACCTTGTTCTCCAAGATGATGAACAAGAATCTCGAGGATGGCGAAGCGATCGGGTCGAAATGGCTGTCGAAAGCAATCGAGACCGCGCAGAAAAAGGTCGAAGCACGCAACTACGACATCCGCAAACAGGTCGTCGAATATGACAACGTCATGAACGACCAGCGCAAGGTGATCTACGAACAGCGCGGCGATATCATCGACAGCGAAACCGTCGACGATGTGATGGCCGCGATGCGCGCCGAAACGGTCAACGCGATCGTTGCCGACGCCTGCCCGCCGGGCAGCTATCCGGAACAGTGGGACATCGAAGGGATGAAGGAGCGGGTCGCCAATATCCTCGACCTCCATCCGCCGATCGATGACTGGATGCAGGAAGACGCGGTCGATCCCGAAATTTTCGAGGAACGCATCCAGGCGATGGCTGATGCGGTCGCGGCCGAAAAAGCGGCGCTGGTCGATCCGGACACGTGGAAGGGCATCGAAAAGTCGGTGCTGCTGCAGACGCTCGACCATCAATGGAAAGAGCATCTGGCGACGCTCGACGCGCTGCGTCAGGTGGTGTTCCTGCGCGCCTATGCGCAGAAGCAGCCGATCAACGAATATAAGCAGGAAGCCTTTGCGCTGTTCGAACGCATGTTGTCGAATATCCGCGAGGATGTGACGCGCACCGTGGCGCGCATCGACCTGCGCTTTGAAGAGCCCGAAGCGATGCCGCTGCCTGATCTTCCAGATTTCCTGACAACGCATATCGATCCTTTCACGGGTGAGGACAATAGCGCCGACATCGACAGCGGTGGCCTGGGCGTCATCGCGAACACGTTGCCGCCGATGCAGATCCCGCGGCCTGACATGCCGGAGGGCGAGAATCCCTATGCGTCGTTGGAAATCAGCCGCAACGCGCCGTGCCCCTGCGGTTCGGGCCGCAAGTATAAGCATTGCCACGGCCAGATTTGATTCTGTCCTGACGCGATGACGGGGCTCGCCGCGCTCTTCGGCCTGACCGCGCTGCTCTATGCCGCGGTCGGTTTCGGCGGCGGGTCGACCTACACCGCGCTGCTGTTGCTGGGCGGGGTTGCGGTCGGGTTGGTCCCGGCGATCAGCCTGGCGTGCAATGTCATCGTCGTCAGCGGCGGGACGATCCGCTTCGCGCGCGCCGGGGTAACGCCTTGGGCGAAGGCGCTGCCGCTTGTCGTCATCGCAGCGCCGCTGGCCTTCCTCGGCGGGTTGACCCCTGTGAAGCAGGGCGTGCTCGTCACATTGCTCGGGCTGTCCCTGCTGGCCTCGGCGCTCGCGCTGCTTATCCAGCCGCAGACGGCCAGAGCGGTGCAGCTGTCGCCCAAGCTGTTACTGCCGATCGCGGCGGCGCTTGGCTTTCTCGCCGGCGTCGTCGGCATCGGCGGCGGTATCTTTCTCGCGCCGATCCTCCACCTGATCCGCTGGGCCGAAGCGCGGTCGGTCGCCGCGACCGCGAGCCTGTTCATCCTCGTGAACAGCCTGTTCGGACTGACCGGCCAGCTGCTGAAAGGCAAGGGCAGCGAGATGATCGGCGCCGTCGCGAGCCATTGGCCGCTGCTGATCGCGGTGCTGATCGGCGGCGCGATCGGGACGCAGCTGGCGGTGAAGAGCGGACCCGCGGTGCTGATCCGGCGGCTCACCGCCTTGCTCGTCGGTTTCGTCGCACTCCGCCTGTTGTTTGGTTTCTAACGCTTTTTTGGGCGCTTGCCTTCCCGTGCGGCGGTGCTAGCATCGCGGGTATAAGCTTGGCGGCCACGTAGCTGACGAGCGACGCAGCAGCTGGAACAGGATGCGCCGCGCAGGCCGATGACATCGGGCGCGCGGCATGGGTTGGCACGTTGCGTGGAAAGGGCAGGCGCATTTCCTTTTTTGACGAAATGAACAGCCAGGAGGGCGAAACCCGGTCGCCCTATCGAGACTATTGCGGGTGGTTCGAGGCCGAGGATGTGGCGCGCATCCAGCACAAGGCGGTGCAGGCTGAGGCGCTGTTCCGTACCACCGGCATCACCTTCAACGTCTATGGCGCGGTTGACGGCGACGAGCGGCTGATCCCCTTCGACGTGGTGCCGCGGATCATCTCGGCCAGCGAATGGCGCCGCCTGTCGCGCGGCATCGAACAGCGCGTGCGCGCGCTCAACGCCTTCCTTTACGACATCTATCACCGTCAGGAGATTTTGCGCGCCGGCCGGGTGCCGATCGATCTGATTGCGGGCAATGCCGCGTTCCTGCCGATGATGATGGGGCTCGACCCGCCGGGCGGCATCTATACGCATATCAGCGGCACCGACATTGTCCGCACCGGCGCCAATGAATTTTATGTGCTCGAGGATAATGCGCGCACCCCGTCCGGCGTGTCGTATATGCTCGAAAACCGCGAAACGATGCTCCAGATGTTTCCCGAGCTGTTCGCGAAGGTGCCGGTGCGCGAGGTCAGCGACTATCCGATCAACCTGCTCAAATCGCTCGCCGCCTGCGCGCCGCCTGCCTGCGGCGGGACGCCGACGGTCGCGGTGCTGACCCCCGGTATCCACAACAGCGCCTATTATGAACATAGCTATCTGGCGGACCATATGGGGGCCGAACTGGTCGAGGGGCATGACCTGCGCGTCGTTGACGGGCGCGTCGCGATGCGCACGACGCAGGGATATAAGGCGATCGACGTCATTTATCGCCGCGTCGATGATGATTTCCTTGATCCGCTGAACTTCCGACCCGATTCGATGCTGGGCGTCCCCGGCATCTGGGACGTCTATCGCGCCGGGGGCATCACCATCGCCAATGCGCCCGGCACCGGCATCGCCGACGACAAGGCGCTGTACAGCTACATGCCCGACATCATCGAATTCTACACCGGCGAAAAGGCGTTGCTGCCCAATGTGCCGACCTGGCGCTGTTCGGATCCCGAGCATCTGCGCGAAGTGCTCGACCGACTGCCTGAGCTGGTGGTCAAAGAGGTGCATGGATCGGGCGGTTACGGGATGCTCGTCGGCCCCGCCGCGAGCAAGAAGGAACTCGCGGCGTTTCGCGCCAAGCTGGAGGCGAACCCGAGCAATTATATCGCGCAGCCGACGCTTTCGCTGTCGACCGTGCCGATCTTCACTAAAAAAGGGCTCGCGCCGCGTCATGTCGATCTGCGTCCGTTCGTGCTGATGTCGCCGCAGGGGATCACGATTACCCCCGGCGGGCTGACCCGCGTCGCGATGACCCGGGGGTCGCTGGTGGTGAATTCGAGCCAGGGGGGCGGGACGAAGGATACGTGGGTGTTGGAGGATTGATGGTAAGATCGTCGTCATTCCACAATAGTCCCCTCCCGCAGGCGGGAGGGGCAGCGAGGCTTGGCAGCTTGCTACTTAGCCGCAGCGGGGTGGGCCGACCCCACCCTGCGAAAGCCCACCCCGTTGCGACTAGCGAACAAGTTCGCAAGTCTCACTGCCCCTCCCGCTTGCGGGAGGGGTTGAGGATGCGCCCATGCTAGGCAAGACCGCAGGCAGCCTTTTCTGGATGGCGCGCTATCTTGAGCGCAGCGAAAACAACGCCCGCCTTATCGACGCGGGGTTTCGCATCGCGCTCACCCGGTCGCAGACCGCGGCCGCCGAATGGAAATCGGTGCTGGTAACCGCCGGGGTCAATCAGGCGTTTCAGGCGGCGCATGGCGATTACAGCTCGGCGCGGGTGATCGACTTCCTGCTCCGCGACCCCGCCAATCCGTCGAGCATCCTGTCGGTGATCCGCCAGGCGCGCGACAATGCCCGCACCGCGCGCACCGCGTTGACGCGCGAGACATGGGAAGCAGTCAACACCAGCTGGATGACGCTCGTCGCGCTGCTCAAGCGCCAGGTGCGCGAGGACGACCTGCCCGATGTGCTGACAACGATCCGTCAGCAGAGCGCGCAGGTGCGCGGCGCGTTGAATGGCACGATGCTGCGCAATGACGGCTATCATTTTGCGCTGCTCGGCACCTATCTGGAGCGTGCCGACAACACGGCGCGTATTCTCGACGTCAAATATTATCTGCTGCTGCCCTCGGTCGCGCATATCGGCACCTCGATCGACAATGTGCAGTGGGAAACGATCCTGCGTTCGGTGTCTGCGCACCGCGCATACCGCTGGCTCTATGGGGCAGAGATCAGCGCATTGAAGATCGCGGAGTTCCTGATCCTCTATCGCCAGATGCCGCGCAGCCTGGCTTTTTGCAGCGAGCGGATGGAAAACCATCTCGCCCAGCTGCAACGTCATTATGGTGAAGAAACCGAAGCGTGTCGGCTGGCCCATGCGCTGAACCATGACAAACTCAACGCGCCGATCCAGTCGATCTTTGACGGCGGGCTCCACCAATATGTGACCGGCTTCCTGCGCGATACTGCCAACCTCGCGCGGCAGGTCGAGCGCGATTATCGGTTTGTCGAATGAAACTTCGTGTCGAACATATCACCCGCTATCAATATGATGCGCCGGTCAAATATGCGCTGCAGCAGCTCAAACTGACGCCGAAGGGCCGCCCGGGGCAGCAGAATATCGTCGATTGGGCGATCGATATCGAAGGCGGCACGCAACAACTCCACTATAGCGACCATCACGGCAATGGCGTTGACCTGATTGCGATCGATGGCGGGGTGACCGAGCTGACGATCCGTTGCCATGGCACGGTGGAACTGGAGACATGGGACGGAGTGATCGGCGCGCACCGCGGCGCGATGCCGCTGTGGACCTTCCTGCGCCCGACCCCGCTGACGCGCGCGGGGCGGCAAGTGCGCGCGCTGACCGCGCAGCTGGGCCGCGATTACGCCAATGACATCGAACGCGCCCATGCGCTCTCGGCACTGATTATCGACCGGCTGGCGTACCGGATCGGCTTTACCGATGCCGAGACGACCGCCGAACAGGCGCTGAGCAGCGAGGGCGGGGTGTGTCAGGATCATGCGCATATCTTTATCGCGGCGATGCGCCATCTGGGGCATCCGGCGCGCTATGTGTCGGGCTATCTGATGATGAACGACCGGACGCAGCAGGATGCGACCCATGCGTGGGCGGAGGCGCATTTCGATCACATCGGGTGGATCGGTTTCGACGTCAGCAACGGCCATTCGCCAGATCAGCGCTATATCAGGGTTGCCACCGGCCTCGATTACCGCGATGCCGCGCCCGTTCGGGGGATGCGTTATGGTGCGGCGCAGGAAAATCTGGTTGTTCAATTGCAGGTCCAGCAATAAGCGGAACGGGGGCGACTGAAACGATCCGGGGCGGGGATACGGGATTCGATGACTTATTGCGTGGGGATGCGTTTGAACAAGGGGCTGGTGTTCATGTCGGACACCCGCACCAATGCGGGCGTCGACGACATTGCGCAGGTCCGCAAGATGCGCAGCTGGCATGTCCCGGGCGAGCGCGTCATCACCCTGATGTCGGCGGGCAATCTGGCAACGACGCAGGCGGTGGTCAGCCTGCTCGACGAACGCACCAAGGCACCCGAAGACCGCCATCCGTCGATCCTCGAAGCGCCATCGATGTTCCAGATCGCCACGATCGTTGGCGAAACGCTGCGCCAGATCGTCATGCGCCACAACGCCGAGGGACCGGCGGCGGCCTCGCCCTTTCGCGCGTCGCTGATCATTGGTGGGCAGATCAAGGGCGCCGAACCCCGGCTGTTCCTGATCTATCCCGAGGGCAATTTTATCGAAGCGGGTGAGGACAATCCGTTTTTCCAGATCGGCGAAACCAAATATGGCCGCCCGATCATCGTGCGCTCCTATGACCCCGCAATGTCGTTCGAGGATGCGGTGAAACTGCTCTGCGTGTCGTTCGACTCGACGATCCGCGCCAACGCCGGGGTCGACCTGCCGATCGACCTCAAGATCCACGAGCGCGACGATTATACGACGGTGCGCGAACGGCGCTTCGAGCGCGGCGATGCCTATTTCCAGAGCGTCGCCGACGGGTGGGCAGAGGCGCTGGGAATCGCGCTGGCCGAGCTGCCAGACTTTCATTTCTGATCGCCTTCGGCCAGCCTTCTCCCCTACTATACCGCGAGGGATTGCCATAATGCGCTGGATTGCTGCTGCTTTTGTTTTGACGGTCACACCAGCGGCTGCCGATGAGGCGCGTTTCGACAAGGCGCTGAACGATTTTCGCGAGGTGCACCGCGCCGAAATGCGAAAATCGAATATCGCGGGCAGCAGTTTCTATGTCGTGCACGACGGGCGGACGGTCGCGGCCGATCATCTGGGCGAACAGGATACCGACGCGCATGTTCCGGTCGATGCGCGGACCATCTATCATTGGGCATCGATCACCAAGACGATGACGGGGATCGCGATCATCCAGCTACGCGATCGCGGACTGCTGTCGCTCGATGACCCGATCGTCAAATATGTTCCGGAACTCGCTGCGGTGCATAATCCCTTTGGTGATACCGGTGCGATCACGCTGCGCCAGTTGATGAGCCACAGTGCGGGTTTTCGCAGCGGCACCTGGCCTTGGCGCGCGCATGACTGGCAGCCGTTCGAACCGGCGGGCTGGTCGCAGCTGGTGGCGATGCTGCCCTACACCGCGGTCGAGTTCAAACCGGGCAGCCGGTTTGGCTATTCTAACCCCGGCATCGTCTATCTGGGGCAGGTGATCGAACGCCTGTCTGGCGAGAATTATGAAGTCTATATAGACAAAAATATCCTGAAGCCGCTGGCCATGCACGACAGCTATTTCGACCGCACCCCACCGCATCTGTTGCCGCACCGCTCGCACAGCTATTTTATCCGCGACGGCAAGCGGGTCGCCGCACCCTTCGACGTCGATACCGGCGTGACGGTGTCGAACGGCGGGCTCAACGCGCCGATGCCCGACATGGCGAGATATCTGGCGTTCCTCCTCGGCGACCCGGCGCGTGCGACCGACTATGATCGGGTGTTGAAGCGGTCTTCGCTCGAGGAAATGTGGGTTCCGCAGATTTCGGCGGGTCAGGATTTTACGCAGGGGCGGATGGCGACGACTACTGAGAGCGGTCTGTCCTTCTTCATGGATCGCCGCGCCGCAGTGCGGTTCGTCGGGCACAATGGCGACCAGAACGGCTTTCGGGCTTATTTAAGCTTTTGTCCCGATCAGCGCGTCGGGAGCCTGCTGGCGTTCAATACCGAAACCCGCGGGGTGCAGAACAGCGCGGACAATCGCGATACGGCGGAATCGCGGACTGCGCTCGCGACTGATCGCTTGTGCGAGGCGCTGGTGGAATAGCCGTTAATCGTCGCCCCCGCGAAGGGCGTTTCATAGTCACGTGCCTCTGAACGCGGCCGCAATCGGCCTTACCCTGCCTCGCTGCGTAAACCGACAGCGGCCCCCGCCTTCGCGGAGGCGACGATTCTTATCGGTTCTTCCGCCCTTCGATCAGCCCGTCGACCAAACTCGGATCGGCGAGTGTCGAGGTGTCGCCCAGCGATCCGAAATCATTCTCGGCGATCTTGCGCAGGATGCGGCGCATGATCTTGCCACTACGTGTTTTCGGCAAGCCGGGTGTCAGGTGGATATGGTCGGGGGTCGCGATCGGGCCGATTTCCTTGCGGACCTGCTGCCTGAGCGCGGCGGTCACCTCGTCGGTCGGTTCGACTCCCGCGTTGAGCGTCACATAGGCGTAGATGCCCTGACCCTTGATGTCGTGCGGGAAGCCGACGACCGCGGCCTCGGCGACCAGCTCGTGCAGCACCAGCGCACTTTCGACCTCGGCGGTGCCCATGCGGTGGCCCGACACGTTGATGACATCGTCGACCCGCCCGGTGATCCGCCAATAACCGTCGGCATCGCGGCGGCAGCCGTCGCCGGTGAAATATTTGCCCTTATAGGTCGAAAAATAGGTTTCGGCGAAGCGACCATGATCGCCATAGATTGTCCGCGCCTGCCCCGGCCAGCTGTGGGTGATGCACAGATTGCCTTCGGCCGCGCCGCCGGTCTGTTCGCAGACGAGCTTGTTGCCGTCGGCATCGACCAGTTCCGGGCGGATGCCGAAGAAGGGCTTGCCCGCGCTGCCCGGCTGCATCGCATGCGCGCCGGGCAGGGTGGTGATCATGATGCCCCCAGTCTCGGTCTGCCACCACGTGTCGATGACCGGAACGCGCCCTTTGCCGACGGTGTCGCTGTACCAGCGCCACGCCTCGGGATTGATCGGTTCGCCGACGCTGCCGAGCAGGCGGATCGACGAGAGGTCGTGGCGGGTCACATAGTCATCGCCCTCGCGCATCAGCGCGCGGATCGCGGTGGGGGCGGTGTAGAGGATGTTGACCTGATGCTTGTCGACGACCTGCCAGAAACGGTCATGGTCGGGATAGTTTGGCACGCCTTCGAACATCAACGTCGTCGCGCCATTCTGCAGCGGGCCATAAACGACATAGCTGTGCCCGGTGACCCAGCCGATGTCGGCGGTACACCAGAAGACCTCGCCGGGACGATAGTCGAAGCCGTACCAGAAGGTTGCCGCGGTCCACACGCTGTAGCCGCCGACGGTGTGAAGCACCCCTTTGGGCTTACCGGTCGATCCCGAGGTGTAGAGGATGAAGAGTGGATCCTCGGCGGCCATCGGCTCGCACGGGCATTCCGCCTCGACGTCGGCCGACAGCGCATCATACCAGTGATCACGGCCTTCTCTCATCGCGACGTCGCCGCCGATGTGGGCGATGACGAGCACGGCCTTCACATCGATCTTTTCAAGCGCCTTGTCGACATTGGCCTTGAGCGGCACGACTTTGCCGCCGCGTAGCCCCTCGTCGGCGCAGATCACCCAGTCGCTGCCGCAATCCTCGATACGGCCATGGATCGCCTCGGGCGAGAAGCCGCCAAAAATGACGCTGTGCACCGCGCCGATGCGCGCGCAGGCGAGCATCGCGACCGCGCCTTCGGGGATCATCGGCATGTAAATGGTGACGCGGTCGCCCTTTTGGACGCCCATTTTCTTGAGCGTGTTCGCAAAGCGAATGACGTCGGCGAGCAATGCCCTGTAGCTGATATGCCGCGTTTGGCCGTCGGGGGCGTCGGGTTCGAAGATGATTGCGGTGCGATCGCCGTGACCCGCGGCGACATGGCGGTCGACGGCGTTGTGGCAAAGGTTGAGGACGCCATCCTCATACCATTTGATTTCCACCGGGTCATAGGACCAGTTGGCAATCCTAGTGGGCGGGGTGATCCAGTCGATCCGCTTCGCCTGCTCGGCCCAGAAGGTATCGGGATCCTCGACGCTCTGCCGGTAAAGGCGGTCGTAGTCGGCGGCGGTGCAATGCGTATTGGCGGCCGCGTCGGCGGGAACGGGGACGAGGGGTTCGGAGGGGGGTAGGTCGGACACGGCTGCTTCTCCCGCTTTCGATTTGACTCGCTTGCTGGCTGCGATAACCCGCACGATACAAGTTGCAAGGCGCGATGGCGCCGACAAAGGGGCGGACTATGGTTCAACTGGGCCAATCGACGGGTGATCTGCTGGACCGGCTGGGCGTTTCCCGCGCGTTGTGGACCGACGGGTCGATGCCAGCGGTGACGCCGCTGACCGGCGAACAGCTTGGCATGGTCCAGATCGTCGATGCTGCGGCAATCGACGAGCGGCTCGATCGGGCGAGCGCTGCGTTTCGGCGCTGGCGGCATGTCCCTGCGCCGCGCCGCGGCGAACTGGTCCGGCTGTGGGGCGAAGAATTGCGCGCGGCGAAGGACGACCTGGCCCGGCTTGTGACGATCGAGGCGGGCAAGATCCCGTCCGAAAGTGCGGGCGAGGTGCAGGAGATGATCGACATCTGCGATTTTGCGGTCGGGCTGTCGCGCCAGCTTTACGGGCTGACGATCGCGACCGAGCGGCCGGGGCATCGGATGATGGAGGTCTGGCACCCGCTGGGCGTCGTTGGGGTGATTTCGGCGTTCAACTTTCCAGTCGCGGTTTGGGCGTGGAATGCGGCGCTGGCGCTGGTGTGCGGTAACAGCGTGGTTTGGAAGCCATCGGAAAAGACGCCGCTCACGGCGCTGGCTGTGCAGGCAGTGTTTGACCGCGCGGTTGCGCGTTTCGGCGATGCGCCCGAGGGGCTGTCGCAACTGTTGATCGGCGGGCGCGAGGCGGGAGAGGCACTGGTGGACGACCGGCGCGTCGCGCTCGTTTCCGCAACCGGATCGACCCGCATGGGACGTAGCGCGGCGCCGCGACTGGCGGCACGTTTTGCGCGCGCGATCCTGGAGCTGGGCGGCAACAATGGCGCGATCGTCGCGCCCTCGGCCGATCTTGATCTCGCGCTGCGCGGCGTGGCGTTCGGGGCGATGGGGACGGCGGGGCAGCGCTGCACGACGACGCGGCGGTTGTTTGTCCACGACAGCATTTATGATGCCTTCGTCGCCCGGTTGAAGGCGGCCTACGCCAGCGTTCGCGTCGGCAATCCGCTGGAGGGCGAGGTGCTCGTCGGGCCGCTGATCGACGGCGCCGCATTCGAGGCCATGCAAGGCGCACTCGCGGCAGCGCGCGCGGCGGGCGGGGTGGTATCTGGTGGCGACCGCATCGGCGACGGCGACAGCCATTACGTGAAACCCGCGCTGGTCGAAATGCCGGGGCAGGTCGGGCCGGTGCTGGACGAGACCTTTGCGCCGATCCTCTACGTCATGCGCTATTATGATCTGGACGCGGTGATCGAGCTTCACAACGACGTTGCTGCGGGGTTGTCGTCGGCGATTTTCACCACCGATGTGCGCGAGGCCGAGCGGTTCCTGGCGGCAAGCGACTGCGGGATCGCGAACGTCAATTTGGGGACGAGCGGCGCCGAGATCGGCGGGGCTTTCGGAGGCGAGAAAGAGACGGGCGGGGGCCGCGAAAGTGGATCTGACAGCTGGCGCCAATATATGCGGCGCGCGACGAATACGGTGAATTATTCGGACACCCTGCCGCTGGCGCAGGGTGTCCGGTTCGACATCGCGTAATCCGCTGAGCCGAGTCAGCGTGGCGGCAGCGGCGTCGTCAGGTCGATGCGCGCGATCTCTTTGATTTGGCCCGCGTCGATGCGCGCTTCGACCAGGCTGGTGCCCATCAGCCCGAAAATGCGACCGGCGATGAAGACCGGGCGCGAGTTGCCGTACCAGTCGATGCACGACACTTCGCATTTATAGTCGGGGTGGGTTTCGACATCGTCCGCGGCGGTGGCGATTAGCGTGCCCGCATCGGCCAGCTTGCCAGCCGGCGATTTGGTCAGGAAACTGAGGTCGGAGCTGTTCGAACGCCACCACCAGCGGCCCGATCCTTCGGTTCGCTTGACGGTCGGCACTCCGATGATGCCATTGCCGCCTGCATCGACAACGCTGTTGAACGCGTGGCTGCGGCCTTCGCTTTCGTAACGGCGCGAAAGGAAAGTGGTCGATAGGATACGCGCGTCCTTGCCGAGCCCGACCAGCGTCAGGTTCAGTCCCGTGCCGTCGCGATAGCCGTTGACGATGATGTCATTGCCGACGCGTTCGGTGCGCACGATGTTGTGCGGAACATCGATGATCACGGCTTCGCGCGGGCGCTGGACCGGCACGGCGACCACCTTGCTCGACTGCGCTCCGTCGTTGGCATCGGGCGGATAGCCGCCCCACCGGTCGCGGCCGCCGAACACAAGCCAATCGTCGGCAAAGCGGTTTTCGATAAACCGCTTGCCGGTCGGCGGCAGGGGCGTGAATGCGTGGTCGGGGACGGGTTCGAACAGCGTCCCGAATTCGCTGGTCCGGATTTTCAGAAAACTGTTTTCGGCGGGGGCGCCATAATTGTTGCAACGGATCGTGCTCCAGTCGGTGAGCGCCCGGAACTCGCCGTCGCGTTCGTCCATCGACAGATGGTCATAGGGATAGCCCGACACGCCAACGACCGTTGCATCGCGCGCCCGGATCGGCAGGCGATAGAGCGCGGCGGGAGCCACGTCGCGACGGTCGGCGCGCGGCTGGGCAGGATAGGGGACGTCGCCGGTCCAATCGTCTACGCACGCCTTGAGGTCGTAGGTGTCCCGATCATCGAGCGCCGTGTTCCAGAGATAAATTGTTTCGGGCGACACGAACATTTCGGCGGCGCGCGGGCCGACAAAGCCGGTGGTGCGGCAGTCGAGGCGACGCTTGCGGTCAAAATCGCCGAGCGGGCACACCGAAATTGCATGGATCGTCGGTTCGGCGGTGCGCAGGAGGGGCTTGTAGATCGATCGGACGTCGAGCAGCGGGCTGCCGTCAGCCTGCCGCTGCTTGCGTTCGGCTTCCGGCAACCAGCGGCGCAGGACCGGGCGGTCGTCCAGCGCTTCGAACTGTTCGAGCGAATAGGGAGTATAGACAACCAGCCGGTCGCCGACGATGCGCGTCGCATAATTGTCGACGTCGTAATAATCGTCGGAGGTGATCAGGAACACGCCCTCGCTCGTCACCCGCCCGCTGGCCTGATCGAGCTTGAAGATCGACAATTCGCTCGCATCGTCTTCATAGCTGTTGGCGGTGATGATGACATGGTCACCCTGGACCAGCATCTCGTCGTACCAGTCGGCGCCTTCGAAATCGTCTTCCCACTTGTATTTCTTGACGCGGTCGGCGGGCAGGCGCCGATAGACGTCGGCGCGATCGGTCAACTGCATCGTCTTGACGTTGATCGCAAAAATGCGGCCGTCCTGCAGCACGAGCAGATAGTCGCCGATCTGCTTGACGATGTCGCCTTCGTCGACCCCCGCGGTCTGAACATTGGTGATCGACGTCGGCGCCGCCGCGACCTGCGATCCGGTCACCACGACCTGGTCGGCGCTGTCGTCGGGGCAGAGGTCGGGGTCTTCGCACACCGGCGGCTCGTCCTGCGTGAACGCCGCGACGACGATCTGCCCGTCCTCGCGGGTCGCCGCGTCGGCACGCTTCACACGATCCCTGACGCGTTCGAGTTCTTTAAGATAGCGCCGAAAGTCGCCTTCGCCTGTGTAGCGGACGAGTTCGGTTTCGGTAACGGCATCGAACGCCCGGTTTTCGAACGCCGGAACCGGGGCTGCTTTCGTCGCGACGTCCGCCGATGTCGCCGTGCAGCCCGCGAGCGGCACCATCATTGCGACCAGCCAGAGTGCGCGCATCGAATCGTCTCCCCCAAAATTGTGGAGGAGAAATATCATCAATCAAACGCGCCGGTGAGCCTTAGATAGCACAAGTGCATCTCATGCAGCGCGCCAGCCGAATCCTTCGCCCGATGCGATAATCCGGCCCGGCATGCCCACCGGTTCGGCGGTGCCGTCGGTCAGCAGCGCCAGCATCGGCGCGTCGCTGACATCGACATGCGCCAAAGTGCGCTTGTCATCGGGCGTCCGCGCGACGACGACGCCGGCTTTGGGGCTGCCGTCGCGACCATAAAAGACCGTGTAGCTCTCGATCGTCGCC
The DNA here is from genome assembly GCF_035998965.1 of Sphingopyxis sp. Taxonomy (GTDB): domain Bacteria; phylum Pseudomonadota; class Alphaproteobacteria; order Sphingomonadales; family Sphingomonadaceae; genus Sphingopyxis. The sequence goes on from NZ_DASYHE010000096.1 coordinate 63,569, forward strand.
GGTCCGGCATAATCTTCGACCAGGTCGGGAACCGGCCCGCGCTTGGCTTCGGCTTCGGACTGATAGTCGAAATCCTGCGGGAAGCTGGCGGCGGCGATCGGCTCCTTGCCCAGCACGATGCAATGATTGTCGGTGGCGAAGCCGCCGTTGGCGAACAGGAAGCCATAGCGACCCTTGACGCGCAGCCGCTCCACCATCGAGACGATCGCGTGGCTCATATAATTGGCGATCGGGCCGCCGCCAAAGGTCAGCCCGCCGAAGACGGTGGCGGGGCGCTCAACCGGCCAGTCCAGAATGCGACGCGCCATCTTCGGCACGCACGGAAAGCAGCTGTAGAGCTCGACATGATCGAAATCGGCGGCGGTCATGCCGTTCAGATCGAGCGTGCGGGTGATTGACGTTTCCATGCTGACGCTGGCGTCGTAGCGATCGCGATGGAGGATGCTGGCGGGCTCCTTCGCCGCGGCGCCCATGCCGACATAGATCAGGCGGTCTTCCGGGAAGCCGCGCCGCCAGGCTTCGGCAAGGCTGGCGACTATGAAGCCCGCGCCCTGATTGACCGACGAGTTGGCGACCATCAGCTTGGAATAGGGAAAGGCGATCGGCCGGTTGCGTTCGTCGACGCGGAGGATGTCCTCCGGCGACGCCGCTTTGCGGATCCAAGCGCCATCGTTCGCGGCGGCGACTTCGGAAAATCGCGACCAGATTTCGGCGCTTTCGGCCTGCGCGTCGGTCAGGCTCTGCCCCCACGCGGCGCGCGTTGCATTTTCGTAGAGCGGATAGACATCGACGGGGGCGGCCAGCCCGTGCAGCTGCGCATAATTCGGCTCGCGCCGGGTCGCGACCTTGCGGATCGCGTTATAGCTTTTGTCCTCGCCGCTCGCGGCTTTGGCTGCGCGCCCTGCGGCAGTCCGCAGCGCCTCGGCACCGACGATCGCCGCAAGTTTGACCTCGCCCGCCCCGATGCGGTTCGCCGCTTCGTTGAGCAGGCGGACCGGCGTGTCGCCGTGCGGCGCGGCGGACTGATAGTTGATCGCGGGCGCCGCCCCGATCGCGGCGGCGAGGGGCTCGCACAGCTTGCCGAGGTGATGAAAGCTGATCTGATCGACGATTGCCAGACTGTCGAGATCGGCGAGCGATACGCCAGCGTCCGCGGCGGCGACCTTGAGCGCCGCGACCATCAACCCGAGCGAATCGAGACCGTCGTCGGGATCCTCGGGCCGGTCGTTGACCTGCCCGACACCGATAATGACGGGAATGCGCTCGGGATCGGTCATCGACATGTCAGCGCGCCTTCCATTCCGGCTTGCGCTTTTCGGCAAAGGCGCGTGGGCCTTCGCGTGCGTCCTCGCTGCGCATCAGCGCGGTACGTTCGAGCGTGTTGGCCTCCCAATAGGGCGCATCGGCGGCGATGCGGCCGTCGTGGATGCCCAGCGCCACGCGTTTCGACGCCTGCACCGACAGCGGCGCATTGGCGGCGATCTTTTCGGCCAGCGCGATCGCGGTGGGCAGCAGCTCGGCGAGCGGCACGACATGGTTGACCAACCCGAACTCGGCGGCGCGCGCGGCGGGGATTGGGTCGCCGGTCAGCATATATTCCATCGCCAGCTTGCGCGGGATTTGCTGAGCGAGGCGAAACGCGCCGCCCGCCGCGGCGAACAGCCCGACCTTGACCTCGGGCAGGCCGAATTGCGCATGATCCGCCGCAATGATGATGTCGCTCATCAACGCGATCTCGCAGCCGCCGCCAAAGGCAAAGCCGTTGACGGCGGCGATGATTGGTTTCGAGATCGGGTGTGACACCATGCCGGCGAAACCCCATGCTTGCTGCGCCGGATCGTCGGGGTAGAGGCTTTCGCCGCGCGACAAGGCGACCAAATCGGCGCCGGCGCAGAAGCTCTTGTCGCCTGCGCCAGTGATGACGACGGCCCGAATTTCGGGGTCGCTTTCCGCTTCTTCAAGCGCGGTGCCGATGCCGACATGAACTGCGGCATTGACCGCGTTGCGCGCCTCGGGTCGATTGATCGTGACGATCAATATGTGCCCGCGGCGTTCGGTGAGGATGGTGGTGTCGGTCATCGCGAATCTCTCCCTTTGCCGGGAGTATCGCGGTTGGTTGACGTTTACGTCAACTGTAATCCTCCCCGGAACGGGGAGGGGGACCACCGAAGGTGGTGGAGGGGGCGGGCTGCATAAAGCGGCGTAGCGCAAGGACGCCGACCCCCTCCGTCAGCGCTTCGCGCTGCCACCTCCCCACAAGTGGGGAGGATCAATTAGATCGACTGTCCGGTCTTCGCCCAGTCGGCGAGGAACCCTTCGATACCCTTGTCGGTGAGGATATGCTTGAACAGCCCCTTGATCACCGACGGCGGCGCGGTCATCACGTCGGCACCGATCTTGGCGGCTTCGAGGACATGGATGCCGTGGCGGACGCTGGCGACGAGGATTTCGGTCTCATAGCCATAATTGTCATAGATCAGCCGGATGTCGGAGATCAGCTGCATCCCGTCGAAGCCATTGTCGTCGTGGCGGCCGACGAAAGGCGAGACGAATGTCGCACCGGCCTTCGCCGCGAGCAGCGCCTGCGCCGCCGAGAAGCAGAGCGTCACATTGACCATCGTGCCGTCGCTGGTCAGCGCCTTGCACGTTTTGAGCCCGTCGATCGTCAGCGGCACCTTGATGCAGACATTGTCGGCGATTTTGCGGAGGATTTCGGCCTCCTGCATCATCGTCTCATGATCGAGCGCGACGACTTCGGCCGACACCGGGCCATTGGTCAACGCGCAGATTTCGCGGGTCACTTCCTTGAAATCGCGGCCCGACTTGGCGATCAGCGACGGGTTCGTCGTGACCCCGTCGAGAAGGCCAGTCGCGGCGAGTTCCTCGATGTCGGCGATGTCGGCGGTGTCGGCAAAGAATTTCATGGTGCAGAAGCCTCGGGGCTGGCGGGATGATTCGCCCCGGCTATAGTCGGGAGTCGCGCCGCCGTCCCGGCCTCTGCGCGACTCCCGACCCGGTCAACGAAAGCGCAAGCTGGCCGAAACGCCAATGATCCGCGGGTCGTTGTAGATCGCGGCGCGATAATTTTCGATCACGCCCTTCAGATTCTTCTCGTTGGTGATGTTGCGCACGAAGGCGGCGATTTCGTATCCGCGATCCTCGTCGGCATAGCCGACCTTTGCGCCACCCTCGAAATTGCCGGACGCGTTGAACTCCTTGGTGTCGTAGAGAACGAACGAGGTATAGCCTTGGACGTTCCAGTCGGTGGCGACGAAAAATTCGCCGCTGTTGCCCACTGGAACGCCATAGCGCGCGGCGAAATTCAGGCTGTATTCGGGGGCATTGGGCAGCGGGTTGCCGTCAACCGGCGCGAAATAGCCGGGACCGAAGGGGGTCGCCACGGTGATCACCGGATCCTCCACCGTACAGGTGATCGTGCCGTTGAGCGCGCAGACCTGGGCGAATACGCGCGGGTCGCGAATGCGGCTGTGCAGATAGCTGGCGCCGAAATTCAGCGTCAGCCGCTCGGCCGGACGCAGCTCCAGATCGGCCTCCATGCCATAAGCGCGCGCCTTGTCGGCGTTGAATAAGACGCCATTGCCGTTGGCGTCGTTGCCGTTCAGCTGGATGTCCTTCACTGTATAGGTGAAGCCGGCGATGTTGAAGCGGGCGCGATTGTCCCAGAAGCTGCCCTTCAGCCCCGCTTCCCACGACAGGATCGTTTCCGAATCGGCGGTGGTGAAATCGGCGTTGAACACCGCCGAGCGCCCCTGGATCGTCGGGCCGCGGAAGCCGCGGGCGACGCGGGCATAGGCGCTGATGTCGTCACTGAGCCGGTACAGGGCGCTGAGGTCCCAGCTCGGCTCGCTGTCCGACAGGCGGACATCGCGGCGACCGCGATAGGTGACGACGCCGGCCGCGGTGTCCGCGGTCTTGAGCAGTCGCGTCTCCTTGGTATCGCGCGTCCAGCGCGCGCCGGCGGTGACGGTGAAGGCAGGGCTCAGATCATAGCTCGCCTGGCCAAACAGCGCCCAGCTGGTGTTTTCGTTGCGCAGCCGCACCCAATTGTTGGGGTTGCGCGCCGCGGTGGTCAGGAAAAAGGCGCGCTGATAGAAATCGGTGATGTCGCGCGAATGGAAATAATAGCCGCCGAGCTGCCAGGTAAAGGGTTGGTCGTCGGGGCTGGCGAGGCGGATTTCCTGGGTCAGCTGGTCGAGGTCGCGGATCTGCCCCTGCGACTGGCCGAAACCGGTCAGCGGAAAGGCGAACAGCGCCGAAGCGCCGCCGTCGGTGTCGCCGCGGCTGAAACCGCGGGCGTTTTCATAGCCGCTGATCGCGGTCAGCGTCGCGCCGCCAAGGTCAAGGCTGACGTTGAGCGACCCGCCCCAGCCCTTGTAACGTTGCGGGTTATTCTGCGCCTCGTCATTGGCGATCTGGTCGCGGCGCTGGGTGCCGGCGCTGTTCGACCCGCGCTTGATCGCATCGCGATAGAAAACGGTCGCGGTGCCATCGACATCGCGGGCGTGGACCGACACCAGCATCGAAAAGCGGTCGTCGGGATTGATAAGCAGCTGCGCACGCGCCGCTTTTTCCTCGAATCCGCCCAGCGCATTCTCGCGCGGCGCGACGGTGCCGTCGGCGCTGGGGCCGGTATAGATATTGTCGATCCAGTCGGCGTGGCGCTGATAGAGACCCGATACGCGAACCGCGACCGTATCGGCGACGATCGGGCCGCCGATACCGAAATCGGCCGACACGGTGCCCAGCGATCCGACCGAAACCTGCCCGCGCGCGTCGAAATCCATTGTCGGACGGTTGGTGTCGAATTTGATGATCCCGGCGGTGGTGTTGCGGCCGAACAGTGACCCCTGCGGCCCACGGAGCACCTCGACCTGGCGAACGTCGAACAGCGGCTTCGATTTCAGCACGACATGCTCAAGGACGATATCGTCCTGGATCACGGACACCGGCTGCGACGCGCCGAGGTAGAAATCGATATTGCCAAGGCCGCGGATATAGAAACGGGGAAAGATGCGCCCGGTCGTCGTTTCGGCGTAGAGGCCTGGGACGCGGCCCGACAGGGCGATGATGTCTTCGCCCCCCGCCTGAATGTCGCGCAGTGAATCGCCGCCGACGACGCCAACCGAAATCGGCACGTCGGTCAGATCCTGCGACCGGCGCTGTGCGGTGACGATAATCTCGCCCGCCGCGGCGGCATCGACAGCAGCCTCGGCTGCCGGATCCTGAGCCGCATGGGCAGCCGACGACAGGCTGGCCAAGGCCGTGCCAAGAAACAGGAAACGCGAAACGAACGAATGGCGCATGAAGACCACCTTGATGAAAGACTGGCGGCGCCTAGGGAGCGATTGCGACAGCGATGTGACAAGGATTGCGCGCCGAACCGCCAATCGCGATCGGCCGCGCCGTGAATCTTCTGGCGTTCCATCTTTGTTCCGATTATGCGCGAACGCATGGCCAAAGCGAAACGCCAATATGTCTGCCAGAATTGCGGCTCCGCCACTTATCGCTGGCAAGGGCAGTGCGCCGATTGCGGCGAGTGGAACACGCTGGTCGAAGAGGCTGGCGAAACCGTCTTTTCGGCCAAGCATGACCTGAGCAAGGGCGGGCGGACGATCGCGCTCGAAACGCTGAATGCCGAAAGCAAGATGCCCGAGCGGATGCTGTGCGGGATCGCCGAATTCGACCGCGCGCTTGGCGGCGGCTTTGTTGCAGGGTCGGCGACGTTGATCGGCGGCGATCCGGGGATCGGCAAGTCGACCTTGCTGTTGCAAGCAGCCGGACGGCTGGCGCAGGCGGGCAAGTCGGTCGTCTATATCAGCGGTGAGGAAGCGGCAGCGCAGGTGCGGCTGCGCGCGCAGCGACTGGGACTCGGCGATGCGCCGGTCGCGCTCGCGAGTGCGACGTCGGTGCGCGACATTTTGGCGACGCTCGACCGGCAGACCGCCGATTTCGTCGTCATCGATTCGATCCAGACGATGCACAGCGACCTGATCGACAGCGCGCCGGGGACGGTGAGCCAGGTGCGCGCGAGTGCGCAGGAACTGATCCGCTATGCCAAGGACAGCGACGCCGCAATCGTGCTCGTCGGCCATGTCACCAAGGACGGGACGATCGCCGGACCGCGGGTGCTGGAGCATATGGTCGACACCGTGCTGGCGTTCGAAGGCGAGCGCAGCCACCAATATCGCATCCTGCGCGCGGTGAAGAACCGCTTTGGCGGCACCGACGAAATCGGGGTGTTTGCGATGGGCGAGGAGGGACTGGGCGAGGTTTCGAATCCGTCGAGCCTGTTCCTGACCGACCGCAGCCGCGACGTGCCGGGATCGGTGGTGTTTCCCGCGCTGGAAGGCACGCGCCCGGTGCTGGTCGAGGTGCAGGCGCTGACCGTGCGGCTGGCGAGCGGCGCGACCCCGCGCCGCGCCGTCGTTGGCTGGGACAGCGGGCGTTTGGCGATGGTGCTCGCGGTGCTCGAAGCGCGCTGCGGGCTGCAAATGGGCGCGGCAGAGGTCTACCTCAACATTGCGGGCGGTTACCGACTGACCGATCCCGCCGCCGATCTTGCGGTCGCCGCGGCGCTGATTTCGGCGTTCAGCGAACGGCCGGTGCCCGCCGATGCGATTGTGTTCGGCGAACTGTCGCTGTCGGGCGAGGTGCGGCAGGTGTCGCACGACGGATTGCGACTGCGCGAAGCGGCTAAGCTGGGTTTTTCGCGCGGCTGGGGGCCGAAGGGAATGAAGCCGGTTGGCGGAATTTCGGTGACCGGTTTCGAACGGCTCGGCGAACTCGTTGACCTGATGCTCGGTCGCGACTAGCCCCGGCGGAATGGGAAGTCTGACAGCTCTGGATATCCTCGTGCTGACGCTCGTTGGCGGCAGCGCGGTGCTCGGTTTTTCGCGCGGCCTGGTGCAGGAAGTGACAACGCTGCTCGCCTGGATATTGGCGATTGCTGCGGTTCGTTTCTTTCACCCTATCGTCACCGACCTGCTGACCGGCTGGGTCGGTAGCGATGGCGGTGCCGCGATGCTGGCGTTTGTGCTGCTGTTCGGCGGCGTCTTCGCTTTTGCCAAATGGGGATCGCGCGCGATGGGACAGCGCAGCCGCGCGTCGCTGGTTGGCGGTTTCGACCGCGGGCTGGGCGCCGGTTTCGGTGCGGTAAAGGGGTTGCTGATCGCCGCGCTGGGGTTCATGGTCGTGACGCTGCTATACGACATTGGCTACGGCAATGCACAACGTCCGACGTGGATGACCGACAGCCGCACCTATCCCGCGCTCAATGCGACGAGCCAGGCGATGAGCAAAGTGATCGCCGAACGCCGCGCGCAGGCGCGTGAAGCAGAAGCAAAAGCCGAGGCCCCGACACAATGAGTGCTCCGCTTTACAATCGCGATATCCTGGCGCTGGCGGTGGCGACGTCAGAACATCTGCCCAATCCGGACGCGCGTTATCACGCCGCGGCGCGCGCGCCGCTGTGCGGCAGTCGCATTCTCCTCGATCTCGATGCCAACGATTCAGGGCAGGTGACCGGCATCGGTATGCATGTCGAGGCATGTGCGCTGGGGCAGGCGGCGGCAACGTTGCTGGCGCGTCACGTCAAGGGCCGCAGCCGTGAAGAGATACGCGGCGCGCGCGATGCGATCGCCAGTTGGTTTGGCGGTATTGGCGATGTTCCCGACTGGCCGGGGTTCGGGCTGCTCGCCCCGGCGCGCGATTATCCTGCGCGGCATGGCGCGATCCTCCTGCCGTTCGACGCCGCAATCCTGGCGCTCGAAAAGCAAAGCGCCCGGGTATGACCCTGCTCGGCCTCAGCGTGGCAGCGACCGAGGTCGCTGCTGAAAAGGTGACGGACACCGCGCTGTTCGAGGGGGCGATCCTGCTGGGTGTGGCGACGCTGTTCGTGCTGCTGTTCCGCCGACTCGGGCTGGGTGCGGTGCTGGGCTATCTCGTCGCGGGCTCGTTGGTCGGTCCCTATGGCCTGGGCTTGGTCGGCGGCGGCGAATCGAAGCTCGCTTTTGCCGAGATCGGCATTGCGTTTCTGCTGTTCCTCGTCGGGCTCGAACTGCATCCGCGGCGCTTGTGGGACATGCGCCGGGCGATTTTCGGGTTGGGGCTGGCACAGGTGGTGATCACCGGCCTGATCCTTTCGGGCTTGATCATGATGACACTCGGCTTCAGCTGGCAGGCGGCGCTGGCGCTAGGGCTGCCGCTGGCCTTGTCGTCGACGGCGCAGGTGCTGCCCAGCCTGAAAAGCTCGGGGCGGATCAACTCGCCCTTTGGCGAAAAGGCCTTTTCGATCCTGCTGTTCCAGGATCTGGCGATCGTACCGATGATTACGATCATCGCGGTGCTGTCGCGCGCTCCCGCCAGCCCCGACGCGCCGCCGGGGTGGCAGATGGCGCTCTATACCGTCGCGGCTATCATCGTCCTCGTCCTCGCCGGGCGCTTTGTCGTGAACCCGTTGCTGCGCATCATCGGCCGTTATGGCGAGCGCGAACTGTTCGTGGTTGTCGGGCTGCTGGTCGTCATCGCCAGCGCCGCCTTCATGCACAGCCTGCACCTGTCGACCGCGCTCGGCGCCTTTATCGCCGGGGTGATGCTCGCCGATTCGCCGTATCGGCACGAGATCGAGGCCGATGTCGAACCCTTCCGCCTCGTGCTGCTCGGGCTGTTTTTCCTCGCGGTCGGTATGGTGCTCGACCTCAATGTCATTCGCGAAGACCCGCTCCGCGTCGTGGCACTGGCCGCCGGGCTGGTCGCGGTGAAGGTGGCGGTGCTGACCGTTCTTGTACGTCTGTTCGGCAAGCCATGGAGCGTCGCACTCGGGCTTGGCCTGTTGCTCAGCCAGGGCGGCGAATTCGGCTTTCTGCTGTTCACCCAGGCCACCGAGGCGCAGCTGATCGCGCCCGAGGCGGCGAGCCTTTTCAGCGCGGTCGTGACGTTATCGATGATTTCGACGCCCTTTTTGATGCTGTTCGCGCGCAATCTGGAATTTGCGCCCGAAAGCATCGACGCCGATCTGGACGATCCCGAACATGCCCCGCGGGGATCGGCGATCGTGGTCGGCTTTGGCCGGTTCGGGCAGATCGTGACGCAGATGCTGCATGCGGTCGATTGTTCGGTGACACTGATCGACAAGAAACCAAGTCAGATCGAAACCTCGGGTCGGTTCAACACCAAAGTCTATTACGGCGACGGGCTGAAGGTCGATGTGCTGCGCCGCGCCGATGCCGATGATGCACGGCTGATCATTTTCTGCACCGACGACCGCAGTTTTGACGCAGCAGTGCTGGCCCCGATCATCAAGGCTTTCCCGAACGCCAAGATCCTGACGCGGGTGTTCGACCGCCGTCAGTTGATGGCGATCGACGGCGCCGGGGTCGATGGCGCGGTGCGCGAAACCTTTGAAAGCTCGATCGCGCTGGGTCTGCTGGCGCTGAAGCAGATCGACGTCGATGACGATGAAATTGCCGATGTCGAACAGGCCTTGCGTCATCTCGATTCCGAACGCTTGCATGCACAGATCAGCGAGGGCGACCTGACCGCCGGCATGGACCATCGCTTTGTCGCCGGCGGGGGGCGGCAGGCAGCGAGCGTGCTGGAAACGCTGCGCGAACGGCGGCAGGCGGCGAAATTGGCAAGGGAAGAGGCGGAGGCGGCGGGGTAAGTTTCGTCGCTGTCGCTTTCTGTCGTCATTGCTTCGCTCCGCTCGCAATGACGAGGTTCTTCTAGGCCGTAGCGTCCAGAAACGCCGCCACCACATCCAGCCCGAATTCGTCCGTGACAAAGCTCCGACCAATGCCGCGGGTCAGGATCAGTGGCAGTTTGCCGCCGCGCACCTTCTTGTCATGCGCCATATGACCCGCCAGTGTCGCGCCGTCCGCCGCCACCCCAGCACTTGCCAGATCGTGCGGCAGACCAACCGCTGCAAAATGCGCAGCGACGCGGTCGGCATCGGCGGCCGAGCACAGGCCTTGCGCGGTCGAGAAACGATGCGCCAGTGCCATGCCCGCGGCGACCGCTTCGCCATGCAGCAGTTTGGCCGAATAACCCGTTTCGGCTTCCAGTGCGTGGCCGAAGCTGTGACCCAAGTTAAGCAGCGCGCGGATGTCCTGCGTCTCGCGCTCGTCGGCGGCGACGATTCGCGCCTTGGCAGCGACGCTATGCGCGATGGCTTGCGCGCGCGCGGCCCTGTCGCCCGCCAGCAGCGCCGCGCCATTCGCTTCGCACCAGCCAAAAAAGTCGGCATCGTCGATTAGGCCATATTTGACCACCTCGGCATAGCCCGCGGCGAGATCGCGGCGCGGCAGCGTTGCGAGCGTCGCGGGGTCGATCACGACCAGCGCGGGCTGGTGAAAGGCGCCGATCATATTCTTTCCCGCGGCGACGTTGATCGCGGTCTTGCCACCAACGCTGCTGTCGACTTGTGCGAGCAGGGTGGTCGGTACCTGGATGAAGTGACAGCCGCGCTTCACGATGCTGCACGCGAAGCCGACGAGATCGCCGATGACGCCGCCGCCAAGCGCGATGACATGATCGCTGCGTTCGACGCCTTCGCCGATCAGCCATTCGGTCAACCGTGCCAACCCGGCCCAGCTTTTCGTTGCCTCGCCGGGTTCGAGGACGAAGGAAGAGAAGGAGATATTCTCCATTGCCAGCGCGGTGCCGAGCGGCACCAGATAATGCTCAGCGACATGCGCGTCGGTGACGATCATCGTGCGCGGCCGGTTCAGCAACGGCGCCACATGCGTTCCGATCGACCGGATCAGTCCATCGCCGATCAGGATCGGATAACTGCGGTTGCCGAGTTCGACGGTCAGCTGTTCCATTGCGGGTCTTTCCACGCTGCCAATGCCTCCATGATCGCGCGTACCGTGTGATCATGCGGCGTGCTTGCCGAACCGATGCGCAGATGGGCTTCGGCATAGATCGGGTTTCGCACCGCCGCCAGGTCGCGAAGCACTTCGCGCGGGTCGCGGTTCTTGAGCAGGGGGCGATGGCTGCGGCGACCGACCCGCTCGACCAATGTCTCGATGTCGGCGTCGAGCCAGATGCACAGACTGTCGCGCAGGATCAGCGCGCGTGTTTCGTCGTTGATAAAGGCACCGCCGCCGGTCGCCAGCACCATCGGTTTGCCGGCCAGCAGCCGCGCGATCACCCGCCGCTCACCATCGCGAAAATGCGCCTCGCCGAACCGTTCGAAAATATCGGCGATGGTCATGTCGGCGGCGCGCTCGATCTCGTCGTCGGCGTCGGCAAACCGCATCCCCAATCGCTGGGCCAAGCGCCGGCCAACGGTCGATTTTCCCGACCCCATCAAGCCGACCAGCACGATCGACCGGTCGCGGATCGACGCGGGAATGGCAGCAGCCGGGCTTTTCGGGTTTCGCGACATCGTGGGCGCGGCTATACCGTTCGAGACGCGCGGAACAACGGTTTTCGCCGATAATTGCAGGTCCGGCTGTCCGGGCGCGAAGGATTGAGGTGGACGTGGCCGACAAGATTGCCGAAAGCGCGGCGTGATGACAAAAAAACCGCTGATGCTGACTTTGGCCCTGTCGGGTACTGCGCTGGCGGCCGCGCTGGTGCTGCCCGCGCTCGCGCAGGAATCGCTGCTGCCCGAAGGTTTTGGCAATCCTCCCGACACGCCGGCACCGCGTCCGACGCCGACCCCATCGCAAGCACCTACGCCAACATCGACCCCGAAAAACGGTGCGACCCCGCCGCCGGTCACCTCGACGGTAAGCGCCACCGACACGGCCGGAACGCCCGGCGAGGCTGCCGATGAGGAGGGCGAGGATGGCGAAGAGGTCGCGCCTGGCACGCTGAAATATGATCTTCCGCCCGGCGCGCGGCGTTTGCTGACGCGGATCGGACCATTGACCCCCGAAACCGGGGGGCTCGCACCCGATGCCTTTGGTGTGCGCGGTCAATATGCCGCGGCGATCATGCGGCGGACCAACGGCCAGCTTGCGTCGCGCTGGGGTCAGATCCTGCTGCGGCGGTCACTGGTATCGGCGATCGATACCCCGGCGACGATCAACGGCGCCGACCTGGCCGCCGACCGCGCGTCGCTTCTGCTCCGGATGGGCGAATCGATCGCGGCGCGCTGGATCGTTCAGGCGGTCGATTATGACCGGGCCAGCCCGCGCCTGGTGGCGGCGGCGCAGCAGACCTATCTGGCCAACGCCGATCCGGCGGGCATGTGTCCTTATGTTCCCGCTGGTCTGGCCCATGGCGACGAGCAGGCCTGGCGGCTGGCGGCGGCGATTTGTTCGGGCTTGTCGGGCGAGGCTGGCCCCGCAGGGTGGGCGATCGGCCGGGTGCGATCGAGTGGCAAGATTGCCAACTTCGACATTCTGCTCGCGGAGCGGGTGCTCGGCGCCACCGGCAGCGGACGGCGATCGACCACGATCGAATGGGATAATGTCGATCGGCTGACAAGCTGGCGGTTCGGCATGGCGACCGCGACGGCCGTCCCGGTCCCCGAACCGCTGCGCACGTCGATCCCCGCCCATATGAAGGGGTGGACCGTCCTCGCGCCGATGACCGACATGGCAAGTCGGGTTGCCGCGGCGCCGGAAGCAGCGGCGCGCGGAGTGCTGTCGAGTGAAGCCTATCTGTCGTTGCTGAGCGCGGCGGCGGGCGAGGAGGAACCGTCGGAGGCGCTGGCGGCGCAGACTGACCAGCTCCGCGCCGCCTTTGGCGCCGCGAATGGCGCCGACCGCTATGCGGCAATGCAGGGACTTTGGAGCGCTGGGACGGCGCCGATGCAAAGCTACGCGGCGATGGTTGCAACCGCGCGCGCCGCCGCAGCATTGCCGGTGAGCACCGATGTCGGCAGCGATCCGTGGCAATTGCTGGGTTCGATTCTGGCGGGCGGTTACGACGCCAACGCCATCGCCTGGGTGCCGACCGTAACTGTAGGCAGCCGCGCATGGGGCGTGCTGGCGGTCGGTTCGCCGCGACCCCTGAACGGCACCACCGCTGGCGCCGTCGGGCAGTTTTCGGGCGATGACGACAGCGCCGATTATCTGCGGTCGAAATTCTTGCTCGCCGGGCTGGCGGGGCTCGGGCGGATCGAGACGGACGCCGCAGCGTCGGCAGCGAGCGGCCTCGGCGTCGATTTGGGCAAACAGACGCGCTGGTCGCGCGCGATCATGGCGGCTGCCGAGCGGCGCGAACCCGGGATGGTGGCGTTGCTGGCCGCGACAGGGATGCAGGGCGAATGGTCGAAAGTGCCGCCCTATCATCTCTATTACATCGTCCGCGCACTGCGCGAGGTGGGACTGGCGTCCGAAGCTCGGATGATCGCCGCCGAAGCGCTGGTGCGTGTCTGAACCTGACCGTTTGATGGCGCGGTCAGACGATGTCTGACGGGGCAGCGATCGACCGCTTCTTGGAGATGATGGCGGCCGAGCGCGGCGCCTCGCGTAACACGCTGGCCGCCTATCGCCGCGATCTGGAGCAGGCGGCGGAGTTTGTGACCGGTCGGCTGACCGATGCCGATGTGGCGGCGCTGCGCCGATTGATGGCTGACTATCAGTCGCTTGCCGCCAGCAGTGCGGCGCGCAAGCTGTCGGCGTTACGGCAGTTCTTTGCCTTTCTGCTCGACGAAGGCGACCGCGCCGACAATCCTGCGCTCGATATTGCACGGCCAACGACGCGGCGCCCGCTGCCGCGCATCCTGACGCACGATCATGTCGGGCGGCTGTTTGCACAGGCCGAAGAGGAAGCCGCGGGCGAAGCGCCAGCCGCTGCGGCAGTACGGATGCTGTTGCTGCTCGAACTTCTTTATGGATCGGGACTGCGCGCGAGTGAGCTGGTTGCACTGCCACGGCGTGCGATTGCTGGCGAGCGCGAATATCTGATCGTGCGGGGAAAAGGCGACAAGGAGCGGTTGGTGCCGTTGTCGGATCGCGCGCGCGGCGCGCTTGACCGCTGGCTGCCGCTCATCGCCGACGGTTCGCCTTGGCTGTTCCCGTCCGGCAAGAGCCATCTCTCTCGCGTCCGGCTGTTCCAGATGCTGCGTGATTTGGCGGGCCGCGCGGGGATCGATCCGACCGCGGTCAGCCCGCACGTGCTGCGCCACGCCTTTGCCACCCATCTTCTCGAAGGCGGGGCGGACCTGCGAGCGTTGCAGTTGATGCTGGGCCACGCCGACATCGCGACGACCGAAATCTATACCCATGTCGACAGCCGCCGCCTGGTCGAACTGGTTAACCACCGCCATCCGCTCGCGCAAATGGACGTTCGGCCGGAGTCGGCAGACGTTGACCTTGCGGCGCCATCGGCTTAGCGGTCCCACGATGACAGCCTTTCTGGACTTCGAAAAACAGGTCGCCGCGCTCGATCGGCAAATTGCCGAACTGCGCGAAATGGGCGACGATCCCACGCTCAACATCGACAATGACATCGCGCGACTGGAGGACAAGTCCTCGAAATTGCTGCGCGATATCTATACGAAGCTGACGCCGTGGCAAAAGACGCAGGTCGCGCGCCACCCCGACCGACCGCATTTCAAACATTATGTCGCCGAGATGTTCGACGACTGGATGCCGCTGGCGGGCGACCGCAATTTCGGCGACGATCAGGCGATTTTGGGCGGGCTGGCGCGCTTTCGCGGCCGCCGTGTGATGGTTATCGGCCATGAAAAGGGCGACGATATTCCGTCGCGGATGAAGCATAATTTCGGGATGGCGAAGCCCGAGGGCTACCGCAAGGCGATCCGCCTGATGCAGCTCGCGGACCGGTTTGGTCTGCCGGTGATAACGCTGGTCGATACCTCGGGCGCGTTTCCGGGCATCCAGGCCGAGGAGCGCGGTCAGGCAGAGGCTATTGCCCGCTCGACCGAGCAATGCCTGGCGCTTGGTGTGCCGATGGTCGCGGCGATCGTCGGCGAGGGCGGTTCGGGCGGCGCGATTGCGCTCGCCGCCGCGAACCGCGTGCTGATGTTCGAACATGCCGTTTATTCGGTGATTTCGCCCGAAGGCTGCGCGTCGATTCTGTGGCGCACGTCGGACAAGGCCGCCGATGCCGCGGCGGCGATGAAAATGTCGGCGCAGGATCTGCTGGGGCTGAAGATCATCGATCGTATCGTCCCCGAGCCCGTCGGCGGCGCGCATCGTAATCCCGACATGGCGATTGCCGCGCTGGGTGATGCGATCGCGCAGGAACTCGATAGCCTGTCGGGCTTGCCGCGCGACACGATCCTGGCGGCGCGCGAGGAGAAATTTTTGGCCATGGGGCGCGCCTGACCGACGCCGCAGCGGAACTCGATTGCCGCAAATTGCGTTCACGATCCATGTTGCGGCCGCGGCGCGCCTAACGCCGTTCAGGTGCGGTTTGCGCCGCGGTCAATAGGGTATATCCCGGAACGACGAACGGCATGTGGGAGGCGCATCGATGACCCGGACAAAAAGAATGAATGGCATGGCGATCAAGCTGGCGGCATCGGCTGCATTGTGCAGCCTTGCTGTGACCGGCGTCGCCGATGCGCAGCTGAAAGCGATCAAGACCGCGACCAGCATCTCCCCGTCCGAACGGAAGCAGGGCGATGAGGCGCATCCGCAGCTGATGGCGGAATTTGGCGGCGCGTATAACGGCCCGCAGACGGCCTATGTGGTCCGCGTCGGACAGAATATCGCGCTGCAATCGGGGCTGTCGAATGCACGCAGCGATTTTACCGTCACCTTGCTCAATTCGCCTGTGAACAACGCCTTCGCGATCCCGGGCGGCTATGTCTATGTCACCCGCCAGCTCATGGCGCTGATGAACGACGAGGCCGAACTGGCCGGGGTGCTGGGGCATGAGGTTGGCCATGTCGCGGCGCAGCACAGCAAAAAGCGGCAGTCGGCGGCGACGCGCAACCAGATCCTCGGGGTGCTCGGTGCGGTGCTGGGCGGTGCGATCGGTGACAGCGGCGGCGTACTCGGCGGGCTCGGCGGCCTCCTCCAGAACAATGCGATGCAGGTCGCGCAAATGGCGACACTGGGCTTTTCGCGCAGTCAGGAATTGCAGGCCGACCAGCTCGGCGTCCAATATCTGCGCAGCGCAGGCTATGATCCGCTGGCCCTGTCGACGATGCTGGCGAGCTTGGCCAATCAGACCAATCTCGACGCGCGGCTGTCAGGCGGCGACGCGCGGTCTTTGCCCGCGTGGGCGAGCACCCACCCCGACCCCGCCTCACGCGTCCGCAACGCGCAAACGCTGGCAAGCCGCGCTGGCGGGACCGGTGGGACGCGCAACGCCGATGCTTTTCTCGCTGCCGTCGATAATGTGCTGTATGGCGACGACCCGGCGCAGGGGGTGGTCGAGGGTAACGAGTTTCTGCACCCAGACCTGCGGCTGCGTTTTGCGGTGCCGGGTGGTTACGGGATGCAGAATGGCACGGCAGCGGTGACGATCGGCGGCAATGGCGGGCAGGCGCAGTTTACGACCGGGCCGTATAACGGCGACATCAACGCCTATATGGCCGCGGCGTTCAAATCGGTAGCGGGCTACACCGCGATCAGCCCAAGCGCGGTCCAGCGCACGACGGTCAATGGTATTACCGCTTATTATTCGACCGCGCGCGTCGCCAGCCAGTCGGGACAGGTTGACGTGACCGTTTTTGCATATGAATTCTCGCGCAGCAGCGCGTTCCACTTTGTCACGCTGACAAAAGCCGGGGGCACTGGGGTGTTCAATTCCATGTTCAACAGCGTGAGGCGCCTCAGCGCCGCCGAAGCCGCAGCGATCAAGCCGCGTCGGATCGATGTGGTGACCGTGGGCCGGGGCGATACGATGGCCAGTCTGGCGCGGCGCATGGCGTACAGCAATTATCAGGCGGAGCGTTTTCAAGTGCTTAACCGGCTGACCGCGTCGAGCCGGTTGACGCCAGGGCAGAAGGTGAAAATTGTCGTCTATGCCAGCCGTTAGCTAAACAAAAAAAGGGCGGTCGTAACGACCGCCCTTTCCTTTTTTCTCCGACCGGATACCCGGGCGGCGGTGCCGATTAGCTCTTTTTCAGGCCGGCATCGACTTTATTGAACGTGCTGGTGACGCTGTTGCCAACCGCGCCCATGGCGGTGATGCCGGCGACGGCGATCAGAGCGGCGATCAGGCCGTATTCAATGGCGGTTGCGGCCTTGGTATCGCGAACGAACTTTTTGATGAACTTCATGACTGGTCTCCTGATATCACTTACCCTGTTGACGGTCTGGTCTGGGTCAACACTGGCTGGTTTACGGCGAATAGGTTTTGAAAATCTTAATGGCGGAACCAGGATAGATTGTCCGCCAGGTCCCATAATCGGACAGTGGATCACATGACATTCGTCGCCGATGTCGAAACTGTGTCCCACATATTCATCGTAGAATTGCCGACTTCGGTAATTGTGCTGACCGCGGCAAGAAAGACGAGGGCCAGTATCAGCCCATATTCGACGGCTGTGGCGGCCCTGGTCGACCGCATCAGCCTGTAAAGATTGCGCATTGTTCCACCCCTGACTGAAGTGTAGTTCCCGAGGATGCCGATGTTCGCACAGGAAGGTTAACAATTTGTCCGCGCCCAGCCCCGGAAAACTGCCAAAAACCAGCCTGTTTGTGGTCGCCGCCGCACTGGTCGACCGCGACGGGCGCCTGCTGGTCCAGCAGCGTCCGGAAGGGTTGTCCATGGCGGGACTATGGGAGTTTCCGGGCGGCAAGGTCGATCCTGGCGAAACGCCCGAACAGGCGCTGGTCCGCGAACTGGCCGAGGAATTGGGCATCGACGTCGAGCAGGCGTGCCTGGCCCCCGCCTGTTTCGCCAGCGACATGCTGGGCGACCGGCATTTGTTGCTGCTGCTCTATGTGTGCCGCAAATGGCATGGCACGCCGGTGGCGCAGCACGCCAGCGCGCTTCGCTGGGTGCGCCCGGTCGAACTCCATAGCCTGGACATGCCACCCGCCGATAAGCCGCTGATCGGCCTGCTGGAGGCGTTGATTTAGCTTTTTGGTTTCAACGCGGCGGCGAGCGAGGTTTGGCCGCTGCCGCGCCGGGCCGGTTGCGGCTGGTCCGGATGCGGCGCCCAGCCGCTGAAATGGACGATGCGCAGGCTTTCGGCGATGCGGCCGTCCGGATCCGCCTGCGCAGCGAAAGCGATTGCGATCTGTTGTACCTCGGCGCGGGTTAGCGGCGGCGGGGCAGGGTACAGGCGGCTTGCCAGCCCCGCCGCGCGCAGATCGCGGACCAGAGCCCGCCAGTCGCCATAGCGCACCGTCAGTGTTTCGACATCGACCACAGGCAGGGTGAAGCCCACGCGTTGAAGCAGATTGCCCATCGCCGCGAGGTCGATCTGTGGGTGCAGTCGCGCGATCGGGCGCACGCCATCGGTCATCACCGCGCGCCGTAACCGGGGCAGGCTGCCGTCGCCCAGATAGGCGCCGAGTAGTAACCCGTCGGGCGCCAGCAACGCGTGCAGGCGCACAAGCGCGCCCGGTACATCGTTGACACCGTCGAGACCGCCGGGCCACACGATCAGGTCGAAGCTGGCAAAGGGCAGATCGATCGCATCGGCTTCGGCAACCAGGGCGCCGCTGGCGACGGCCAGCCGCGGACCAGCCTCGATGATCGTCAGTTCGGTGCCGATACCCCGCAAATGGTCGGCCAGTGCCTGATCATGCGCGCCAATGAGCAGAATGCGCGGGAAATCGCGTTTCACCATTGCCAGTCGGTCGAGCAGCGTTTCGGCGATGATCGGGGCGAGGAAATTGGCCGACGCAGGCAGGCGCGCGAGCCGGTCGCGCTGGGCGCGGTGGCGAGCGGCAGAAAAAAGCGGGCGTGGCGGCGGCGACATGCCGCGCTTGTGCCGCCCCGGACGATGCGGCACAAGTCGGAGATGGCAACGGCGACGGGGGAAGTCGAAAATACAGGCACGACGGCGGCGGCATGGCTCCGCGGCCTGCGGATATTGGCGCGCGCGGTCGCTGATTATGCGTTGCCGCCGCGCTGCCCCGGTTGCGGCGTCATCGTGGGCGAGGACCGGCAATTCTGTCTGACCTGCTGGGCATCGCTTGATTTTCTTGACGGCCCCGCCTGTTCGCACTGCTCGATCCCGCTGCCCGTGGCGCTGCCGGGCGGGTCGATCGCATGTGGCGCCTGCCTTGCCAGTCCGCCGCCGTTCGAAGGCGCGCCAGCAGCGGTTGCCTATGGTTCGGTCGCGCGCACTGTGGCGCTCCGCCTGAAATATGGGCGGCGAACCGGCCACGCGCGATTGATGGCGCGGCTGATGGCGCGGCAATTGGCGGCGCTCGGCAGCGCCGATGACATTGTGCTGGTGCCGGTGCCGCTGCACCGCTGGCGGCTGTGGTCGCGCGGTTTTAACCAGGCCGCGCTGGTTGCTGACGAATTGTCGCGGATTAGCGGCGCGACGCGCGACCATCATCTGCTGCTGCGCATCAAATCGACCGCCTCGCTTCGCGGCAAGGGCCGGCGCGAGCGCGAAAAGATGGTCGCCGGGGCGTTCGCGCTGGCGGATGATGCGAAAACCCGCGCGGCGGGGCGCCATATCGTGCTGATCGACGATGTTCATGCGAGCGGCGCGACGTTGCGCGCTGCCGCGAAAGTGCTGCGGCGCAGCGGCGCAGCGCGCGTGTCGGCGCTCACCTGGGCTCGGGTGGTTCCCGACGCGCTGATGACGAGCAACATATTTGACTTTGCTTCGTTGGATTCCGATATGACGGTTCAGATGATGACAGGATAGGCGATGGCCAAGATCGAAGTTTTTACAAAATTCCTCTGCCCTTATTGCTCGCGCGCGAAGGCGTTGCTCGATCGCAAGGGTGTGGAATATCAGGAAATCGATGTCACGATGGATCGCGCCGGATTCGACGCGATGGTTGCACGCGCGGGCGGCGCGCGCACCGTCCCGCAGATTTTCATCGACGGACAGCATATCGGCGGCAGCGACGACATGGCGGCGCTCGACGCGCGGGGCGCTCTCGATCCGCTGCTCGGTCTCGCCTGACCTTGATCGTTTTTGACCTTTGCTGCGCCGCCGGGGATCACCGGTTTGAAGCCTGGTTCGCGAGCAGCGACAGTTTTGCCGATCAACAGGCGCGCGGCCTGATCAATTGCCCGGTGTGTGGCGACAGCGATGTCAAAAAGGCCGTGATGGCGCCGCGGATCGGCGCAAAGTCGAACCAGATGACGATCACGAGTCACGCAAAGCCGGATAATGTTGCCGAACATGGTGCAATATCGCCCGAACTGGTGCGCAAGGTGATCGCTGAAATTGCGACAAAGCAAGCCGAAATGCTGCCCCAGTCGCGCTGGGTCGGGCGCGATTTCGCCGCTGCGGCGCGCGCGATGCACGAAGGCCGCGCGGCGGAGGATTTGATCCACGGCCAGGCCTCGCCGCAGGAGGCGCAGGCGCTGCGCGACGACGGGATTGCCGCCATGCCACTGCTGGTGCCGATAGCGCCGCCCGACGCCGTAAATTGACCCCGGCCAATTGACGCTGCGCGCCGCGCCCCGCTACAGGAACGGCGGCGCATCCGTAGCTCAGCAGGATAGAGCATCAGATTCCTAATCTGGGGGCCACTGGTTCGAATCCAGTCGGGTGCACCACCCACACCCAAGATATTGATATAATTCGATTATATCGTGTGCTTGTGCTTCGAACGCCGCAGTCCAGCGGGGTTCTCGCGAGCTGGATTCTAGTTGTGGTCAGAGACCGAGGCGCGATTGCCCGAGATCATAACGGAAGGGCACGGCGTCTCTGCGGGTGATTATTGTGGCCACCGCAGCAGCCAGCGATCATGCGAACTTTAGCATTTTCCGCTGCTCGGTCCATTCGAGCGGGAGGCCAGGAAGCTTGAGAAGGCTCCGGCTCGTCAAGGTCGCAGGCTGGGTGCCGTCAAGAATCGCAGACGTGATGTCGGGCGCGAGATAGGCGAGCCGGGCTAGGCGTTCGATGTGACGGTTGCCACGGGGGGCGGCGTTCGAGAATAACGCGGCGCGTGCTTGATGCGCCTTTCTTACGAGAGCCACTAGCTTCGGATCGGGAGTGTTTTCGTCGCGTAATTTTCGTGCGATCACGAGGCGAGCGCCGCGCTTGCGGTGAGTGATGTTGGTATCGACGATCACGGCGATACGCCGGTCATCATCGGCTGCGGGGCTGACGTCGTGATCGAGCGATGCAAGCAGCGCGGAGCGGGCGACGCTGACTTCTACCCGATCGCGATGGATGACGATGGCGAAGTCCAAGCGGGCAAGCAGCGAGTGCGCGCCATCTATTGCATGCGGTCCGAAGTGCCGCGCCAGTTCCACCGCGGTCGCCAGTCGTCGCCGCGTCGTGGCGGTATCGCCATCACCAAACAGACCGGCAAGTTGAGCCTCGTCCAGAAGAAGCGCCCGTAGGGCTTCGCGCACTGCGGCTTCGAGACGCCGTGCAGGTACGCGGGCGACCTGTGCTGCCGATGCACCAGAGAGACCGCGATCAATGTCCTTGCTGATGCTCGACACATAATAGTGGTACCGTCGGCCGTCCTTCACCGTGAACGAGGGCGACATCCGCCGACCGGCTGCGTCATGGATCATGCCTGTGAGCAGGGCGGTGCTATTGCCTGTTGTCGCATTGCCGCGTTCGGCGGCAGAGTCCCTGAGCTTCGCCTGGACCGCATCCCACAGCTCCAGCGGAACGATACCGTCGTGCTGGCCATCGTGCAGCTTGTCCTTGTGGCGCAGCTTGCCGATGTAGATCGGGTTCGACAGCAGCCAGTAGAGGGCGCCGCGCGAGAACGGCACGCCTCCGCGCTGCCCGGTCTTGCCCTGCTGTACCTTGGTGCGGACGCCCTGCATGTCGAGCTTTTCCTTCAATGCCCGCACCGACGGCTGGTCCAGATAGGACCGGAAGATGTGCGCGACGGTGGATGCCTCGGTCGGGTTTTCGAGCAGTTTGCGGTCCTGCACATCATAGCCGAGCGGCACGTTACCACCCATCCAGATACCGCGCGCCTTGGACTGTGCCACCTTGTCGCGCACGCGCTCGGCGATGACCTCGCGCTCGAACTGCGCGAAGGACAGCAGGACGTTGAGGGTCAAGCGTCCCATGCTGGTCGTCGTGTTGAAAGCCTGGGTCACGCTAACGAACGAGGCGCCAGCCGCATCGAGGACATCGACGATCCGCGCGAAGTCCGACAGGGCGCGGGTGAGGCGGTCGACCTTGTAGACGACGATCACGTCAACCTTCCCGGCGCGCACATCAGCGAGCAACTGCGCGAGGGCTGGGCGGTCCATCGTGCCCCCTGAGAACCCGCCATCGTCATAGGCGGTTGGAATCAGCACCCAACCTTCGGCCTTCTGGCTGGTGACATAGGCCTCGCAGGCCTCGCGCTGGGCGTCGAGGCTGTTGAACGCCATGTCGAGCCCCTCCTCGGTCGACTTGCGGGTGTAAATGGCGCAGCGCAACTTCTTCACGAGTGCGTTCCGAAGAAGCGCGGTCCCGACCAGCGTGCGCCGGTGATCGCGCGGGCAATCGCGGACAGCGAACTCCAGGTCTGACCGTTGTAGAGATAGCGGCCTTCGGCCTCGACGGTCACGCGATGGGTCTGACCACCCCACTCGCGTAGGATCTGTGTGCCGTGGCCAAGGCGTTTGCGACAGCCCACCTGCGCGGCGCTATCCACACCGATTGAGGCCGCAAGCTCATGGAGGCGGCGCTCAAGACGCTTGTTGATACCGCCTGCCGCCGTGACCTGCGCGCGGTGCGCGAGATCGCGTGCAAGCAGACTCGGTGCGATGGTGGGAGCAGGTAGGCCGGAAACAGGTAAGTATTGATCCGGCGCATGATGGTGATGAACCGGTCGTAGCTATCGTCGCTTTCTACAGTTGCAGGGACGAGATTCTCGATATTTCCTTCATATGCGCGGAACGCCTTGAGCAATCGCTGAAGTCCGAGAGCGCTAACGCCGGGATGTCGCGCCACGATCTTGGCGTCGATTTCAATCTGCGCAGCCAGGGCCGAAAGGCTCGCTTCCAAGCGCCCGATAATGTCCGCGCTGTGGCGCTTGGCGAAGCCCGCGTCCGCGATCGAGCCCTCGCGCAGAAAGTTGGATAGCAGATAGGCGCCGACCTGTTCGAACTGGTCGGAACCCTCTGTGGCGGCCTCGTCGTTCGACGCGCGCTTGTCGAGATAATCGGCGAGACCATGGCCGCTCTCTAGGACCGCATCGCTTTCGCGCTTGATTGGATATCGCGCGCGGGCCGGGACACCGGTGGGCCATGCATTCTCGTCCTGCGGGTCGATACAGATGATGTTGCCCTGGAACTCATCGCCCCAGCGTCCCGCCCGGCCGGCGAGGTTCCAAAAGTCATGGGCCTCCATCGGATGACCTTTCCCCTTTCGAGGACCTCTCAGAACAATCGTTCGGCAGGACAGATTCCGCAACGATCTGGGCCGCGGTCATGGCAGTGATAGACTCGAGCGATGCGATGATGACATCCCTGGTCATTCGCCGAGACGTGTCGGCGCCTGTGAATGTCCGCTTTTTTCAATTCTAGCCTAAGAGCAGCCTGTCCGGAAACGTTGAGAGTTTCGGACGCCGGCGGGCGTCGGAAAGTCTTCGATGCCCGAACCGCGGTGGTCATGAGCCGAGCTATGGGGAAAGCTGTTCTGCGCTGATGCTGGGGTAGCCAGTTGCTGCCCAAAAGCGGACGTGC